>NZ_JAKUZS010000010.1:0-155182 GCF_030128585.1 Klebsiella sp. K5-204
TGGTCCCACCTGACCCCATGCCGAACTCAGAAGTGAAACGCCGTAGCGCCGATGGTAGTGTGGGGTCTCCCCATGTGAGAGTAGGGAACTGCCAGGCATCAAATAAAGCAGAAAGCTCAGTCGAAAGACTGAGCTTTTTGTTTTTGTGTCCACCGGCGAGGGTGTCGACATGCTTCCCCCGGTGGCGCTGCGCTTACCGGGGCTACGGATCTGACATGGGGCTACGCCCCTGTGGCGCGGACAAGATATGCAGCACCGACTCAGGAAAAATATCGCCTGAAGTCCTGCTACTGCTTCGCTAATCCGCCAACCTGACGCTCTCCAGGCGGGTGGTGTCAGAAACCTGCAACACGGGTATGGTGAATAAACAACCTCTGCAACGCTGCGGATAAAATACCTATCTATTTGCCTCGAAAAATACTGAGAATTACGCGCGTGGTGTGGTCGCTCGTACCGTGAATTTATCCAATGATACGAGTCGAAAAATAATTATCAGTAGCTACGGTTAAATATCTCTCTCTATTTCAGCGCTATTATCTTGTGCTCTGCGAAATAATAGCGCTGCTTCTTCTTTCGGGATATTAACGCGTTAGCGAAATTACGAAATTATTTCCGCCGCTGAGGACTTCACTCCCCATTTATTGCAACAATGGGTATGCATCTTGCCGGTTTTTGGGCTTGATGCGCTATATCATTAACACTTTGTTAACTTGATCTGGTTTATATGACAGCAAATTTGATATACAAAGAGGGATGATTGCCTGTATGGATGCTGTCCGACGTACCTTGCGCTATCTGCTCTGGTTATCGGCTGGCAATATGAGAATAGAAATGAAAATCCTGCTTAACTGGTCGCCGTTGCGCCGGCTCTTCACCTACCTTCAGGAGCGCTTTACCTTTCTGGTGCTGCTCTGCTGGCCAGCGATAATCTGGCTGTTCTGCCGGGTCGGCGTGTGGCTGACGGATAACCTGTATGAACTGCTGGGGAAATCACCCGCCCAGTCCTTCACTGTCTATCTGCAGCCGTTTATGACCCCCGGCACGCTGCTGCGCATCTCCATCAGCTGGGTGGTGCTGCTGTTCATTCTCTTCAGCATGGCGATGGCCTTCACCTGGGGTCTTCGCCACTTTATGAATCGCCACAAATAAACCATTCGGGCCGCCGGGAGTCGACGGCCCTTCTTAAGCCCTTACGCCATCTGACCAATCGTTTTGCGAAAACGCAGCAGGGCGATAGTAAAGAACACCGCTCCGATAGCCAGCAAGGTTAAGAACTGCGGCCAGACGATACTGAAGCTGGCGCCGCGGTACAGAATCGCCTGCGCCAGACTGACGAAGTGGGTGGTCGGCATGGTCAACATGATATCCTGGACCAGCTGCGGCATACTTTCCCGGGGCGTGGAGCCGCCAGAGAGCATCTGCAGCGGCAGCAGCACCAGGATCATCAGCAGCCCCAGCTGCGGCATCGAGCGGGCGAGGGTGCCCATAAAAATGCCGATCGAGGTGGTGGCGAACAGGCTAAGCGCCACCCCCAGCATAAACAGTGGAATCGACCCCTCAATGGGCACCTGCAAAATCCCCTGAACCATCAGCAGCAGCGACAGCCCGGAGACCACCAGCACCACCAGCCCCATCGACCAGATCTTGGCCATCATGATCTCAAACGGCGTAACCGGCATCACCAGCAGGTGCTCGATGGTACCGTGCTCGCGCTCGCGGATCAGCGCCGAGCCGGTGAGGACAATAGCCAGCATGGTGATGTTGTTGATGATCGCCATCACCGCGCCAAAGCGCTCCTGTTCCAGGTTAGGGTTAAAGCGCATTCTTACCGCCAGCTCTACCGGCAGCACGCTGTTCTCCCGGTAGCGGGCAATGAAGCCGTTTACTTCGCCGTGAATAATATTCTGGATATAGCCGTTGCCGGTAAAGGCCTGGCTCATGCGCGTGGCGTCGACGTTGACCTGCACTTCCGGCTGGCGGCCGGCCAGCACATCGCGCTGGAAATTTGGCGGAATATTGATGGCGAAAGTGTAGCGCCCGGCATCCAGGCCGGCGTCCATCTCATTGGCGGTGATCAGCTCCGGTTCGAGAAACCAGGGGCGGTAGAAAGCGTTAATGATGCGTGAAGAGAGCTGCGACTTATCCATATCGGCAACCGCAATTGGCGCCAGGTGCAGCGAGCCGGGCATCACCGTAGCTGAGGAGTACACCGACACGGTAAAAGCAAACACGATCAGCGCCAGCATCGCTTTATCACCCAGCAGGCTGCGCAGCTCTTTAACGCCGAGGTTATAAATATTACGTAATCCGCGCATCACCCCTCCTGTTTCTTCAGCAGCAACACGCTCAGCCCGAGCACCAGCGGCACCGCAATCAGTAGGGGAATAAAGGAGCCCCACAAATCGCTGAGATTCAGCGCCTTGGAGAAGGTGCCGCGGGCGATAGTCAGGAAGTGGCTGGTCGGGTAGATTTGTCCAATCCAGCGCCCGGGGCCTTCCAGCGACGCCACCGGATCGATCATCCCGGAGAACTGGGTCGCCGGGATGAGCGTAATGATGGCGGTGCCGAAGATGGCGGCGATTTGGCTCTTCATAAAGGTTGAGATCAGCAGTCCCAGTCCGGTGGCGATGGTGACATAGAGCAGCGCCGCCAGGCTCAGCGTCAGGAAGCTGCCCTTATGTGATACGCCAAAGACGAAGACCGACAGCGCGCACAGCAAAAAGAAGTTAAACATTCCCAGTACGATGTAAGGCACCTGCTTGCCGAGTAGGAATTCGCTGCGGGTGGTCGGCGTCACGTACAGGTTGATGATCGACCCGAGCTCCTTCTCGCGTACCACGCTCAGGGCGCTGAGCATCGCCGGGATCATCATCAGCAGCAGCGGGATCACCGCCGGGACGATGGCCGGCAGGCTCTTCACGTCCGGATTATAGCGATAGCGGGTCTCAATGGAGATGAGAGAGGTAGCGCGCTGCGGACTGCTCTGCCGGGCAGCCATCTCCTGCAGCCAGGCCAGATGCATGGCCTGCACGTAGCCGCGCACCGTTTCCGCGCGGTTTGGCATTGCGCCATCCACCCAGACGCCGATTTGCACCGGCGTGCCGCGGGCGATATCGCGGCCAAAGTTCGGCGGGATCTCTATCGCCACCGCCAGCTCGCCGTCGCGCATCCGCCGGTCGAGCTCATCGTAACTGCGCAGCGGCGCCTGTTCGATAAAGTAGCGTGAGCCAGCGATATTCTGCGACCAGCCCTGACTGCTGAGGGTTTGATCGCGGTCGAGTACCGCAAAGCGCAGATCCTCGACGTCCATGCTGATCCCATAGCCCATGATAAACATCAGGATCACCGTTCCCAGCAGCGCCAGCGTCGAGCGCACCGGATCGCGGCGCAGTTCCAGCGCTTCGCGGCGGCTGTAGCTGAACAGCCGTTGCAGACTGAAGGCCTGGCGCGGGGCCGCGCGTTCTGGATGGGATGCTGCAGCTGGCGCAGGTTCCTCAGGAGCTGCGGCGGTTGGCTGCGCCTCCTGGAGCCAGGCGATAAACGCCTCTTCGAGGCTGGCGGCACCGCGCTGCTCGACCAGCGCCTGCGGCGTATCGCTGGCCAGCACCTTGCCGGCGTGCATCAGCGAGATGCGGTCGCAGCGTTCTGCCTCATTCATAAAGTGGGTGGAGATAAAAATGGTCACCCGATCCTGACGCGCGAGGTCGACCATCAGCTGCCAGAACATATCCCGTGCCACCGGATCGACCCCGGAGGTGGGTTCGTCGAGGATCAGCATTTCCGGGCGATGGATGACCGCCACCGCCAGCGACAGACGCTGACGGATGCCCAACGGCAGGGCGGTGGGCAGGACGTCTTCCACCTCGCTGAGCATGAAGCGCTCGCTCATTTCCGCCACCCGACCGGGGATTTCGCCGTCCGGAATATGAAACAGGCGGGCGTGCAGTTCGAGGTTTTGCCGGACGGTCAGTTCGCTATAGAGCGAGAAAGCCTGCGACATATAGCCCACCCGCTGGCGGGTAGCGATATCTTTCGGGTCGACCGGCTGGCCGAACAGCCAGGCTTCGCCTTCGCTGGCGGGCAGCAGGCCGGTGAGCATCTTCATGGTGGTGGATTTGCCGCAGCCGTTGGAGCCGAGGAAGCCGAAGATTTCACCGCGGGCGATGCGGAAGTTAACGTGGTCGACGGCGACGAAGTCGCCAAAGCGCATGGTCAGCCCACGGGCTTCGATGGCGATCTCTTCCTCGCGGTCGTCGCGCGGTGGGATTACCACTGCCTTATGCGCCTGGCGCTGCGCTTCCGGCAGCAGGGCGATAAACGCCTGCTCCAGCATCTGACTGCCGGTCTGCGCTTTCAGCTCCGCAGCGGTACCGGTCGCCAGCACCTCGCCGGCGTTCATCGCCACCAGCCAGTCAAAGCGCTCAGCCTCTTCCATGTAGGCGGTGGCCACCAGTACGCTCATCTCCGGCTGGCGCTGACGAATGCTGTCGATAAGCTCCCAGAACTGCGCCCGGGAAAGCGGGTCGACGCCGGTGGTGGGTTCATCGAGGATCAGCAGCTGCGGGTCGTGGATAAGGGCGCAACAGAGCCCCAGCTTTTGCTTCATCCCGCCGGAGAGCTTACCCGCCGGGCGATCGCGAAATGGCGCCAGCCCGGTGCTCTGCAGCAGCTCGTTGATACGAGATTCGCGTTCGGCTTTATCGTGGCCAAACAGGCGGGCGAAGAAGTCGACGTTTTCATACACCGAAAGGGTGTGATAGAGGTTTTTCCCCAGCCCCTGCGGCATCCAGGCAATCTTCGGGCACACCTCGCGGCGGTGATGAACGTCGCGCATATCCCCGCCGAGCACCTTCACGTTACCCTGCTCAATAGCCCGCGCCCCGGCGATGAGAGAGAGCAGGCTCGATTTGCCGACGCCGTCCGGGCCAATCAGGCCGACCATGCGCCGCGCCGGGATCGCCAGACTGATATCCCGCAGCGCCACGGTGGTGCCGAAGCGCTGGCCAACGTTGTCCAGCCGGGCGACGGGGGGCGAGGTATCCTGTGGCGTCAGTATCATTGCGGCAACCTCACCGTCAGGGCTTCAGGCCAGGACTGCTGGTTATCCAGCCGCACGTAAGCCATGCCGGGCAGACCGGTTTTGACATACTCCAGGTGCTGCGCCAGCAGCTCCGGCGGGATACGCGCTTTGACGCGGAACATCAGTTTGAGACGCTCGTCGCGGGTCTCCACCGTTTTCGGCGTGAACTGGGCGACGCTGGCGACAAAGCTGATATTGGCCGGGATCACCAGATCCGGAGCGGCATCGAGGATCAAGCGCGCTTCGCTGCCGAGCGCCAGCAGACCTGCCTGTTCGGTGGGCAGAAAGAAAGTCATATAGACGTCGGCGAGATCGACCATATTCAGCACCCGACCACCGGCGGCCAGCACTTCGCCGGGCTCGGCGACGCGATACTGAATACGGCCGTCGCGGGGGGCTTTCAGCTCGCTATCGTCAATATCGGCGAGGATCCGCCGCTCGGTCGCCTGGGCGGCTTCGACGCGGGTTTGCGTCTGAATAATACTGGTGCGGGCGGCCTCGATGGCGGCGCGGGCGGCAGAGACCTGGGCTTTCGCCGACTCCAGCGCCGCGCGAGCGCTCTCCGCCGCGGCGCGATCGTCATCCAGCTGCTGAGCGGAGACGGCGCCGCGCTGGGAGAGAGTGTGCGAGCGGACGTGACGTTTCGCCGTGGAGTCGAGCTCCGCCTGACGCTGCTTCACTACCGCTTCGCTGGCGCGCATTTCACTTTGCCGCTGATCGAGCAAGGCTCTGGCGGCCAGGACCGCGCTTTCCGCTTCCTTGATTTGCGCGGCGGCTTCAAGACGCTGCTCGTTCAGTACACGGGTATCCATTCTCGCCAGCACCTCTCCCTGGTGCACGAACTGACCCTCTTTGACCAGAATGGTGTCGATACGCCCGGCGATTTTGCTGGCAATATCCACCTCGGTGGCTTCGATTCGTCCGTTGCTACTGGCAAAACCCTCCGGGAGGCCCGGCGGGCGCAGCAGCCACCATGCTGCGGCGGCGAGTACCACCAGTAAGCCGACAAAATACCCTGTCCAACGTTTCTTTATTTTGTCCATACGCGACTCGCTTGATTCCCTGTGCGAAGTGATACGCGTGTCTTCTCCGACGGGCGGAGCGTCCTCCTTGCGAAGGACGAATGAGTGGGGAAGGGCCGCTGACGCAGCGCTCTACCGCGTCGATGCGCAGCCGAACGCTGTACTACTTATGTGGTCATCATCAGCGATCCTGGCCTTAATGAAACACGCATAGTGAGAGCTACCGTTAACGTGATAGTAACATCCGCGGCGGTGTTGTCCACATGAAAGGCAGGGTCTTGTCGACGCGTTAACAAAATATCCACTACCGGAAACCTTTCACCACCTCAGAACAGGACCGGCAGCCCCAGACCTCGTTTCACCTCATGCAGCGTCTGCTGCGTCAACTGGTGGGCGCGCTCGCTGCCCTGACGCAACAATTCCAGCAACATCCCTTTATCCTGAATAAAGGTGGCCCGCCGTTCGCGGATCGGCGCCAGGAGCGCCTGCAGGCAGGTTTCCAGTTCATTTTTACACTGGCGATCCCCCAGCCCGCCGCGCTGATAGTGGGCTTTCATCTCAGCCACCAGTGCCTTATCGCTATGGAAAGCGTCGAGATAGGTAAACACCACGTTGCCGTCGACATGCCCCGGATCGCTGACTCTCAGGTGCGTCGGGTCGGTATACATCGCGCTGACCGCGCGGTGGATCTCCTCTTCACTGGCCGATAACGTCAGCGTATTGCCCAGCGATTTCGACATTTTGGCGTTGCCGTCGACGCCCGGCAGGCGGCTCACTTCGCTGAGTAGCGCCTTGCAGTGGCGCAGCACCGGTTCGCCGGTGAGGCTATTCATCTTGTGGACGATCTCGTTGGTCTGCTCAATCATCGGTAGCTGATCGTCGCCCACTGGCACCAGTTCGGCTTTGAAGGCGGTGATATCTGCCGCCTGGCTAATCGGATAGGCGAGAAAGCCCACCGGCAGCGAACGGGCGAATCCCTTCTGGGCAATCTCATTTTTGACCGTCGGATTACGTTCCACGCGGGCGACGGTGACGATATTCATATACAGCGCGCTGAGCTCCGCCAGCGCGGGCAGGGCGGACTGCAGGCAGAGCGTGGTGAGCCTGGGGTCAATGCCGACGGCCAGATAATCGGCCATCACTTCGAGAATATGATGGCTTATTTTTTGCGGGTTGCTGCCGTTGTCCGTGAGCCCTTGCAGGTCGGCGATCAGGATAAACTGCTGGTGGTCGTGCTGCAGCGCGACGCGCTGGCGCAGCGAGCCGACGTAGTGGCCAAGATGTAGCTGGCCGGTGGGGCGGTCGCCAGTGAGGATGGTTTGCGGATGGTTCATCAGGGACTCCTTATCAGACTGTTCAGCCGAAAGACGTCCTGAAAACACCAAAGCCGCCTTCCGGCGGCTTTGAAAATGGAAACGTGTATCGTGCCGCCTGTTATGCAGGCAGCCACCAACGGCGGGGATAGGTTACGATCGCGTTTCTGTTCATCTTTTTATCCTGCCACGGAATAGGCCAAGAGCGCAATCAAAAACCATATGATTTTTCTGGTATTATTTTTTTGTTGTTTTGCGGTAAATGACCAGACGGGAAAATAGGTTTTCTCATAGACCTGATAATTATTATGGAACAATAAAGTATGTTGCAGGCTTTTTGTGAAAAAGCTCACGTCACAGGATTATAGTATTATTATCCATATTTATAGCTGGATATTACCTGTCTGCTGTTACAGCTTGTGTTTATTCTCTTCTAAATTATTAACATTATTACTATTTATATCTTTTTTCCATTTTGCGTCATACCCCTGTCTGACTACAACGTATTGAGGCTAATTATTATGCATAAACGTCTGGTCGTTAATATTTTTTCATCCTTGCTGTTGGGGGCTGCGCTTATTTCCGCGCCGGTATATGCGGCGGAAAAAACGGTAGTCAATATTTCAAAAGTAGATGGCATGCCATGGTTTAACCGGATGGGAGAAGGGGTAGTCCAGGCTGGGAAAGAGTTTAACCTCAACGCCTCTCAGGTTGGGCCGTCCAGCACCGACGCGCCGCAGCAGGTGAAAATTATTGAGGACCTGATTGCACGTAAAGTGGATGCCATCACTATCGTGCCTAACGATGCCAACGTGCTGGAGCCGGTATTCAAAAAAGCCCGTGACGCCGGCATCGTCGTGCTGACCAACGAATCGCCCGGGCAGCCGAGCGCCAACTGGGATGTGGAGATCATCGATAACGAGAAGTTCGCCGCTGAATATGTGGAGCATATGGCCAAGCGGATGGGTGGCAAAGGCGGCTACGTTATCTATGTAGGTAGTCTTACGGTACCGCAGCACAACCTGTGGGCCGATCTGCTGGTGAAATACCAAAAAGAGCATTATCCGGACATGCATGAAGTCACCCGCCGCATGCCGGTAGCGGAAAGTGTTGATGATTCCCGCCGTACCACGCTCGATCTAATGAAAACTTACCCGGATTTGAAAGCGGTGGTCTCTTTTGGTTCGAATGGTCCGATTGGCGCGGGGCGCGCGGTGAAAGAGAAGCGTGCGAAAAACAAAGTTGCGGTCTACGGGATGATGATCCCATCGCAGGCGGCCTCCCTCATTAAGAGTGGTGATATTACAGAAGGCATTACCTACGATCCGGCGACAGCCGGCTATGCCCTCGCGGCCGTCGCCAGCACCCTGCTGAACGGCAAATCCATTGAGCCAGGATTTGAACTGAAAGAGCTCGGTAAAGCGGATGTCGATAGCGACAAGCATATTATCCGCTTCCATAAAGTGCTGCTGGTAAATAAAGACAATATTGATTCGCTCTACTAATCCATCTTCCGGGGCGCCTGGCGCCCCGGCTTAACCTGCCAGGGGATGTTATGGAACCTTTCCTTTCCCTTCGTCACGTCAGCAAAACCTTCCACGCCAACCGCGCGCTCAATGATATCAGCATCGATTTTATGCCCGGGGAAGTACACTGCCTGGCCGGGCAGAACGGTTGCGGGAAGTCGACGTTGATCAAAATTATCTCCGGCGTCTATCGCCCGGATGAGGGCGCGGCGATGGAGCTGGGCGGCAAGACGTGGCCCAGACTGACGCCTGCGGCCTCTGTCGCCCATGGGATCCAGGTGATTTATCAGGATCTGTCGCTGTTTCCCAATCTCAGCGTGTGGGAGAACATTGCCATCAACCACTATCACCGCGGCGTGCTGGTAAAGCGCAGCGAACTGCGGCGCAGTGCGGAGCAGGCGATGCGGAGTATTAACGTCTCGCTGCCGCTTGATGCCACCGTTGAGTCGCTCTCCATCGCCCGCTGCCAGCTGGTGGCGATCTGCCGCGCGCTGGCGCAGGACGCCCAGCTTATCATTATGGATGAACCCACGGCCTCATTGACCCATCAGGAAGTGGAGGGGCTACTGAATGTCGTGCGCCAGCTACGTGAGAGGGGGATCTGCATCGTCTTTGTTAGCCACCGTCTGGAAGAGGTCATGGCCGTATCGGATCGCATCAGCGTGCTGAAGGATGGCAATCTGGTCGGTACCTTACCGGCGGCAGAGGTGACTACTCGGCGACTCGGTTTTCTGATGACGGGCCAGGAGTTTGATTATCAGGTGCGCGACCTGTGGCAAGGGAAGGGCAGCACGCCGGTACTGGAAGTGCGCAATCTCAGCCGCAAGGGGGAATATCACAACGTCTCTCTGAAGGTCGAAGCCGGAGAAGTGGTGTCGATAGTCGGCCTGCTGGGTGCGGGGCGAACAGAGTTGTGCCTGAGCCTTTTCGGCATGACCCGCCCCGACAGCGGCGAGATCCTGATAAATGGCCAACCGGTGCGGTTGCGTAGCAATCAGGACGCTATCCGCCACGGTATCGGCTATGTCTCTGAGGACCGTATGTCACGCGGCCTGGTGATGAGTCAGTCGATTGAAAATAACATCATCAGCACGGTGTTTCATAAAGTGAAAGGCACTTGCGGACTATTGAGTGACAGTAAAGCTCAGCAACTGGTCACGAGAATGGTCAACGCGTTGACCATTAAAGCGCCAGATACGCATTTGCCGGTGAATACCCTCTCCGGCGGCAATGCCCAACGCGTCTCTATCGCCAAATGGCTGGCGATCGCCCCTAAGCTGCTGATCCTTGATAGCCCGACGGTGGGGGTGGATATCGCAAACAAAGCCGGGATCTATCATATCATCAGCGATTTGGCTGCCCATGGCATCGCCGTGCTGATGATTTGTGACGAGATCGAAGAGGCGTGGTACCAGAGTCATCGCATCCTGGTGATGAAGCAGGGCGAATTGACACATAGCTTCCTGCCGGACAGCAGTAACCAACAGCAGATAGCGGAGGTGGTTAATGGCTAATCTGTTGAAACAACATGAATTCTGGTTAGGTATGTTTATTATCGCGCTGTGCCTGATGCTGGGCTGGCGCAGTGAGGAATTTTTCACTTTCGGTAATATTTACGACCTCGCTAATAACTACGCGATGCTGACTATCCTCGCCTGTGGCCTGTTCGTGGTGCTGATCGCCGGCGGGATTGATATCTCCTTCCCGGCCATGACCATTATCGCCCAGTACGGCATGGTGGTGATGCTGCAAAAAGTGGGCGGCAACTTCGCGGTGGCCTTTGTGCTTGCCGGCGGTATCGGCGTGCTACTGGGGCTGGTTAACGCGCTGTTGGTCAATCGTCTGCGGGTCCCCTCGATCATTATCACCATTTCCACGCTCAATATTTTCTACGGTTTACTGCTGTGGTTAAGCAAAGGTGTCTGGCTCTATGACTTCCCCCCGTGGTTTGAAAAGGGGGTCATGCTGTTCAAATACACCGATGCCGATGGTTACGATTACGGCCTGGGGCTGCCGCTGCTGACGATGATAGCGGTGGTGTTGTTGACCGCGTTTATCATGAATTTCACCACCGTTGGCCGCCAGATCTATGCCATGGGCGGCAACCGGGAATCCGCCAGCCGCGTCGGCTTCAGTGTGCTCCGCCTGCAGTTGTTCGTTTATGGCTATATGGGGTTGATGTCGGGGGCCGCAGGTGTCGTGCAGGCATGGACAGTGATGACTGTCGCGCCGGATTCATTGCTGGGCTATGAGCTGACGGTGCTGGCCGCGGTGGTGCTGGGCGGTACCAGCCTGATTGGCGGGCGCGGAACCCTCACCGGTACGCTGCTGGGGGTGATTTTACTGGCGGTGATGCAGAACGGCCTGAACCTGCTGGGGGTCTCCTCCTACTGGCAGACCCTGATTACCGGGGCGATCATCGTCGTCAGTATCAGCGTAACGGCCTGGAGCCAGCATCAGAACCGGAGCTTGTTATGAAAAAATCATGGCGCAATAACGTTGAGTTTTACCTGATCGGCCTGCTGCTGCTGACGGTTATCGCCTTTAGCATTGCCATGCCAAACATCTTCTGGTCTGTCACTAATTTCCAGTCGATTGCCTCGCAAATGCCGGTGTTGGGGATCCTGGCGCTGGCGATGGCAATGACCATGCTTTGCGGCGGCATTAATCTGTCAATTATCGCGACCGCCAACGCCTGCTCGCTGGTGATGGCCTGGGTAGCGACAAGCTATCCACCGGGTGCCGCCACTGCGCTGGCGACGCTGCTGGCCGGCGGAGGGGCGGCGATGATCATTGGCCTGTGCAACGGGATACTGATCGCCGGGATCCGTGTTTCGCCGATCCTGGCTACCCTCGGTATGATGACCCTGCTCAAAGGGATAAATATTTTGATCACCGGCGGCAGCGCCATCGCTAACTATCCTCAGTGGGTGCTGTGGCTGAATCATGCCCAGTGGTTTGGTATTCCGCTACCAATGTGGCTTTTTGCGGTGGTGGCGATCGGGCTGTGGGTGCTGCTGGAGAAAAGCCCGCTGGGTCGAGCGATCATGTTGATCGGATCCAACGAGCGGGCGACCCATTATTCCGGGATCAATACCCGACGGGTGTTGATGTGGGTATATGTCATCTCGGCCCTGCTCTGCGCTGTGGCCGCGTTTCTGATGATGTCGAAGCTGAACTCAGCCAAAGCGTCTTATGGAGAATCGTATCTGTTGGTGTCGATCCTCGCGGCGGTGCTTGGCGGCGTGAATCCGGATGGCGGCAGCGGGCGCATCGTCGGGATGGTGCTAGCGCTGTTCCTGCTGCAGATCATTGAGAGTGGGTTCAATATCCTCGGTATCAGCCCCTATCTGACGATGGCGCTGTGGGGTGTATTGCTGCTGTGCTTTATCCAGGCGCGAGGCATGCTGGGGCTGGAGAGAGTCGGATAAACTACCCATCCTCGGTGGCGAAGACGGGCAGCGTTTGTCTTCTACTCGCTACGCAGATGCACCGCCAGGCCGCTTTGCCCCGGCGCCAGCTCCGGGCGAAGCGTCAGCGATGGGATCAGATAGTCGCCATGATTTTGCCGGCGAAATGGAATGGGCTCGGTTTGCCACAGCGTGTCCAGCCGCCCGGCCAGGGTGGCGCACTGGTTGGCGAACTGCGCGGCATCGGTTTTGTCCGTGCAGTAGAACACCAGCGGCGGAAGCACCTCGAAGCCGGGATAGAACAGCATACCGTGCTGAATGGGGAACAGGATGTCGTCGATGGGGCCATTGATCCCGCGCGGTGAATAGTGTTCCGCCCAGCCGCCGGCGGTGACGATCAGCATTGCCCGCTTGCCGACGAAGGTGCCTTCCCCATAGCGATCGCCCCAGTGGCGGTCGCTGTGCTCGCCGACGCCATAGGCAAAACCCCAGGCGTATACCCGATCGATCCAGCCTTTCATGATCGCCGGCATCGAGAACCACCACAGCGGGAACTGAAAAATCACCGTATCGGCCCATAGCAGCTTTTCCTGCTCGGCTGCGATATCCGCGCTTTGAGTTCCTTGCGAAAAGGCCAGTTTTGAATCAAGGGTAGGACGCCAGAACTCGCCGACCGGCGGCGCGCCGCTGTCGTCGGCGTCATACTCGGCCTTCCAGCGCATGGCGTAGAGATCGGACACCTGGACTTCATGACCGGCCTGCTGCAGATGACGGATGGCGAAATCTTTGAGTCCGCCATTGAGGGAGCGCGGTTCCGGATGGGCGTAAATCAGCAGTACTTTCATAACATCACCTCTGAAGTGGGAAGATCTGCAGAGTAGGAAAGCTGGCGCTATAGTAGAAATTAATTACTTCAATCCCAGGTATAGCTGTGATTAATTTACATCGTCTGGATCTCAATCTGCTGCGCACGCTCGACGTGCTGCTCAGTGAAAACAACGTCACCCGGGCGGCGCAGCGGCTGAATCTGTCGCAGCCGTCGGTGAGTATTCAGCTCGCCAGGTTACGGGAGATGTTTGCCGACCCGCTGCTGATGCCGGGCCCGCGCGGCATGCAGCCCACCGCCCGCGCCGATGAGCTTCGCCAGCCGCTGCGCGCCGCGTTAGCCGCGCTGGAGCAGGCGGTGGCGCCGGTCAGCCCTTTTGATCCGGCGACGGCGGCGGAGACCTGGCGGGTGGCAGCGACGGACTATATGGCCTCGGCGATCCTCCTGCCGATGCTGGGCAGGCTACGCCTGGCCTCTCCCGGCAGTCGGCTGGCGGTGTTCGAGCTACAGCCGGCGCGGCTGGAGCAGCAGGCGGCCAGCGATACAGTAGATCTCTTCTTTCATACCCGCGAGGGCGCGCCGCCGGGGCTGCATCAGCGCCTGCTGTTTCGCGAACGCTACGTGCTGGCGGGCCGGGCCGGGCATCCGGCGCTGGGGCAAGGGTTGAGTCTGGAAACGTTCTGTCAGCTGGAGCAAGCGATCGTCTCCCCGGACGGGGGCGGCTTCAGCGCGGCGACCGATACCGCGCTGGCGAATCTTGGCCTGGCGCGGCGGGTTGTCCTTTCCGTGCCACATTTCCTGTTTATGCTGGAGACTCTGCGCAACAGCGATTTGGTGGCGATGCTGCCGGAGCGGCTGGTGC
Source organism: Klebsiella sp. K5-204 (assembly GCF_030128585.1). NCBI lineage: Bacteria > Pseudomonadati > Pseudomonadota > Gammaproteobacteria > Enterobacterales > Enterobacteriaceae > Klebsiella > Klebsiella sp. K5-204. The sequence goes on from NZ_JAKUZS010000010.1 coordinate 14,040, forward strand.
GCGGGCAGAGCGGGCTGGCGGTCGTCGAGCCGCCGCTGGCGGTCGCCGGCTTTGAGATGCTGATGCTGTGGCACGAGCGCTGGCACCGCGACCCGGCGCATCAATGGCTGCGCCAGTTCATTGTGAATTCACTGGAGGAACAGACATGCTGAGCGGACTGAATCACCTGACCCTGGCGGTCAGCCAGCTGGCGCCGAGCGTGGCGTTTTATCAGCAGCTGCTGGGTATGACGCTGCACGCCCGCTGGGAGAGCGGCGCCTATCTCTCCTGCGGCGATCTGTGGCTATGCCTGTCGCTGGATCCGCAGCGGCGCATCACCCCGCCGGAGGAGAGCGATTACACCCATTATGCGTTTAGCATCAGCGAAGCCGATTTCGCCTGCTTCGCCGCTCGCCTTGAGGTTGCCGGCGTGGCGGTGTGGAAGCTGAACCGCAGCGAAGGCGCCTCGCACTACTTCCTCGACCCCGACGGCCATAAGCTGGAGCTGCACGTCGGTAGCCTCGCCCAGCGTCTGGCCGCCTGCCGCGAACAGCCGTATAGGGGGATGGTGTTTTTTGACCAGTGAAGCGCTTTGCTGACGCGGGATCATCCGTAGCCCCGGTAAGCGCAGCGCCACCGGGGAGAACAGGTTGCACTTCACTCCATCGCCACCTTCACCGCTTCTCCCAGCTTCACCATCACCGCTTTATGTTTCTCGGTCGGCGGCAGGGCGCAGTTGATCCTGACGCAGTTGCGGTACTTGCCCGCCGCGGAAAACAACGAGCCCGGCGCGACCTGGATCTTCAGCCGGCACAGCTGTTTGGCGACGCAGACCATATCCACCTGCTCCGGCAGCTCCACCCACAGCATAAAACCCCCCTTCGGCCGGGTGACGCAGATCCCGCAGGGGAAAAATTCCCGCAGCCAGCAGGTATAGATCTCCATATTGCGCTGATAGATCTGCCGCATCCGCCGCACATGACGGTGGTAGTGGCCTTCGCGAATAAAGTTACAGGCCGCCAGCTGAGTGGAGGGGACGTTGGTGCCGCTGGCGGCGTACTTCATCTGTAGCAGCTTGTCGTAGTAGCGACCAGGGGCGATCCAGCCGATGCGCAGCCCGGGGGCGATGGTTTTGGTAAAGGAGCTGCAGAGCATCACCCGACCGTCGATATCCCAGGAGTGAATCGTGCGCGGGCGCGGGTACTCGGTAGCCAGCTCGCCGTAGATATCATCCTCGAAAATAACGATATCGTGGCGCTGGGCCAGGTTCAGCACTGCGCGTTTGCGAGCGTCCGGCATGATAAAGCCCAGCGGGTTGTTGCAGTTCGGCACCAGGATCACCCCTTTGATCGGCCACTGATCCAGCGCCAGCTCCAGGGCCTCGATGCTGATCCCGGTTTCCGGATCGGTGGGGATCTCAATCGTCTTTAATCCCAGTCCGCGCAGCATCTGCATGGTGCCGTAGTAGCAGGGGGATTCCACGGCGATGATGTCCCCTGGCTGGCACACCGACAGCAGGGCCAGCGACAGCGCGCTGTGGCAGCCGCTGGTGAGCACCAGATCGTCGGCAGTCACCACCGATCCGCCGTCGAGCATCAGGCGGGCGATCTGCTCCCGCAGCTCGCGGCGCCCGGCCAGTTCGTCATAGTTCAACACCTCAGTGAGGTTGTGCTGGATCGCCCGGCTCAGTTCGCGCCAGATGGGCTTCAGGCTTGGCTGCGTCACGTCCGGCGAGCCGCCGCCGAAGGGGATGATCGTTTTATCGTAGCGGGCGTCGAGCATGGTCAGCACCTGATCCCACTGGGTGATCTCCACCGGGCGCTGCACCGGGCGCGACATCGGCGGCACCGGCGGCTGGGCCTTGCGGGGGGCGACGAAATAGCCCGATCGCGGCTGCGGCACAATCATCTGCTGCTGCTCTAGCAGCTGATAGGCCTGCTGGACGGTGCTGATGCTGACGCCGTGCTCCTGGCTCAGGCTGCGCACCGACGGCAGTTTTTCGCCGTGGCGATACAGGCCCTGTTCAATGCGTTCGGCCAGCAGCGTCGCGAGATGTTGATAGCGGGTCATGTGTATCCTTAATTGCCGCCATACAGATGGAATAACCAGTACAGATGGCCGTAAAAAGTGGGGTCTGCTGTACGTTTTAGCTAATCTGTATGTTAAAGAAAAGTGTTTTGTGAATCTGTATTCCTTACCCCCAAATCCGTGAAGATAAAGCCTCTGGCAAGGTGAGGAGGTAGAGGATGGAATTTCACGAGAACAGGGCAAGACAGCCATTTATCGGTTTCGTACTGCTGGCGCGATTTGTCAAAAAATGGTGGCTTCGGGAGCAAACGCGCAGAGCTTTGCAGAAAATGAGCGACGAACAGCTGAAAGATATCGGCCTGCGTCGGGATCAGATCAATTAAAAAGTGCGGTTTTTTTTCAGACATCATTTCTTCTTTGCCCCGGTAAGCGCTGGCGACGCCGGGGAAACATTCACGAAATTTATCAATTGATGCGACGCGACCTTCCGTTTCTTGATACTTACCCTGATAAGTATTATTTTCTTCTCAACAATGAGAGGAAAAGCTGTGACTGAAGACGAACTGTTTGCCCGCCGCCCGCTGGGGATGCGGATGGCCATGGTGGTGCGCCAGTGGCGCGCGATTATTGACTCCGCTATCACCGATACGGGACTCACCCAGTCCAGCTGGACGGTGCTGATGCAGTTGCATCAGCTGGGAGACAACGTCTCGGTCAGCGAACTGGCGGAGGTGCAGGGGATTGAACTGCCGCCGCTGACGCGCACCCTCTCATTACTGGAAAAGCAGGGCTATCTGTTGCGTTCCACATCGCCATATGACAAACGCATTCGCCTGCTGACGCTGACCGCCGAGGGGCGGGCTATTCTGGAAAAACTGAGCCGCGTGATCGAGACCTATCAGGAGCGCGTAACCCAGACCATCCCGGAGGCCGACCTCGCCACCTTCAGCGCCACGTTAAATCAAATCGCCTGCCGTTTGCGGACTATCCGCGAAGAAGATAACAAGATCTAACACACTATGATGACGCCTGAACAAAAATTTGCCCGCTGGGTACGGGTGAGTATTGCCGCTTTTCTGGGAATATTCGCCTGGTTTATCGTTGCCGATATCTGGATCCCGCTGACGCCGGACTCCACCGTCATGCGCGTGGTGACCCCGGTTTCGTCGCGGGTCTCCGGCTATGTCTCGCACGTCTACGTGCATAACAATAGCCAGGTGAAAAAGGGCGACCTGCTGTATGAGCTCGACCCAACACCATTCATTAATAAAGTTGAAGCGGCACAGATCGCCCTTGAACAGGCGAAGCTGAGCAACCAGCAGCTGGACGCGCAAATCGCCGCCGCCCGCGCCAACCTGCGCACCGCGCAGTACACCGCCCGTAACGATAAGGTCACGCTCGATCGCTATCAGCGCCTGAGCACCATGCAGAACGTCTCGCAGTCCGATCTCGACAAGGTGCGGACCACCTGGCAGACCAGCGAGCAGTCGGTCTCGGCGCTGAACGCGCAGATCCAGAACCTGCTGATCCAGCGCGGCGAGCGCGACGATAAGCGCAACGTCACCCTGCAGAAATACCGCAACGCGCTGGAGGAGGCGCAGCTGAACCTGGCCTGGACCAAAGTGCGTGCGGAAACTGACGGCATGGTCAGCAACCTGCAGCTTAACCCGGGGATCTACGCCACCGCGGCGACGGCCGTGCTGGCGCTGGTCAACAACAATACCGATATCGTCGCTGACTTCCGTGAGAAGAGCCTGCGCCACACCGCGGTAAACACCGATGCGGCGGTGGTCTTTGACGCCCTGCCGGGGGAAGTCTTCCCGGCGCATGTCACCAGCAGCGATGCCGGGATTCTGGCGGGGCAGGAGGCGGTTAACGGTCAGCTGTCGCAGCCGGAACAGTCCACCCGCTGGGTGCGCGACGCCCAGCGAATGCGCATTCACGTCGCGCTGGATCAGCCGCTGGAGAAACCGCTGCCGACCGGCGCCCGCGCCACGGTGCAGCTGTACAATAGCGAGGGACCTTTCGCCCGCACCTTCGCCGGCCTGCAGATCCATCTGGTGAGCTGGTTGCACTATGTCTATTAATACCCTGGCGCACGTCTTTACCCCGCACGGCAATATCGTCTACACGGCGAATGATTTTCGCCAGACGGTGCGTATCGCCGTGGCCGGGACCATTGCCCTCAGCATCTCCACCTTCTACGACGTGCAGTACGGCGTATTTTTTGTGGTTTATCCGCTGATGCTGATGTCGCTGGTGCCGGTGTTCAACCGCCATGTCGCCCGCCAGTTTGTATTCAGCGCGGCGGTGAACTGCGTCGAAATGGTATTGATCGTTGGCTATCTGTCACAGTGGCCGGTGATCATGACGCTGGTGGTGTTCGCCCTGTACGTGATGCGTTTTCGCTTTATGAGCCAGGGGCCGCTGTTTCTGCTGGGGTCGATGGGGGTGGTGTGTCAGAGCACGATGCTCAACTTTATGAGCTACCCGACCAGCAACTGGCACACCCTGATGTTCTCCAACATGGAAGCGTGCGTGCTGGCGGTGGCGCTAAGCGCGCTGCTGCATTACCTGATCCCGGACGTCGAGCCGCGCAAGCCGCCGCCGCGCCTTGAAAAAGACGCCGCCCGCATCCGCCACGAGTCGCTGCTCTCCGGCACGGTGGCGACGATCATCTTCGTGGTGTTTCAGATCTGCGATCTCAGCGACTCGCTGTCAGCGCTGATGGCCGGGATCCTGATCCTGTTCCCGATGCACTATCGCGGGGCGGTGATCAGCTCGATCTGGCGCGTGGCGGGGGTGGTGCTGGCCTGTCTCTATATTCTGGTGGTGCAGTTGATTATCTATGACTTCAGCAACCACATGGTCCTGATGATGCCGCTGATTGGCCTCGGGCTGGCCTTCAGCGCCCGTCTGCACGTGATGGAGAAAGTGGGCGCCGGGGTGGGCTTCGCCAGCATCACCACCATCGGCATTATGTTTGGCCAGAATCTGCATCCCTATCAGGATCTGGTATTCAGCGATCTGTACCGCATCACCTCGGTGACGGTCTCGCTGGTGGTGACGCTGACCCTGGTCTTTCTGATGCACCGCCTGCTGAACTGCTTCGCGGCGACGCGCTTTGTGGTAAGCGATTAACCTGCCGATGGGAAGGTGGCAAGACAGCGCCACGCTTCCCCGTCCTGCTGATACAACGCCGCCGTCAGCTCCGGCAGGATCCAGCTTCGCGCATCGGCTTCCGTCCCCTCCAGCAGGATGCACAGCCCGCAGCCGCTGCGCAGCTGGCGGGGAATATCTTTGACCTCGAAGGTCATTCCCGCCGCCTGCAGGGCTTTGCGCGTGCGCACCACTCCCACCGTGGAATGAAATAAAAACAGAAAGGTTGTCATCCGCGCCTCCGCTGACGCTGGCCGATCAGCGCCGCGCCGATCGCCCCGGCATACTGGGCGTCGGGATGGGTTGTCACCGCCATGCCGACATGGCTTTCCAGCATGCGGGCAAAGGCGGCGCAGTGGCTGACGCCGCCGGTAAACAGCAGCGGTCCCTGCGCCGATAAGCGGCCGATAAAGTTCGCGCTGCGCCGGGCCATGGCGTTAATCACCCCCGCCAGAATCGCCTCCGGCGCGACCCCGGCCGACCGCAGGCTGATGACTTCCGATTCGGCGAATACCGTACACATGCTGGTGATGGCGTGCGGTTCCACGCCGTCGGTAATGACGTCCAGCTGTTCGACGCTGGCGCCGAGGGTTCGTGAAATGACCTCCAGAAAACGGCCGGTACCGGCGGCGCATTTGTCATTCATCAGAAAGTCGCTGAGGTTGCCCCCGGCATCCAGCTGGATAACCTTGCTGTCCTGGCCGCCGATATCAATCACCGTGCGGGTGTCCGGCGCCAGCAGGCGGGCGCCGAGGCCATGACAGGAAATCTCCGTCACCTGTTTATCGGCAAAATCCACCAGCTGGCGGCCATAGCCGGTGAGGGTTAAAAAGGGCGTTTCCGCGAGGCCAGCGCGCAGCGTCTCCCAGGCCTCATGGATGGCGTCGGCGGGGCGAAAGGGGGTCGGGCAGAGGAAACGACGCGTAATCACCCCGTCCGCCAGCAGGATACCTTTCGTGGCGGTGGAGCCGGAATCAATACCAACCGTGTAGATCACGCCTGCTCCTTACAGCATTTCGATAAAGGCGGCGACGCGGGTGCTGAGCTGGCCGAGGTCCGCTGTCGAATAGTCGGTTTCAATCGCCATATAAGGAAGGTCGTGCTGCTGGCGCAGATGGCGTTTAATGGCCAGCGATTCCACGGCATAGGTATGGCAGGCCTGCAGGATGACGTCGATTACCCCGTCGGCCTGGTACTCCTCCACCATCTGGCTCAGCAGCTGCAGGCGCTGATCGTTAGGGGAAATACAGGAGCAGCCGATGGCGAGATATTTATCGGTTAAGGCGTCGTAGACGTCACCCTCTTCCGCCACGCAGCGCTCGGTAGCCTTCGCGCCGGTGCAGTTTTCATAACCCACCACCCAGCCGCCGTTTTCTTCGATGGCGCGAACCACTTTCTCCGCCGCCCCGCCGATCGGGCAGCCGGTGATCAGAATGCGCGGGCGTGAGGCCAGTCGTTTACCCTGCCGCCACTCCTGACGGATGCGCTCCGCCATGGCGTTGATCTCGTCAATCAGCGCGGTTTTGTCGAAGCGGAAGGTGGCGCCATACACCACTTTCAGAATGTCGCCGCCGCTGAGCGCCGGCGGATTGAGCTGCCCGAGACGATAAAAGTGGGCCAGCGCCCGGCGTTCGCGGTTTTTCAGCACGATGGCCTCGCGCAGCGCCGCCTCGCTAATCGGCGCGCCAAACTGCGCCTCAATCACCTGCTGCAGGCGCAGGATCTCCGCTTTCCACAGGGCGCGGGAGGCCGCGTCGCTGGCGCTGTTCGGCAACTGCATCACGTGGACCGCCTTGAAGTCGGCCATGTACTCGTACATTTTCTTTTTGCCGTCGCAGGTGGTTTCCCCAACCACCAGGTCAGAGAAATAGAAGTAGGGGCATTTATCGGTTTTGCCGAAGCCGTAGCTGCTTTTGATTAACGGACAGAGGTTGCGCGGCAGATCTTTTTCCGCTTCCTCGATGGTTTCATCGGAGGTGGAGCACAGCGAGACCACCACGGCCCCCGCCGCCATGGCGATCTCCTGAGGCATAAAGGTGCAGTAGGTGCCCACCAGCGGCACGTTCTGCTCTTTAAGATCCATGACGGTGAGAAAGCCCTTCTGGCGAGCTTCCGAGAACTGGTCAAAAATGGCGGGTAGATCGGTGATAAGCGACATGGTTTTCCTTCCCCGTACACGGGAGATGCTGAAAGAGTCGCCATTATAACCCCGTTGTTTGTATGCTTTTATTGATCTCCTGCGTCTGCGCGCGGCGTTAATAGACCTTCTTTAAATCCATCTCTTCCTGGATCCGCTCGCTCCATGCCAGATGGGTGCGGATGGCCTCTTCGATACCGGCGTTGTAAAACAGCGGCCCCAGCTCTTGGGCGATAAAGTCGACAAAAAATTCAGCGTCAAACTGCTCCAGTTCGAGGTTAAATGTCTCTTCGCAGTACCTGCTGAGCCTGTCGCGCAGCAGGTCGCGCTGCGCCGGGCTGAGTTCAATCTCACTCATGATGGGGCTTTCTCCGTAAAAGGGGTCACGACTGCCGGGCTTCAATGACCGCTTGCGCACACTGACGCTGGTGGCGTAACAGTCCGGCGAGGCAGCAGGCGGCGGCGAGCCCCGCGACCACCGCCAACAGGTGGAAGGGCAGTCTCCCGCCATGGAACCACAGCCAGCGCGCGCCTTCAATCGATAAGGCGCTGACGCTGAGGATCACGATATTCAGCGAGGCGGAGACCGTGCCTTTCGGCAGGTCGTTGGAAAAGAGGGTAAAGCGGAACAGCGTCGGGAAAATCAGCCCGATGCCAAAGGCGTAGAAGCAGGTGCCGAGCACCGACCACAGCCAGACGTGCGGCCAGGCCAGATTCCCGACGATCAGGATGGCCAGGCCGAGCATCTGTACCGGCACCGCGCTCAGCACAAAGCGCGGACGGGTGGGATCTTTTACCCAGCGCGCCACCGACAGGTTGGCAATGATGACGGCGCTGAAGACCGGCACCTGGCTCCAGGCGAACTCGCTGGTGGTCAGCCCGCCGGCGTCCATTAAAATCACCGGCGATACCGCCACCCAGCTCATCAGCGGAATATAGCTCAGCGACAGCGTGGCGGCGCCGAGCAAAAAGATGCGGTTGCGAAAGACGTTGCGAAAATCGCGCAGCACGCCCAGGGGGCTGAACGGCACATCGCCGCGGCGCACCGTCTCCGGCATGGTCAACAGCAGCCCCAGCCAGGCCACCAGCCCCATGGCGGCGATAATGCCGAACAGCGCTTTCCAGTGGATAAAATGCATCAGCGCCGCGCCGGAGAGCGGGCCGACGATCGGCGCCACCAGCACGACGGAGGTGATCACCGCCATCAGCCTGATCGACCTTTTTTCCTCAAAGGCTTCCTGTACGGTGACGTAGCCGACGGTGGCGATAAAGCAGATGCTGGTGCCCTGCACGAAGCGGGCGATCAGGAACTGGGTCATGGAGGTGGTGAACAGCGTCGCCAGGCAGGCAAGGGTGAAAATCAGCGCGCCGGTGAGCAGTACCGGACGCCGTCCGATCCGGTCAGAGAGCGGCCCCAGCAGCCACTGCAGCGCCATGCCGCCGGCCATATACAGGCTCACCGAGGCTGGAGCCAGCGCCACATCGGCGTTGAAATCCCGCACCACGTGCAGGATCCCCGGCTGGATCAGGTCGGTGGTGAGATAGGCGGAAAAATCATACAGAATGAGCGCCGCCGGGAAGAACAGCGCGGCGGCGTGCCGGGTTAGCCAGCGGGTCATCCGGTGCATCATCTCGCCCTCCCTGTGGAATATTTTTCAGCGCGATTGTTCAGATAGTATCATTGCTAACCAATATGCAGATGCAGCAGCGACGGGATCTGCGAGAGCAGCCACAACAACAGGCCGATGGTTCCCCCGACCAGGGTGCCGTTGATGCGGATGAACTGCAGATCTTTACCGATATTAAGCTCGATCTGCCGCGACATATCGCGGGCGTCCCAGCTCTTCACCGTGTCGCTGATATGCCGAGTGAGGAAGGCGGCGAACTCCGGCGCCACCCGGTGCGCAGCCTGCTCCAGGTGTTCGTTAAGCGATTCGCGCAGCGCATCGTCGCGGAGTAAGGTTTCACCGAACCACTGGCCAGCCTCGGCGATGCGCTGCTTGATACGCGAGTCGTCGCTGCTGATATCGTTTTTTACCCAACCGCGCAGGTCGCCCCACACTTCGCCAAGATAGCGGTTGAAGGTCTCATCATTTTTCAGCCAGGCTTTGATGTTATCGGCCTTCTGCGCCAGTTCCGGGTCGGATTTCAGGTTATCGATTAGCTTTTGCGTCGCGCGGTCAAAGGTCTGGCGGATCTGGTGGGTGCGATCGTGAGTGACCTCGTCCAGCAGGGTATTCACGGCGTCGGTGACCATCTCGGCGCTGTGCTCGCCGAGCCACTCGGTGGGTAATAGCCTGGCCTTCAGCGGGTGTTCGGTCTCCAGCCAGCGCACGATGCCGCGGGCGATAAAGGCGCGGGAGCTGTCGCGCTGCAGCAGGGCGATCAGCTGATTTATCAGCGAATCCAGCAGCTTTTGATGGCGGTTGTCGCGGGTCAGCCCCTCCAGCATCATGGCGCTGGTCTGCGTCAGGTCGACCTTATCGATCGCCTTATGCACCGCGCGCCGCAGCAGGCGCTGAATGCGGGCGTCATCGGTCAGTTCGAGAAAACCGCTCATCACCTGTAGCAGGTGCTGGCCGACCCGCCGGGCGTTCTCCGGCTGGCTGAACCAGTTGCCGAGCATCAGAGCTGGTTGATAGCGGCGGATCAGCGCCACCAGCGACGGGGTATCGAGGAACTTCTCTTCCACAAAGCGGCCGAGGTTGTCGGCGATGCGATCTTTGTTGCGCGGGATAATCGCGGTATGGCGGGCGACAAAGGGCAGCGGAATACGACGAAACAGGGCCACCACCGCAAACCAGTCGGCCAGCGCCCCGACCATCGCCGCTTCGGAAATGGCCTTCAGCGCGCTGACCCATGGCGTCGGCGGCAGCAGCAGGGTGGTGATAAATAGCGCGGCGGCGATCAGCAGCAGCGACAGCGCCAGCAGTTTGGCGCGTTTCAGTTCAGCGAGTTTTTCCATAAACTTAAGCATATAACCTGACGGCGAGGTCGTGCAAAAATCGCCAGATAATCCACAGACCGAACATCATCAGGATCGCCCCCGCCGCCCGCTCGACCCGCCAGACGATGGCGCTCAGGCGGTGCTGCACCTGCGGCAGCGCAATCGCGCTCACCAGCAGTAAATCCCAGAAGAACACCACGCTGACCATCCACAGGCCACTTACCGTTTGCTGCAGCAAGGTAACCGCCGGCCCCAGCAGGGAGGTCATCAGCGCCAGATAAAACAGCGCGTTCTTCGGGTTGAGCAGCGATGACCCCAGCCCCAGCAGCAGCTGCTTGCCGAACCCCGGACACGATGCGCGAACGCTCTCCACCGCCAGCGCCGCGGGACGGCTGCGAATCAGCAGGCTGCCAATCCACAGTAAATAGCCTGCGCCCAACAGCTCGATGAGCAAAAACAGCAGCGGCGCCTGGCGCAGAAGCCCCCAGCCAACGATGGCCAGGACTATATACAACGCATTCCCGGCGGCGATGCCGAGACACAGTCCGAGGCTGCCGCGGATCCGGTAGCGTACAGCGTAACCGACCAGCAGAAAAAAATCGGGGCCCGGGCTGAGCAGAGCGACAAAGTGGGACAGGGCTAACGCCGGAAAGGCGGCGGGGAAGAGAGTCGATAAGGTATTCATAGTGGCCTCGATAATGGTGCTGAGGCCACCCTACGCCAGGTGGAAAATTACTTATTGTCGGAAATTGATCGGCTTTGCGCATACTGCCGCGGCGTGGCGGCGGTATAACTGACGAAGGTTTTATGGAAATGGCTCTGATCGGCAAAGCCGGCCTGATAGCCGACGTCGGCAATAGGGTCCCCGGCACGTAATCGCGTTTTCGCATATTCAATGCGCGCCATATTGATCAAACTGGCGGGCGTCAGGCCGGTATCCTGTTTCACGGCGCGGATAACGGTCTCTTTACGTAGCGCGCTGTCGTGGGCCAGCTTATCCAGCGATGGCGGCGCCGGCAGATCTGTCGCCAGGCGCTGAAACAGCAGGGCGCTGGCGTGATGTGGCGCCTGCGGCGCGGCGGCGCACAGCGGCAGCGCGTGCAGGAGCTGCGCCAGCCGGGCGGGCAGTTGCTCAATGCGGCCGCGGCTCATCAGGGCGACAATCTGCTGAAAGCAGGCAAAGAGAGGGCTGTCGCGCAGCAGCGGCTGCGGCGAGGTGATACTGGCGCCAGGGGGAATATCCGGACGCTGCGCATGGCACCATGCCGCCTCCAGGTACAGCATATGATAGCTGCGCGGCCGGTCACGCAGCGGATTACAGCTATGCGGCGCGTGCGGCGGGATCACGATCAGATCCCCGGGCTGCAGGAGATATTCCTGACCATTGCACAGGCAGCGCGTTTCACCGTCGATAATCGCCCCCACCGAGAGCTGCGGGTGGCTGTGGCGCTTATAGGCCTGACGGCTGCCCCAGGTGCTGCGCAGCTCCAGCCACGGCAGGCGTTCGTCTCGCCAGAAGGTTTGGGGAATATCTCGGGTATGGTTCACCGCATCGACCTTTGCTGAGGGGATAAATCGTTTATAGCATGCTGCGCCGAGGCTGTCGCCCGCCGGGATTTGCGTACCGCGTCGAAAAAGGATGTCACGCTTGCAGTCCGGGGAAAAATGTTTTCGTCGCGGAATGTAAAATCCCGGTTTCCGGGGTGTCAGCGACATTCATGGGAGGTAGAGTCCCTGCAGGATAAGCAGGCAGGGATGAGCCGATGGCAAAGGGCACCACCTCGACGCCGCATGATGCGGTGTTTAAACAGTTTCTCACTCAGGCCGACATCGCGCGTGATTTCCTGGCGATCCATCTACCGCCTGCGCTGCGTCAGCGCTGCGACCTCGATACCTTACAGCTGGAGTCGGCAAGCTTTATCGAGGAGAGCCTGCGGGCCTGGTACTCCGATGTGCTGTGGTCACTCAAAACCGCGTCTGGCAAGGGATACATTTATGTGGTTATCGAACATCAGAGCTCGCCGGACGTGCAAATGGCTTTTCGCCTGATGCGCTACGCCATCGCCGCGATGCAGCGCCATCTGGATAGCGGTCATACCAGACTGCCGCTGGTGGTGCCGATGCTGTTCTATCACGGAGCGACCACGCCATGCCCGTGGTCGCTCAGCTGGCTGGACTGCTTTGCCGATCCACAGCTGGCGAGGGAGCTTTATGCCTCGCCCTTTCCGCTGGTGGATATCACGGTGATCCCCGACGATGAGATCGTTCGTCACCGGCGCGTGGCATTACTCGAGCTGATACAAAAGCATATTCGCCAGCGCGATTTAATGGCGATTGTTGAGCAGCTGACGACGATTTTACTTAGCGGTGACGCTAATGACAGGCAGATAAAAACGCTGTTTAATTATCTGCTGCAGACTGGCAACGCGCGTCGCTTTGGCCGGTTTATCCAGGAAGTGGCGCAACGGGTTCCTCAGCACAGGGAGAGATTGATGACCATCGCCGAACGATTACAGGAAGTGTGGCGCAGAAAAGGCAAGCGTGAAGGACAGCATGCCGAGGCGCTGCGCATTGCCCAGAGGATGCTGGCCGACGGCATTGCCCGCGAGACGGTGGTGAAAATCACCGGCCTGACCGCCGACGAGATCGCCGCGCTGGCGCATTGATAACGCCGGGACGGCCTGACGGTCGCCCCGGTTAGCCACCGTTATGGAATATTCCGGATATACCTAACTTTACCCGCATCGCCAGCCATCTCGACTACTCTTAATATCCTTAACGGCATTTTTGACTGCCTTAATAGCGATAACAAGGAGACATGCGATATGGCCTATCAGACGGTGAATCCTGCGAACAATCAGCTTATTAAAACGTACCCAGCGCACAGCGATGCGGACGTGGAGGCGGCGCTGCGGCAGGCGGATGCGCTCTATCATTCTGCCTGGGCGAAAGGCGATATTGAACCGCGTCTGGCGGTGCTGCATAAGCTGGCGGATCTGATCGACAGCCGGGCGGAAGATCTGGCGAAAATCGCCAGCGAGGAGATGGGGAAACTCATTAAGCAGAGCCGCGGCGAAGTAAAACTGTGCGCGCAAATCGCCCGCTATTACGCCGATAACGCCAAATCGATGCTGGCGCCGGTGAAATACCCCACCGAACTCGGCGACGCCTGGGTTGAACACCATCCCATCGGCGTATTAGTGGCGGTGGAACCGTGGAACTTCCCCTATTATCAGCTGATGCGCGTCCTGGCGCCAAACCTGGCGGCCGGGAACCCGGTTATCGCCAAACACGCCAGCATTGTGCCGCACTGCGCGGAGACCTTCGCTCATCTGGTGCGCGAGGCCGGCGCACCAGATGGGGCGTGGACCAATCTGTTTATCTCCCAGGATCAGGTGGCGAAGATTATCGCCGACGATCGTGTGCAGGGCGCGGCGCTGACCGGGTCGGAAAAAGCTGGCAGCGTGGTGGCGGCGCAGGCGGCGAAGCATATTAAAAAATCGACCCTGGAACTCGGCGGCAACGATGTGTTTGTGGTGCTCGACGATGCCGACCTCGATCGCGCGGTGAAAATCGGCGTCCAGGCGCGGCTGAACAACGCCGGCCAGGTGTGTACTGCCGCCAAGCGGTTTATCCTGCATGAGAACATCGCTGAGTCGTTTCTGACGAAATTTAGCGAGGCGTTTCGCCAGGTAAAAATAGGCGATCCGCTGGATGAAAGCACCACGCTGGGGCCGCTCTCCTCTAAAGATGCGCTGGAAACCTTAAGCAAGCAGGTTGACGAGGCGGTCAAAAACGGCGCCACGCTGCATCTGGGCGGCAAACCCGTGGCGCGAGACGGTAACTTCTTTGAACCCACTATCCTGACCGGTATCACCCGCGACAACCCGGCGTACTTCGAAGAGTTCTTTGGCCCGGTGGCGCAGATCTACGTGGTGAAAAACGATGAGGAGGCGATTGCGCTTGCCAACGATTCTCACTATGGCCTGGGCGGCGCGGTGTTCAGTCAGGATATCGAACGCGCTAAACGGATGGCATCCGCCATTGAAACCGGGATGGTCTATATCAACTGGCTGACCGATACCGCGCCTGAACTGCCGTTTGGCGGCGTGAAGCGTTCCGGTTATGGCCGGGAGCTCTCCGATCTCGGCATCAAAGAGTTTGTGAACCAAAAGCTGGTGGTGGTTCGCCGCTAAGCCCGACCATAAAAAAACCTGCCATCCGGCAGGTTTTTTTATAATAGATTTATTGCACTTCGACTTTATCCCAGCCGCTTTTGAACATACAGCTGTCGACTAAGGTCTCCCGCTGATATTCATTCGCGTCTTCTACCGTATAACTTGTTTCAACATCCTGTTTCTTATGCTTTTTGTCGGTTTTTTCTGAACTGGACCCGGTCACCACGTTATCCGGAGGGAGATCGACCAGGGCCTGCGCTTCACATTCGGTGAGCTTTTTATGCATGTCGGCATCGCTTAAACCCGGCTTCACCCAGGTATACTGAGTGCAGCCGGTGAGCAGCAACGCCAGGCTCAGCGCAGAGAGCGCGGCGAGACGTGATTTCATCAGAAGGTAATCCCGCCGCCCACGTAGGCGCCATCAATCAGGGTGTGGTTTGGGCGGCCCTCTTTGCCGTCAACGCTCACGTGACGGTAACCGACCTTCAGGGTCAGTGGACCAACCGGGGACCAGCTCACGCCGCCGTTCGCCTCAACATAGTTTTTCACGCTGTTGTTCAGGCCGTCGGGGGCGACATACCCTTCGCCAAACACGTGGATGCTGTCGGTCAGGGCCACGTTGACTCCGCCGCCGACCGGAAACGCGACGCCGTTATCGCCTTTTTTCGGCCCGAGGTAGATAGCTTTCGCGCCAGCGTTGAGCATCACCGGGCCAACTTCCAGATTGTAACCCGCGCCAACGCCGCCGGTCTGGCTACCATCATCGGTATTCTTCAGCCAGTGGCTTTCGGCATACAGGCCGGAAGAGGATTTACCCATTTCCATATTCAGGTTGGTAAAATTCTTACCTTGTTCAACGGTAAACCCCATTGCCATGGCGGAACCAGAGACCGCGGTCAGGGCAGCAACAATCAGGATGTTAAGCTTTTTCATGGTTTGCTCCTCGTCATTAAATTTGTCTGAGGGCACCTTAACAATCGATGTTTACCTCTGCAAATGTGACTTACGTCGATTTTTTATGCTGTATTTGTCAGGAAGGTGTTTTGAAAATGTTGTAATGACGTTGGGTTACGGCGAGGTCAATCATCAAATTTGGTCTGTTTAGCCACAGTTTAATGGGTGGGCTAAACAGAAACTGAACAGGGCGGGCATTAATTATTAAGCATCCTATTCATTGAATTTCTTATTATTTGCAAAAGTGTTTCTGCTGTTACTTATAAAAACGTTGATTTACATTTTTCGACGCGATGACGACGTTTTATCCCTGTCTTTGACGATGTACGGGGAGAGAAGGGGCCTGCGCCTTAGCGCGCAGGCGGGCAGATTAGCGTCGTAGCCCGGCAAATGCCGCGCGAATCTCCTCTTCCGGCAACTGAATGCCGATAAACACCAGCGTGCTGTGCGGCGTTTCATCGCCCCACGGGCGATCCCAGTCGGCGCTGTAGAGGCGCTGCACGCCCTGGAACAGCAGGCGATTTGGCTCGCCGTCGATCCACAGCATCCCTTTATAGCGCATCAATTGCTCGGCGAAGGAGAGCAGCAGATTTTCCATTACACGCGACACTTCGCTGATATCCACCGGGTAATCCATCTCAACCACGATTGATGACACGTCGTTTTGCTTCTCTGCCATAAAGTGGAAACGCGGTTTGCTGTTTACGACGTTCTCTTCCAGCATAAAGCCGCTGGTGTTAAACAACTGGCTAAGATCGATATCGCCGTGAATGACGGTATAAATCGGCGCCCGGGCATTAATGCGCGCCAGCCGTTCGCGCAATTTTTCGGTGTCGCCGGCAACATCAGTTTTGGTCAGCAAAATGCGGTCTGCATAGCCTACCTGCGACTGGGCGATGGTGAACTGATCCATCTGCTGGTCGGCATGGACCGCATCCACCAGGGCGATCACGCCATCCAGCAGATAGCGCTCGCAAAGCACCTCGTGGGAGAAAAAGGTCTGGATAATCGGCCCGGGGTCGGCCATGCCGGTGCATTCAATCACCAGCCGGTCGAACTCGATTTCACCGCGGTCGCGGCTGTCGAGCAGATCGAGCAGGGCGTCTTCCAGTTCGTTGGAGCGCGTACAGCAGATGCAGCCGTTGGTCAGGGTTTTAATCTGCGTGGCGCGGTCGCCGATCAGCTGATCGTCAACGGCGACTTCGCCAAATTCATTTTCAATCACGGCGATTTTAAAGCCGTGCTGTTCGTTAAGAATATGGCGCAACAGGGTGGTTTTACCTGCGCCGAGAAAACCGGTGAGTAGGGTGACTGCAATCGGTGCCATTATTGCCTCCATTAACAGCAGCGGACGCCGCCTTTGCCGTCGCCGCCGTAGCGGGCCTGCTGGCGTTCGCGGAAGAATTCTTCATAAGTCATGTACGGCTGATCCGGATGGTTGGTTTGCATATGGGTGACGTAGTTGTCGTAATCCGGAATGCCAATCAGCATTTTCGCCGCCTGACCGAGATATTTTTTTGCCTGACCTAAGTTACCAAACATTGTAAGTTCCAGATAACGAATAAAGCCGGATGGCGGCTAGCGCCTTCTCCGGCCTACGTTGATGCGCTTTTTTGTAGGCCGGATAAGCGTAGCGCCATCCGGCATCGGGGTTAATGATGTGACGAGGTCTTCACGCCGCCTTCCGGTACCGGCACGTACGGGGTCTCTTTGTCGGTACGCACTTTATTGTTGCGGACAGTGAGCCAGGTTTTGATGCCGTAGAAGATGATGCTGTACACCACCACCAGGAACAGGATACTCAGGCCGGCGTTGGTGTAGTTGTTGACCACGATATGGTTCATGTTGGCAATCTGCTGTGCGGTCAGTTCGCCGCCGGAAGCGATCTTCTCTTTATACTGCTGAGCCATAAAGAAGAAGCCTTCCATCTGCGGGTTGGTGCTGAACAGCTTCAGGCCCAGCGCCCAGGTGGTGCACAGCAGCAGCCACGCAGCCGGGATCACGGTGACCCAGATATATTTGGTGCGCTGCATTTTGACCAGCACCACGGTGCCAAGCACCAGCGCCACCGCGGCCAGCATCTGGTTAGAGATACCGAACAGCGGCCACAGGCTCTTCACGCCGCCCAGCGGGTCGACCACGCCCTGATACAGCAGGTAGCCCCACAGCCCGACGCAGCCGGCGGTACCGATAATCCCGGCGACCAGCGAGTCGGTTTTTTTCAGGAACGGCACGAAGTTACCCAGCAGATCCTGCAGCATAAAGCGGCCTGCGCGGGTCCCCGCATCCAGCGCGGTGAGGATAAACAGCGCTTCAAACAGGATACCGAAGTGGTACCAGAAGCCCATATCCGCCATCGGGATGATTTTGTGGAACACATGAGCGATACCCACGGCCAGCGTCGGCGCGCCGCCCGCGCGGTTCAGTACTGACGGTTCGCCGATATCTTTCGCCGTCTGCAGGATCTGCTCTGGTGAAATTACGAAGCCCCAGGAGCTGACGGTCGCTGCCGCGTGAGCGGTGACATCCCTCAGCTGGGCGGCAATCAGCGCGGCGTTTTCACCGCCCATTTCGTGCAGGTTCGGCATGGTGATGCCCAGACCCGCCGGCGGAGTGTTCATCGCGAAGTAGAGACCCGGTTCGATAATTGATGCCGCCACCAGCGCCATCACCGCCACGAAGGACTCCATCAGCATCGCGCCGTAGCCGATAAAACGGGCGTCGGTTTCGTTAGCCAGCAGCTTCGGCGTGGTGCCGGAGGCGATCAGGGCGTGGAAGCCGGAGACCGCGCCGCAGGCAATAGTGATAAACAGGAACGGGAACAGGGCGCCTTTCCACAGCGGACCGGTACCGTCAATGTACTGGGTCACCGCCGGCATTTTCAGGTCCGGGTTAAGGATCACGATACCCAGCGCCAGGCCAACGATGACGCCGATTTTCAGGAAGGTCGCCAGGTAGTCGCGCGGCGCCAGAATCAGCCATACCGGCAGCAGAGCCGAGATAAACGCGTAGCCAATCAGGGTAAAGGTGATGGTGGTGTCTTTAAAGGTCAGCGCCGGGCCCCAGTACGGGTCGTGGGCAATCACGCCGCCGAAGTAAATAGACGCCACCAGCAGGACGATACCGATGACCGATACTTCGCCTACGCGGCCCGGGCGCAGGAAGCGCATGTAGATCCCCATAAACAGGGCAATAGGCACCGTCGAGCAGACGGTGAAGACGCCCCACGGGCTTTCCGCCAGCGCTTTCACCACGATCAGCGCCAGCACCGCGAGGATGATGATCATTATCAGGAAGCAGCCGAACAGCGCGATGGAGCCCGGTATGGGGCCCATCTCCTGTTTGATCATCTCGCCCAGCGAGGCGCCGTTACGCCGTGAGGAGATAAACAGCACCATAAAGTCCTGTACCGCGCCTGCCAGCACGACGCCCGCCAGCAGCCACAGGGTACCCGGCAGGTAGCCCATCTGCGCGGCGAGCACCGGGCCCACCAGCGGACCGGCGCCGGCAATCGCGGCAAAGTGGTGGCCAAACAGCACGTAGCGGTTGGTCGGCACATAGTTCAGGCCATCGTTATTAATGACCGCCGGCGTGGAGCGCGTCGGGTCTAGCTTCATCACCTTCTGCGCGATATACAGGCTGTAATACCGGTAGGCGACGAGGTACACGGAAACCGACGCCACCACGATCCACAGGGCACTGACGTGCTCACCGCGGCGCAGGGCGACGACTGAGAGGCAAAATGCCCCGATGATCCCGAGAATCACCCAGGGTATGTGCTTGAATAGTTTTTTGGTATCCATAGTAAAACCTGGCGTTAATGAGATGAATAATTGGCCGAAGCCGTCTGGTTTTAAGTAAGAGTTGATGGAGGTATTGATTAGCTAGGCTGCCTCCGATCTTGCCAGACCGGCGCGCGCGTAAAGATGAGTAAATGGGTGAGTGGTTGTATAGGAGGTTAAGCGGTTACTGGAAGGGGTAAGCGGTTGGCTACGAAGTGAACAGGGCGGGATTATGTGATTGTGATCACAGGAGATTGTGGCCTGCGACGCTGTGGGTTAACGCTCCTCCCCAACCGGGGAGGAGCAGACAAGGCGATTACACTGCGACTTCCATTTCCATCATTACCGGGTGGAAGCGGCGCTTAAAGTAGATCAGCCCGTGGCCCTGCTGGCTCAGGGTTATATTCCTGATTTCTACCAGATAGACCAGGTGGGTGCCGATGGTTTGTACCTGGCTAATCTCCCCTTCGAGACTGGCCAGCGACCCCTTCAGCACCGGCTGCCCGAGCGCGCCCTGCTGCCAGCCGCTGAGGGCAAAACGCTCTTCCATCGTCACCCCGGTCATCCCGGCGAAATGACGGGCCATGATTTCCTGTTCATGGTTCAGCACGTTGATGCACAACTTGCCGTTGCCCTGAAACACCGGGTTCATCGCGCTGTTGGCGTTGATACACACCATCACCGAGGGCGGCGTATCCGTCACCGAGCACACCGCCGTGGCGGTAATCCCGCAGCGGCCGGCTTCGCCTGCGGTGGTGACCACGTTAACCGCCGCCGACAGGCTGGCCATGGCATCGCGAAAACGCAGGCGTTGTTCATCTAATTGCATTATGACCTCCCGCTGCGAATTACTTCAGCAGCTTATCCAACATGTTGATATCAGCGTTATTGTGCAGATGCGGCACCGTCCAGCCGTTCTGGTCGTACTCGGACAGGCAGCGGTCGACCATCGCCATCATCTTGTCCATATTGCCGGAGCTCTGCGCCTGGCGCAGACACTGCAGGCGAATCTCATCCTGGCTACCGGAGTAGTTGATTTCATACAGCTCGTGGCGGCCGCCGAACTCGCTGCCGATGGCGTCCCACATCAGTTTGAGGATCTTGATACGTTCAACGTGATCCATACCGTTGGAGCCGCGCACATACTTCGCCAGATACTGGTCAATCTGCGGGTTGTTCAGATCGCGGGCGCTGGACGGCAGATAAATCAGGCCGCTGGTGACGTTGCGCTCGATGATGTTCTTGATCTTGGCGTAGGCCATCGGGGCCATCACGCGATAGGTCTGCAGCGCGGCGTGATCCGGCAGCCATGCGCCGTTGACCCACGGCGTCGCTTCCGAGCACATGGAATCGCTCAGCGCCCAGAACATGTTGCGCCATGCCACCACTTCGCCGAGGTCGGCCTGCACGCCGCGGAACTCGAGGGTGCCGGTACATTCCAGCGAGCGCTTCAGCAGGGCGGTGATAAAGTCCAGTTTTACCGCCAGACGTACGCAGGCCTGCAGCGGGTACATGCGGGCGAAACCCCCTTCCATGGTCCAGCGGCGGCAGCGGTCGAAGTCGCGATAAATCAGCACGTTCTCCCATGGGATCAGCACCTTATCCATTACCAGAATCGCGTCGTTCTCGTCGAAACGGCTGGAGAGCGGATAGTCGTACGGGGAGCCGGTCGCGCCGGCGACCATCTCATAGGAGGCGCGGGAGATCAGCTTGACGCCTTCGGCGTCCATCGGCGCGACGAACATCAGCGCGAAGTCCGGGTTTTCGCCCATCACCTGCGCGGAGCCGAAGCCGATCATGTTGTAGTGGGTCAGCGCCGAGTTGGTGGCGACCACTTTCGCGCCGCTGACGATGATCCCGGCATCGGTCTCTTTTTCCAGCTTGATGTAGACGTCCTTCACTTCATCGGCCGGCTTGTGGCGGTCGATCGGCGGGTTGACGATCGCATGGTTAAAGTACAGGCCGGTTTCCTGAATGCGGGTGTACCAGTTGCGGGCGTTCTGCTCGAACTGGCCGTAAAACGCCGGGTTGGCGCCCAGCGCGCAGCCGAAGGCGGCTTTATAGTCCGGGGTGCGGCCCATCCAGCCGTAGCTTAGGCGCGACCACTCGGCGATGGCGTCGCGCTGCTGGCGCAGATCGTCGGCGCTTTTCGCCACGCGGAAGAATTTGTGGGTGTAGCCGCCGCTGCCGGTATCGGTGCCCCAGCACAGGGAATCCTGCATCTCCGGTTTGTGCAGTGCATCGTACAGTTGAGCGACGGAGGCCGCGGCGTTACGGAAGGCCGGGTGGGTGGTGACATCCTTCACGCGCTCGCCGTAGATATAAATTTCGCGGCCATCCTGCAGGCTTTTTAAATACTCTTCGCCAGTTAACGGGCGTTTCGCGTCGGCGCGGAAATCTTCAGGTTTCATAGGGGCCTCTTCAGTATTTATCGGAAAATGATGTTAAATATATGTTTTGTTTTTGTTGTTCAATTGAAGCGGTTATTGCGCTTGTCGTGAAGGGACGTTTGCGACAACGACGGGTACTTTTCAGGCGGGAGTGAATTTTGTGATCTCTGCAGCGTTTGTCGGCTGACGCGGCGCTGAACCGACCTGTGGACCATCGCCCGGCAGGCGCAGCGCCAGCGGGGAATTACGATACCGGTACTTTTTGCGCCCGGTAGCTGCTGGGCGAGCAGCCGACCTGGCGGCTAAAAAAGCGCGCAAAATAAGCGGGGTCTTTAAACCCCAGCTGCCAGGCTATCTCATTGACGGCGCTATCGGAGAACAGCAGCAGGCGCTTCGCCTCGCGCAGCTGGCGGTCGAATATCAGCCGTTTGGGCGAACGGTTGGCAAAGCGGCGACAGATATCGGTCAGCCGCGATTCGGTCAGGTGCAGTTCCCTGGCGTAATCCGGTACCGTCCAGTGCTGATGGTAGTGGCTGTCGATCATCTGGTTAAAGCGCTGGAATAGCTTCAGCTCGCCGCGCATGCCGCTGGCGGCGTGATCGTCGAGCTTTGCGTTACGCAAAAGCAGGGTAAAGACCGCCTGCGCCAGCAGCGCCAGGGTGTGCTCGCGCCCCGGCAACTGGGCGGTGGATTCCCGGCGGATCAGCTGCCAGTAGTGGGTCAGCGCCGCCAGCTCGTCGGGTTTGTCCGCCAGCGACAGGCAGATCCCCGGCAGGCCGAAGGTCTCCCGCGTGCCGGGATAGAGCACCTCCAGCAGCGGCCAGATGAGTTCTTCGTGCACCGTCAGCACATGGCCATCGCTATCGGACTCGGTAATAAAGGCGTGCGGCACCGAGGGCGGCGTTAACACAAACAATGGCGCCTGCACCGAATAGCGATGGTCATCAAGCTGCAGCTCAATCTGCCCGGTATCAAGATAGTGCATCTGGAAATAGCGGTCGTGGCGATGCGCCTGCATGTCGCGGCCAAAAAAGGCCGCCATGCGGGAAAACGACTGATAGTGCACCTCTTCGGTGCCCAGGCTCTCGTCGTAATCTTTATTGATATCGATATTGGCGATGGAATGCTGGCACATACCCGCTCCTTAGTGGCCTTTTTGCGCCGCTAAGCCCGGCGCGGCGGCGGCGTCCTCACGCTGGCTCATTGGAATGCGGGTGAGCACCAGCGCGCCGACAATCAGCAGCCCGGCGACAAACCACAGCCCGGAGCTAAAGCTGCCGGTGGTATCGCGCAAAATGCCGATCAACAGCGGGCTGACGGCAGAGCCGACGTTGCCGATGGCGTTGATCACCGCCAGCGCCACCGCGCGCGACTGCAGGCTGATCACCCGATCCGGGGTGGTCCAGAAAATGGCCATCGCGGTAAAGGATCCCACCGAAGCCATAATAATGCCGATCAGCTGGATCAGGCTGTGGTGAGTTGCCGAAGCCAGCAGCCAACCCGCCGCGGCGAACAGGTAGGGCAGGATGGTATGCATCTTGCGCTCTTTGCGCCGGTCGGAGCGGCGGCTCCACCAGATCATGCCGAAAATAGTGCAGAACTGCGGGATCGCCGCCAGCAGGCCAATCATGATGTTGCTACTGCCGGTGTTGAAGCTCTGCAGGATCTGCGGCGTCCAGATATTAATGGCGCTCAGGGTATTGGTCAGGCAGAAGTAGGCCAGGGTATACATCAGCACCGCTGGCGTCAGGACTTCGCGCAGCGTGGAACGCGGCGAAGCCGGAACGACCGCCGCATTTTCCCGTTCACGATCGATCATCGCCTTCAGCGCCTGTTTTTCTTCGCTATCGAGCCAGTTGGCTTTATCCGGCGTGTCGTTGAGGAAGAACCAGGTGACGACGCCGAGCACCACCGACGGCAGGCCTTCCAGCAGAAACAGCCACTGCCAGCCCTTCAGGTTCCACAGGCCATCGAGCGCCAGAATATAGCCGGAAAGTATCGATCCGAGCATCATGGTCACCGGCATGGCGATCATAAACAGGGCGTTGGCGCGGGCGCGATGGTAGGCCGGGAACCACCAGGTCAGATAGACGAGGATCCCCGGTAGAAAACCAGCCTCGGCGATGCCGACCAGCATGCGCAGGATGTACAGCGTATGCGGGCTGGTGGCGAACATGGTGCAGGTCGAGGCGATCCCCCAGACCACCATAATTCCGGCGATCCAACGGCGCGCGCCGACTTTCGCCAGCATGATATTGCTGGGGATCCCGCACAGCACGTAGGTGACGTAGAACAGCGTCGCCGCCAGGCCGAACATGGTGGAGGTCAGACCGAGGTCTTTGCCCATCGTCAGGCCGGCGAAGCCGATATTAATGCGGTCCAAAAATGAGAAAACAAAGAGAACAAACAGGAAGGTAATCAGGCGGCGGAACAGCTTTTTGATCACCCGGTTTTCTACTTCAACGGCTTTATTATCATTGTGTTGCAGGGTAGAGGTAGTCATGTTGCGCTCCACATTATCCGTTCAATAGACGGATTTATTGTTATCGGTTGTGGTCGTTGCGGTGTGGGTAAAACGGGCCGCCAGCGCTTCTGCGCCGCGCGCCAGCAGGGTGGTATCGACGCCGACGGCGACGAACAGCGCGCCCAGTTCGAGATAGCGCTTCGCCAGCGCTTCATTGGCCATCAGGATCCCCGGCGCCTTACCGGCCTGACGGATTTGCTGGATGGCCTGTTCAATGGCGGCCTGCACTTCCGGGTGCTGCGGATTGCCGCCATGGCCCATATCGGCGCTGAGGTCCGCCGGGCCGATAAACACGCCGTCCACCCCGTCGACATCGAGGATCTGCGGCAGATTTTTCAGCGCTTCGCGGGTTTCAATCTGTACCAGGACGCACATGGCGTCGTTGGCCTGGTGAAGATAATCCGGCACCCGATTCCAGCGCGAGGCGCGGGCCAGCGCGCTGCCGACGCCGCGAATGCCGGCGGGCGGGTAGCGGGTGGCTCTGACTGCCAGCCGCGCTTCGTCGGCGTTCTGCACCATGGGCACCAGCAGGGTTTGCGCGCCGATATCCAGCAGCTGTTTGATCTGTACCGGGTCGTTCCACGATGGGCGAACCACCGGCTGGCTGGGGTAGGGGGCGATGGCCTGAAGCTGGGTCAGCACCGTTTGCACATTGTTGGGCGCGTGTTCGCCGTCGATCAGCAGCCAGTCGAAGCCGGCGCCGGCCAGCAGTTCGGCGCTGTAGCTACTGCACAGCCCCAGCCACAGGCCGATTTGCGGACGCCCGGCCTTAAGCGCCGCTTTAAAAGCGTTGTTCATGTTGCTCTCCTCAGACAAAGCGGCAGCTGATGGCGCCCATGTTGCCGTAGTCGACGTGGAAGGTATCGCCCTTGCGCGCCGGGACCGGACGGGTGAAGGAGCCGCCGAGGATGATTTGCCCGGCTTCGAGCTGGACATCGTACGGCGCCAGTTTGTTGGCCAGCCAGGCCACGCCGTTGGCCGGGTGATTGAGCACCCCCGCGGCGACGCCGGTCTCCTCAATCACGCCGTTGCGATACAGCAGGGCGGAGATCCAGCGCAGATCCAGCTCGTCGGGCTTGATCGGGCGGCCGCCGAGGATCACCCCGGCGTTGGCGGCGTTATCGGAAATGGTGTCGAACACTTTACGCGGGCGCTGGGTTTCCGGGTCGATGTTGTGGCAGCGGGCGTCAATCAGCTCCAGCGCCGGGATCACGTAGTCGGTGGCGTTGTAGACATCAAACAGGGTGCAGTTCGGGCCGCGCAGCGGTTTGGCCAGCACGAACGCCAGCTCGACTTCGATACGCGGAACGATAAAGCGGTCGGTGGGGATATCGCTGCCGTCGTGGAAGAACATATCGTCAAGCAGCGCGCCGTAGTCCGGCTCGCTGATCTGCGAGCTGGCCTGCATGGCTTTTGAGGTCAGGCCGATCTTGTGGCCTTTGAGTACGCGGCCTTCGGCGATCTTCATCTCGACCCACTCGCGCTGTACGGCGTAGGCGTCCTCAATGGTGATCGACGGATAATCCAGCGAGATCGCGCGGATCTGTTCACGCTGTTTTTCGGCCTGATTCAGCCGCTGGGCAATCAGGGTTCGGGTCTGTTTATCGAGCATAGTGATTCCTGTGGCATTGTATTGCCGGATGGCGCTTCGCTTATCCGGCCTACAATTCATGGCCGCTGTAGGCCCGGTAAGCGCAGCGCCACCGAGCAATTTGCACGTTATTTAAATAAGGCGTGCACGTTGTTCTGTTTGTAGTTCAGCGTCGGATCGAGCTCTTCCATGGCGAACGACAGCGCCAGGTAGCGGCTCTCCATCAGCGCCGCGAAGTGGGATTTGATCAGCGCGAACAGCATATCTCCCACGTCCTGACGGCTCTCCAGGCTGCGCCCGGCACCGATCTTCAGCGTCATATGGACAAAGGCGTAATCCTGCCTGCCGTCGGCCATCTGCCAGGTATCCAGCCAGTGGGCACGGCTGCGGATCCCGCCGATCGGAAAGATGCCGGTAGCGGCCAGCGCCTCGTTGACTTTGGCGAACAGCCCAGGCAGATCGGCCTGCTCGCGGATGTTGTCGGTACATTCGGCGATAAAATGCGGCATAGGGCCTCCTTACGCCTGCGCCGGCAGCGGGAACACGGCGTTAACCTGGCCGGTGCCGGAGCTGGCGAACAGCTCGGTGATAAACTCCACCTTGCCGTCGTATTTATCCCAGCCCAGCAGACCGAGCAGCATCACCGTGTCGTGCATGTTGCCTTCGCCGTAGCAGTAGTCGGCGTACTCCGGCAGCATGGTGCAGAACTCTTTAAATTTGCCCTCGCGCCACAGCTTCACCACCCGCTCATCCATCTGATGATCGAACTCGCGGGTGTAGCTGTTCATGCCTTCTTCGGCACGCTGATCGTCGATAAAGCGGTGCGACAGCGAGCCGCTGGCCAGCACCGCCACGGTGCCGTCATATTTCTCAATGGCTTTGAGGATCGCTTCGCCCAGCCTGCGGCTGTCGGCAAAGTCGTGAACGGTACAGAAGGCGGAAATGGACACCACCTTGAAGTGCTTATCGCTGTTCATGTAGCGCATCGGCACCAGGGTGCCGTACTCCAGCTTCAGGCTCGGAATATTGTGCGCTTTGGCGCGTACCCCGAGCTTCACCGCCTCGTCGGCGATGAGCTGACCCAGCTCCGGGTTGCCGTCATAGTCGTAGGTCATGTCGCGAATAAAGTGCGGCAGTTCGTTACTGGTGTAGACGCCCTGGAAATGGTCGGCGCAGTTGATGTGGTAGGCGCTGTTGACCAGCCAGTGGGTATCGAACACGATGATGGTATCGACGCCCATTTCCCGGCAGCGCTTGCCAATTTCTTTATGCCCGTCGATAGCGCCCTGGCGGCAGCCGTGGTTTTTCCCCGGCAGCTCAGACAGGTACATCGACGGCACGTGAGTGATTTTTGCTGCTAACGCTAACTTACCCATATCAGACTCCCCATTTCGGGATCGGATGGTCGCCCATCGAGATGCAGACGTTTTTCATTTCGGCGAACACTTCAAAGCTGTACTCGCCGCCTTCGCGGCCGGTGCCGGAGGCCTTCACGCCGCCGAACGGCTGACGCAGGTCGCGGACGTTCTGGGTGTTGACGAACACCATCCCGGCTTCAATACCGCGCGCCAGACGCAGCACTTTGCTGACGTCCTGGGTCCAGATATACGACGCCAGGCCGTATTCCACATCGTTCGCCAGGCGCAGCCCTTCCGCCTCGTCTTTGAACGGCAGCAGGCAGGCGACCGGGCCAAAAATCTCTTCCTGCGCGACGCGCATGCGGTTGTCGACATCCGCCAGCACCGTCGGGCGCAGGAAATTGCCGGCTTTCAGATGCGCCGGCAGGTCGGACGGTTTATCCGCGCCGCCGGCCAGCAGGGTCGCCCCTTCTTCAATGCCGAGGCGGATATAGCCGGAGACTTTCTCCCAATGTTGCTGGCTAATCAGCGCGCCAACCTGGGTGTTCGGGTCGGTTGGATCGCCGACGCGCAGGCGGTTAGCGCGCTCGGCGAAGCGCTTAACGAACTCGGGGTAGATGCTCTGCTGAATGAAAATGCGCGAGCCGGCGGTGCAGCGTTCGCCGTTGATCGAGAAGATGGTGAACAGCGCGGCGTCGAGGGCGCGCTCAATATCGGCGTCTTCGAAAATCAGCACCGGCGATTTGCCGCCCAGCTCCATGGAGTACTTTTTCAGACCGGCATTTTTCATGATGTTGCGCCCGGTGGCGGTACCGCCGGTAAACGATACCGCGCGCACGTCATGGTGGCGTACCAGCGCATCGCCCGCCGTCGCGCCGTAGCCCTGCACCACGTTCAGTACCCCCGCCGGAATACCCGCTTCCAGCGCCAGTTCGCCCAGACGGTCGGCGGTCAGCGGCGACAGCTCGGACATCTTCAGCACCGCGGTATTCCCCAACGCCAGGCACGGCGCCACCTTCCAGGTGGCGGTCATAAACGGCACGTTCCACGGCGACACCAGCGCGCAGACGCCCACCGGCTGCACCAGGGTGTAGTTCAGCATCTTGTCGTCGACCGGATAGGTCTTACCGTTCATCTGCTGGCACACTTCGGCGAAAAACTCGAAATTGTGGGAGGCGCGCGGGATCAGCACGTTTTTGGTCTGGTGGATAGGCAGACCGGTATCGGCGGTTTCCATCGCCGCGATCTCCGGGACGTTCTGATCGATCAGATCCCCGAGGCGGCGCATCAGACGCGCGCGCTCTTTCATCGGCAGGTTAGCCCACTTCGGGAAGGCCTCTTTCGCCGCCGCTACCGCCTGATGGACTTCGGCTTCACCGCCGGCGGCGACTTCCGCCAGCACTTCGCCGGTGGCCGGGTTGGTGGTATGAAAATAGTCTGCGCCGGCAACGTTTTTACCGTTGATCCAATGGTTAATCTTTTTCATGACAGTGTCTCCTCATACGCTTGCTGGCTGATGATATGGTTGACCAGGCGGCCCACGCCCTCGACTTCAACGATCACCTCGTCGCCTGGCACCACGTCGGACAGCCCTTTCGGCGTGCCGGTGGCGATCATGTCGCCCGGTTGCAGGGTCATAAATTCGCTTAAGTAAGCGATGAGAAACGGGATGCTGAAGATCAGATCGGCGGTGGTGCCCTGCTGGCGCAGCTCGCCATTGACCCAGGTGCGCAGGGCCAGATTATGCGGATCCGGGATCGCCTCTTTGCCGACGATCCACGGGCCGATCGGCGTCAGGGTGTCGCGGCTTTTCACCCGCAGGTTTGGCCGGTAGTAGTTTTCCAGATAGTCGCGGATCGCGTAGTCGTTGCAGACGGTATAGCCGGCGACATAGTCCATGGCCTCGGCTTCGCTGACGCGGCGGGCGGTTTTACCGATCACCACCACCAGTTCAGCTTCGTAGTGCATGTATTCCACGTTATCCGGGCGTACCGACTGCTGCTGGTGGCCAGTAAAGGTGTTTGGCGCTTTGATAAACACCAGCGGCTCGGTTGGCGGCTTAAACGCCAGCTCGCTGGCGTGGTCGGCGTAGTTCAGCCCCAGCGCGAACAGCGTGCCGTCGGCGGGCGGCAGCCAGCGGAATTCACCTTCTTTCAATACCGTGCCATCGTCCAGGCGTACCTGGTCGCGTTCATCGACCACCGCATCGCGTACCTGTCCCTGCCATTCAATACGTGCCTGTTTCATGCCAGCTCTCCTTCTGCGACAACCGGGTTTTCCAGCGCCGGGAAGCCCTCGGCGAGAATACGTACGCGATCGCCGGGACGCAGCGTAACGCGGGAGTGGGGCGTACCGATGAGGATCGCGTCGCCGGGATTGAGAGTGGCGAATTCGCTCAAGGCGCTCAGCAGCTGCGCGGCGTTACGCTGCAGATCGCCGGTATGCCAGCTGTCCGCTTCGCGGCCGTTGATTTCGGTGATGATGGTCAGGTTATCGACGTTGCGCACCGGCGACAGCGCGCCGACGGGGCAGAAACCATCGCGGCACTTGGCCTTGATCGCCGGGCGATAAAAACTCTCTTCCGGCAGGCTGACGTCGTTCGCCAGCGCGTAGCCGGCGATATAGTTCGCCGCCTCTTCCGCCGCCACCTTGCGCGCGGTTTTGCCGACAATCAGCGCCACGGTGGCGCCGCTTTGCACGGTTTCGCCCTGCGGATAGGGGATCGCCTCGCCATCGCCAATCACGGTATTGCGCGGCTTGATAAACCAGACCGCGGTTTTCGGCGGCGTTTTGTAGGGGGCCTGTTGAAACGCCTCGCGCCAGGCGTCGAGCTGGCTGCGATGATTGAGCGCAACGGCGAAGATGGTACCTTTCATTCACCACTCCTCTGGGACTGATTTCGGTTCAAAGGGATTTCGTTAATATATTAATGATCATCTTTTATGCTTTGCGATGAGGTTTAGCAACTGGAAGTGAATGTTTTGTGATCGGATTAACACAATATTTACACATCAATAACTTATTCGTTATTAATCAAATATTTGAATATTTTTCTGGGAAAGGCTGGTACTTTTCAGGTGCAGAAACCGGTTGTACATGGCAGGATTAAAGCTAATTATTAAGTTGTTAATAAGTTTTAGATGAGGCCGTTGAGGGAATACTATGCATGATTCATTAACCATTGCCTTGTTGCAGGCGCGTGAAGCGGCGATGGCCTACTTTCGACCGATCGTCAAACGACACAATCTCACCGAACAGCAGTGGCGGATCGTGCGTATCCTCGCCGAACGTCCGTCAATGGACTTTCACGATCTGGCTTTTCGCGCCTGTATTCTGCGCCCCAGTCTGACCGGGATTTTGACGCGCATGGAGCGGGATGGACTGGTGCTGCGGCTGAAGCCGGTTAACGATCAGCGCAAGCTGTACGTCTCGCTGACGCCTGCCGGAACCGCGCTGTACGAAAGCGCCCAGGCGGAGGTGGAAGAAACCTATCGCCTGCTGGAGGCTCAGTTCACTACGGAAAAGCTGCAGCAACTGACCTCGCTGCTGGAGGAGTTTATTGCGCTTGGCGTCCCTGCCGGGCGCGGTGATGAAGAAGAGTAGCGGTTACGGCTCGGCGCTCAGCCTGGCGAGGGCAATAAGCGTTTCCGCACGGGCGGGAGACAGCGGCTCTCTCGGCTGCGGCAGCGGCCAGCCATATAGCCAGCGGGCGCTGGCGGCGCAGGTGCGCCCCTGACAGGCGCCCATTCCGCAGCGCTGGGTAAGCTTGGCCTGTAGCCAGTCGTCGGCGGTTGCCACATCGCCGCAGCGCACATCTTCGCAACGGCACAGCAGGCTCTCCGGCGTCGCCGCGTTTTTCAACGACTCCGCCAGCCGGAAGGTGCTGTTGATGGCCGTGGCGAAGCGCTGCCAGCGGGCGCGACGGGCAAATAACGCCTGGGCCTGCTGGCTGGCCCCGGCGGCGGCATACCCGGCGATTTCGCCCTCCGCCAGCGCCAGCTCGCTCCCGCCGAAACCGGTGCACTCCCCGGCGGCGTAAATATCCGCGAGGCTGGTCTGCTGCCAGCGGTTAACCTGGATCGCCTCCTGCGCCGTGGCGCAACCGAACAGCAGCCCCGTCTCGATATTGGGCACCAGCCCGTAGCCGATGGCCAGCCGATCGCAGGCGACAGTCCGCTCGACGCCGCGCTGGCGCAGCGTCACGGCTTCCAGCCGCGTTGTACCGTGGGCGCGGATCGCCTGGGCGCCGCTAAGATAGCCTTTCGGAGCCAGCGTTGCTAACTGGCGCAGTTTCTGCGGCCAGCGCCACAGCCCGCTGGCGAAGCGCAGCAGCGCCGGGAGCGGCGCTTGCTCAACGATATTCGTTACCTGGCCTCCGGCCTTGTTCACCGTATCCGCCACCGCCAGCAGCAGCGGGCCGCTGCCGGCAATCACCACTTTTTCGCCTTTTAGCGACAGGCCATGTTTGATCTGCGCCTGCAGGCCGCCCGCGCCGGTCACGCCGGGTAAGGTCCAGCCGGGAAAGGGCAGCGACAGCTCGCGCGCGCCGCAGCAGAGGATCAGTTTCCGCCAGTAAACCACGCCACCGCCGTCGGCGGTTTCAAACAGCACGCTGCGCGCGGAGGGGCGGGCAATCAGCCGCGCGCCGTTCACCACCCGGATGGCGGCAGACGCGGCGATGGCGTCGCGGTAGCGCCGGGCCAGGGCGGGCAGCGTCGTCTGCGGGCCGGCGCGCCAGATTTGCCCTCCGGGGGCGGGGTTATCGTCGAGAATAATGACCTGTTTATCGCAGGCGGCGGCAGCGAGGGCTGCCGCCATGCCGGCGGGGCCGGCGCCGAGGATTAAAATGTCACAGCGCAGCGTGTACATAGCGGCTCCTTTCTATTTGCATGCCGGCCCGGCACAGGGTCTGGCAGGCCAGCACCCGCCGGCCGTCGACGGTGATCCGGCACTCCTGGCAGACCCCCATGCCGCAAAACGGCGCGCGGGGGTCGCCGTTAACCGCCTGGCGGGTGGTGGGATCGCCGGTCAACGCCAGCGCTGCCGCCACGCTGATACCTTCCGGCACCGTCAGCGCTTCGCCATCGACAGTGATATTGAGCGTGCTATTCATGCGATCGCCTCCTGATGGTACAGACGGGCCGGGAGCCAGGCCTCAGGCGCCAGCGGGCAGCGTTCGCCGAGGATCTGCGCCGCCAGCAGCTCAGCCGTCGCCGGGGCGGTGGTGACCCCCAGTCCTTCATGGCCCAGCGCCAGCCATACACCGCGGCGCGTGGGGTGCGGGCCGATCAGCGGATTGCCATCCTGCGAGGCGGCGCGCAGGCCGCTCCAGCAGCGGATGATATTCAGCGTCGCCAGCGCCGGCACAAAATGGCGGGCGCGGTCGAGCATCTGCCCCAGCAAGGGGAGATCCAGCTGGCGCTCGCGATTATCGAACTGGCGCGAAGAGCCAATCAGCAGCTGGCCAGTGGGCCGCGGCTGCAGGTTAAACGCTACCGAGGTACCGCCGCCGTGGGCGCTGGCGCCGTAGCCCAGCTCAACCAGCTGGTGATGCACCCGCGGCCCGTAGCGATCGGTAATTGCCAGCTGACCCTTCCTGGGCCGCAGCCAGTTTTCCACCAATAGCGTATTGGCCTCCAGGCCGCAGGCCACCACGATGGCCCGCGCCTGTAGCCGTTTGCCGCTGGCGAGCAGCACCTCCGGTTCGGTAATCGCCTGCGCGCTGTCGTGCAGGCAGGTGAGATGGTCTCCGGCATCGGCCATCAGCCAGCGGGCGACGTTTGGCGCGTAGACGATGCTGTCGCCGGGTACCCATAGCCCGCCGGCCAGCCCGCTGCGCAGCAGCGGCTCGCGCCCGGCGATCTGCTGTGGGGTCTGCAGTTCGCTGTGGACCTGATAGCCAGCCAGCCGCCGCTGTTTTTCACCCGCGACGGCCATCTCTTCTTCGCTTTCCGCCAGCCACAGCGTGCCGCAGCCGCGCCAGGCGCAAGTGGCGGGCATCCGCGGGGTGATGGCGCGCCAGCGCGCCAGCGACCACGCCGACAGCGCCAGTTCGGCGGGATCGTCATCCATGCACACCAGATGGCCCATACCTGCCGCTGTGGCGCCGGGTTGACCGTCATCGATAAGCGTCACTTTCTGCCCCCGCTTCGCCAGCTGCCACGCGCAGGCGGCGCCGATGATCCCGGCGCCGATCACGATGACATCGCACGGCTTCACGGCGCGATCCCCCAGCAGAAGGGATCGTCCGGGTTGAGGATCAACTGGTTATCGCCGCACACCCAGGCTTCGCCGCGGATCGTTGGAATGATGCCTGCGGCGGCGCGCTGGTAGCTGGCGGTAAACTGGCTGCCGATGATGCTGGCCTGGCGCCAGATCGCTCCCGGCTGGAGTTTGCCATCCTGCGCCAGGCAGGCCAGCTTGGCGCTGGTGCCGGTGCCGCACGGCGAACGATCCCAGGCCTTTCCCGGACAGAGTACGAAGCTGCGGCTGTCGGCGGCATCGTCATCGGCGAACAGCTCGATATGGTCGATAACGCCGCCGTCGTCGCCGCGGATCCCCGCGGCCTCCAGCCCCTCGCGCACCGCCCAGGCGTAGTCGGTGAGCTGTGGAATGTGCGCCGGGGTAATGGCTAACGGGTGATCGTTAATCAGGAAAAACCAGTTGCCGCCCCAGGCAATATCGCCGATGACGGGACCCCGCGCGGTCTCCACGCGGACCTGCTTTTTCCAGCGGCGGGCCGGGACGTTTTGCACCGATACGCTGCCATCGTCGTGCAACGTGGCGCTTACGTCGCCGACCGGGGTTTCAATCAGATGAACGCCTGGCTGGATACGGCCAAGCCACGCCAGCGAGGCGATAAGCCCGATGGTGCCGTGGCCGCACATATTCAGAAAACCGGCGTTGTTGAAGAAAATGACGCCAGCGGTGGCCGCCGCCGAGATCGGTTTGCAAAGCAGCGCGCCGACCAGCACATCGCTGCCGCGCGGTTCGAGAATCACCGCCTGACGCCAGCGATCGAAGTCACGGGCGAAACGGTCGCGACGCTCCGCCATGCTGCCGCCGCCGAGGTCGGGGAAGCCGTCAACGATCAGGCGGGTGGGTTCGCCGCCGGTGTGTGAATCAATGGCTCTCAGCGCAATAGGGGGGCGTGGCGCGGTCATTCTGCTCTCCGGAAGTTAACAACATGTTTCATCATGCTGGCGCAACCCGTGACGGGCGGCTTGAACGCTTTCGGCAGAGATAATGACGAAATCGGCATAATAGCGCTGGGGGGATGTTCATATGGTGCATAATTATTTCTTATTAATCATTCTGTTAATGGCGTGGTAAATCGAAAGTGGCGATTGCGCCAGTGGATAAACCAGGGGAAGGCGTAAAGCGGATCCAGGATCGCAAAACCGGCGGTTGCCGCTTGAGGTGTTAACAGGAAGTGAATAAATATCCTTCGGTCACTTACCATGAGGAAGCCCTATGATCGGTGTGTCTGAAGCGGCGCCGCCGCGCGCTGTTAATCAACCGGAGCTGGCGGTCGATGAGCTGAGCCAGATCTGCGAAGGGCTGGCGCGCCAGCGGCCGGAGAATATGGCGGCGCTGCTCAATGCCCTGGCGCTGATCGCCCCCTTGCTCAATGCCATCCCCAACGTGGTCTTTTTTATCAAAGACAGCGAAGCGCGTTATCTGCTGACGAATCTGACGCTGGCCCGCCGCTGCGGTTTCAAAACCGTCTCCTCGCTGCTGGGGAAAACCTCCGCCGACGTCTTTCCTTCCGCGCTGGGTCAGGGTTACACCGAACAGGATCTTCGGGTATTGCGGGAGGGCGTGACCCTGCGCGACCAGCTGGAAATGCATCTCTACAATGGCCGGGAACGCGGCTGGTGCCTGACGCAGAAGCTGGCGCTGCGCGATGTCCGCGGACAGGTGATCGGCATGGCCGGGATCTCTCACGATCTGCAGGAGGCCCACGCCCGCCATCCGGCGTGGCAGCGGCTGGCGATCGTCGACGATCATATCCGCCGCCACTATCACCGGCCGATCGCCATGGAAGAGCTGACCGCCTTGAGCGGGATGTCGATTGCGCAGATCGAGCGCTACTGCAAACGGATCTTTCATCTCACGCCGCGGCAGATGATCCACAAAGTGCGTCTGGAAAAAGCCACCGAATTGCTGGCCGGCGATACGCCGATTACCGATATCGCCTTGCAGTGCGGCTATACCGATCACAGCGCCTTCAGCCGCCAGTTCAAAGCGATGACCGGCTCGACGCCGCGCGATTTTCGCCTGACGCTGCAGGGATAACGGCTGGCTCACACTTTTGTCGACTGTGCTAATTTCGTCATCGGATTAAGGGAAAACCGACAAGCCGCCGGTTCCGCGACGCGTCAATCTGTCAGTGAATATTCACCAATCATTCACCTCGACTTAACAAAATGACGACAAGGAACCGAGCATGAGCAATAAAGCGATTCACTGGAGCGGCGTATTCCCGGCGGTTAGCACGCAGTTTCGTAGCGATTACTCCCTCGATTTAGACGCCACCCACGCGGTGATGAAAAACCTGGTCAAAGATGGCGTTTCCGGGCTGGTGGTGTGCGGCAGCGTAGGGGAGAACACCTCCCTGAGCACTGATGAAAAATTGCAGATTATCGAGGTGGCGAAAGATGCCGCCGGCGGCAAAATTCCGGTGATCGCCGGGGTGGCCGAGTTCACCACCGCCTTTGCCCAGAAGATGGCGAAAGAGGCGGAGCGCGTCGGCGTCGACGGGATCATGGTGATGCCGGCGCTGGTCTACTCCTCAAAACCGCATGAAACCGCCGCCCACTTCCGCAGCGTGGCCACCGCCACCGACCTGCCGATCATGGTCTACAACAACCCGCCGATTTACAAAAACGACGTGACGCCGGACATTCTCGCCACCCTGACCGATTGCGACAACATCGTCTGCTTTAAAGACTCCTCCGGCGATACCCGCCGCTTTATCGACCTGCGTAACACCGTTGGCGACCGCTTCGTGCTGTTTGCCGGGCTGGATGACGTGGTGGTGGAAAGCATCGCCGTCGGCGCGGAAGGGTGGATCTCCGGAATGTCCAACGCCTTCCCGCGCGAAGGGGAAACGTTATTCCGTCTCGCCCGCCAACAGCGTTACGAAGAAGCGATGGCGCTGTACCGCTGGTTCATGCCGCTGCTGCATCTCGATGCGCGTCCGGATTTGGTGCAGTGCATCAAACTGTGCGAAGAGCTACTCGGACGCGGCAACGCTGTGACCCGTCCGCCGCGTCTGGCGCTGGAAGGCGAAACGCGCCAGCAGGTGGTGGCGATCGTGGAACAGGCGCTGGCGACTCGTCCTGCCCTGCCGGACGTTGGCCTCTGAGCACAGGAGTCAGTATGAATGCATCTCAAACCACGGCGGGACGGCAGTTTATCGCCGGACGCCGCGTTGCCAGCGGCGAAGCGACGCTATTGAGCCTGCGGGCGGTGGATGGCGAAGCCACCGGCCATCGCTTTTATCCGGCTTCCCGCGCGGAGGCTGCCCAGGCCGCGGAGGCGGCGCAGCAGGCGTTTGCCGTTTATTCACAGACCGCGCCGCAGCAGCGGGCGCACTTTCTCTGCGCCATTGCCGATGAACTGGACGCGCTGGGGGAGGCGTTTTTTGCTATCGCCGAACAGGAGACCGCGCTGCCGCTGGCGCGGCTGCAGGGCGAGCGGGCGCGAACCAGCGGCCAACTGAGGATGTTTGCTGGCGTGATCCTGCGCGGGGATACCTTCGCCGCCCGTATTGATACCGCCTTAGCCGACCGTCAGCCGCTGCCGCGCCCGGACCTGCGTCAATATCAGCAGGCGTTAGGGCCGGTGGCGGTGTTTGGCGCCAGCAACTTTCCGTTGGCCTTTTCCACCGCTGGCGGCGATACCGCCTCGGCGCTGGCGGCTGGCTGCCCGGTGGTGGTGAAGGCCCATGCGGGCCATATGGCCACCGCCGAGCTGACCGCTGACGCGATCGTCCGGGCGGTCGCGCGGTGTGGGTTACCCGGCGGCGTATTCAATATGATTTTCGGGACGGATATCGGCGCCGAATTAGTCCGCCATCCCGCGATTCAGGCCGTTGGCTTTACCGGCTCGCTGGCCGGCGGTAAGGCGCTATATCAGCTGGCGCAGCAGCGCCCGCAGCCAATCCCGCTGTTTGCTGAAATGTCGGCGATTAACCCGCTGATTATTCTGCCGCAGGCGCTGCAGACACGGGCCGAGGCGCTGGCGAACGCGCTGGTGGCGTCATTCACCCTCGGCGGCGGCCAGTTCTGTACCCGTCCGGGGCTGATTCTGGCGCTGCGCGGCGCCGGACTGGAACGCTTTAAGTCGGCGCTGTGCGCGGCGGTAGCGGGCTGCGCGCCGCAGGTGTTGCTCAATGCGCCGACCCTTCAGCACTACCGCCAGGGCGTGGCGGCGCTGGCGGCGCATCCGCGTATCGAGAGGCTGGCGAGCGGCCTCGCCGCCGGCGCCGGGCAGGCGCAAACCCAGCTGTGGCAGGCTCAGGTCGAGGATCTGCTGGCGCAGGATACGCTGCTGCAGACCGAAGTTTTCGGCCCGCTATCGTTGCTGGTGGAAGTGGACGACGCGGCCCAACTGCAGGCGGTGGTGAAAGCGCTGCAAGGACAGCTCACCGCGACGCTGCACGCGGAAGCGGACGACGGCCCGCTGGCGGCGAGTCTGCTACCGCTGCTGTGCGAGAAGGCCGGACGGGTGCTGTTTAACGGTTATCCCACTGGCGTGGAAGTGTGCGATGCGATGGTCCACGGCGGCCCATGGCCGGCGACGACCGATGCGCGCGGGACGTCGGTCGGCAGCCGGGCGATTGAGCGTTTTCTGCGCCCGGTCTGCCTGCAGAATGCGCCGGCCGCCCTGTTACCGCCGGCGCTGCAGGATGCGAACCCTTTAAACCTGCTGCGCCTGGTCAACGGCCAGTGGACCCGGGAAGCGATTTCCTCCTCTCATTGACGCAAGGGCATCACCATGACCATTCACACTACGCATAACAGTCAAACCCGCGTTGCGGAGTCGGGTAAGTTTAAAAAACAGCTGACCCTGACCGACCTCACCTTTATCGGCCTGGGGGCGATCTTCGGCTCCGGATGGTTATTCGCCGCCAGCCATGTGGCATCCATTGCCGGTCCGGCCGGTATCGCGTCGTGGGTGATCGGCGGCTTTGCGGTGCTACTGCTGGGGATTGTCTACTGCGAGTTGGGGGCGGCGCTGCCGCGCGCCGGCGGCATTATTCGTTACCCGGTCTTTTCCCACGGCGAGCTGATGGGTTATCTGCTGGGGTTCATCACCCTGATCGCCTTCTCCAGCCTGATCTCGATAGAAATTGTCGCCGCCCGGCAATATGCCGCGGCCTGGTTTCCGGCGCTGACCCAGCCGGGCTCCAGCTCGCCGACGCTGCTGGGGTGGGGGGTGCAGTTCCTGCTGCTCTGTTTCTTCTTCGCGCTGAACTACTACAGCGTCAAGACCTTCGCCCGCTCGAACAACTTCATCAGCGTGCTCAAGTTTCTGGTGCCGCTGCTGGTGGTGGTCACGCTGTTCGCCTTCTTTAAACCTGAGAACCTGCATGTTCAGGGCATTGCGCCGTTTGGTATGTCCGGGGTGGAAGCGGCGATCAGCGCCGGGGGAATTATCTTCGCCTATCTGGGACTGACGCCGATTATCTCGGTGGCCAGC
This sequence comes from Klebsiella sp. K5-204, assembly GCF_030128585.1. NCBI lineage: Bacteria > Pseudomonadati > Pseudomonadota > Gammaproteobacteria > Enterobacterales > Enterobacteriaceae > Klebsiella > Klebsiella sp. K5-204. The sequence goes on from NZ_JAKUZS010000010.1 coordinate 52,776, forward strand.
GAAGTACAAAAGCCACAGCGGACTATCCCTATCGCGTTGATTTTATCAGTGGTGCTGTCGACGATTATCTACGTGCTGCTGCAGCTGGCGTTCCTTGGCAGTATCCCCACCGAGATGCTGAACGGCGGTTGGGCCGAAGTGAGCAAACAGTTCTCGCTGCCGTATCGCGATATCGCCATTACCCTCGGCATGGGCTGGCTGGCCTTTATGGTGATAAGCGATGCGATCATCTCCCCGAGCGGCACCGGCAATATCTATATGAACGCGACGCCGCGGGTGATCTACGGCTGGGCGAAGGCGGGTACTTTCTTTAAAGCCTTTACCCATATTGATAAAGCGTCCGGTATTCCGCGCCCGGCGCTGTGGCTGACCTTTGGGCTGTCGATTTTCTGGACGCTGCCGTTCCCCTCCTGGGAACAGCTGATAAGCGTGGTGTCGGCGGCCCTGGTGCTGAGCTACGCCATCGCCCCGGTGACCGCCGCCGGGCTGCGCCGCAACGCCCCGGATCTGCCGCGGCCGTTCCGCGTGCGCGCCTTCGGCATCATCGGCCCGGTGTCGTTTATGGTCTCGGCGCTGATCGTCTACTGGTCCGGCTGGAATACGCTCTCGTGGCTGCTGGGGCTGCAGATCGTGATGTTTGTGGTGTATGTGATGTGCAAAGGCAAGGTGCCGGAACATACCGTGAGCCTGGCGCAGCAGGTGAAGTCTTCGCTGTGGCTGATCGCTTTTTATGCGTTGATTATCCTCTTTTCCTGGCTGGGCAGCTTCGGCGGGCTTAATGTTATTGGTCACCCCTGGGATACGGTGCTGGTGGCGGCGATGTCGCTGGGGATTTATTACTGGGGCGCGCGCAGCTGTCTGCCGCAGGCTAATTTTAGCGGAGACGAAGAAGAGTAAAGGAGAACAGTATGGGGTCGGTAACTCTATCGTTACCAGAAGCTTATGACCTGGCGCTGGCGGTGCTCAGCGCCAATGGATTCAGCGCCGACCACGCGGCGGCCATCGCCCGTAACGTGGCTGCCGGGGAGCGCGACGGCTGCGCTTCCCACGGCCTGTGGCGGCTGTTGGGCATTGTCGATACCTTGCGTAAAGGTAAGGTTTCGCCTGATGCCGAGCCGCAGATCCACGACCAGGCGCCGGCGATTGTGCGGGCGGATGCCGGGGGCGCCTTTTCGCTGCTGGCCTACGAACGCGCGCTACCGCTGCTGCTGGAGAAAGCGCGGCACAGCGGTATTGCGGCGCTGGCGATTAACCGCTGCGTCCATTTTTCCGCGTTGTTTGCCGATATTGAGCCGTTGACTGAGGCAGGGCTGGTGGGGCTGGCCTGTACGCCAAGCCATGCCTGGGTCGCCCCGGCGGGCGGCACCCGTCCGCTGTTCGGCACCAACCCTATCGCCTTTGGCTGGCCGCGGCGGGAGGAACCGCCGTTTATTGTGGATATGGCGACCAGCGCCGCGGCGCGCGGCGAAATCCAGCTGCATCAGCGTGCTGGCAAAGCGCTACCGGAAGGGTGGGGAATCGACAGCCAGGGGCAGCCGACGACCGATGCCACAGAGGTACTGAACGGCGCGATGTTAACCTTCGGCGGCCATAAGGGCTCGGCGCTGGCGGCAATGGTTGAGCTGCTGGCCGGGCCGCTTATCGGCGATATGACCAGCGCCGAATCGCTGGCGTGGGATAACGGCGCGGGCGGTTTACCCTACGGCGGAGAACTGATTCTGGCGCTGGATCCGCAGCGTTTTCTCGGCGCGCAGGCACAGGAGCAGCTGGCGCGCGCCGAAACCCTGTTCAATGCGATGCAGGATCAGGGCGCGCGGCTGCCGGGCGAGCGGCGTTTCGCCTGCCGCCAGCAGAGTGAGCGGCAGGGGGTCGCCATCAGCCGTTCATTGCATGATGAGATTTGCGCCTTGCGCCAGGGCGGGTAAGGCGCGAATCGCCGTCCCCCGGGACATCCCCCGGCTTGCGCTACGCTTAGCCGGGCTACCGAACGTCGCGGGTTGTGTAGCCCGGGCAAGGCGCGAAGCGCCGCCACCGGGGCATCCCCCGGCTTGCGCTACGCTTAGCCGGGCTACCGAACGTCGCGGATTGTGTAGCCCGGGTAAGGCGCGAAGCGCCGCCACCCGGGATGCCTGTCAAAACAGCGTGTCGAGCTCGTCCAGCACGTTGTAGTCGTCATCGACCAGCAGCAACGTCTTCCACTTATCAAAGGTCAGACAGGGGTGCGAGGTGCCGAACAGCAGAATATCGCCAACCTGCACATCGCTGCCCGGCGCCAGGCGCAGCATGCAGTGCTGATCCATGATGCCGATACTGACGATCGACTCCGCGCGCAGCGCTAACTGCTGGCCGTTACGATAATGGGCGATCGGCTGCGGCAGCCCGGCGTCGAAGGCGCAGTCGCGCTTGCCGAAATTCACCACCGCGCGATCCGCCTCAGGCACCGATTGCACCATCGCCATCAGCTCCAGCGCTGATGTAAGATCGCCGGCGAGATCGCAGGCAATCGGATCGCGGGCGATCAGCGCTTGTTGGGCGAGATCGTAGATCCCGCGATCGTGGGTGATATAACAGCCAGGGCGAATGACGATACGGCAGCGGCGCGGTTTTGCCGCCGCCAGCCAGATGTTGCACACCACGTCATACCAGACGGTGCCCGCGCCGGTGAGAATAAATTCGCCGTCAACCAGCGGCTCCATGCGGCAGGCTAGCGCTGCAGCCTGTTGTAATAGCGCTTCCACCTGCGGTTGCGGATCGTCGCCGTGCAGGACCCCTTCATACAATTCCAGACCGCGTAGCCGTAGCCCCGGCAGGTCGCTGACCCGCTGCGCCAATGCCAGCGCGTCATCCACGCTACGACAGCCGCAGCGCCCGCCCGGCACGCCAAGTTCAATCAGCACATCCAGCGTTTGCCCCTGGGCGGCGAAGAACGCGGAGAGGGCGCGCACGTTGGTCTCGCTATCTACACAGCAGATAAAATCCACTGCCCGGTAGTGGGCTTTTAGCTGCGCGACCACCTGCATATTGGCCTTACCGACCAGCTGATTGACCATCAGGACGCGCTGGATGCCGCTGGCCATCGCCGCGCTGGCCTGCCAGGCGCTGCCCACGCCGATCCCCCACGCTCCCGCTCGCTGCTGCGCCTGAAATATCCATGGCGTCATTGTCGTTTTACCATGCGGCGCCAGCGATACGCCGCGGGCATCGGCGTAGCGCTGCATCCATGAAATATTATTTTCCAGCGCCGACTTTTTTAGCAGCGCGGCAGGCAGACAGACCTCTTCCGCCAGCAGATTAGCCGGCGCGGACATGAGGGCGGATTTGTGCGGAATGAGGGGTGCTGAATGGTATTTCATAACACTATCCTTTCAGGGTTTATAATCGGTGAGTTGCTGGGTATCAGTTATAAATATTTGATAATAATGTCTTTAATTAATGATTATTGTTTATTTTGAATAAAAGTATCACAAAATGATCTGGTTTTTGCGTAGTTTTCCACTGTTTTTTGCACTTGTAAATGGTTAACTTGTCGGTATGTCGAAAGGGAGTAATTGCTATGAAAGTTGACTGGCTTTTCAAAAACGTCACGGTGATCGACGGGAGCGGCGGGCCGCAATACCGTGCCGATGTGGCGGTGAAGGGCGACCGAATAATGGCTATCGCTCCGGCGCTTGACGTCGCGGCGGAGCAGGAGATAGATGGTCAAGGGCGGGTGCTGGCGCCTGGCTTTATCGATGTTCACACCCATGACGATATCAACGTCATCCGCATGCCGGAGTATCTGCCTAAGCTCAGCCAGGGGGTGACAACCGTGATCGTCGGCAACTGTGGGATCAGCGCGGCAACCGCCACCATGCGCGGCGAGGTGCCAGACCCGATGAATCTTCTCGGCGAACGACAGCACTTCATCTATCCCACCGTCGAAGCCTACGCCCATGCGGTAGAGGCGGCGCGACCATCGCTTAACGTCGGGACGCTGATTGGGCACACCGCGCTGCGCAATAACCATATGGATGACCTGTTCCGCCCGGCGAGCGAGACGGAAATCGCCGGCATGCGCATACAGTTGCGCGATGCGCTGCGCCAGGGCGCTTTAGGACTGAGCACGGGCCTTGCCTACGCCAGCGCCTTCCAGTCGACCACCGAAGAAGTGATGGCGCTCGCTGAGGAGTTGACGGCAGAGGGGGGAATTTACACCACCCACCTGCGTTCGGAGTTCGAGCCGATTCTGGAGGCGCTCGACGAGGCGTTCCGCATTGGTCGCCACGGCAACGTGCCGGTGGTGGTCTCGCACCATAAGTGCGCCGGCGCGAAAAACTGGGGTCGCACGAAGGAGACGCTGGCTTTCTTCGATGAGATGCGCCAGCGCCAGGAGATCGCCTGTGACTGTTACCCCTATTCCGCCAGCTCGTCGACGCTGGATATGAAGCAGGTCACCGATGAGTTCGATATCGTCATCACCTGGTCGGAAGCACAGCCCGAGCAGGCCGGAAAAACGCTGCAGCAGATCGCCGATGAATGGCAGGTGAGCCTGCACGACGCCGCGGCGCGGCTGATGCCGGCAGGCGCTATTTATTACAACATGGACGAGCAGGACGTACGGCGGGTGCTGGGTTATCCGGTGACCATGATTGGCTCCGACGGGCTGCCGAACGACCCGATGCCGCATCCGCGGCTGTGGGGCGCGTTTCCGCGGGTCCTGGGCCACTACTGCCGCGATGAACGGCTGTTTCCGCTGACTACCGCGATCCACAAAATGACCGGGCTGTCGTCGGCGCGCTTCCAGCTGGCGGATCGTGGGCTGGTAAAAGTGGGCTATTACGCCGACCTGGTGCTGTTTGACCCGCTGACGGTGCGCGATGTCGCCAGTTTCTCCGACCCGAAACGTCCGGCGGACGGTATTGAGGCGGTGATGGTTAACGGCGTGATGAGCTACGGCAGCGACAAAAAGATTATCGGGCGCGCGGGGCGTTTCCTGCGCCGCCGAATGAACTGAGGAGTGAAAAATGAGTATTAAACGTTATGGCGTAGAGGGCGGTACCGGTACCGGCGGGCAGCACCTGCCGTTCGCGCGGGCGGTGGAAGCGGGAGGCTGGCTGTACGTCTCCGGCCAGACGCCGATGAAGGACGGGGAAGTGGTGGAAGGCGGGATTGTCGACCAGTCGCGTCTGGCGATTCAGAACTGCGTAGATATCATGACCGAAGCGGGCTACACCCTGGCCGACGTGGTGCATGTTAAAGTGATCCTCACCGATGCGCGCTATTTTCAGTCTTTCAATAAAGTCTTCCGCGAGTTCTTTGGCGACAACCCGCCTGCCCGCATCTGCTGCGTAGCGGACCTGGTGGTGGATTGTAAAGTCGAAGTGGATGTGACCTGTTATAACGCTTCTCGCGCATAAAAAGTTAGTAACCAGAAATATAAACAGTCATTTTGAGCGCTGAAATAATTCAGCGCTTCGTAGCCTTTTACCTTTACAAAATTAACTGGCAGGATGTGAATTATGAATAGTCATGTCTTTTTAGTCGGCTTTATTATTTACGCGTTGGCCATGATTTGGCTTGGCTGGTACGTGTCCCGTCATCAAAAAAGCGGTGAGGATTTTTTACTCGGCGGCCGTTCTTTGCCGCTGTTCCTGACGCTGGGGTCTACCGTGGCGACTATGGTGGGAACCGGTTCAAGCATGGGCGCTGTCGGCTTCGGCTACAGCAATGGATGGGCCGGGATGCTCTACGGCGTGGGCGGCGCCATCGGTATTTTACTGGTGGCCTGGCTGTTTGCGCCGGTGCGAAAGCTGCGCTTTATGACCATGAGCGAAGAGCTTTCTTATTACACTGGTGGCAGCCATTTAATTAAAAACCTCGTCGGGATAATGATATTTATTGCCTCAATTGGCTGGCTGGGGGCGCATATTCTTGGCGGGAGTATGTATTTAGCCTGGGCGACAGGAATTAATCTGACGGTGGCAAAAATTATTATTGCCATGGCGTTTGCGATTTACGTCATTATCGGCGGTTATTCTGCTGTGGTGTGGACAGACACCATTCAGGCATTAATTCTGTTTTTCGGTTTTATCCTGATGGCGATTCTGGCGGTGGTTCACGTCGGGGGATGGGATGCCATCGTTCAGGCAATGGATCCCAAGGCGATGAGCCTGTTTGCGGTCGATAAGTTGGGGACCATTCCGGCGCTATCGCTGGCGATGGTCATCGGCGTCGGCGTGCTGGCGACCCCTTCCTATCGCCAGCGTATTTACTCGGGAAAAGACGTCTCTTCGGTGCGGCGCTCGTTTGTCTATACCGGCGTGCTGTATCTGTTTTTCTCGGTGCTGCCGGCGATCATCGGCATGGCGGCCTGGACGATGAACCCCAATCTTGAGAACAGTAACTACGCCTTCCTGTTCGCCACCAGCTTCTTACCGGCGATCCTCGGGCTGGTGGTCCTGATTGCCGGACTTTCCGCCACCATGTCTTCGGCCAGCTCCGATGCGATAGCCGCCGTGGCCATCATGATGCGGGATGTCTATACCCTCGTTACCGGAAAAATGCCGCCGGCGCATAAGGCGATAACGCTCTCTCGCTGGATGCTGGCGTTCGTCATCGGCCTGGCGATGATCTTCGCCCTGACCTCGAACGATATCATCAGCTATATCACCAAAATGATCTCCATGCTGATGTCCGGGCTCTTCGTCTGTTCCATTCTCGGCCGCTTCTGGCTGCGCTTTAACTGGCAGGGTGCGCTCACCGCGCTGCTGAGCGGCATGCTGGTGTCTATTGTGGTTCTGGTTAAGGCCGACTGGCTGGCTTACTGGGGCAATCCGTGCATTCCGTCGGTCGTTGGCAGCTTTGTTTCCGCTATTTTTGTCACCGTCATGACGCCAGCCAGCAAAATCAGCCGTCAGCAGGCGCTGGAAATGATTACCCAGGAGCGGGAAGGGGAGGCGATCCCGGCGAAGACGGCGGTGCAGGTCTCAGGAGAAGCACAATGAAGGATTATATTGCCGTCGACTGGGGCTCTACCCAGCTGCGCGGCTGGCTGATTCGCAACGGCCAGTGCGTCGAAACGAAGCAGCTGCCGCTGGGTATTACCCGCCTGAACGGACGATCGCCTGCCGATGTATTCGCGGAGCATTTGGCCCCCTGGCGCGGCTCACAGGCGCTGCCGGTGCTGATGGCCGGGATGATCGGCAGCGACGCGGGCTGGCAGGCGGTGCCGTATCTGGACTGTCCGGCGGCGATCGACGCGCCCGGGCGGCAGCTATGCGCCGTTGCTGAAGGCGTGTGGATTATTCCCGGCCTCAAGATTGAACAGGACCGGGATTTCAACGTGATGCGCGGCGAAGAGACGCAGCTGCTGGGGGCCTGCCAGCTGGCGCCGGCGGAGTGTTACGTGCTGCCGGGCACCCACTGCAAATGGGTCCAGGTGGCGGGCGGCGCGGTGCGTTATTTTGCCACGGCGATGACCGGCGAACTGCATCATCTGCTGATGACGCAATCGCTGATCGGCAAAGGGCTGCCTGCCCAGCAGCCGGACGAGGCGGCGTTTGAACGGGGGCTGGAAAAAGGGCTGGCGCAGCCGTCGCTGATTAGCGAACTGTTTGTCGCCAGGGCCGCCCGGGTGCTGGGCGGTCTGGCGGCGAGCTCGGTCAGCGATTACCTCTCCGGGCTGCTGATTGGCGCGGAGGTGGCGACCCTGGGGCAGCGTTTCCGTGCTTCTGCCGTCACGCTGGTTGGCGACCCGGCGCTGAATGCCCGCTACGGTCGGGCGATGAAGGCGCGCGGAATGACGGTTAACAGCTGCAGTGGCGATGAGGCATTGCTGGCTGGCATGGCGAGGATAATGCATGAACAAGATTAAGCTGGTGGCGATTTTACGCGGCATTCAACCCGCTGAGGCGGCAGATCATATTGAGACGCTAATCAATGCAGGCTTTCGCTATATCGAAATCCCGCTCAATTCGCCAGACTGGCAGCAGAGTATTCCGCAGATGGTTGCGCGGTTTGGCGAGCAGGCGATGATAGGCGCGGGAACGGTACTGCGCGTGGAACAGGTCGATTTTCTCGCTGAGGCCGGGGCGAAGCTTATCGTGACGCCGAATACCCAGCCTGCGGTGATCCGTCAGGCAGTGGCGCACGGAATGCAGGTTTGTGCCGGATGCGCCACCGCGACTGAGGCGTTTAACGCGCTGGATGCCGGGGCGCAGTGGCTGAAGATATTTCCGTCTTCTGCTTTCGGTCCGGACTACATTCGGGCGCTGAAAGCGGTGCTGCCGTCGGAGGTGCCGGTGCTGGCGGTGGGCGGCGTGACGCCGGAGAATCTGGCAACCTGGATGCGGGCTGGGTGCGCCGGAGCCGGCCTGGGCAGCGATCTGTATCGCGCCGGACAGGCCGTGGAACGTACCCGCCTGCAGGCGGAGAGGTTTATCGCCGCTGCCGGTGGCTAGTCGCCAAGAGGCTGGCGATCGACGCCGCCGCGGTGGCTGTCGAGGGCCAGCTTAATACGACGTAATTTGCCTTTTGCCTGAGTTTTGTTGGCCATCGCCAGTTCGGTGGCCAGCACATCGACCATCGCCAGCATCGCATAACGCGAAGTGCTGGGCTTGAAGATATAGTCGTTTTCCCGCACCAGCAGCGGCAGCACCAGATCCGCCTGCTCAGCCAGCGGCGTCCCGGCGGGGGTAATCGCAATGACCTTCGCGCCGTACTGGCTGGCAATCGCCGCGCTCTCGATGATCTCCGGGGTATAGCCGCCCAGAGACAGCACAATCACCACATCCTGCGGCGTCACCGCCGAGCTCATCATGCGTACCAGCAGACCGTCGCTCTGACTGACGACCGGAAGACCAAGACGAAACAGGCGATATTGAATCTCCTGAGCGCAGATGGTTGACCCGCCGCCCATTCCAAGGGCGAGGATCTGCCGCGCTGCACTCAACCAGCTCACCGCACGCTTCAACGCCTCGATATCCAGCGCCCGGCGATTGGTCTCCAGCACGCTGATGATTGACTCATAGATCCCCTGTACGCCTTCGAGGTCCGGAACATCGAGGATAAACCGCTGGCCGACCGCAAGGGATTGCGCAAGCTTCATCTTCAGCTCACGGACGTCTTTACAGCCGAGCGCCCGGGCAAAACGGGTGACCGACGCCTGGCTGGTCTGAGTCAGACGCGCTATCTCGGCGATGGGTAGCTCCGCCGCCGCCGCGACATCATCGAGAATAAACTGCGCGATGCGCTTTTCGGTCGCCGTGAGTTCCACAAAGCGATCGGTAATGCAGGAAATGATATCGATTGACCAGGACATACGGGTATCAACGGGTAAGTTGTGAATGGTACTTTGTACCATATTCCGCCGCTGAAATCAGCGCCGGAGGCTACAGCGCTAAGCGCATGGCGCAGCGCGTTTCCGGCGGCAGGCCATGTTCCGTTTCCAGCTCCCTTTTCGCCGCCAGCCCGGCGGGCAGGGTCAGCTCATCGAGTATGGCGAATCCCAGGCGGGTATAAAACGGCGCATTCCACGGCACTTCGCGGAAGGTGGTGAGGGTCACCGCCGGGTAAGCCATTTGCCGGGCGCGCTCGATAACCTGCTCCAGCAGCATCCGCCCGATGCCCTGATGCTGCCAGGCCTGGTGGACGGCGATTTCGGCGATAAATAAGGCATCGTCGAGCGGTTCGGTAAGAATAAAACCAACCGGCTGCCCGGCGGCCACCGCCAGCAGACTATGTTCCGTTTCCAGATAATCATGATGGCGCGCAACGCTAATCACCTCGCTGTCCGCCAGCCAGGCGAGAGCGGGGATCTGACGAAATGCCTGAGCGGCGGAACGTTCAATGGCCGGCAGAAGGGCGATATCACTCTCCTCGGTCAGGCGTAATCCGGCGCCGGCAGTTATAGTGTTAGTTTTCATCACCTGAGCATAGCAGCCTTCGGGAGAAAAATATGGATCTGACCGCCGTTCCCGCCACGCAGTTCAGCAGCGTGCAGTTAACGGATATTCTTAACGCCTGTTTTGAAGCCTATCTGGTACCGGTGACCCAGTCGGTGGAGGGATTTGTTCAGCGCTTTAGCGCCGAGGGGATGAGCCTGATCGATTCCCGCGTCTGGCTGGCCGGAGATGAACCGGCGGCGATCGCGATCGTCGCGCGTCGGGGGAATATGGCTCGCCTGGCGGCCTTTGCCCTGCGCCCGGCCTGGCGGCCTTTGCCCTGCGCCCGGCCTGGCGCGGCAAAGGTCTTGGGCGGAAATTGATGCAGGAGCTGCTGACGTTTCTGCAGCAGCAGGAGATCGAGACGGTTTCCCTGGAGGTGATCCGCGATAACCACGCGGCCGTCGCGCTGTATCAGTCGTTAGGCTTTACGCGGCGCTATGGGCTCTGCGGCTACCTGAGCGCAGAGCCTCTGGCTGCGGCGCCTGGCGTGTTACAGCCTTATCCGATCCTGGCACTGCTTCGACGCGCCGTTGAGGAGAGTAACAGTCAGCTCCCCTGGCTGATGGATCCGCTTACCTTCGCCACCCTGCCATGCCGCGTCGTGACCCTGGAACAGCGCGCCTTCGCGGTACTGAGCACCTCGGGCTCACGGCCTGTACTGCAGTTTTTATGGGTGGAACCCGCCGCCCGTCGCCAGGGGCTGGCGCAGGCGCTGCTGATGGCGCTGGCGCAGCAGTTCCCGGGGATCGGCACGTCGGTGACGGTCCCGGAAACCTTTACGCCGCTGTTTGCCGCGGCGGGGTATGCGCCGCTATCGCTGCAGCAGTATGAAATGACGATGGAGTGTGCGGCAGCGAAGTCCGCTTAGGCGGGAGTGTGCGCTGGGCCGCAAAAAACAGCACGGGGCGTCGATAAGCCTCTCTTTTGCCGCATCATATCTCTTCGTAATGGCGACGAGGGGGATGTAATGCGTAAAACGGAACTGTTGGCTTTTTTGCAAAATCAGACCGATTTTTTCGATCCGGATAACCTGAGCGACGTTTTTACCGCCAGCTGGCTGGCTCAGCGTTTCGCGATGCAAAGAAATACCGCCAGCCACTATCTCAATCAGCTGGTCGCCCAGGACGTGCTGGTGAAGATCAACACCCGGCCGGTCTATTTTCTGCATAAAAAAGCCTTCTGCCAGCAGTTCTTCCCCCTTTCCCGCAGCGAGTACGCCAGCATGGCGGAGCTGCTCGCGGAGAGTGACCGCCAGCCGGAACAGGCGGACCATTTTTCGTTGCTGACCGGGCATGACGGCAGCCTGCGTAAACCGATTGAGCAGATGAAAACCGCGCTGTTTTATCCCAACGGCGGCCTGCCGTTACTGATCGTCGGCGACAGCGGAACCGGCAAAAGCTATATGGCGGAGCTGATGCACGAGTTCGCGATCGCCCAGGGCCTGCTGGCGCCCGATGCGCCCTTTGTCAGCTTCAACTGCGCGCAATATGCCAGTAACCCGGAGCTGCTGGCCGCCAACCTGTTTGGCTATGTCAAAGGCGCGTTTACCGGCGCGCAGAGCGATAAAGCCGGGGCGTTCGAGGCGGCAAACGGCGGGATGCTGTTTCTCGACGAGGTCCATCGACTGGATGCTCAGGGGCAGGAGAAGCTCTTCACCTGGCTGGACCGCAAGGAGATCTACCGGGTGGGAGAGACCGCCCATGGCCTGCCGATTTCCCTGCGGCTGGTGTTTGCCACTACCGAAGATATTCACAGCACGTTTCTGACCACCTTTCTTCGTCGTATTCCGATCCTGGTCAGCTTGCCCGATCTTCAACAGCGTAGCCGCGAGGAGAAGGAGGCGCTAACGCTGCAGTTTTTCTGGCAGGAGGCGCGGACGCTTGCCGCCAGGCTGCAGCTCACGCCGCGGCTTTTGCAGGTTCTGACGCAGTACGTTTATCGAGGCAACGTCGGCGAGCTGAAGAATGTGGTGAAGTACGCCGTTGCATCGGCCTGGGCCAGGTCTCCGGGCAGCGAGATGCTGACCGTGACGCTGCACGATCTGCCGGAAAATATCATGGCGGCGACGCCGGCGCTCAGTGAAGCCATGGGCCAGAAGGAGCCGCTGCTTATCGAGCCGCAGACCAGCCTGGTCTGGCTGCTGCGGGCGCGCGATCCGGTTCAGGGGCTGATCCATGACGTTCAGTGTCGGATTCTGGCGCTGTATGAAGCAGTGCTAAATAAAAAAACGGTCTGGGAAGAGGCGCAAAGAAGCATGGGGGAGGAGATTGAAACCCTCTTCGATCGGCTGATCTTTGATAACCAGGATGCCAGTAGCTCGCAGATGTTGCTGCTGATCGCCCATCAGGTGCGGGAGGAGTATTATCGCCTGGAAAAACGCTTCAATATCCAGTTTAACGGCAACTGTCTCTACGCCCTGAGCCACTACCTGATCCATCGCTCCCGTCAGGCGGCGTCCACGATGAGCAATGAGAAAATCCGTCTGCTGGCGGATTTTCTGGCAAACAAATTCCCGCTGCTGTATCGCTTTTGCGAAGCGATCCTCGACGCGCTGGCGCTGAAGCTGGATATTGAGCCCCGGCGTATTGACCTGCTGTTGCTGGTGCTGTGGTTCCAGAAAAACGGCGCTATCAGCCAGCAGCAGGTGACCCGCGCGATTATTCTCGCTCACGGTTACGCCACCGCCAGCAGCATCGCCAGCGTGGCGAACCGCTTGCTGAAAAGCCCGCTGTTTGAGTCATTCGACATGCCGCTCGACGTGACGCCGGAGGCTATCGCTAATCAGGTGATGGCGTATATTGAGCGCCACGCGCTGGCGTCAGGGCTGATCATTCTGGTCGATATGGGATCGCTGAACGCTATTCACAGCCATTTTAATCGTCGCCTGAATACGCCGGTGGCGATTATTAACAATGTCTCCACCGGCATGGCGATGTACGTCGGGGAGCGGATTTTACACGGCGATATGCTGGAAGATATCGTCCGCGAGATCGGCGACGATCTGGCGGTTGAGCACCAGCTCTATTACCCGCAGACCGATAAACCGCGGGCGATTTTGACCACCTGCGCCACCGGTCTGGGCGCTGCGGCGAACCTGTCGGCGCTGTTAAAAGCCAGCATCCCTGAAGCGCTCGGCGTTGATATTGTAGCCTGCGATATGGAGACCCTGGCCGACCCCGCGCGGCGGGAGCCGATGCTCAGCCGCTACGACGTGCTGGCGATCGTCGGCACCCTCGATCCGCATCTTGCCGATCTCCCGTGGATCTCGCTGGATTCGCTGATCTCGGGGGAGGGAAGTCGCCCGCTAATGCGTATCTTCGGCGAACTGGCGACAGCGGAGCAGGTCAGCGAGATCAACAACCTGATCCTGAAAAACTTCTCGCTGCGGCGGGTGATCGAGTCGGTGACGATCCTCGATACCGCGAAGGTGATCAACCAGGTTGAGCAGTTTTTGCTGCGCTATGAGCATTTGGCCGGGTACGAGGTGCCCAACGAACGTAAGGTGGCGCTGTATGTGCATATCAGCTGTCTGATAGAGCGGTTAATTCGCCACGCTTCCCCAACCCATTATGCGGGAAGGCAGTGTCCGGAGCGCGAGCTGGCGACGCTGCGCGAGGCCTTTAGTGTCATAGAGAGCGGATATAGTGTCAAAATCCCCGCCGTAGAACTGTACTACATTCACGATATTCTGACGCGCGAAACGGAATTTATTCAGGAAGATCAAGAGTTTTAACGCTTCTCTCCCTTTTGTCCTTACGTTAGCCGACGCGCCACTGTTTCTGGCACGTCGGTTGCAATTAAGAAAGCAGTGGAATGCGCTTTCGAGGTAAGGATGAAACGACACTATATTTTTGCCAGCCACGGCACCTTTGCTAACGGTTTGTTGAACTCTGTGGAGCTGATCCTCGGTAAACAGCCGGATATTCATACTCTGTGCGCCTATGTAGAAGAGGAGGTCGATCTGACGCAGCAGGTGGAGGCGCTGCTGGCGCGTTTCCCGGCGCAGGATGAGCTGATAGTGATTACGGATATTTTCGCCGGTAGCGTGAATAATGAGTTTGTGCGTTTTTTATCGCGCCCGCACTTCCATTTATTGTCCGGGTTAAATCTACCATTAATTATTGATCTGCTTATTTCTGCAGCGGAAGATAATACCGAAAAATTAATTTCTGAAGCATTAATCAACGCCAAAGAGAGCATTCAGTACTGCAATCAGACTATTGCCGGGGCGATGACTATGGATAAAGACTTCTGAAATGAGGATGCATGATGATTACGTTATTAAGGGTTGACCATCGATTACTTCACGGCCAGGTAGCCTTTTCCTGGACCCAATATGTCGGCGCCGATTGTATTTTAATCGCCAACGACAGTGTCCCTGAGGATGAACTGCGGAAAACCACCATTAAGCTAGCTAAACCACCCTCGGTGAAGCTGGTGATTAAAAATATAAATGATTCTATTGAGGCGATAAAAAGCGGGGTTACCGATAAATATAATTTATTTATTGTTGTGGAATCGGTCAATGACGCCTGGCGTATTGCCAGCGCTGTTGAGGACATAAAAAGTATTAATCTCGGCGGGATTAAAGCCAAAGAGGGCAGTAAAAATATCTCTAAGGCGATTAATTTATTGCCGGAGGAAATAGAGCAGTTGCAACAACTGGTGGGCAAAGGCGTCGAGGTGGAGATTCGCCAGGTCCCGAACGATCGCAAACAGCTTTTTACGGAATGCGTGTGATTCCGGAGGACAGATTATGGTAGAGGCTCTCTTACTGGGTCTGGTGGCGTTTATCGCGCAATCGGAATATGCCTTAGGGACGTCGCTGATTTCCCGGCCTATCGTCACCGGGCTACTGACCGGTCTGGTGCTGGGGGATGTGCAGACCGGCGTCATTATGGGCGCGACGCTGGAGCTGGCGTTTATCGGTTCGTTCTCCGTTGGCGCCTCGATCCCGCCCGACGTGGTGACCGGCGGTATTCTCGGCGTGGCGTTCGCCATCACCTCCGGCGCGGGCACGGAAACGGCGCTGTTACTCGGCCTGCCTATCGCCACCCTGACCCTGATCCTGAAAAACGTTTATCTGGGGATGTTTATACCGCTGCTCAGCCAGAAAGCGGACGGCTATGCGGAACGGGCGGATACGCGCGGCATTGAGCGGATGCATCTGATTGCCGGATTCGGCCTGTCGCTGATGCTTGCCACGGTGGTGACCGTCTCATTCCTGGTGGGCAGCAACGCGGTGAAATCCCTGCTCGATACGATCCCGGAATTTATTAAACACGGACTCAGCGTGGCCACCGGGATCATTCCGGCTCTCGGCTTCGCGATGCTCGCCAGGTTGCTGATTAACAAGAAGGTGGCGCCGTACTTTTTCCTCGGCTTTGTACTGATGGCCTATTTGAAAATCCCGGTGACCGGTATCGCCATTCTCGGCGCCATCGTGGCGGTGGTGATGGTTAATGTCACCGCATTGAGCGCACCTCGTACCACGACAGAACAAGGAGTCAGCGATGACGACGAAGATGATTTCTGAAGAGACCCTGCAGCCGCAGGAGCAGGAAGAAGCGCGAATTACGCCGCGTGATTTACGCCGGGTGTTCTGGCGCTCCTTCCAGATGGAGTTCTCGTGGAACTATGAGCGACAGATGAATCTCGCCTTTGTTTACGCGCTGATCCCGGTGCTGAAGAAGCTCTATCCGCGCAAAGAGGAGCTGGCCGGGGCGCTGAAACGCCATCTGGTGTTCTTCAATACCACGCCGCATATCGTCACCCTGCTGCTGGGGATCACGACGGCGATGGAGGAGAAAAACAGCCAGCAGAAAAATATGGATGCCAACGCGATTGATAACGTCAAAGCCTCGCTGATGGGTCCGCTGGCCGGGCTGGGAGACTCCTTCTTCTGGGGAACGCTGCGCCTGATCGCCACCGGCATCGGCACCAGTCTGGCGCTAAAGGGCAATATTCTCGGGCCGATCCTGTTTCTGCTGGTGTTTAACGTGCCGCACATTCTGGTGCGCTGGTGCTTTACCCGCTGGGGCTACGTGCTGGGCACTGGGGTGCTGCAGCGGATCCAGAAGAGCGGAATGATGGAGAGCCTGACCTACGGGGCGTCGATTATCGGCCTGATGGTGGTCGGGGCGATGACCGCCTCAATGATCGATATCACCATCCCTGTCTCCTTCGGGGCCGGGGAGGCCAAAACTCAGGTGCAGGACATCATCAACGACATTCTGCCCTGCATGCTGCCGCTGGTGAGTTTCGGCATCGTCTACTGGCTGCTGGGGCGGAAGGTTAAACCGCTCTCTATTATCGGCGGAATGGCGCTGGTGGGCATTCTGGGTTCGTGGATCGGATTGTTTTAACGGGAGTGAGCTATGCGACCAACAATGATGACCTATATCAGCGAAGAGCCGGCCTGTCTGGCGCAGATCCTACGCGACTACCGGCACAAGCTGGCGGCGATTGAGACCTTCGCCCGCCAGCAGCCGGTGCGGCGTATTTTGCTGCTGGCGACCGGATCGTCGCTGAATGCCGCGCTTTGCGCGCGCTATTTCTTTGAACAACGCTTTGGCGTGCTGGTGGACATTAAAGAGCCGTACAACTTTACCCATTACGAAACTATCGACCCGCATACCGATCTGGTGGTGGCGATTTCACAGAGCGGAAAAAGCGCGTCGACGCTGGAGGCGATGCGTAAGGTACAGGCCTCAGGACTGCCGGTATTTGCCCTGACCTCCGATCCGCAAAGCCCGACCGGGCGGGCCTGCGATGGCGTTCTGGATATCAATACCGGGATCGAGAGCGTAGGGTTTGTCACCCGCGGCTTTAGCGCGACAGTGCTCAATCTGCTGCTGATAGCGCTGATGATTGCTCGCAGCCAGGGGAAGGCCAGTGAAGCCGAGGAGCAGCACTATCTTGCCGAATTCCAGCGACTGGCGGCGGCGATCCCGGAGGTCATCGCCCGCACTTCGCGCTTTATCGACCGGCATAGCGAAACGCTGCGGCGCGGCGAGCGCTTTGTCGCCACCGGCTATGGCGCGCTGGTTGGCGTGGCGAAAGAGTTCGAAACCAAATTTACCGAGACGGTGCGGGTACCTTCCAGCGGCTTTGAGCTGGAAGCCTATATGCACGGCCCCTATCTGGAAGCCAATGCCCGCCATGTGATGCTGTTTATGGAAGACTCGCCGGACGCGCGAACCCGGGCGCTGCGCGACTATATGGCGCCGTCCATTGCCCGCGCCTTTACCCTGACGCTGGGGGACGAAGAGGATGAACAAACGCTGGCGCTTAACTGCCCGTGCGAGCATCACCTGGCGCCGCTGCTGCTGATTGTCCCAGTGCAGATGCTCGCCTGGCATACCGCCGGGCTAAAAGGCATCGATCTGGCGATACGTATTTTCGACGATTTTGACCGCGTATTAAAAAGTAAAATCTGATTATTCAGGAGAAAACTATGTTGGGTTTTAATCAGGACGAGTACCTGACCAGTGCTCGCGAGATCATCGCTGCGCGTAAACAGGCTGAAACCGTGGCCGACGCTATTTATGACAGCGGCTGCAGCGCGTTATTTTTCGCCTCGGTAGGCGGTTCTTTAGCTCCGATGATGGCAGTTAATGAGTTTGCCAAAGAATTAACCAGCGTGCCGGTTTATCTTGAGCAGGCGGCGGAATTAATTCATCGCGGGCATAAAAAATTAAATAAAGATGCAGTGGTGGTGACGTTATCCAAATCCGGCGATACCAAAGAGTCGGTGGCCATTGCCGAATGGTGCAAGGCGCAGGGGATACGCGTGGTAGCCATTACCCGTCATGCCGATTCGCCATTGGCTGCCGCCGCCAGCTGGCATATTCCGATGTGCCACAAAAATGGCGTGGAATATGAATATATGCTGCTGTACTGGTTATTCTTTCGGGTCATTTATCGTCACGGCGAGTTTGCGGATTATGCGCGTTTTGCCAGCCAGCTCGAGTTGCTGCCGGAAAATCTTCTGCAGGCCAAACGCCAGTTCGATCCCCAGGCGGACAGCATTGCCGCGCAATACCATGACAGCGACTATATGATGTGGATTGGCGGCGCGGAAATGTGGGGTGAGGTCTACCTGTTCTCGATGTGTATTCTCGAAGAGATGCAGTGGAAGCGGACCAAGTCGGTAAGCTCGGCTGAATTTTTCCACGGTACTCTGGAGCTGCTGGAAAAAGAGGTCCCGCTGTTTCTGGTGAAGGGCGAGGGGAAATGCCGGACGCTGGACGAGCGCGTCGAACGCTTTGCCGAAAAGATAACTGACCATCTGGTGGTGATCGACCCGCGCGACTATCCGCTGAACGGCATTGATGATGCGTTCCGCTGGATTATGGCGCCGTGCGTGGTGTCTACTCTGTTGGTGGACCGGCTGGCGGCCCACTTTGAGCACCATACCGGCCACGACCTGAATATCCGCCGTTATTACCGGCAGTTTGATTACTAAATCTTGCCTATGGCGGCCAGTCAGACTGGCCGCTCCGCTATTCTCCGAGGCGCTTCCCAGAAAATCATCGTTAAAACCAACCGGTTAAAAACCGGTGGTAGAGTCCGGCTTTCCTTCTCTTTCAGGCAAGCGGATGGCCATGAAAAAACGAATAACCGCCACGCCGCATGATGCGGTGTTTAAACGATTTCTTCGCCACCCGGAGACGGCGAATGATTTTCTCATGCTCTATCTTCCCGAAGCGATCCGCCAGCGGTGCGATTTCGCTACTCTGAGGCTGCAATCGGCGAGCTTTATCGATGAGGATCTACGCGCCTGGTATTCGGACGTGCTGTGGTCGGTGCAAACCACCTGCGGGGCAGGATATATTTACGTGGTGATAGAGCATCAGAGCTCGCCGGATAATCATATGGCTTTTCGTCTAATGCGCTATGCGATTGCCGCGATGCAGCGACACCTCGACGCCGGGCACAAAACGCTGCCGCTGGTGGTGCCGATGCTTTTTTATCATGGCGCAACCAGTCCGTATCCTTTTTCCCTCAACTGGCTAGATGAATTTGCCGACCCGCAGCTGGCGAAGAGGCTGTACGGCAGTCAGTTTCCATTGATCGACGTCACGGTCATGCCGGACGATGAAATCGTACAGCATCGGCGGGTCGCCCTGCTGGAGCTGATGCAAAAGCATATTCGCCAGCGCGATCTCAGCGGCATAACGGAGTCGTTGGCGGCCGTGGTGATGCTGGGATACACTAATCCCCGGCAGTTGAGAATGCTGTTTCACTATATGCTGCAGTACGGTAACACGGCCGAGCCGGGCGTGTTTCTCCGCCGGCTGGCCCGCCGTCTGCCACAGTATGAGGAGACATTGATGTCTATCGCGCAAAAGCTTAAGCAGGAAGGTCGGCATGAGGGCCGACAGGAGGGGCGCCTGGAAGGGCGCCTTGAGGGCTTACAGGAAGGGAGCCGGCGTGAGGCGCTGCGCATTGCCGGCAGCATGTTACAGAATGGCCTCGACAAAGAGACGGTACAGAAAATTACCGGACTGTCGGCTGACGACCTCAAGCCGCTGTTTTGTTAACACCCTGCCACGGAAACCGTTGCCCGGCGCCAATATCCGCCGGGCAAGGTGGCTTTAACCTTCGCTTTTCACCACTTTGATCTCCACCATACCGATCCCCAGCTGACGCGGGGAGTGGCCGAGGATATTGCCCTCGTTGGTGGACTGCGGGTCCGGCGGAGTGATGGTCAGCGTATTGCTGCGCGTTGGGTTGTCGAAATGCAGCGTCGTGGTGGTCACATCATTGACCAGTGTAAGTATTTGCTCACTTTGACCAACCCGCACCGGGATCGGCTTATTGGCATTGGGACCGTAGGCTTTGGCGGTGATCACCAGATCAAATTTCTCCGGCAGCGGCTCTTTATATTCAATCTTCACGTCGCTGCCCAACTGGGCATTGGACCACCGACCCCAGGACTCGGGGCGCGAAATGCCGCTAAACTGTTTCACCTCTTCCGGCGCGCCGGCAACGTTAAACACGAAGCTGTCGGCCTTATAGCGAATATCGTTGTCGACAACTTTCAGCGTATCGACGTTGCCCTTATAGCGCTCCATATCGATAAGGGTGTCCCTGAAGGCGGTCTTACCTTGCCACTGTGGCTTATCAACGTGCTGGACCTTCTGCTCACCCCCCAGCTGTCCCTGCGAGACGCACCAGTCGGTGGAGAGCGCCAGCTCAGGAGACCACAGCTGGCCCATTTTATAGCAGCGATCGACCCACACGAAATTATCCCGCGGCGCGAAATCGGCCAGCTGGAAGCGCAGCGGCGCCGAGTATTCGCTCTCCGGCAGCGGTTCAACGCGCTGGTTCGACACCCGGAGCAGCAGCGGCAGACGGAAATGGCTGCCGGAAAAGGCGATCATGTTCTTCTGCGAGTCGATGGTGAAGTTTTTCATCTCTTTCGGGAAGTTCCACAGGCGGATCACGTCGGGTTTCCAGGCCAGGACCTTCTCTTTCATATTCATGAAAATACCGGAGAGCGACTGGCCAGAGAGACTGCTGCGCCCGAGGCCGATATAGTTATCGCCACCGAGAATATCCAGCACCGTCGCGCCGTTATCCATGGTGTTGCGTTTCACCGCCAGGGTCTCCTGCTGCGGCCGATCGCCGCGCAGGACAAAGAACAAATTGCTGCGATCGTGCTTGTTGAGGTAATCCCAGGCGCTGTTCTTCATGGCCAGGTGATCGGAAGAGACCACGATGACCGTGTTTTTGAAATAGGGAGAGGCTTTGATCTTCTCGATCAGCGCGGCGATATGTTCCTGGCTGCAGCTAACGGCGCTGAAGGAGAGGTTTTTCTTGCCGTCCACGTCATAGCGTTTACGCTCGCAGGTACGCGAGATAAAACCGTCGGGATGGTGAGTGTCCACCGTCAGGGCGAACAGTGAAAAGCGTTTTCCGGACTGCGACAGTTCTTCGAATTTTTTCCACGTCTCGTCGAGTACCGTGTCGTCATAGAAGCCCCAGTCGTTGCGGTAGGTTGGATCGGCTACCGTGGTTTTGAGCTCTTCCGCCCCGAACAGGTGATCGAAGCCGTGGGATTTGAGAAACACGTCTTTGCCGGCAAAGCGCAGGTTAGCTCCCTGCACAAAATAGTTTTCGTAACCGGAGTTTTTCAGGATATCGCCAAGGCAGATATTCTGCGGAAAGAAACTGGAGACCGAGGCCGAAGCGTTGCCTTCAAACGGGGCAAACAGCGGAATGCCACACTGTGATGCGACCATGCCGGCGATGGTGTAATCGGTCCCCGGCAGCTGCATAGTATTGCTGAAATCAATGCCCTCATCTTTTATTCTGCCAAGCTCAGGGGTGAGGTTGGGGAAAGCATCGTTATCAAAATAGGTGCGCTCAAGGCTTTCGCCATAGATATAGACCAGATTCAGCTGCGGATTGTCGATACGCTTCGACGGTTCTTTGTAGTACGCCGCAAAGTCCGGATCTCCTTCCCGCGACTGCGATTTCACCAGCTCGCTGATTTGATGGAAGGCCGGGCTGGCGTCGACCGAAGCCAGCGCCAGCAGCAGCGCCGCCAGGCTGTAGCCGACGTGATGAGGATGATGCCGACGGCGGCGCAGCACCCATCCCAGGGCGCCAAAGACGGCAACCAGCGCGACGGCCACGCCGACGCCCGGCAGAATGTATTTGCCGATCCCGGCGCCGGTCAGGCTGTTGGTCAGAGTGTAGAGTACCGCGTCGTTGATGCCGTCGCCGGTAAAGTAGTCGCTGGCGTAGAGGGTGATATTCAGCACCACGAACAGACCTAACACCGTGAGCGTGGCGGCAAACCACCAGGTGTTACGACCCGCTTTCCAGGCATAAAGCACCACCGAAGCTAAAAATAAGGCGATGGATAACAACTCTGACACAGCTCATCCTCATTAACGCCAGTTATCGGCTGGCAGAACAGATTACTTTTCAAGCCACACTGTAATTGCAGCGCCATCTTGCTGCAATTCTAGCGTCATGAAAGTGTGCAGTTATTCAGAATTGGTTTAGAAGTTGCCTTTTTTGATCGGCGTCGCAACGGGCGGGGCGGGGAAGCGCAAGGAGAAAAAGGCGAAAAAAGCCGTTTCAGGCCGCGCTGCCGTCGCGAAGGCGACAAACGCGGCATTGGCCCTCTGCGTCAGGAGAGAAAGTTAACGCCCTGTTTTAAGACCAGATCGCAGGCTTTGGTTTTCACCTGTTTCGCCAGCGAACTGTTGCCGAGGGTATTCAGGTCAAGCTGCTGGCCATTATTGCTGTTGAGCAGCCCCTGTAGGCCATCAAGATAGCTGGTGTCCTGTTTTTGTTTTTCCGGCGTGCTGAGCCCCAGCTTATCCAGCACCTGGTTTTTGACGTTATCAGCGCTGGTCGCCGAGGCGAGCTTCTGTTTGGCGCAATATGACATGATCCCGGCGGCGTTATTCATGCTGCTGGCGGTCAGCGACTGGCTGCTGCCGTTGAGCAGGCTGGTCAGAGAGGAGATGGACATTCCGCCGCCGCTGGCCTGGGTGCTGCCGCCGCTGAGCTGGCTGGCGGCGCTGTTGAGAGAATCCTGCCAGGAGGCGGCGTGGGCGCCGGAGAGGGTAAATGCGCTGAGGGTAAGCGCGGCAAGCAAGCCATTTTTTAACGATTTCATAGACGGACTCATAAGCGTGACTGAAGAATCGCTTTAGTATAACGCCGTCGTCGTCCGGAAATCTCTTAATACTCCTTGCCGGTGACGCGGTGCCGGTAACTTTCCCAGTTGAAGATAACCCACAGGCTGTTGCCCAGGCGCATACGGTCCATCACCCGTTCGCCGAGCAGCTTATTCATCTCTTCCATATTACTGTTGGTCAGCATACCGGTGGGCCGTTTGGATGAAGATCGGCGGTCAACGATCTGATTGATAATGACCTTTTCATAGCGAGACTCTGTCTGCATACCAATTTCATCAATGACCAGAAGATCGACCTTGCTGAGGTCGCTCAGTAACTGCTCTTCGCTCGTCTCCCGGTTGCCGAAAGTATCTTTCATCGCCGACATAATATCGGCCACGGTGATGATTAAGACCGACTTCCCGCGCAGCAGCAGTTCGTTGCAGATAGCCGCCGCGAGGTGGTTTTTGCCGGTGCCCGGTTTGCCGGAGAAGATAAAGCTGGCGATATTGCCATCGAACTCCTCCACGTACTGACGCGCGCGGGCGAGGGCGTTCATCTGCCCCTCGCACTCGACGCGATAGTTATCAAAGGAGCAGTTCTGATGAAGGGGGCGGATCCCCGAGCGGTTAAAGGTGCGCTGCATTTTCATCGCGCGGTTCTCCCGCTCCAGCGCTTCGGAACGCAGCTTGCCTTGCTCTTTTTGCCAGGCCAGCAGCTCTTCGCCGGTTTTAAACGCCGGTTCGATATGAGCCGGCATCATTTTCTGCAGGCGCTTCATCAGATCGCCAACGTTTTTCATGCTCATCCTCGGAAACCTCGCGGAATATGACTGTCGGGTTCGCTAACGCTGTTCACATCGCGCTTCGGCTGCCCGCCGTTGCTGGCGCGGCTGATTTGCACGCTGCGAGCCAGTTTCTGCTGCCACTGCACGTGGTGAAACACTTTACCTTCCGCCTGCCAGTAAGCGACGAAAGCGGCCAGCTCTTCCGGGGTGACCGGCTGGCTCAGCGCGATGCCCCACAGCGCGGCCAGACGCTGAAAGTCGGCGTCCGGCTGCCAGGCCGCATACATGGCAAATTTGCCCATCGGCACTGCAACCGGCGCCGCGGCGGGCTCGTCGAAAAACTGCGGGTCAAGCGCGATGTCGCTGCCGGGGCGCGCCAGCCTGGCTTCCAGCTCCAGCAGCTGCGCCAGCCGGGCTGGGGTCAGCGCATAGAACGCCGGGGCGTTGTTGGCAAAAACGGCGACGGTGCCGTCAGTCGATTTCGCCAGCAGCGCCGCGTGCTGCTGGAGGAACTCTTCCAGGCCGCTAAAATGGGAGGTTAAAATTCGCGAAGACATAACTCTATCTCAACTCTGAACTGCAAAGAGTGGGGTGATCTGCACATAGTAGCACAGAGCCCGTCGCGGAAGGAGCGTCGCGGCTCTACCGCGACGCCGGGGTTAGACGCGAGGGCGCTTACGATACAGCCACAGACCGGGTATCGACAGGCCAATGGAGAGGGCGCCCACGATCGAAGAGGCCTTTAAAAAATTGCTCAGCAGCAAAATCATCATCTCTTCAGAATAGCCAAAATGGCTGATTTTTACCGCGGAGATCATCGCGGTGTAAGCGGAAATACCGGGAAACATCGGGATCACGGCGGCGACGGTAAAAATCTTCGGATGCGCCAGATACCAGCGCGACCACTGGATGCCGATGCAGCCCACCAGCAGGGCGGCGAGAAACGTGGCCCATTCAATGTTAAAACCAGCGCTCATCATGACCATGCGCGAACCATGGCCGATGGCCCCCAGCAGCGCGCACCAGCGCAGGGCGCGCTGCGGGACATTAAAGACCATCGCAAACCCGACGGCAGGGATTGCCGCCAGCAGCATGTCTTCCGCCAGCGCGAAAATAAACGAAATTATGCCCATCCCCGCAGCCCCCATACGGTCATTGCCATCACTACGCCAATGCAGGTGGCAAGGGTTAACAGGCTGGCGATCGCCCAGCGGGCGAGGCCAGTATTTATATGCCCTTTAAACATATCGGCGACGGCATTGATCAGCGGAAAGCCCGGGACCAGCAGCAGGACGCTGGCGGCCATGGCAATGGTCGGGGTGCAGGCAAAGGTCGGGAGGCGCAGCAGCAGCCCGGAGATCGTGGTGGCCACAAAGGCGGTGATGCAGAAGTTGATCTGCGGATGCATAGAACGGTGGGTCAGCACCTGGCGAATGTACATGGCCACCGTGCTGGCGCAGAAGCTGACCAGCGCTCCATCCCAGCCGCCGTTATTCAGTTTACAGAAACAAGCGCAGGAGAGGCCCACCATGATCACCAGCAACCAGCGGGGATAGCGCAGGGGCCTAATCTGCGCGAAGCGCTTCTCGACGTCGCGATAGTCCAGCAGCTTATGCTCGGCGAGGATCACGATATGCTGCACTTCCGTCACCACATGCATATTAATGCCGCGGTCGACATTCTTACGCGTTGAGGTAAGACATTCGCCATCCTTAATGGTGGTCAGGACGATAGCGTTGGAGGAGATGGCGCTTTCGACGCTGTCCATCCCCAGCGCCAGCCCGAGACGCGTTGAAAGCTCTTCCACCAGCGCGCTTTCGGCGCCGTGCTGTAACAAAAAAAGACCACACTGGATGCATAATCGTGTGATTGCCCGCTGCTGTGCCCGATCAACCTGCATATTTCCTCTGCTGTCCGCGACGCCTGGTATCTGCCGATACTTTAACCTGAAGCGCCGGGGCGGCTGAGGGGGGTGGGATCAAATAATGTGCAAAAATCTCCCGTCCGCCGGGGTGGCGGAATTTGAAGCGTCCCACACTTTTGCCAGTTTGGTGAAAAGTGCAATTTTTGTCGCCATTCATCCCTTCTTTTTCCCGTCTGACTTATCAAAAATGCAGGAAAGCACTTTTATTAAACAAAAATTATACAAATAATTAACCCTGCAAAAGTGAGACAATCCTATGAAAACACAGGTCGCGATTATTGGCGCTGGCCCTTCCGGGCTGCTGCTGGGGCAGCTACTGCACAACGCCGGGATCCACACGGTCATTCTTGAGCGTCAAACGCCGCAGTATGTGCTGGGGCGCATACGTGCGGGAATTCTGGAAAGCGGTACCGTCGATCTGCTCCGTGAAGCGGGCGTGGCGCAGCGGATGGATGTCGAAGGCCTGGTGCATCATGGGGTGGAGTTTCTCTTTGACGGCCAGCGGGTGCCCGTCTCACTGAGCGAGCTGACCGACGGCAAGAGCGTGATGGTTTACGGCCAGACTGAAGTGACCCGCGATCTGATGGCTGCCCGGGCCGCCAGCGACGCGCCGATCGTGTACGGCGTCAGCGAAGTGACTATCCATGACGCAAAAAGTGACCGGCCGACGATCACCTATCTTAGCGAAGGTGAATTCTGCCGCCTGGAGTGTGACTTTATCGCCGGTTGCGACGGGTTCCATGGCGTGTCGCGGCAAAGTATTCCCGCTGACATCCTCAAGACTTACGAGAGCGTCTGGCCGTTCGGCTGGTTAGGCCTGCTGGCGGATACGCCGCCGGTCAATCCGGAGCTGATCTATGCGCATCATCAGCGGGGATTTGTTTTATGTAGTCAGCGCTCACTTACTCGCAGCCGCTACTATCTGCAGGTTCCGCTGAGCGATAAGGTGGAGGACTGGTCGGACGAACGCTTCTGGCAGGAGTTGAAATGCCGATTGCCGGAGGATCTGTCATCAAAGTTAGTGACTGGTCACTCACTTGAGAAAAGCATCGCTCCCTTGCGCAGCTTCGTCGTGGAGCCAATGCAATATGGGCGATTGTTCCTGGTGGGGGATGCCGCGCATATCGTACCGCCGACCGGCGCTAAAGGGTTGAACCTGGCGGCATCGGACGTGAACTATCTGTGGCGGATCCTGCGTGAATACTACCATCACGGCCGGAGCGATCTGCTGGCGACCTATTCGCGACTGGCGCTGGATCGGGTCTGGAAAGGGGAACGCTTTAGCTGGTTCATGACCCGCCTGCTGCACGATTTTCCGCAGCAGAGCGAGTTCGACGCCAAAATGCAGGCGGCCGATCGCCGCTACTATCTGGGCTCGCGCGCCGGGCTGACCACTATCGCGGAAAACTACGTGGGCCTGCCCATGGAGCGTGTCGTCTGACTGAACAGGAGTTACTATGCCGCCCGTCCAAACTGTTCCGGTATTTAAGCTGTATGGCGAGGAGCGCGGCTGGCCGACGCCGGATCTGCTGCACTGCGAGTCGATTTTGCAGCGCAGCAGCTTGTATCAGTGGCATATTCGCGTCCACCAGCACGCCGAAATGGTCCAGCTCCTCTATTTGCATAAAGGTCGGGCGGAGATCGAAATTGAAGGCACCACCTCGGTGATGACGGAGTCCTGCATCCAGGTGGTGCCCGCCCTCTGCATTCATGGCTTTCATTTCTCACCCGGAACGCACGGATTTGTGCTCTCCCTGGCGCTACCGCTGCTGAGCCGCTTTGAAAATCAGTTCGGCCGACCGCTGGATGTGCTTAGCGTTGCGCAGTGTCTGCCGGTGGGGCGTTCCCGGGGGCGTATGCATACGCTGTTTTCAGCGCTTCGCGAGGAGTACAGTGCCGATCATGATGCCCGGGAAATGATGCTTTATTCGCTGCTGGGGACGCTGCTGGCCTGGTTGAACCGGCAGTGCCGCCCCGCACCGCCCGCGGAAGATAAAGCGGAGCGAAAGCGCAGTATGATGCGTCATTTTTCCCGGCTTATTGAGAGCCACTACCGACAGCACCTCCCGCTGGCGGAGTATGCGAAGTTGATTGGGCTGTCGGTCACGCATTTAAACTATTTATGTCGCGAGTTCTATGGCTGTAGCGCCCTTGGGGTATTGCATCAGCGACTGATGCTTGAGGCGCGGCGTAATCTGCAATACACCCGCATGACGATAACGCAACTCTCTGATTATTTGGGCTTTAGCGACGCCGCCTATTTTTCTCGCTTTTTCCGCCGCTATAGCGGTATGTCGCCTAAAGCATTTAGAGAAGCAATTAAAGAGAATGCTTCATAATGTTCATGCCTGAAATTATTTTTGCTAAATAATGGTTTTATCTTTTCTAATTTATTAGCGCAGGGCGTCTGTGCTAATATTCATCGCAAGTATACACAGGAATAATATTTACTTGATATGACCACGGTTCGGTCATGCAGTATATCGTGTACGCGGGCCATGAATATGCTTTTAATATTCATCCAGTAAATGGTATGGCGATCGAGTCACTCGCCGATCGTTTGCGGGCAAGCGAAGAAACTTCGACAGGAAGCGGAGGTGTTATGTTACCAGGACAAGGTAAGTTTGGCGTCGTTATTAGTAAAATCCCCGTCATGCAGTCAGGGTTAAAGGTGATCTTCAATGAGAACCTCCCGGATTACGAACTCAGTTTTTGTCGCACTCATGATGAGCTCACCCTTTTACAACTGCGGCGAGCGGTGCTGGTCGTTGCGGATATCTCCGGCGAGATTGCGCAGCCCCGGGCCGTCTGCGAGCGTTATTACTCCCTCATGACCCAGTATCGAGATATTCACTGGGTTTTTATGGTCGGCGACAGCCTCTATCCATTAGCCGTTGAGCTTTTAATTCGTCCCGAAAGCTCGCTGATCTCCGAGAACGAGCCGGTTGACCGGCTGATTGAGGTGATTTGCGCCGGTAGCCGTGCGGCTGAGCAGATTAGCCGTACGTTGTTTACCGGGGATGTGGACAGCGATTTCGCTAGCTACCACTCAGCGGCGATGCTGACCCTGTCAGAGCGGAAAGTTCTGCGCCTTCTGGCGAAGGGATGGGGAATTAACCAGATCGCCGCGCTGTTGAAAAAGAGTAATAAGACGATTAGCGCGCAGAAAAATAGCGCAATGCGTCGTTTATCGCTACGCAGCAACGCTGAAATGTATGCCTGGATCAACAGTGCGCAGGGAATGCAAGAGCTGAATATCAATTCAGCTTACGGGGAACAAATGGAATGGAAAAAAATAGCACAACCCGTCATGTCGCCATCGTAGAAAAATGTGTGATGACGGAAATGGCCTGGCGCTATACCTTTAGCCGTGAAGAGAGCAGCCAATACCGCATTCATTTTTTTAAAAATATCAATTTGCTCAGGGCGGTGGAAACGTCGTTCCCATGGTCAGCAATCATCTTTTCACTTTCGGGGAGTCGTTCGTCCAGAGCCGAGAGCCTGCTTTTTCTTCACGAAATGGCGAGGATCCGACCGGAAGTACAAACGATTATTCTGGCTAATAATGAAAGCGAAATGCGTCTGATCGGCCATTTAATGCCGGCCTGCCTGCAGGGTATATTAAATAAATCCGCGCCGCGACGCGGATTGCAGGAGCATTTGTTACAGCTGCTGGATAATCATTCCCTCGCCGGCAAAGAGCACTTTTGCGGCAGAGAGGCATGCAACGATCCGCTAAGCCCGACGGAGCACGCCATTCTTCGGTATATGTCGTGGGGATATTCGCTTGCGGAAATTGCGGTGCAGCTGAACCGGAACATTAAAACCATCCGCGCGCATAAATTCAACGCCATGACCAAGCTCGGGGTTCGCTCTGACATTGGTTTATTAAACGCGGCGGATATTTTGCTGCATTTACCGATAAGCGGCCCGACCAGCGCCGTTAAACAGGTGGCATAACGCGGCTATATGCATACGTCTACCCATGTTGCATCGGTGAGCTGCGCCATTCGTTCTGGTTCAATGCGAACGGCGCTGTGAATAGCTCCCGCTGCGGGTAGCACTTCCTGATAGTGCCTGAGCGAGACGTCACAGAAGACGGCCAGCGGATTTTCCAGACCAAACGGGCACACGCCGCCAACCGGATGGCCGGTCCAGGTTACCACCTCGTCGCTGCTCAACATACGCGCTTTTGCGCCAAAGGTCTCTTTCAGCTTTTTATTATCCAGCCGCGCATCGCCCCTGGCGACGATCAGTACAATCTTATCTTTGATCTTGAGCGACAGCGTTTTGGCTATTTGTCCCGGCTCAACGTTGTGCGCGGCAGCGGCAAGCGCCACAGTGGCGGTACTCTGGTTTAACTCAATAATTTCGATATCGGGGGCGTGTTCGGCAAAAAACTGCCGTACAGACTGCAGACTCATTGGATTCTCCTGATTTAAGGCTGGTTAAATCTGTCACAAGCCTGGCGGAGTGTAAATATCAGCGCGGACAATCCAGATTCTTTCTATTTTGTCGATCTCCTTCACATTCACCGTAACCGGTTACAGTAACCGGTTGCGGTTATCTGCATTGAGATGAATACTGGAACAGTCACTTCTCCTTTTATTTATAACAAAAGAGCCGTGTATGAATCGTTGTGTTATGGGCAGTATAGCCGGTAATCCACCCGCGGCCTGCTGCATCAATAAGCGGTCATCGTAACGGCAGGGTAATCGTTGTTGGGCCAGTATCAATAGCCTGTCAGGAGGGCTACTATGTCTGCTAACCATGCTGCGTTTAATTTGATATTTCGCTTTGTAGAAAATTACATAAGCCCCATAGCAGGGCGGATCTCATCGCAGCGTCACGTCATGGCTATCCGTGACGGTTTTATCTCCGCGATGCCGTTTATGATCGTCGGATCGTTCCTGCTGGTGTTTGCTTATCCTCCTTTCTCCCCGGACACCACCTGGGGTTTTGCCCGCGCCTGGCTGGATCTGGCAAAAGAGTTTGAGGGGCGCATTCTGACCCCCTTTGATATGACGATGGGGATCATGTCGATCTACATCTGCGCGGCAATCTCTTACAACCTCGGTAAGCACTACGAGAAATCCAATCAGCTCGATCCCTTTATGTGCGCGATGCTGTCGATCATGGCCTTTTTACTGATTGCCGCGCCGAAGACGAATGGCACGCTGCCGGTGGACAGCCTTGGCGGAACAGGGATCTTTACCGCCATTCTGGTGGCGATCTACTGTGTGGAGATGATGCGTTTTCTCAAGGCGCATAATATCGGTATCCGTCTACCGGATCAGGTCCCACCGATGATCAAAAATTCCTTTGATCTGTTGATCCCGGTGCTGGTGGTTGTGCTGACGCTCTATCCGCTGAGCCTGTTTATTCAGCACCATTTTGACATGCTGATCCCGCAGGCCATTATGGCAATTTTCAAACCGCTGGTTTCGGCAGCCGATTCCCTGCCGGCGATCCTGCTGGCGGTCCTCATCGGCCACCTGCTGTGGTTTGCCGGGATCCACGGTGCGGCGATTGTTTCCGGGATGCTGCAGATGTTCTGGCTGACCAACCTCGGTATGAACCAGCAGGCGCTGGCCCAGGGCGCGCCTCTGCCGCATATTTTTATGGAGGCGTTCTGGACCTTTTTTATCGTGGTCGGAGGTTCCGGTGCCACCATGGGGCTGGTGTTCTGCTATCTGCGCAGCCGCTCAGCGCATTTGCGCTCCATTGGGCGTTTAAGCGTGGTGCCAAGCCTGTTTAACATTAACGAGCCGGTCATCTTTGGGACGCCTATCGTCATGAACCCGGTGTTCTTTATTCCGTTCCTGCTGGCGCCGATGGTGAATGCGGTGTTGGCCTGGGCGGCAATGAAGCTGGATCTGATTGGCCGCGTCATCTCCGTGGTACCGTGGACGGCGCCGGCGCCGATTGGCGGTGCCTGGGCGCTGGGCTGGGATTTCCGGGCGGCGATTCTGGTCATCGTTCTGGCCTGCGTGTCGGCGATTATCTACTTCCCGTTCTTTAAGGTGTATGAGAAGCAGCTGCTTGCTCAGGAAGCGGAAGAGGCTGAACGGGCGGAGCAGGAGAGTCAGCAGACCGCATAAATAGTGACCGGGCGGCCACAGGCCGCCCGTTGCTTATTGTAGACAGGGCGTTATTTTAACGTGCAGTCGCCGCACTGTTGGACGTCCGGCAGGCGATAGCGCTGGCAGCAGGTGCGTCGGACTAACTGTCCTTCACGCAGCACAACCGTTCGCCATAGTGGGTTATCCTGACCATCGGCGAGTTGTTTTTCGAAGAAACAGTGCTGGCGCAGGGCGGCAAGCTGCTCATCCCCCAACAGCGCGCGCATTTCCCCAAGATACCAGTTAATCAGATAGCCAGTATTGCTCCAGATAAGTTTGCCATTGATCTCGCCCGTGGCTTCCAGCGCCTCAATAACCGGCTGCAGGGTGCGCGTCACCAGGGCATCCATTCGCGACAGCGGTGACAGTCTCTCAATACCGGCATCGCTATGGACATCAATCCAGAAACAGGCCGCCCTGCCGCTTTCGTGAAATTCGACGTGGAAATGTTCCGGCGCCAGGCTGAGACCCTGTGGTTCATTGAGCAATGCCAGCATCAGCGGCGGCACCAGCAGACCGATGTACCATTGCGCCCAGAGCGAGAGCAGAGGTTTCGCTTCCCGTGTCAGCGTTGGCTGATGACGATAGATATGATCGGAATAAGTGGCCAGCAGAGAGCGTAAGGCGGTGGGTCGCGACCACTCGGCAAGCGTCAAAGCGTGCCCTGGAGCGGATTCATCCAGGCGCAGGAAATCGAGCAGATGGGGGCGAAGGGTGGCGATTTTTTCCCGAATACTCTCCGCCAGGGCGCGCTCAGCCGTCGGCAAAGGGGCCCGCCAGATAAGTTCATCGCTGAGAGGAAGGGAACGCCAGGCCATTCGATTTCCAGATACAAATCTAAATGATAATGATTCCTGATATTAGTTGTTTGCAGGCGGCATGGCAAGAATTTTGTCGGCGCCACGATGCCGCGGCGCGCGCAGGTTAACTGGCCAGAATAATGTTGCGGCCTTTATTCTTAGCGTCATAGAGTGCGCCGTCGGCGCGCGCCAGCGCTTGCTCAATATTGTCATCAATGAGCGGCGTCAGGCCAATACTGATGGTCACGTTGGTGGCGACGCTTTCATTAAACATATGCGGGATTTTCAGGTCATAGACCCGCTGCCGAATACGTTCGGCAGCCTGCCATGCCGTTTCTTCGCTGCTGTTGGTCAGCAGCACCATAAACTCCTCTCCGCCAAAGCGGGCGACAATATCGCGCGAGCGTACGGCGTTGCGAATGGCAGCAGAGACGCGAATGAGCGCCTGGTCGCCCATCATATGACCATAGTGATCGTTATAGGCTTTGAAATGATCGATATCGAGGAGCAGCACGAAGTGGTTGTCGCCGTCCAGCGCCAGCAGGGTATCGAGGCGATTCTGCAGTCCGCGGCGGTTATACAAACCGGTCAGAGGATCCAGCATACTGAGATCGTTGAGGGTGTTGCGTTCCTGCATGAGTTTATCCATTAATCCTTGTGTGAAGGCATCGCTGCGCTTCTGGATAATATTTTGCAGGGTAATACCGGCAATAGGCAGCATAAAACAGTAAGTCATGCGCAACCATTGTTCCCCCTCCGCCATTATCAGGCAGGCAAGGAAAGTCGGTAAAGAGTGGAGGGTAAAGGCAGTGATATTATTGGAAAAAGCGATGGTGCCGATAAACAGAATGCTTAATAGGGCGATCACCAGATAGTTAAAATGCGGCGGTGTCAATAGCATCGCCTTTGTCACTACGTGCCATGCCCATAGCATGCCAAATAACAACGAGATAGCGGGAATATTTATTTTCGATTGCGGCCATTTCCAGTGCCAGAGCAGCAGCAACCCGCTGCAGGCCACGATCAGGGCGCAAGGCAGCGTAAAACGAACTACCGTAAATAGGGGGGTGACCAGCGACAGAGAGGATGAAATGAAATTAAGCAGTAAAAAAAGCCGTAAGGAATATTGATATTTTTGTGCGTAGTGTGCTCGCCAGGTTTGTGCAGTCATATCGGAAGAATCATTATTAGTCGTTAAATTTCAAAATGATGAAAGCCAAAAATGAAGAGTCTGATAACAATGTGCAAAAAAAGGTTATTTGCAAAATAAGAAAAATATTTAATATATATCGATAATCCGCTTAATTTATCACCTTCATGAATGTATGTCATTACCGCGAACGTAAAGAATAAGGCGCAGAGCACATCGCAAATGACAAATGATAAAAGTTATCATATGATATTGGTTATCATTATCGTTGTGAGAGGTGAAACCATGCTGCAGCGAGCATTAGGAAGCGGTTGGGGAGTCATCGTTCCCGGCGCGCTGATTGTCGCTCTCGGGTATGCCGGGGTGTCGGCTGACGTATGGCGGACGCTGGTCGCGGTGGGCATGCTGATGTCCGCGGCGATGATATGGCATCGTCAACTGCGCCATTTTATTCTGCTGCCATCGTGCGTTGCACTGGTTGGTGGAATAATGCTGATGCTTGTGGATATCAAACTGAGGGGATAATGCCGGGAGAGGGAAGAATATTGGTGCGAGGGGGGGGACTTGAACCCCCACGTCCGTAAGGACACTAACACCTGAAGCTAGCGCGTCTACCAATTCCGCCACCTTCGCACAGTATTCTTTCTTTAGATATTGCCTCGTTGGTGCGAGGGGGGGGACTTGAACCCCCACGTCCGTAAGGACACTAACACCTGAAGCTAGCGCGTCTACCAATTCCGCCACCTTCGCCCAGTGCGAGCAATATCTTCGTGGATTATGGTGCGAGGGGGGGGACTTGAACCCCCACGTCCGTAAGGACACTAACACCTGAAGCTAGCGCGTCTACCAATTCCGCCACCTTCGCATACCATCGACACTATGAAAGTATCGTTACCACGGAGGCGCATTCTAGTGGTTTTCGGCGACACGTCAATAGTTAATTATGCAGGTTGTATCGATTGCTGCAAAAATGGGCGGATTTGCCCGCAGGAAGCGCCAGCGGTACCAGAAACGGGCCGCCGGCGTGAGAAGGCGACTATTTTTTCGCCTGACGGGTCATGATGGTGCGATAGACCTTAAAACGTCCGGTCTGGGCGATCACCTCATGGAAGCCGAACGTCTCATCCAGCACCTGCGGATACGGCAGGAAGGCGTTGGCGACAATGCGCAGCTCGCCGCCGCTGTTCAGATGGCGAACCGCGCCGCGGATCAGCGCCTGGGCGGCTTCGAGGCTGGTCTGCAGCCCGTCATGGAATGGCGGGTTGGAGATGATCATGTCGAAGCGACCATTGACCTCGGAGAAGACGTTGCTGGCAAACACATCGCCAGCCAGGCCGTTGGCGGCAAGCGTCGCGCGGCTGGCTTCGACCGCAGGGGCGCTGACGTCGCACAGGGTCAGGCGCACTTTCGGCGAATGGCTGGCCAGCGCGGCGGCCAGCACGCCTGCGCCGCAGCCGACGTCCAGCACTTTCCCTTTGGTATGCGGCTCGAGGGTGGAGAGCAGCAGCTGGCTGCCGACGTCCAGCCCGTCGCGGCTAAAGACGCCTGGCAGGGTTTTAATCGTCAGATTATCCAGTGTGTATTCGCCCCAGAAGGCATCGGCGTCGAAGGCGGGCTGCTTTTCCAGTCGGCCATGATAGAGGCCACAGCGGCGGGCGCTATCCACTTTGTTTAATGGCGCGTATTCAGCCAGCATCTGCTCCGCGCTGCGGACGCCGCTGCGGTTTTCACCGACGACGAAAATGTCGCTTCCCACCGGCAGCAGAGAGAGCAGGTTCATCAGCTGGAACTGTGCCTCTGGTTTATTCTTTGGCCAGTAGTAGATCAGGGTGTCGCATTCGGCGACGTCAGCGGCCTCAGCCACTAAGCTAAAACGGACGGTGTCTCCCATCTGGCGGTTGAGGACCTGCCAGTGGTGGAACTGTTGGGTGTGGGCGCGGCTGGCCGCGGTATCCAGACGCGCAGGCAGGTCATCCTGCAGGTCACCGGCAAACAGAACGCGGGCGGACTCGAAATCATCACTGTGGCGCAGCAAGACTTCACTTGCCGGGGTAAAAGCGGACATGAAACACTCCTTCATTAAGACTGGCGCCGATTATAGTAGTTTGTTGGCGCAGATACGACGGATTTGCTATATTGCGCGCTTGTTTAACAGGAGTGTTTCGCTATGACATCCCGACGAGACTGGCAACTACAGCAGCTGGGCATTACCCAGTGGTCGCTGCGCCGACCGGGGGCGTTGCAGGGCGAAATCGCTATCTCGCTTCCTGAACATATTCGTCTGGTGATGGTGGCGGAAACCCCGCCGTCGCTGACAGAGCCGCTG
Source organism: Klebsiella sp. K5-204 (assembly GCF_030128585.1). Classification (NCBI taxonomy): domain Bacteria; kingdom Pseudomonadati; phylum Pseudomonadota; class Gammaproteobacteria; order Enterobacterales; family Enterobacteriaceae; genus Klebsiella; species Klebsiella sp. K5-204. The sequence continues at coordinate 88,452 of NZ_JAKUZS010000010.1, forward strand.
ATTGGCGACGTATTGCGCGCGCTGGCCGTGACGCCAGATCAGGTCCTGCAGCTGACCCCGGAGCGGGTGGCGATGCTGCCGCAGGACAGCCGCTGCAACAGCTGGCGGTTGGGCACAGAGGCGTCGCTGCCGCTGGCGGGCGCCCAGGTGTCCACCCCCGCTTTTGATGAACTCCAGACCAGCGCGCCGGCTCGCAGGGCGCTCTGGCAACAAATCTGCGCACATGAACACGATTTCTATCCTCAGCACAGCTGATTTAACCCGAGCCTGGCAAATCGAAACCCGCGCCCACGCTTTCCCGTGGAGCGAACAGACCCTGGCCAGTAACCAGGGGGAACGCTATCGCAACTATCAGCTGTCGGTGGATGGCGAAATGGCGGCGTTCGCCATTACGCAAGTGGTGCTGGATGAGGCGACGTTGTTCAATATCGCGGTCGATCCCGCTTACCAGCGCCGTGGCCTGGGGCGAGCGCTGCTGGAACACGTCATTGATGAAGTCGAAAGGCTCGGCGTCGTCACGCTATGGCTGGAGGTGCGCGCCTCCAACGTTGCCGCTATCGCGCTGTATGAAAGCTTAGGCTTCAATGAGGCGACGATTCGCCGCAACTACTACCCGACGGCCGACGGGCGCGAAGACGCCATTATTATGGCTCTGCCAATCAGTATGTAAGACAAGGTGATACGATGAAATGGGACTGGATTTTCTTTGATGCCGATGAAACGCTGTTTACGTTTGATTCTTTCAGCGGCTTGCAGCGGATGTTTCTCGACTACAGCGTGACCTTTACCGCCGAAGATTTTCAGGACTATCAGGCCGTGAATAAGCCGCTATGGGTGGATTACCAGAACGGCGCCATCACCTCGCTGCAGCTGCAGCACCAGCGCTTTGACAGCTGGGCGGAACGTTTGAATGTGCCGCCGGGGGAGCTCAACGACGCGTTTATGAATGCGATGGCGGAAATCTGTGCGCCGCTGCCGGGCGCGGTCTCTCTGCTCAACGCGCTGCAGGGCAAGGTCAAGATGGGCATCATCACCAACGGCTTTACCTCGCTGCAGCAGACTCGTCTTGAGCGGACCGGTTTACGCGATCACTTTGATTTGCTGATTATTTCTGAAGAAGTGGGCGTCGCCAAACCGGACGTGCGCATTTTCGATTACGCGCTGGCGCAGGCGGGTAACCCACCGCGCTCGCGGGTGCTAATGGTCGGCGATACCGCCGAGTCGGATATTCGTGGCGGCGTGAATGCCGGACTGGCGACCTGCTGGCTCAATGCGCATCAGCGCGAGCTGCCGGCGGACCTCGAGCCGGACTGGACGGTGACCTCGTTAAGCGAACTGGAGCAGCTCCTGTGTAAACACTGATTGCCTCCCCCCCGTTGATGGGTAAAATAGCCGCAATTTTTCGTATTCCACATGCGTGGCTCATGGCCGCGTTTACTTAGAAGATTAATTATGACGTTGTCTCCTTATCTGCAAGAGGTGGCCAAACGCCGCACTTTTGCCATTATTTCTCACCCGGATGCCGGTAAGACCACCATCACCGAAAAGGTGCTGCTGTTCGGACAGGCGATTCAGACCGCCGGTACCGTAAAAGGTCGTGGCTCCAGCCAGCACGCGAAATCCGACTGGATGGAAATGGAAAAGCAGCGTGGTATCTCGATCACCACCTCGGTGATGCAGTTCCCCTATCATGACTGTCTGGTGAACCTGCTGGATACCCCGGGGCACGAAGACTTCTCGGAAGATACCTACCGTACCCTGACGGCGGTGGACTGCTGCCTGATGGTGATTGACGCGGCAAAAGGCGTCGAAGATCGGACCCGTAAGCTGATGGAAGTCACCCGTCTGCGCGATACGCCGATCCTCACCTTTATGAACAAACTCGACCGTGATATCCGCGATCCGATGGAGCTGCTGGATGAAGTGGAGAACGAGCTGAAAATCGGCTGCGCGCCGATTACCTGGCCTATCGGCTGCGGTAAGCTGTTCAAGGGCGTCTATCATCTCTACAAAGATGAAACCTACCTGTATCAGACCGGTAAAGGCCATACCATCCAGGAAGTGCGCATCGTGAAGGGGCTCAACAACCCGGATCTCGACGCGGCGGTGGGGGAAGATCTGGCGCAGCAGCTGCGCGACGAGCTGGAGCTGGTGCAGGGCGCGTCGAACGAGTTCGATAAAGATCTGTTCCTGGCCGGGGAAATCACCCCGGTGTTCTTCGGGACCGCGTTAGGTAACTTCGGCGTTGACCATATGCTGGATGGCCTGGTGGAGTGGGCGCCGGCGCCGATGCCGCGTAACACCGACACCCGTGAAGTCACCGCGACGGAAGAGAAGTTCACCGGCTTCGTGTTTAAAATTCAGGCCAATATGGACCCGAAACACCGCGACCGCGTGGCTTTCATGCGCGTGGTGTCAGGTAAATATGAGAAAGGCATGAAGCTGCGTCAGGTGCGCATCGGTAAAGACGTGGTGATCTCCGACGCGCTGACCTTTATGGCCGGCGACCGTTCGCACGTTGAAGAAGCCTATCCTGGGGATATCATCGGCCTGCATAACCACGGCACCATTCAGATTGGCGATACCTTCACCCAGGGCGAGATGATGAAGTTCACCGGTATTCCGAACTTCGCACCGGAACTGTTCCGTCGTATTCGCCTGAAGGATCCGCTGAAGCAGAAACAGCTGCTGAAAGGGCTGGTTCAGCTCTCTGAAGAGGGCGCGGTGCAGGTCTTCCGTCCGATCGCCAATAACGATCTGATCGTCGGCGCCGTGGGTGTGCTGCAGTTTGACGTCGTCGTGGCGCGCCTGAAAAGCGAATACAACGTGGAAGCGATTTACGAATCGGTCAACGTGGCCACCGCGCGCTGGGTTGAATCCACTGACGTGAAGAAATTCGAAGAGTTCAAACGTAAAAACGAAGTTCAGCTGGCGCTGGATGGCGGCGATAACCTGACCTACATCGCCCCGACGATGGTCAACCTGAACCTGACGCAGGAGCGTTATCCTGACGTGGTGTTCCGCAAAACGCGCGAGCACTAATCCCTGACGAAGCGCGGCGCAGGCCGCGCTTTTTTCTTCTTCCGCCCGCGCTTCCCTCCTTCTGGAAAGTTCTTAAAACGCCGCTAATTCGTCTGTTTTTTATCCATATCCTCCGCAACCCCTTCGCCTGTCTACTATATTTAATTCGTGTTTTTAAAAATGCTGGCGTAATTCACTGCGATAAGACGCCAGCGCTGGTGAAAAAACGAGGACATCACGATGACCAGACTAAAGAATGCCAATATGTTGCTGGCGCTCTTCTTAGGCTTAGCCGCGTTGAACGCCTCGGCAGAGACGGAAAAAACAACGGTAGACAGTGCGAAGTCAGCTGCCAGCAATGCGGGAGAGGCGGTAGACAATTCGATTAATAAAGTCGGCGATTTTATGGACGACAGCACTATTACCGCACGGGTAAAGGCGGCGCTGATCGACCATAAAGATATTAACTCCGGCGATATTTCGGTGAAAACGGAAAACAAAGTGGTCACCCTCAGCGGCGACGTCACCAGTGCTGAACAGAAAAGTCAGGCGCTGAGCGTGGCAAAAGCGGTCGAAGGCGTCTCTCAGGTCAACGACAAGCTGACGGTGCAGCACAAATCGTCGAGTGAGACGGCGACGCTGAAAGGCTATGCCGGGGACACCGCTATTACCAGCGAAGTGAAGGCTAAGCTGCTGGCGGATGACATTGTCCCTTCGCGCAATGTGAAAGTCGAAACTAACGCCGGCGCAGTGCATCTGACCGGTACGGTGGCTTCCGCGGCGCAGGCTGAGCGCGCCGCAGAGATTGCGAAAGCGGTTTCCGGTGTGAAAAGCGTCCGCAACGATCTTAGCGTGAAGTAAATCGAGTTATTAACAAAAGTGTTGTCTGGCCAAGGTTGCCGAACGAATAGCAGCACCCACTGAGCGATGAGCTTTCCAGAAAGGGTGCGCAAACCGCTGTTCACCGTCCATTATGGTAAGGAGAAAAGTATGTTTCGATGGGGAATTATTTTTCTGGTCATTGCATTAATTGCTGCGGCCCTGGGCTTTGGTGGTCTGGCGGGTACTGCCGCTGGCGCCGCGAAAATCGTCTTTGTCGTCGGGATTATCCTGTTCCTGGTGAGCCTGTTTACAGGACGCAGACGTCCGTAGAGGGACAACAATCCGGGCGATGCTGAAGCCTGAGCGTTTTTACTGACACGTCGTCTTACACAAAGCCAGTCCTGCGGACTGGCTTTCGCGGTTTAAGCGATGGGCAAATTGCGTTACCTTGTCAGGAGAAGACTAATCGAACAGGAAAGCAGGGTGGGGCAACGCATTCCCGTTACGCTGGGCAATATCGCCCCGCTGGCGGTTAAACCCTTCCGACCAGGCAAGCTGGCGCTGGTGTGTGAAGGCGGGGGACAGCGAGGGATTTTCACCGCCGGGGTTCTGGACGAATTCATGCGCGCCGGATTTAACCCCTTTGACCTGATGCTGGGGACCTCCGCGGGGGCGCAAAACCTCTCCGCTTACATGTGTAATCAGCAAGGCTATGCCCGCAAAGTCATCACACGCTACACCACCTCACGCCAGTTTTTCGATCCGATGCGCTTTGTGCGCGGCGGCAACCTTATCGATCTCGACTGGCTGGTGGAGGCCACCTCGCAGCAGATGCCGCTGGCCATGAACTATGCCGAAACGCAGTTCGCGTTGGGCAAAGAGCTGTGGATGTGCGCCTGTCGCGGCGACGATTACTCCGCCAGCTATTTTTCACCGACGCCGCAAACCTGGCTGGATCTGATCCGCGCCTCCAGCGCCATCCCCGGGTTTTACCGCAGCGGCGTGTTGCTTGACGGCGTTAGCTACCTTGACGGCGGCGTCAGCGATGCGATCCCGGTACAGGAGGCGGCCCGCCGCGGCGCTCAGACCATCGTGGTGATCCGCACTGTCCCTTCGCAGATGTTTTACACCCCGGAGTGGTTTAAGCGGATGGAGCGCTGGCTGGGGGAGAGCAGCCTGCAGCCGCTGGTCAATCTGGTGCATCATCACGAAACCACCTATCGCGCCATCCAGCAGTTCATCGAAAAACCGCCCGGCAAACTGCGGATCTTCGAAATCTATCCCCAGCGGCCGCTGCGCAGCATGGCGCTTGGCAGCCGACTGCCGGCGCTGCTGGAGGACTACAAAACCGGACGCCAGTGCGGCCGTTATTTCCTGGCCACCGTGGGTAAACTGCTGGCCGACCGGCCGCCGCTGTTGCGCCACGCGCCGCGTATCGCCCGGCCTGCGCCGGTGGTGGTGCCGCCGGTGCCGGTGGCCAATGAAGCGCCGCAGGCGACCATCATCGCTGCGCCGCAGGCCAATGACGCAAGCTTTAATCATGAGGATCTGGCGTGACGCACCGTTTTATCGATACCCACTGCCACTTCGATTTTCCCCCCTTCGCGGAAGATGAGGTCGCCAGCCTGGCGCGTGCGGCGCAGGCCGGCGTCGGGCGAATTATCGTTCCGGCCATCTCCGCTGAGCGTTTTAGCCGCGTGCTGGCGCTGGCGGCGCAGCACGAGGCGCTGTATGCCGCGCTGGGCCTGCATCCGATTGTCATCGAGCAGCACACCGATGAGGGGCTGGCGCAACTGGAGGCGTCGCTGGCGCAGCGCCCGCCAAAACTGGTGGCGGTGGGGGAGATTGGTCTCGATCTCTATCGCGACGAGCCGCAGTTCGATCGTCAGCAGGCGCTGCTGGAAGCGCAGCTGCGTCTGGCGAAGCGTTACGATCTGCCGGTGATCCTCCACTCCCGACGCACCCACGATAAGCTGGCGATGCTGCTGAAAAAACATGCCCTACCGCGTACCGGGGTGGTACATGGCTTCGCCGGCAGCCTGCAGCAGGCCGAGCGTTTCGTGCAGCTTGGCTATAAGATCGGCGTTGGCGGCACCATTACCTATCCCCGCGCCAGCAAAACCCGCGAGGTGATGGCGCGTCTGCCGCTTTCAGCCCTGCTGCTGGAGACCGATGCCCCGGATATGCCGCTCAATGGCTTCCAGGGACAGCCCAATCGCCCGGAGCAAGCTGCGCGGGTATTTGACGCCCTGTGCGAACTGCGGTCGGAGCCGCCGGCAGCCATAGCCGAAGGGATAATGCGCAACACGCTCGCCTTGTTTTCCCTGCCCTCAGCCACTGTATGGTGATCGAATTCTCATAATTGTTCATCCATATCATTGATTTGCTTAAAATGTGTGAAGCCTGGCAGGCAGGATAGTTTCATGCCGATATAATCACGCCGTTAGTGCTGGACTATCAAAACACAGGGAATCTGTATGCAAATCCTCATGGGACTTATCGGCATGGTGGCGCTGTTGGCCATTGCTGTGCTGCTCTCCAATAATCGAAAAGCCATTAACCTGCGTACTGTGCTCGGCGCCTGGATAATCCAGGTGGGTATCGGCGCGTTGATATTGTATGTACCGGCCGGGCGCTCGGCGCTGTTAGCGATGTCGAACGGCGTCGCCCGCGTAATTGCCTATGGCAATGAAGGGATCGGTTTCATCTTCGGCGGGCTGGTCTCCGATAAAATGTTCGAGGTGTTTGGCGGCGGCGGCTTTGTCTTTGCCCTGCGCGTGCTGCCGGTGATCGTCTTCTTCTCGTCGCTGATTGCCGTGCTTTATTACCTGGGCATTATGCAGCTGGTCATTCGCATTCTCGGCGGCGCGCTGCGGGCGGTACTGAAGACCTCGCGTACCGAATCGCTGTCGGCCACGGCGAACATCTTCGTTGGTCAGACCGAAGCGCCGCTGGTGGTGCGTCCTTATATCGCCACTATGACCCGCTCGGAGCTGTTTGCGGTCATGTGCGGCGGCCTGGCCTCGGTGGCAGGTTCCGTGCTGGCGGGCTATGCGCAGATGGGCGTTCCGCTGGAGTACCTGATTGCCGCGTCGTTTATGGCGGCGCCGGGTGGATTGCTGTTTGCCAAAATTATCGTACCGGAAACGGAAACGCCGGACGATAACCCGGCTCATGACCGCCAGAGCGCTGACGCGGATAAACCGGCCAACGTGCTGGACGCCGCCGCCTCCGGCGCCGCGTCTGGTATGCAGCTGGCGCTCAATGTCGGCGCGATGCTGCTGGCGTTTATCGCGCTGATCGCCCTGCTGAACGGCATTCTGTCCGGCGTCGGCGGCTGGTTTAACCATCCGGAGCTGTCGCTGCAGATGATCCTCGGCTGGGTCTTCTCACCGCTGGCGTGGGTGATCGGCGTGCCGTGGCACGAAGCGACGGTCGCGGGATCGTTTATCGGCCAGAAGCTGATCATTAACGAGTTCGTGGCCTATATGAACTTTGGCGAGTATCTGAAGGCGGACGCCGAGGTGGCGGCGGCCGGGCTGCAGGTTATTTCAGATCACACTAAAGCCATTATCTCTTTCGCGCTGTGCGGATTCGCTAACCTGTCATCGATCGCCATCCTGATTGGCGGCCTCGGGGGGATGGCGCCCAACCGGCGTCAGGATATCGCCCAGCTTGGGCTGCGTGCGGTGGCGGCGGGGACGCTGTCTAACCTGATGAGCGCCACCATCGCCGGGGTTTTCCTCGCCCTCTAAGCCAGTTCCCTCAACCAGCGGCCGCCGCGTCGCTGGTTTTATTGAATTTGTGAAAATTCCATCATTTCTGACTTTCAGAAAAATAGCTTATATTTCAAAATATAATAATTGTATCACCGGCTGGGTGGGCAAAATGTGCGCCACGGTGTCGAGAGTCTCTGTCATTGTGTGTTAGAATTATCACATCCTCATTGGGTGCGGAGTTTCGATTATGCTTAAGAGGGGCGTGAGGATAATTACCGCGGTATGCGTTGATATTTTGTGATTAAAGTCACATTACAGTAATGCAAATTAGTAAGTAGTTTTCATTAACTGTGATGAATGTCGAAGTGTAGCGGCGAGTGAATGTTACAATAGTAACAGACTCGCAAGGTGAACAAACTATTGAACCGGCACTGCGCCGGCGGAGTATGAAATGACTGATTTAAAAGCAAGCAGCCTGCGCGCGTTAAAACTGATGGACCTGACCACCCTGAACGACGACGACACCAATGAGAAGGTGATTGCCCTGTGTCATCAGGCGAAAACCCCGGTGGGTAACACCGCGGCGGTCTGCATCTATCCGCGCTTCATCCCGATTGCCCGTAAAACGCTGAACGAGCAGGGAACGCCGGAGATCCGCATCGCTACGGTCACCAACTTCCCGCACGGTAATGACGATATCGACATTGCGCTGGCGGAAACCCGCGCGGCGATCGCTTACGGCGCCGATGAAGTGGACGTGGTGTTCCCGTACCGCGCGCTGATTGCCGGTAACGAACAGGTCGGCTTCGAGCTGGTGAAAGCCTGTAAAGAGGCCTGCGCGGCGGCCAACGTGCTGCTGAAAGTGATCATCGAAACCGGTGAGCTGAAAGAAGAAGCGCTGATCCGTAAAGCGTCTGAAATCTCTATCAAAGCCGGGGCCGATTTCATCAAAACCTCGACCGGTAAAGTGCCGGTGAATGCTACGCCGGAAAGCGCGCGCATCATGATGGAAGTCATCCGCGATATGGGCGTTGAGAAAACCGTTGGCTTCAAACCGGCGGGCGGCGTGCGCAGCGCGGAAGATGCGCAGCAGTTCCTGGCGATCGCCGATGAGCTGTTTGGCGCCGACTGGGCCGATGCCCGTCACTACCGCTTTGGTGCCTCCAGCCTGCTGGCCAGCCTGTTGAAAGCCCTGGGTCACGGCGACGGCAAGAGCGCCAGCAGCTACTGATTGTCAGACATTGCCGGATGACGCTTCGCTTATCCGGCCTACAGGATCGTAGGGCGGGTAAGCGTAGCGCCACCCGCCACCATTCACCCGATTCCTCATGGGGGTTACCGTGTTTCTCGCACAAGAAATTATTCGTAAAAAACGTGATGGTCAGGCATTAAGCGATGAAGAGATCCGCTTTTTCATCAACGGCATCCGCGACAATACTATCTCAGAAGGGCAGATCGCCGCGCTGGCGATGACCATCTTCTTCCACGATATGTCTATGCCGGAGCGCGTTTCGCTGACCATGGCGATGCGGGATTCCGGTACCGTTCTGGACTGGAAAAGCCTCAACCTTAACGGCCCGATCGTCGATAAACACTCCACCGGCGGCGTCGGGGATGTCACTTCGCTGATGCTGGGACCGATGGTGGCCGCCTGCGGCGGGTATGTGCCGATGATTTCCGGCCGCGGACTCGGCCATACCGGCGGTACCCTGGATAAACTGGAAGCGATCCCGGGCTTCGATATCTTCCCGGACGACAACCGCTTCCGCGAGATTATTAAAGATGTCGGCGTGGCGATTATCGGGCAGACCAGCTCCCTCGCTCCGGCGGACAAACGTTTCTATGCCACCCGCGATATTACCGCGACGGTGGACTCCATCCCGCTGATCACCGCCTCGATCCTTGCCAAGAAGCTGGCGGAAGGGCTGGATGCGCTGGTGATGGACGTCAAAGTCGGCAGCGGCGCGTTTATGCCGACTTATGAACTTTCCGCCGCGCTGGCGGAAGCGATCGTCGGGGTCGCCAACGGCGCCGGCGTGCGCACCACCGCGCTGCTGACCGATATGAACCAGGTGCTGGCCTCCAGCGCCGGGAACGCCGTTGAAGTTCGCGAAGCGGTCCAGTTCCTGACCGGCGAATACCGCAACCCGCGTCTGTTCGACGTGACGATGGCGCTGTGTGTAGAGATGCTGATTTCCGGCAAGCTGGCGGCGGACGATGCCGACGCGCGCGCGAAGCTGCAGGCGGTACTGGATAACGGTAAAGCGGCGGAAGTCTTTGGCCGTATGGTCGCGGCGCAGAAAGGACCGAGCGACTTTGTCGAGAATTATGATCATTATCTGCCGACGGCGATGCTGAGCAAAGCAGTCTATGCTGATACCGAAGGTTTTGTCAGCGCGATGGATACACGCGCGCTGGGTATGGCAGTGGTTTCTATGGGCGGCGGCCGCCGTCAGGCATCAGACACCATTGACTATAGCGTTGGCTTTACCGAGATGGCGCGTCTGGGTGACCGCGTGGACGGACAGCGTCCGCTGGCGGTGATCCATGCCAAAGACGAGAACAGCTGGCAGGAGGCCGCGAAAGCGGTCAAAGCGGCCATTAAACTGGACGATAAAGCTCCGGAAATTACACCGACAGTCTATCGCCGTATCACCGAATAGCGATATACTGATCTGATCGCTTTTTTGCAGCGCAAGATGTATGGAGAACAAGATGAAACGTGCATTTATCATGGTGCTGGACTCCTTTGGGATTGGCGCAACGGAAGACGCAGACCGCTTTGGCGACGTCGGCGCCGATACCCTGGGCCACATTGCGGAAGCCTGCGCCAAAGGCGAGGCTGACCACGGCCGCAAAGGCCCGCTGAATTTACCGAACCTGACCCGTCTGGGGTTGGTGAAAGCGCATGAAGGCTCTACCGGTAAAATTGCCGCCGGAATGGATGGCAATGCCGAAGTGATTGGCGCCTGGGCCTGGGCGCATGAACTCTCTTCTGGTAAAGATACGCCGTCCGGCCACTGGGAAATCGCCGGCGTGCCGGTGCTGTTTGACTGGGGCTACTTCAGCGATCATGAAAACAGCTTCCCGCAGGAGCTGCTGGATAAGCTGGTGAAACGCGCCAACCTGCCGGGCTACCTCGGCAACTGCCACTCTTCCGGGACGGTGATCCTCGATCAGCTCGGCGAAGAGCATATGAAAACCGGGAAACCGATTTTCTATACCTCCGCTGACTCCGTGTTCCAGATCGCCTGTCACGAAGAGACCTTTGGCCTCGACAAGTTGTATGAGCTGTGCGAAATCGCCCGTGAAGAGCTGACCGAAGGCGGCTACAACATTGGCCGCGTCATCGCTCGTCCGTTTATCGGCGATAAAGCCGGTAACTTCCAGCGTACCGGCAACCGTCACGATCTGGCGGTCGAACCGCCGGCGCCGACCGTGCTGCAGAAGCTGGTTGACGAGAAGAACGGCCACGTGGTGTCTGTCGGTAAGATAGCGGACATCTACGCAAACTGCGGCATCACCAAAAAAGTGAAAGCCACCGGTCTGGACGCGCTGTTCGACGCGACCATCAAAGAGATGAAGGAAGCCGGCGACGAGACTATCGTCTTCACCAACTTCGTCGACTTTGACTCCTCCTGGGGCCACCGTCGCGATGTCGCCGGCTACGCGGCGGGTCTGGAACTGTTCGACCGCCGTCTGCCGGAGCTGATGGAGCTGGTAGGGGAAGACGACATCCTGATCCTCACCGCCGACCACGGCTGCGACCCGACCTGGACCGGTACCGACCACACCCGCGAGCATATTCCGGTGCTGGTGTACGGCCCGAAAGTGAAACCAGGATCGTTAGGCCACCGCGAAACTTTCGCGGACATCGGCCAGACGCTGGCGACATACTTTGGTACCTCGCCAATGGCGTACGGTAAAAACATGCTGTGATGCAATTGCCCGGTGGCGCTCAGCGATCCGGGCCTACGGTTTTGTCGGCCGGGTCAGGCGTAGCCGCCGCCCGGCAAAAACAACAATGTAAAAGGAACTGAAGATGGCAACTCCTCACATTAACGCAGAAATGGGCGATTTCGCTGACGTAGTCTTGATGCCGGGCGACCCGCTGCGCGCCAAGCACATTGCAGAAACCTTTCTCGAAGACGTGCGTGAAGTGAACAACGTGCGCGGCATGCTGGGCTTCACCGGCACCTATAAAGGCCGCAAAATCTCCGTCATGGGCCACGGGATGGGTATTCCGTCCTGCTCTATCTACACCAAAGAGCTGATCACCGATTTCGGCGTCAAGAAAATCATCCGCGTCGGCTCCTGCGGCGCGGTGCGCGAAGACGTCAAACTGCGCGACGTGGTGATCGGTATGGGCGCCTGCACCGACTCCAAAGTGAACCGTCTGCGTTTTAAAGACCACGACTTCGCGGCGATTGCCGATTTCGGCATGGTGCGTAACGCGGTAGACGCGGCGAAAGCGCTGGGCGTTGACGCGCGCGTCGGCAACATCTTCTCTGCAGACCTGTTCTATACCCCGGACCCGTCCATGTTCGACGTGATGGAAAAATACGGCATCCTGGGCGTGGAAATGGAAGCGGCGGGTATCTACGGCGTGGCGGCGGAATTCGGGGCGAAAGCGCTGACCATCTGCACCGTGTCTGACCATATTCGTACCCACGAGCAGACCACTGCCGCGGAGCGTCAGACCACGTTCAACGACATGATTAAAATCGCGCTGGAATCCGTGCTGCTGGGCGATAAAGAGTAAAAGCTGTTGTGCCGGGCGGCGGCTTCGCCTGACCCGGCCTGCGGTTTTCCAGGCCCGCTAAGCGCTACGCCAGCGGGCTTTTTTTAACGTACCGCGCCGGCAATCCACACCGACAGCGCTTTGAGTTCCGCTTCCTGCTCCGGGAAGTCCTCCATCAGCGCCTCACACTGCTGCTGCAAAACCTCAGCCCGATACTGACAGCCGATTAAGCGTTCCGCCAGCGCCTCCAGCGGCGCCGGATTCAGGCTATCGGTAAAGGCCTGCGCGCGGGTGATATGGCCCTTCTCAACGTCAAAATGCAGCTCGACGCCGCCCCAGGGGAAACGCTCGTCCAGCAGGTGGGAAAAGGCAGGCGCCTGGCCGAAGTTCCACTCCCAGCTGCTCTGGCGTGCGAAAGTGCCGGCAAAGTTCGGCAGGTCCGGCGTGTTGTCCGGGGAGATCACCTCGGCGTCTACCCGTTCGCCGTAATGGCTGAAGAACGCCTCCTGGATCGCCTCGCAAACTTGCTGATGGGTAATGCCCGGCAGCAGCTCAACCAGGTTCGCCACCCGCCCGCGCACCGAGGTAATGCCTTTAGCCTGCAGCTTTTTCTGGTCCGGGTTGAGGTAGTTGGCGAGACGGCTTAGATCGGCGTTGAGCAGCAGGGTGCCGTGGTGAAAACCGCGGTCCATGGTTTCACGATAGGCGGAGCCGGAGACTTTGCGGTCGCCGCTGTCGGTTTTGACCACCAGATCGTTGCGCCCGGAGGCGTCGGCGGTTACGCCCAGTGAATTGAGCGCCGCCAGCACAATAGCGGTGGAGACGGTTTTGTCGTACTCCGGTTTGCCTGCCATAAAGGTAAAGCAGGTATTGCCGAGGTCGTGGAACACCGCGCCGCCGCCGCTGCTGCGACGGGCCAGCCGCACATGATCTTCCTCCATGCGGCGGGTATTACACTCCTTCCACGGGTTCTGCGCGCGGCCGATGACCACGGTATCGGCATTGCGCCACAGGAACAGCACCCGCTGGGTGGCGGGCATCTGGCGGAAAATGCACTCCTCGACCGCCAGGTTGAACCACGGGTCGTAAGAGTCAGAAAGCAGGAGGCGCAGTGTGGACATTATAGATTTCCTTTCTTTTCATCGTCTTCATCCTCAACCGGCTTGTTGGCGGTGAGCAGGAAGGGCGATTGCTGCCAGCGGGTGCGTTTGCCCTGCAGCAGCGTGCGGGTCAGTACCACGCCGATGGCCAGGGACAGCAACAGCATCAGGCGTAAGATATTGGTGGTATTATCCACCTGCTTCGCCTCGGTCGCCAGCGTATGGGTATCGAGGGTCAGACGCAGGTAGCCCAACGGACCGTTTTTTCCCGGCACCGGCTCGACAATCTGCTGGTTAAAGTAGCCGCCGGCTTTCTTACCATCCAGCGCCAGCCGGTCGCGAACCTCGACGCTTTCGCCAGAGCGCGCCACCAGGTCGCCCTGGTCGTCATATACCCCGGCGTCCAGTACGCGGCTGTTGTGGGTGAGCTGCGTCAACAGCTGATTGATGCGCTTTTCGTCCGGCGTCTCGCTGCGCATCAGCGGCGCGAGATTCAGCACCACCTGCTGCGCCAGCGTGCGGGCCAGCTCTTCCAGCTGCGGATTGCGTTGTTTCTGACTGTTCTGACTGAACCACGAGGCGCCCTGCATCAGCGCGACGAGCAGGGCGAGACAGATAAGGACAATGACCGCACGATGCAGCCGGAATTTCAGTTTTGCGCGAACCATATTCCACCTTTGAAAATTTGCAGCTTAATGTTGCCAGAAGCGCTGGTTACAAGGTAGCCTCATGCGTTATTTTCCTCGCCTGAATGAAGAGATGTGGAGCCGTAATGCCTAACAGTTTGACCTGGTGCGACCTGCCTGAAGACGTTTCCCTGTGGCCTGGGTTGCCGCTTTCCCTGAGCGGTGACGAGGTCATGCCGCTGGATTATCACGCCGGGCGCAGCGGCTGGCTGCTGTACGGGCGTGGGCTGGATAAACGCCGTCTGACGGACTGGCAGCGTGAGCTGGGCGCCGCGTTAGTGATCGTCGCCTCCTGGGTGGTCGAGGATTACCAGGTGATCCGCCTGGCCGGTTCGCTGACCCCCCGTGCGACGCGACTGGCGCATGAGGCGGGGCTGGACGTCGCGCCATTGGGTAAAATCCCTCATCTGCGCACCCCGGGACTGCTGGTGATGGATATGGACTCCACGGCGATCCAGATCGAATGCATCGATGAGATCGCGAAACTGGCCGGCACCGGCGAGCTGGTGTCGGAAGTGACCGAGCGGGCGATGCGCGGGGAGCTGGACTTTACCGCCAGCCTGCGCCAGCGCGTGGCGACGCTGAAAGACGCCGATGCCAGCATTCTGCTGCAGGTTCGCGACGCGCTGCCGCTGATGCCGGGCCTGGCGCAGCTGGTGCTCAAGCTGGAAACGCTGGGCTGGAAGGTGGCGATCGCCTCCGGCGGCTTCACCTTCTTCGCCGAGTATCTGCGCGATAAGCTGCATCTCGACGCGGTGTTCGCCAACGAACTGGAGATCCGCGACGGCAAGCTCACCGGCAACGTGCTCGGCGATATCGTCGATGCCAAATACAAAGCCAATACGCTGCGCAAGCTGGCGGAAAAGTATGCGATCCCAACGGCGCAGACCGTGGCCATCGGTGATGGCGCCAACGACCTGCCGATGATTAAGGCTGCCGGGCTTGGCATCGCATATCATGCTAAGCCTAAAGTGAATGAACAGGCGGAAGTGACTATCCGCCACGCTGACCTGATGGGGGTATTCTGTATTCTCTCGGGCAGCATGAACCAAAAGTAAGAGGTAAACGTGGCGAAAGCTCCAAAACGCGCATTTGTCTGTAATGAATGTGGTGCGGATTACCCGCGCTGGCAGGGGCAGTGCAGCGCCTGCCATGCCTGGAATACCATCACCGAGATGCGCATCGCCGCGTCGCCGCAGGTGGCGAGAAACGAGCGTTTGTCAGGCTACGCCGGTCACGCCGGCGTCTCGAAGGTGCAGAAGCTGTCAGACATCAGCCTGGAAGCGCTGCCGCGTTTCTCCACCGGTTTTAAAGAGTTCGACCGCGTACTCGGCGGCGGCGTGGTACCGGGCAGCGCGATCCTGATTGGCGGTAACCCCGGCGCGGGGAAATCGACGCTGCTGCTGCAGACGTTGTGCAAGCTGGCGGAAGGGATGAAAACGCTGTACGTCACCGGGGAGGAGTCCCTTCAGCAGGTGGCGATGCGCGCCCATCGCCTTGGGCTGCCGACGGCGAACCTGAACATGCTGTCGGAAACCAGCATTGAGCAGATTTGTCAGATTGCCGAGGAAGAAAAACCGCAGCTGATGGTGATCGACTCTATCCAGGTGATGCATATGGCCGACGTGCAGTCGTCGCCGGGCAGCGTCGCCCAGGTACGTGAAACGGCGGCCTATCTGACGCGCTTTGCCAAAACACGCGGCGTGGCGATCGTCATGGTCGGCCACGTCACCAAAGACGGTTCGCTGGCCGGCCCGAAGGTGCTGGAGCACTGTATTGACTGCTCGGTGCTGCTGGACGGCGATGCCGACTCCCGCTTCCGCACTCTGCGCAGCCACAAAAACCGCTTTGGCGCGGTGAACGAGCTGGGCGTCTTCGCCATGACCGAGCAGGGGCTGCGCGAAGTGAGCAACCCATCCGCTATCTTCCTCAGCCGGGGCGATGAAATCACCTCCGGCAGCTCGGTGATGGTGGTCTGGGAAGGGACCCGCCCGCTGCTGGTGGAGATCCAGGCGCTGGTGGATCACTCGATGATGTCCAACCCGCGCCGCGTGGCGGTGGGGCTGGAACAGAACCGTCTGGCGATCCTGCTGGCGGTGCTGCATCGCCACGGCGGCCTGCAGATGGCCGATCAGGACGTTTTCGTCAACGTGGTCGGTGGGGTGAAGGTCACGGAAACCAGCGCCGATCTGGCGCTGCTGCTGGCGATGGTCTCCAGCTTGCGCGATCGCCCGCTGCCGCAGGACCTGGTGGTCTTTGGCGAAGTGGGGTTGGCTGGCGAAATTCGCCCGGTGCCGAGCGGACAGGAGCGTATCTCCGAAGCGGCGAAGCATGGCTTCCGCCGCGCCATCGTCCCGGCGGCCAATGTGCCGAAAAAAGTGCCGGAAGGCATGCAAATCTTTGGTGTGAAAAAGCTTTCAGACGCGCTAAGCGTTTTTGACGACTTATAATAAGTTAAAAGGAGATTAGCGATGTCGTCATTTGACTATTTAAAAAGCGCCATAAAGCAGAAAGGCTGTACCCTGCAGCAGGTGGCGGAAGCCAGCGGGATGACCAAAGGGTATCTCAGCCAACTGTTGAATGCCAAAATCAAAAGCCCGAGCGCGCAGAAGCTAGAAGCGCTGCATCGTTTCCTCGGGCTGGAGTTTCCCCGCCGACAGAAAAGCGTCGGCGTGGTGTTTGGTAAATTTTACCCGCTGCATACCGGGCACATCTATTTGATTCAACGCGCCTGTAGCCAGGTCGATGAGCTGCATATCATCATGGGCTATGACGACACTCGCGACCGCGAGCTGTTTGAAGAGAGCGCCATGTCGCAGCAGCCGACGGTGCCTGACCGCCTGCGCTGGCTGCTACAAACTTTTAAATATCAGAAGAATATTCGCATCCACGCCTTCAATGAAGAGGGGATGGAACCCTATCCGCACGGCTGGGATGTGTGGAGTCATGGTATCCGCGCTTTTATGAGCGAAAAAGGGATCGAGCCGAACCGGATCTATACCTCGGAAGAGGCCGATGCGCCGCAGTACCTTGAGCATCTGGGGATCGAGACGGTGCTTATCGATCCTAAGCGGACCTTTATGAATATTAGCGGCGGCCAGATCCGCGAGAACCCGTTCCGTTACTGGGAATATATTCCGACGGAAGTGAAACCGTTCTTTGTGCGGACGGTGGCGATCCTAGGCGGCGAGTCGAGCGGGAAATCAACGCTGGTTAATAAGCTCGCCAATATCTTCAATACCACCAGCGCCTGGGAATATGGCCGGGATTATGTCTTTTCGCATCTCGGCGGCGATGAGATGGCGCTCCAGTATTCGGATTACGATAAAATAGCCCTCGGGCACGCCCAGTATATTGATTTCGCAGTGAAATATGCCAACAAGGTGGCGTTTATCGATACCGACTTCGTCAGCACTCAGGCGTTCTGCCTGAAGTACGAAGGGCGAGAGCACCCGTTCGTGCAGGCGCTGATTGATGAATACCGCTTCGACCTGGTGATCCTGCTGGAGAACAATACCCCGTGGGTGGCCGATGGGTTACGCAGCCTTGGGAGTTCGGTGGATCGTAAAGAGTTTCAGTCGCTGCTGGTGTCGCTGCTGAAAGAGAATGAGATCGAGTTCGTCCATGTTAAGGAGTCGGACTACGATACGCGCTTCCTGCGCTGCGTCGAGCTGGTGAAGCAGCTGATGGGGGAGCAGGGGTAGATCCTCTGCGGGCTGATGCCCTCACCCCGGCCCTCTCCCGGTGGGAGAGGGAGCAAACATTAAAAAAGGCAACTTGCGTTGCCTTTTTGCATTTTATTTTGAGATACGTTTGTACTTGATTCGCTTCGGCTCCAGCGCGTCGGCGCCGAGGGTGCGTTTCTTGTACTCTTCGTACTCGGTAAAGTTACCTTCAAAGAACTCCACCTTACCTTCATCCTGGTAATCCAGAATGTGGGTGGCGATACGGTCAAGGAACCAACGGTCGTGCGAGATAACCATCGCGCAGCCCGGGAACTCCAGCAGGGCGTTTTCCAGCGCGCGCAGGGTTTCGATATCCAGGTCGTTGGTCGGTTCATCGAGCAGCAGTACGTTACCGCCAACCTGCAGCAGCTTCGCCAGGTGCAGACGACCGCGTTCACCGCCGGACAGTTCGCCAACGCGTTTGCCCTGGTCTACGCCTTTGAAGTTAAAGCGGCCCACGTAGGCGCGGCTCGGCATCTCGGTGTTGCCGATCTTCATGATATCCAGACCACCGGAGACCTCTTCCCACACGGTCTTGCTGTTGTCCATCGCGTCGCGGAACTGATCGACGGAGGCCAGCTTAACGGTTTCGCCCAGGGTGATGGTGCCGGAATCTGGCTGTTCCTGGCCGGACATCATGCGGAACAGCGTTGATTTACCCGCGCCGTTCGGGCCGATGATGCCGACGATAGCGCCCTTCGGTACCGAGAAGCTCAGATCGTCGATCAGCACGCGGTCGCCGTAGGATTTACGCAAGTTGCTGACTTCCAGAACTTTATCGCCCAGACGCGCGCCTGGCGGAATGAACAGTTCGTTGGTCTCGTTACGTTTCTGGTATTCAACGTTGTTGAGCTCTTCAAAGCGCGCCAGACGGGCTTTGCCCTTGGACTGACGGCCTTTCGCGCCCTGGCGAACCCACTCGAGCTCTTTCTCGATGGATTTGCGACGCGCGGCTTCCTGAGAGGCTTCCTGCGCCAGACGCTGATCTTTCTGCTCCAGCCAGGAGGAGTAGTTGCCTTCCCACGGAATACCTTCGCCGCGGTCAAGTTCGAGGATCCAACCGGCGACGTTATCGAGGAAGTAACGGTCGTGGGTAATTGCCACCACGGTGCCTTCGAAGTCGTGCAGGAAGCGTTCCAGCCAGGCGACGGACTCGGCGTCCAGGTGGTTGGTCGGTTCGTCGAGCAGCAGCATGTCTGGTTTTTCCAGCAGCAGGCGGCACAGCGCGACGCGGCGGCGTTCACCACCGGAAAGATTGGCGATTTTCGCATCCCAGTCCGGCAGGCGCAGGGCGTCGGCCGCGCGCTCCAGCTGCACGTTCAGATTGTGGCCGTCGTGCGCCTGGATAATTTCTTCGAACTTGCCTTGCTGTGCGGCAAGCTTATCGAAGTCTGCATCCGGCTCGGCGTATTTGGCATAGACTTCGTCCAGGCCCTTCAGCGCGTTAACCACTTCGGCGACCGCTTCTTCAACGGACTCGCGCACGGTGTGCTCCGGGTTGAGCTGCGGCTCCTGCGGCAGGTAGCCGATTTTAATGCCAGGCTGCGGACGCGCTTCACCTTCGATCTCGGTGTCGATACCGGCCATGATGCGCAGCAGGGTAGATTTACCGGCGCCGTTCAGACCGAGCACACCGATTTTTGCGCCAGGGAAAAAGCTGAGGGAGATATTTTTCAAAATATGACGTTTCGGCGGAACCACTTTGCCGACACGATGCATGGTATAAACGAATTGAGCCACGTTGGACTTCGCCTCTTTCTATTTTGATAGATAGTTCAAAGCCGAAGTGTAGCCTTTTTCGCGCGCTAATCCCAGCGAGGCGACAGGATTCACAGAAGCGTAAAAAAATGTTCAGGACATGGCGCGTTTAGCGTTGTCTGATTAGCATAAGTAAAGCCGCCTGCCGAACCGGCAGGGGCTTTTAAGCGGCACGATGCTGCGAAAATGCACCTGAAAGAGGAAGAGCTTGTGGAAAAAGCCAAAAAAATGGCGTGGCATCTTTTGGCTGCCAGCGTTGGTCTGTTGGCGTTGAGTCAGCTGGCGCATGCGGATTCACTGGATGAACAGCGCAGCCGCTACGCACAAATTAAGCAGGCGTGGGATAACCGGCAGATGGATGTGGTTGACCAGCTGATGCCCACGTTAAGCACCTATCCCCTGTATCCCTATTTGCAGTACCGGCAGATTACCGACGATCTGATGAACCAGCCGGCGCTGGTGGTGAAAAACTTTATTGACGCCAACCCGACGCTGCCCCCCGCGCGTTCATTACGTTCGCGCTTCGTGAATGAACTGGCCCGGCGCAGCGACTGGCGCGGCTTGCTGGCGTTTAGTCCCGATAAGCCGACCAGCACCGAGGCGCAGTGCAACTACTACTACGCCAAACTGAGCGTGGGGCAGTCGCAGGAGGCCTGGAGCGGAGCGAAAGACCTCTGGCTGACGGGCAAGAACCAGCCCGGCGCCTGTGAACCGCTGTTCAGCGCCTGGCGCGACTCCGGCCAGCAGGATCCGCTGGCTTATCTCGAACGGATCCGCCTGGCGATGAAGGCCGGCAATATCGGGCTGGTGAAATCGCTGGCCCAGCAGATGCCCGCCAATTACCAGAGCATCGCCAGCGCCGTGGTCGCTCTGGCTAACGATCCTAACAGCGTCCTGACCTTTGCCCGCACCACCGGGGCGACGGACTTTACCCGCCAGATGGCCGCCGTCGCCTTCGCCAGCGTCGCCCGTCAGGATGTGGAAAATGCCCGTTTGATGATCCCTTCGCTGGTGCAGGCCCAGCAGCTCAATGAGGATCAGACCCAGGAGCTACGCGATATTGTCGCCTGGCGCCTGATGGGGAACGATGTGACCGAAGAGCAGGCCATCTGGCGCGACGATGCGATTATGCGATCGCAGTCCACGCCGCTGGTGGAGCGGCGGGTGCGGATGGCGCTGGGGACGGGCGATCGCCATGGCCTGAATACCTGGCTGGCGCGCCTGCCGATGGAGGCGAAAGAGAAAGACGAATGGCGCTACTGGCAGGCGGATCTGTTGCTGGAGCGCGGCAGGGACGAGGAGGCGCAGGCGATCCTCCGGTCGTTGATGCAGCAGCGCGGTTTCTACCCGATGGTCGCCGCACAGCGTCTCGGCGAGGAGTATACCTTCCGCATCGATAAAGCGACTGGCACGCTCGATCCGGCGCTGGCTTCCGGTCCGGAGATGGCCCGGGTACGCGAGCTGATGTACTGGAATATGGATAACACCGCGCGCACCGAATGGGCGAATCTGGTCACCAGCCGCACGAAATCTCAGCAGGCGCAGCTGGCGCGCTATGCCTTCGATCAGCACTGGTGGGATCTGAGCGTGCAGGCGACGATCGCCGGCAAGCTGTGGGATCAGCTGGAGGAGCGCTTCCCGCTGGCCTATAACGATCTGTTTGCCCGCTATATCAGCGGTAAAGATATTCCGCAGAGCTACGCGATGGCCATTGCCCGCCAGGAGAGCGCCTGGAACCCGAAAGTGCGCTCGCCGGTCGGCGCCAGCGGGCTGATGCAGATTATGCCGGGCACCGCGACGCATACCGTCAGCATGTTCCGCATTCCCGGCTACAGCGGCCCGTCGCAGCTATTGGATCCGGAAACCAACATCAACATCGGCACCAGCTATCTGCAGTACGTTTACCAGCAGTTCGGCAATAACCGCATCTACGCCTCGGCGGCCTATAACGCCGGGCCGGGTCGGGTACGCACCTGGCAGGGGAACAGCGCCGGACGGATCGACGCCGTGGCGTTTGTCGAGAGTATTCCGTTCTCGGAAACCCGCGGCTACGTGAAGAATGTCCTCTCCTATGACGCCTACTACCGCTACTTTATGGGACAGCAGGATAAGCTCTTCAGCGATGCGGAGTGGCGGCAGCGTTACTGATCGCCGGGAAGTATGTTATGCTTTGTACTCGTTGAAGAGTACATTCGACGGGCAGCGTAAGCTGCCCGTCTCAATATGGTGGCGCGATATGACCCAACAATCTCCCTATTCCGCGGCCGTTGCCGAACAACGTCATCAGGAGTGGCTGCGCTTTGTGGCGCTGCTACAGCAGGCCTATGCGCAGGATCTGCATTTGCCGCTGCTGCAGCTAATGCTAACCCCTGATGAGCGCGAAGCGCTGGGAACCCGGGTGCGCATTATCGAAGAGCTGCTGCGCGGCGAGATGAGCCAGCGCGAGCTGAAAAATGAGCTCGGCGCCGGCATTGCGACCATTACCCGCGGGTCGAACAGCCTGAAGTCGGCGCCGGTTGAGCTGCGCCAGTGGCTGGAGCAGACGCTGCTGGCTAGCGATAAATAGCGTTGTGGAACGGGCTTAACGCCAGCACGACCGCCTGATGGTAAACGCTGCTGCGGGTTAATTTGCCGCCGGTGAAAACCCCAATCGCCCCCTCTTTACGACCGATCTGATCGATGCCGGTATACTGCGACATGACCGGCCCGAGGGCTTCGCCAGCGCGAACCTGCTCAAGAATAACGTCAGGCAACGGCAGCGTGGCTGAGCGCGCTTCTCCGCGCTGGCTGGCGCTTTCGATGACCACCCAGCTAAAGGTACTGCCATCGTCAATTCCGGCTTCGATGGCGACCCAGAAATCGGCATGGGGCTGGGCGAGGCGCGCATTAGCGACGCGATTTCGTGCGCCAGCGCGCGTTTCCTCGCTGCCGAAGGGCTGTTCCGGCACGCCGCTCTCGACGGATACGGACTCAATGTGGCAGGATCCTTCGCCGAAAATCTCGTCAAAAGCCTGCAGAATTGCCTGAATTTTGGCGGGATTAGTGGTCGCTGAGACAACATGGTGCATAATCAAAACAACTCAGAATAAACTAACGTCATCGCAGTATACTCTAAATCACCCCCAGGGCAGGCGGTAATGCCCGAAAGCGGTCGATAACGAGTTCAGAACGGAAAAAAAGCATGTTACAGGTATACCTTGTTCGCCACGGTGAAACGCAGTGGAACGCCGAGCGACGTATTCAGGGTCAGTCCGACAGCCCGCTGACCGCACACGGTGAGCGCCAGGCCTGGCAGGTTGGCGAGCGCGCCAGAACGCTGGGGATCACCCATATCATTACCAGCGATCTGGGACGAACCCGCCGCACAGCAGAGATTATCGCCGAAGCCTGCGGCTGCAGCGTGATCGCCGATGCGCGCCTGCGCGAGCTGGATATGGGGGTGCTGGAGAAGCGCCATATCGACTCGCTCAGCGAAGAAGAAGAGGGCTGGCGCCGCCAGCTGGTCAACGGCACGCCGGATGGTCGTATTCCTCAGGGCGAATCGATGCAGGAGCTTAGCGAACGCATGCATGCGGCGCTGGCAGCCTGTCTGGAATTACCGGCCGGTAGTCGACCACTGCTGGTGAGTCATGGTATCGCGCTGGGCTGCCTGGTGAGCACGATTTTAGGGCTGCCGGCGTACGCAGAGCGTCGTCTGCGTCTGCGCAACTGCTCTATCTCGCGCGTCGATTATCAGCAGAGCCCGTGGCTGGCTTCCGGCTGGGTGGTGGAAACGGCGGGCGACGTCTCGCATCTTGACGCCCCCGCGATGGACGAGCTGCAGCGTTAACGGCGGATCGGGATCAGATATTCGCAGCGCAACTGAATCGGCGTGGCCTGATCCCGGCTTTCATCTTCAGGATAGAAGCGTTCAATATCCAGCCCCTTGCGACGCGTCAGGTTCAGCATCGGCATGCAGGTGCCGTAGACCGTCAGGATGAATTCCTGCAGGCCGGTACCCAGCCCTTCATACGTAAACATGACATACTCGCCGCCCTCCAGCGTCACCGGATGGGCGTTCTGCAGGTGGCCGTTAGCCATCTCCGGCGTCAGCGCGGTGGTATAGAACACTTCCTGTTCATCGTCTTTCTCCAGGCTCGGACGCGGTTCATGCAGCCCATAGAGCACCGGGGGGATCGACGGCGAGTTGCCGAGGAAATCGCGCCAGAACTGGACCCGCATCTGGTTGCGGAAGTCGGAGATTTCCTCCAGCTTACAGGTATAGCTCTGGGTTACCCCCAGCAGTTGAGTCGTGGGCAGGGCGACAAATTCATGTTTCGGCAGGGTAAACTCGCCAAGACGCAGCGGCGGACGCATACCGAACGAGCTCCAGTCCGGCGAGCGGCGGTAGAGCGCCGGCGTCAGCGAGAACTGCTTCTTAAACGCCCGGGTGAAGGTCTGCTGGGAGTCGAAACGGTACTGCAGCGCAATATCAAGGATTGGACGGGCGGTAAGGCGTAATGCGACAGCTGATTTCGACAACCGGCGCGCGCGAATATAGGCACCGATGGCATGGCCGGTGACATCCTTAAACATTCGCTGCAAATGCCACTTGGAATAACCCGCCTTCGCCGCCACATTGTCCAGAGAAAGCGGCTGATCCAGGTGACCTTCCAGCCAGCTAAGGAGATCGCGAATAATCCCTGCTTGATCCATAAAATGTCCCCATCCTTAAACACAGGTGCCTGATATTAAAGTAGCGGATAATAGCATTTTTTGATGTTTTAGCATTCAGTGTTTTTTTTGCTTTTAAATGCGGTAGGTCCGTGGATCTGAACGAGAATTTTGTAAAGCTGTGATCTATAAACCTTTTCCGCAAAGTGCGTGATAATCACTCAGCTATATTTTTTAAGAATGGTAACAATATGAAATACAAGAAGTTTGCGATGGGCCTGCTGCTGCTGGCCGGCTGCCAGGTCGCTCAGGCGGAGCAGATTGGTTCCGTGGATACGGTCTTCAAATGGTTAGGGCCGGATCACAAAATTGTCGTCGAAGCCTTTGACGATCCGGATGTGCAGAACGTGACCTGCTATATCAGCCGGGCGAAGACCGGCGGGATCAAAGGCGGGCTGGGTCTGGCGGAAGATACCTCCGACGCGGCCATCTCCTGCCAGCAGGTCGGGCCGATTGAGCTGACGGACAAAATCAAAAATGGCAAAAGCCAGGGCGACGTGGTGTTCCAGAAGCGCACCTCGCTGGTGTTTAAAAAGCTACAGGTCGTTCGCTTCTATGATGAGAAACGCAATGCGCTGGTCTACCTGACCTATTCGGATAAAGTGGTTGATGGTTCGCCGAAGAACGCCATCAGCGCCGTGCCGATTATGCCCTGGAATAAATAAACGGGAGCGCGCATGCAGCAGCCACGGATTTGGTTAGTTGAGGATGAACAGAGTATCGCCGATACCCTGGTTTATATGCTCCAGCAGGAGGGCTTCCAGGTCACCGTCTTTGACCGCGGGTTGCCCGCGCTGGAGGCGGCGGCGCATCAGGCGCCCGATGTGGCCATCCTCGACGTCGGCTTGCCGGATATCAGCGGCTTCGAGCTCTGTCGGCGCCTGCTGACGCGCTTTCCGGCGCTGCCGGTGCTGTTTCTGACGGCGCGGAGCGACGAGGTCGATAAGCTGCTGGGGCTGGAAATCGGCGCTGACGATTACATCGCCAAGCCGTTTTCGCCGCGCGAAGTCTGCGCGCGGGTGCGCAGCGTGCTGCGGCGGCTGCAAAAATTCGCCGCGCCTTCGTCGGTAGTTCGCGTCGGCGAGTTTGTGCTTGACGAGCAGGCGGCGTCGATAAGCTGGTTCGGCCAGCCGCTGAACCTGACGCGCTATGAATTTCTGCTGTTGAAAACGCTGCTTCACGCGCCCGGTCGCGTCTTCTCCCGCCAGCAACTGATGGAGCTGGTGTGGAGCGATGCCTGGGAAAGCCTCGACCGCACCGTCGACACCCACATCAAAACCCTGCGCGCTAAACTGCGGGTCGTTAATCCTGAGGTGGCGCCAATCAATACCCATCGCGGGATGGGCTACAGCCTGGGGCGCGGCTGATGCGCATCGGCATGCGCCTGCTGCTGGGCTATTTTCTTATCGTCGCGATCGCCGCGTGGTTTGTACTGTCGATCTTTGTCCAGGAAGTGAAGCCGGGCGTGCGCCGGGCGACGGAGGGGACCCTCAACGATACCGCCACCCTGCTGGCGGCGCTGGCGCGTGAGGACCTGCTGGCGGCAAACCCGCAGCAGGGCAGGCTGGCGCAGGCCTTTCACCAGCTCAACCAGCAGCGGCTCAACGCCAATATTGGCGGAATTAAAAAGGTGCGGAATGAGTACCGCGTCTATCTGACCGATGCCCGGGGCAAGGTGGTGTTTGACTCGAGCGGAGAGGCGACAGGGCAGGACTATTCACGCTGGAACGACGTCTGGCTCACCCTGCGCGGCCAGTACGGCGCGCGCAGTACGCGCAGCGATCCGCATGATGAAGCCAGCTCGGTGATGTATATCGCCGCGCCGGTGATGGATAAGGGGCGGATTATCGGCGTGCTGAGCGTCGGTAAACCCAACCTGGCGATGACGCCGGTCATTCAGCGCAGCGAGCGGCGGATCCTCTGGGCCGGCGGCGCCCTGCTGGGCATTGCCCTGTTGATTGGCTGCGGCGTCGTCTGGTGGATCAATTTCTCTATCGGCAAGCTGGTGCGCTATGCGGACTCGGTGACCGCTGACCGCCCGCTGCCGCTGCCGGAGGTCGGCAGCAGCGAACTGCGTAAGCTGGCCCAGGCGCTGGAGAGCATGCGGGTGAAGCTCGAAGGCAAAAACGCCATCGAAAACTATGTCTATGACCTGACTCACGAGCTGAAAAGTCCGCTGGCGGCCATCCGCGGTGCGGCGGAGATCCTGCGCGAAGAGCCGCCGCCTGCGGTGGCGGCGCGGTTTACTGAGAATATCCTCGCGCAAAATACTCGCATGCAGCTGTTGGTGGAGCGGTTGCTCCAGCAGGCGCGACTGGAAAGCCGGCTGGAGATAAAGCCGCAGCCGGTGTCGATAGATGCGCTATACCAACGGCTGGCGGAAGAGCGCGACATCGCCCTGGCGGCGAAAGCCATCACCCTGCGCTGGCAGGAGAGTGGGATGCTGGTCAATGGCGATGGCGAACTGCTGTCCCAGGCGCTGGGCAATCTGCTCGACAACGCGATTGATTTTACCCCCCAGGGGGGCGAGATCGCCCTGGCAGTAGAGAAACGAAATGCAGAGGTGCGACTGAGCGTAACGGATAACGGATGCGGTATTCCGGAGTATGCCCTGACGCGGATCTTTGATCGGTTCTACTCGCTGCCGCGTGAAGACGGCCATAAGAGCAGCGGCCTTGGGCTGGCCTTCGTTCGTGAAGTCGCGCGCCTGCATCACGGCGATATCCGTCTACACAATCGGCCCGAAGGCGGCGTGGTCGCCACGCTGAGACTTCACCGTCCCTTCACATAGCTTCAAATTCCCCCCACACAACCGCCCTATTGTGAGGCCATCACGATAGGGAGAAAGCTATGTTGAAATCACCGTTATTCTGGAAAATCACCACGTTAATAGGCTGTATTGTGCTGTTATCTCTGCCTTTGATGATAGTCAGGGAGCTCATCAATGAGCGGGCTGATTATCGCAGTGAGGTTGTGGATGCCATTGAACAGAGCACCAGCGGCCCGCAAAAACTCGCCGGGCCGCTGATCGCTATTCCGGTAACCGAGACGCTGACCCGCAGGGAGAACCAAAAAGAGGTCGAATATCAGCGGAGCTGGGAGTACTACTGGCTGCCGGAGTCGCTGGCGGTCACCGGCAAACAGACCGTGGAGTCGAGGAGGGTGGGCATCTACAGCGGACAGGTCTGGCATAACGCCCTGCAGATTAAGGCTTCGTTTGATCCGCTGCGTCTGGCGGCGCTGAAAAAAACGAATATTGTCTTAGGCCAGCCGCGGCTGGTGGTGAGCGTCGGCGATGCCCGCGGCATTGGCGCCATTCATGCTCCGGAGGTTAACGGCAGCGTATTAAGCGTGGAGCCTGGGCTGGGGATCAGCGGCGATGGGGCGGGCATCCATATGCCGATGCCTGCGCTGGCGGAGGACAACAAGCCGCTTGAGATCGCTTTTTCGCTCGATCTGAACGGGACGGGCGCATTTTCACTGGCGCCGCTCGGGCGCAACAGTGAGCTGCAGCTGACCAGTAACTGGCCGCATCCCGGCTTTCTCGGCAGCTTCCTGCCAACGAAACGCGAAGTGAATGCTGCCGGCTATCGCGCCCACTGGCAAAGCAGCTGGTTCGCCAACGATATGGGCAGCTATTTCAAGGATGATATGGAGATCCCGTGGTCGCGCCTGCCGGCGTTCAGTGCCGATGTCATGTCGCTTGCCGACCAGTATCAGCTAACCGACCGGGCGACAAAATATGCCATCCTGTTAATTGGGTTGACGTTTATGGCCTTTTTCGCTTTCGAAAGCCTGACCCATCGCCCCCTGCATCCGATGCAATATTTGCTGGTGGGCCTATCGCTGGTGCTGTTTTACCTGGTGCTGCTGGCGCTTTCGGAGCACATTGGCTTTACCGCCGCCTGGCTGGCCGCCAGCCTGTCCGGCGCGGTGATGAACGGGATCTACCTCCAGGCGGTGCTCAGGGGATGGCGTAACAGCCTGCTGTTTGTCGCGGCGCTGCTGCTGCTGGACGGGGTGATGTGGTTTCTGCTGCATTCCGAGGACAGCGCGCTGCTGTTGGGTACCGGGGTGCTGGTGCTGGCGCTAAGCAGCCTGATGTTTTTGACCCGGCGAGTGGACTGGTATGCGTTATCGTTACCGAAAGGCAGTGTGCCTCCGCCGCCGTCTGCCGATGACGACAAACTGCGCCTCTGGAAAGAGTGATGGCATAAAAAAACGGCGCCCTCGGGGCGCCGTTTTCACATCATGGCTGCGGAATAAATCGCATTATTCCTGCAGATCGCCACAGAAACGGTAACCTTCACCGTGAATGGTAGCGATGATTTCCGGGGTATCCGGAGTGGATTCGAAGTGTTTACGAATCCGACGAATGGTCACGTCAACGGTACGGTCATGCGGCTTCAGCTCGCGACCGGTCATTTTCTTCAGCAGCTCGGCACGAGACTGAATTTTGCCCGGGTTTTCGCAGAAGTGCAGCATCGCGCGGAATTCACTGCGCGGCAGCTTGTACTGTTCGCCGTTCGGGCTGACCAGGGAACGGCTGTTGATATCGAGTTCCCAGCCGTTGAACTTGTAGCTTTCCACGCTGCGACGCTCTTCGCTCACGGTACCGAGGTTCATGGTACGGGAGAGCAGGTTGCGCGCGCGGATAGTCAGTTCACGCGGGTTAAACGGTTTAGTGATATAGTCGTCAGCGCCGATTTCGAGGCCAAGGATCTTATCCACTTCGTTGTCGCGACCGGTTAAGAACATCAGCGCGACGTCAGCCTGCTCGCGCAGCTCGCGCGCCAGCAGAAGACCATTTTTACCCGGCAGGTTGATATCCATGATCACCAGGTTGATATCATTTTCAGACAGGATCTGATGCATTTCCGCGCCATCGGTCGCTTCGAATACATCGTAACCTTCTGCTTCGAAAATACTTTTTAACGTGTTGCGTGTTACCAACTCGTCTTCAACGATAAGAATGTGCGGGGTCTGCATGTTTGCTACCTAAATTGCCAACTAAATCGAAACAGGAAGTACCAAAGTCCCTGACCTGCCTGCTGCATGTCGCAAATTAACATGCGCGGCGTAACATGACTAAAGTACGTAATTGCGTTCTTGATGCACTTTCCATCAACGTCAACAACATCATTAGCTTGGTCGTGGGTACTTTCCCTCTGGACCCGACGGTGTCAAAAACGGCTGACATCCTAACCATTTTAACAGCAACATAACAGGCTAAGAGAGGCCGAACACCCAATAAAACTACGCTTCGTTGACATATATCAAGTTCAATTGTAGCACGTTAACAGTCTTGTGAAATCATTGCATCGCCATGCTCTTTATAGTCACAATCTTTACCCGGCTCAACTAGTTGCGTGGATAAATTAATAAATACAGTGAATCCAATGTCTGGAACGATGCGTCAGGTGAAATTTCATTGCCCATCATATGGATAAATGGGTTCTGTTAACATACTCCTTGTCATGGCCTCCTGAGAACAGTTTAGATTTTTTTATGGGTAAGATAACGCAATTTTAGTGATTTTTGTTGCAAATTTGTAAATTTTCACCGCGTAAAATGCGGGGCTCCGCGCCTCGACAACGCCTGAGAGAGAGAAAAAAACCGCAATGCGTTTAACGATTATTTTAGTCGGTCCTGCCCGGGCCGAGAACGTCGGCGCCGCCGCCAGGGCGATGAAAACCATGGGATTTCGCGATCTGCGGATCGTGGACAGTGAAGCCCATCTGGCGCCGGCGGCACGCTGGGTGGCGCACGGCTCAGGCGACATCCTCGATGGCATCACCACCTATTCCACCCTTGCCGAGGCGCTGCACGACGTCGATTTTACCGTCGCCACCACCGCCCGCAGTCGCGCGCGGTTTCACTATTACGCCACGCCGCAGCAGCTGTTGCCGCTGCTGGAGGAGAAGGCGAACTGGATGACCCATACCGCGCTGGTATTTGGCCGTGAAGACGCCGGATTGACCAATGAGGAGCTGGCCCTGGCCGATGTGCTGACCGGCGTGCCGATGGCCGCGGATTATCCTTCGCTCAACCTCGGTCAGTCGGTGATGGTCTACTGCTATCAATTAGCATCGCTTATGCAACAACCGGCGCCCACCGCCGCCGCGGCAGACCATCATCAGCTGCAGGCGTTGCGCCTGCGCGCCCTGGCCTTGCTTTCGCGTCTGGGCGTGGAGGATGATGCCAAACTGGCCGACTGGCTGTCGCAACGAATGGGGCTGCTGCAGCAGCGCGACACGGCAATGTTGCATCGTTTGCTGCATGATATTGAAAAAAACCTGCCAGAATAAAGCTCTGTCATATATTTTAATTATGGTTGTATGTGCTGTTTTTGCGGGGAGTGTTCCGCCGATCTGGATGTTTTTCCTTGTCGGGGTGGCGCAATACGTAAGCTCGCTGAAATGAGGTTAATTGAGAAATTCATTGACTTAAGAGGGCAGATACTTTAACCAATATAGGCAGGACACACAGACAGATAAAAATACAGAGTACACAACATCCATGAATCGCATCGGCATGATTACCACCATTATCACCACCACCATTACCACAGGTAACGGTGCGGGCTGACGCGTACAGGAAACACAGAAAAAAGCCCGCACCTGAACAGTGCGGGCTTTTTTTTTGACAAGAGATCAAGGGGTAAGAACCATGCGAGTGTTGAAGTTCGGCGGTACATCAGTGGCAAATGCGGAACGGTTTCTGCGGGTTGCCGATATTCTGGAGAGTAATGCCAGGCAGGGGCAGGTAGCGACCGTCCTGTCTGCCCCGGCGAAGATCACCAACCATCTGGTAGCGATGATTGAAAAGACCATTGGCGGCCAGGATGCCCTCCCCAATATTGCCGACGCTGAACGCATTTTTACCGAACTTCTTCAGGGCCTTGCCGACGCCCAGCCCGCTTTCCCGCTCGCCCAGCTGAAAGCCTTTGTTGAGCAGGAGTTTGCTCAGATTAAGCATGTCCTGCACGGTATCAGCCTGCTGGGTCAGTGCCCGGACAGCGTCAATGCCGCGCTGATCTGCCGAGGCGAAAAGCTCTCCATCGCCATCATGGCGGGTCTGCTGGAAGCCCGTGGTCATAAAGTCAGTGTGATTAACCCGGTGGAAAAACTGCTCGCGGTGGGCCACTATCTGGAATCCACGGTCGATATCGCCGAATCCACCCGCCGCATCGCCGCCAGCCAGATCCCGGCAGACCATATGATCCTGATGGCCGGGTTTACCGCCGGCAATGAGAAGGGCGAGCTGGTGGTGCTGGGGCGCAACGGCTCCGACTATTCGGCTGCGGTACTGGCCGCCTGCCTGCGCGCCGATTGCTGCGAAATCTGGACCGATGTCGACGGCGTGTACACTTGCGACCCGCGCCAGGTGCCGGATGCGCGTCTGCTGAAATCGATGTCTTATCAGGAGGCGATGGAGCTCTCCTACTTTGGCGCGAAAGTGCTGCACCCGCGCACCATCGCCCCTATCGCCCAGTTCCAAATCCCATGTCTGATTAAAAATACCGGCAACCCGCAGGCGCCGGGAACGCTCATCGGCGCCAGCCGCGACGAGGACGATCTGCCGGTCAAAGGCATCTCTAACCTCAACAACATGGCGATGTTCAACGTCTCCGGGCCGGGGATGAAAGGCATGGTCGGCATGGCGGCCCGCGTCTTCGCCACCATGTCCCGCGCCGGCATCTCGGTCGTGCTGATCACCCAATCCTCTTCCGAGTACAGCATCAGTTTCTGCGTGCCGCAGAGCGACTGTGCGCGTGCTAAACGGGCGATGGAAGATGAGTTTTATCTCGAGCTGAAAGAGGGGCTGCTGGAGCCGCTGGCCATTATGGAGCGTCTGGCTATTATCTCGGTGGTGGGCGACGGAATGCGCACTCTGCGCGGTATCTCGGCAAAGTTTTTTGCCGCGCTGGCCCGCGCCAATATCAATATCGTGGCGATTGCCCAGGGTTCATCCGAGCGCTCCATTTCGGTGGTGGTCAGCAATGACGACGCCACCACCGGCGTGCGCGTGACCCATCAGATGCTGTTCAACACCGACCAGGTGATCGAAGTGTTCGTCATCGGCGTCGGCGGCGTCGGCGGCGCGCTGCTGGAGCAAATCAAACGCCAGCAGAGTTGGCTGAAGAGCAAACATATCGATCTGCGAGTTTGCGGCGTGGCCAACTCTCAGGCGCTGCTGACCAGCGTGCATGGTCTGAATCTGGAAAACTGGAGTGAGGCGCTGGCGGAGGCGAAAGAACCCTTTAATCTTGGCCGCCTGATCCGCCTGGTAAAAGAGTACCACCTGCTTAATCCGGTGATCGTCGACTGTACCTCCAGCCAGGCGGTCGCCGATCAGTACGCCGACTTCCTGCGCGAAGGTTTCCATGTGGTCACGCCGAATAAAAAGGCCAATACCTCTTCGCTGGATTATTATCATCAGCTGCGCCACGCCGCGAGCAGTTCGCGCCGCAAGTTCCTCTATGACACGAACGTTGGCGCTGGCCTGCCGGTGATTGAGAACCTGCAGAACCTGCTCAACGCCGGCGATGAACTGCGCCATTTCTCCGGGATCCTCTCCGGCTCTCTGTCGTTTATCTTCGGCAAGCTGGATGAGGGCGTGAGTTTCTCGGCGGCGACGGCGATGGCCCGTGAGATGGGGTATACCGAGCCGGATCCGCGCGACGATTTATCCGGGGTGGATGTCGCGCGTAAGCTGCTGATTCTGGCCCGTGAGACCGGACGTGAACTGGAGCTGTCGGACATTATCGTCGAGTCGGCGCTGCCGGCGGACTTCGACGCCAGCGGTGATGTTGAGACCTTTATGGCCCGCCTGCCGTCGCTGGATGATGCGTTCGCCTCGCGGATCGCTAAGGCGCGCGATGAAGGTAAAGTCTTGCGCTATGTCGGTAATATCGAAGAGGATGGTACCTGCCGGGTGAAAATTGCCGCCGTTGACGGCAACGATCCGCTGTTCAAAGTCAAAAATGGCGAGAACGCGCTGGCCTTTTACAGCCACTATTATCAGCCATTGCCGCTGGTGCTGCGCGGCTATGGTGCCGGGAACGACGTCACGGCGGCCGGTGTATTCGCCGACCTGCTGCGCACCCTTTCCTGGAAGTTAGGAGTTTAAGATGGTCAAAGTATATGCCCCGGCTTCCAGTGCCAATATGAGCGTCGGGTTTGATGTGTTGGGCGCGGCGGTCACGCCGGTCGATGGCACGCTGCTTGGCGACAACGTTACTGTCGAAGCGGCGGAGCAATTCAGCCTGCAGAATCTGGGACGCTTCGCCAGCAAACTGCCGACGGCGCCGCAGGAGAACATTGTTTACCAGTGCTGGGAAAGCTTTTGCCGGGAGATCGGTAAAACGGTGCCGGTGGCGATGACCCTGGAAAAAAACATGCCGATTGGCTCCGGGCTGGGCTCCAGCGCCTGCTCGGTGGTCGCCGCGCTGGTGGCGATGAACGAGTTTTGCGGTAAGCCGCTGAACGAGACGCGCATGCTGGCGCTGATGGGGGAGATGGAAGGGCGTATCTCCGGCAGCATTCACTACGACAACGTGGCGCCGTGCTATCTTGGCGGTATGCAGTTGATGATCGAAGAGAACGGGATTATCAGCCAGCAGGTGCCCGGGTTTGATGAGTGGCTGTGGGTGCTGGCCTATCCGGGGATTAAAGTATCCACCGCCGAAGCGCGGGCGATTCTGCCGGCGCAGTACCGCCGTCAGGATTGTATCGCCCATGGTCGCCACCTCGCGGGCTTTATTCACGCCTGCTACACCCGCCAGCCGCAGCTGGCGGCAAAATTGATGAAAGATGTGATTGCCGAACCGTACCGAACCAAACTGCTGCCGGGCTTTAGCGAAGCGCGTCAGGCGGCCATGGAGATGGGCGCCCAGGCTTGCGGCATCTCCGGCTCTGGCCCAACGCTGTTCGCGTTGTGCGATAAGCCGGACACCGCACAGCGCGTCGCCGACTGGCTTGGCGCGCACTATCTGCAGAATCAGGAAGGCTTTGTACATATTTGCCGGCTGGACACGGCGGGCGCACGCGTAGTGGGATAACCAATGAAACTGTATAACTTAAAAGATCACAATGAGCAGGTCAGCTTTGCGCAGGCCGTTACCCAGGGACTTGGCAAGCATCAGGGCCTGTTCTTTCCGCACGATCTGCCGGAATTCAGCCTGACTGAAATCGACGACATGCTGGCGCAGGATTTTGTCACCCGCAGCGCCAAAATTTTATCCGCCTTTATCGGCGATGAGATCCCGCAGGATGTCCTGCAGCAGCGGGTCCGCGCGGCGTTTGCGTTTCCGGCGCCGGTGAGCAAGGTTCAGGAGGATGTCGGCTGTCTGGAGCTGTTCCATGGCCCCACGCTGGCCTTCAAGGATTTCGGCGGCCGCTTTATGGCGCAGATGCTGACCCATATCGCAGGCGATAAGCCGGTCACCATCCTCACGGCGACCTCTGGCGATACCGGGGCGGCGGTGGCGCATGCTTTCTACGGACTGCCGAACGTTAAGGTAGTGATCCTCTACCCGCGCGGCAAGATCAGCCCGCTGCAGGAGAAGCTGTTCTGTACTCTCGGCGGCAACATTGAAACCGTGGCGATTGACGGCGACTTCGACGCCTGCCAGGCGCTGGTGAAGCAGGCGTTTGACGATGAAGAACTGAAGGCGACGCTGGGGCTCAACTCGGCTAACTCCATTAACATCAGCCGCCTGCTGGCGCAGATCTGCTACTACTTCGAAGCGGCGGCGCAGCTGCCGCAGGAAGCCCGCAATCAGCTGGTGATTTCCGTGCCGAGCGGCAACTTCGGCGATCTGACCGCCGGTCTGCTGGCGAAGTCGCTGGGTCTGCCGATCAAACGCTTTATCGCCGCCACCAATGCCAACGACACCGTTCCGCGCTATCTGCAGGGCGGCGAGTGGGCGCCAAAAGCCACCCAGGCGACGCTGTCCAACGCCATGGACGTCAGCCAGCCGAACAACTGGCCGCGTGTCGAAGAGCTGTTCCGCCGTAAAATCTGGCGTCTCAGCGAGCTGGGCTATGCCGCGGTCGATGATGAGACCACCAAAGCGGCAATGCGCGAGCTGAAGGCCATCGGCTACATCTCTGAGCCGCACGCGGCGATTGCCTGGCGCGCGCTGCGCGATCAGCTGCAGCCGGGAGAGTACGGTCTGTTCCTCGGCACCGCCCATCCGGCGAAGTTCAAAGAGAGCGTGGAGGAGATCCTGCAGGAGACCCTGCCGCTGCCGAAAGAGCTGGCCGACCGCGCCGACCTGCCGCTGCTGTCTCACAACCTGCCGGCGGATTTCGCCGCGCTGCGTAAGCTGATGATGGGCTAAATCCTTACCGTCCCCCTGTTGCGTCGAACGCCGTAGGGGGACCGTTTACTTACTGCTCGTGGCGTTTAAACACCAGTTCGCCTTTCTCCGACGCCTCCGCATCAAAGAAATAGCCTTCGCTATTAAAGGATTTCAGCTGTTCCGGCTGGGTTAAGCGGTTTTCAATAATGTAGCGACTCATCAGGCCACGGGCCTTCTTGGCATAGAAGCTGATCACTTTGAATTTGCCGTTCTTCTCATCGAGGAATACCGGCTTGATCAGCTGGCCCTGCAATTTTTGCGTTTTCACCGATTTAAAATATTCATCGGAAGCCAGGTTGATGACGATATCGTCGCCCTGAGCCTGCAGCGCCTGATTCAGCTTCTCGGTAATGGTCTCGCCCCAGAACTGGTACAGATCTTTGCCGCGGGGGTTTTCCAGACGGATCCCCATCTCCAGGCGGTAGGGCTGCATCAGATCCAGCGGACGCAGCACGCCATACAGGCCAGAGAGCATGCGCAGGTGTCGCTGGGCGAAGTCAAAGTCGTCCTCAGTGAGCGTCTCTGCCTGCAGGCCGGTGTAGACATCGCCCTTAAAGGCGAGGATCGCCTGGCGGGCATTTTGCGGCGTAAAGTCAGGGTGCCAGTCGTGGAAACGGGTGGCGTTCAGATCCGCCAGCTTGTCGCTGATGCTCATCAGCTTGCCGATTTGCGGCGCGGTCAGCTGACGGGCGATGCTGATAAGCTGTTGAGAATACTCGAGGAGTTCGGGCTGGGTATAGCGAGTCGTTGCCAGCGGGCTTTGATAATCGAGCGTTTTAGCAGGTGAAATCAGAATCAGCATATCCAGTCCTTGCAGGTAATTTCGACGAATTTTAACAAAAAAAGTGCATGGTGGGATCGATAGCTGCGATTGCCGCGCTATTCGCGCGGCAGTTCATTCCACGCGCCCGGGGCCAGCTGTTGGTGAATCTCAGGATAGCGCGACGCATCGAAAGTGGGCTGAATGCCCAGCTGGCGCTGACGCAGATAATCACTGGCGATAATCCGCACCGTCGGGGAGAGCAGCAGGATGGCCGTCAGGTTGGTCATCGCCATCAGCGCCATAATGATATCCGCGCTCTGCCAGACGACCGGCAGGCTAACCAGGGTTCCCAGCAGCACCATCAGGACGGTAAGTATCCGCAGCGCCCAGATATAGCGCGGCTTATCCAGGCGCAGAAAGACCAGATTATTTTCCGCGTACAGGTAGTTGGCGACGATAGAGCTAAAGGCGAACAGCAGCACGATGAAAGCGATAAAACCCGCCCCCCAGCCCCCGACCAGCATGCTCATCGCGTGCTGCAGGGCCTGGATGCCGTTGAGCGTATACTCATTGTCGGGGTGGGGCGCCAGCATGACGATAATCGCGCTGGCGGTACAGATGACGATGGTATCGATAAACACGCCAATCATCTGCACGATACCCTGCGCCGCCGGGTGCGGCGGCCAGGAGGCGGCGGCTGCGGCGGCGTTAGGCGAAGAGCCCATTCCGGCTTCATTGGAGAACATGCCGCGCTGAAAGCCGCTGGTCAGCGCCTGGCTGATGGTGTAGCCCACCGCGCCGGCGGCGGCTTCCTGCCAGCCGAAGGCGCAGCGAAAGATGGTGGCGAAAATCGTCGGCAGGGCGGTGATATGCCACAGGCCGATAAGCAGGCTGGTGGCGATCCACAGCAGCGCCATGATGGGGACGATCCACTGCATCAGGCGCGCCACGCCGCGTAAACCACGGCGGATAGCCAGCAGAACGACAACGGCCAGCACGCCGCCGCTGACTGCCGCCGGCAGATCGAACGCATAGCGCAGGGCATGGGCCACGGAGTTGGCCTGTACGGTATTGAAGATAAAGCCATAGGCTAGCAGCAGGAGGATCGAAAACAGAACGCCCATCCAGCGCATGCCGAGCCCGCGCGCCATATACCAGGCCGGACCGCCGCGAAACTGCCCGCGGCTATCGCGCTCTTTATACAGCTGGGCAAGGGAACATTCGGCGAAGCTGCTGGCCATGCCGAGCAGGGCGGAGACCCACATCCAGAATACGGCTCCGGGCCCGCCGGCGGCGATAGCCAGCGTGACGCCGGCAAGATTGCCGCTGCCGACTCGCGCAGCAAGGCTGGTACAGAGCGCCTGAAAGGAGGTTAAACCGCCCGGCTGCGG
The DNA here is from genome assembly GCF_030128585.1 of Klebsiella sp. K5-204. Taxonomy (NCBI): domain Bacteria; kingdom Pseudomonadati; phylum Pseudomonadota; class Gammaproteobacteria; order Enterobacterales; family Enterobacteriaceae; genus Klebsiella; species Klebsiella sp. K5-204. The sequence goes on from NZ_JAKUZS010000010.1 coordinate 126,259, forward strand.
GTGCAGGCTTTTTTTCAGGCTGCGGCCAAATTTGCGCACGTAGCGGAACTGAATACCCCGGGTCTGCCAGCTAAACCAGATACCGGCGCCCAGTAGCAGATAAATCATCACTGAGCCCCAGAGTATTTCATTGATAAATGAGAGAAAATCAGGCATTAAACATCCTCTTGTCCATGCCGGCACGCCAGTGTAAGCGTTACCAATTAAGTGACAATCCTTGCGCTTTCAGCAAATTAATCTGCATAGTTTATCACACTCTGCGCTCTTCTCTCGTCGGCGGTTGCGCTGACCCGGCAGCGTGTTATCATCTGGGCAGACCGGTTACATCCCCTTAACTGCTGTTTAAGAGAAATATATCATGACGGATAAATTAACTTCTCTGCGTCAGTACACCACTGTCGTCGCTGACACCGGAGATATTGCGGCAATGAAGCTGTATCAGCCTCAGGATGCCACCACCAACCCTTCCCTGATCCTCGGCGCGGCTCAGATCCCTGAGTACCGTAAGCTGATTGACGACGCTGTGGCCTGGGCTCGTAGCCAGAGCAGCGATCGCGCGCAGCAGATCCTCGATGCTTCCGACAAGCTGGCGGTGAACATCGGTCTCGAAATTCTGAAACTGATCCCGGGCCGTATCTCCACCGAAGTGGATGCGCGTCTCTCCTACGACACCGAAGCGTCTATCGCTAAAGCCAAGCGCATCATCAAGCTGTATAACGACGCGGGCATCAGCAACGATCGTATTCTGATTAAGCTGGCTTCAACCTGGCAGGGCATTCGCGCCGCTGAACAGCTGGAAAAAGAGGGCATCAACTGCAACCTGACGCTGCTGTTCTCCTTCGCTCAGGCTCGCGCTTGCGCCGAAGCGGGCGTCTTCCTGATTTCGCCGTTCGTTGGCCGTATCCTCGACTGGTACAAAGCCAACACCGATAAGAAAGAGTACGCGCCGGCAGAAGATCCGGGCGTGGTTTCCGTCAGCGAAATCTACGAGTACTACAAGCAGCACGGTTATGAAACCGTGGTGATGGGCGCCAGCTTCCGTAACGTTGGCGAAATTCTGGAACTGGCTGGCTGTGACCGCCTGACCATCGCCCCGGCGCTGCTGAAAGAGCTGTCCGAAAGCGAAGGCGCCGTTGAGCGTAAACTGGTGTATACCGGTGAAGTGAAAGCGCGTCCGGAGCGTATTACCGAATCTGAGTTCCTGTGGCAGCATAACCAGGATCCGATGGCGGTAGACAAACTGGCGGAAGGTATCCGTAAGTTTGCGATCGACCAGGAAAAACTGGAAAAAATGATCGGCGAACTGCTGTAATCCTGCAGGTGGCCGACGCCCGTCGGCCACATTACACTGTCTGTCCCGCCAGCAGCAGTGTATCATTTCGTTTAACGCCACAGTTTGAACGGAATAACCATGAATACCTTACGAATCGGCTTAGTTTCCATTTCCGATCGCGCCTCCAGCGGCGTCTATCAGGACAAAGGCATCCCGGCACTGGAAGAGTGGCTGGCGCGTGCCCTTACCACCCCTTTTGAACTGCAGACTCGCCTGATCCCGGATGAGCAGGTCATTATTGAGCAAACGCTGTGCGAACTGGTTGACGAGATGGGGTGCCATCTGGTGCTGACCACCGGCGGCACCGGCCCGGCGCGTCGCGATGTGACGCCCGACGCCACGCTGGCGGTTGCCGATCGCGAGATGCCGGGTTTCGGCGAGCAAATGCGCCAGGTTAGCCTACACTTTGTGCCGACGGCGATCCTTTCCCGGCAGGTCGGAGTGATCCGCAAGCAGGCGCTGATCCTCAATCTTCCCGGACAACCGAAAGCGATTCAGGAGACCCTGGAAGGGGTGAAAGATGCTGACGGCAACGTGCTGGTGCACGGTATTTTCGCAAGTGTACCTTATTGTGTACAGTTGCTGGAGGGGCCTTATGTGGAAACCGATGGCCGTGTGGTAGAAGCATTTCGTCCCAAAAGTGCCCGACGCGAAACTTTATCCTGAATTTGATGCATTTGTGACATAACATGCATCGCTGATGGTGTGCCGTTTTATTTACGATATAGTGCTGTTTGCTTTACACACTATAAAATACGCTGCACGCCTCAGGATGAAATCGCGTTATGTCATATGCAAACCGACCGCTCAACCGCCAGGATTATAAAACGCTGACGCTGGCCGCCCTTGGCGGCGCGCTGGAGTTTTATGACTTTATCATCTTCGTTTTCTTCGCCGCCGTCGTCGGCGAGCTCTTCTTCCCCGCGGATATTCCGGAATGGCTTCGCCAGGTACAGACCTTTGGCATTTTCGCCGCCGGTTACCTGGCGCGTCCGCTGGGGGGGATCATCATGGCCCATTTTGGCGATCTGGTTGGCCGCAAGAAAATGTTTACCCTCAGCATCCTGCTGATGGCGCTGCCGACCCTGGCGATTGGTCTGTTGCCGACCTACAGCTCGGTGGGCATCGTCGCGCCGCTGCTGTTGCTGCTGATGCGTATTCTGCAGGGGGCGGCGATCGGCGGCGAGGTGCCTGGCGCCTGGGTGTTTGTCGCCGAGCATGTTCCGGAAAAACGCATTGGTATCGCCTGCGGCACGCTGACGGCCGGCCTGACCGTAGGCATCCTGCTGGGATCGGTGGTAGCGACGCTTATCAACACCAGCCTGACGCCGCAGGGGATCCACGACGGCGGCTGGCGGATCCCCTTCCTGCTGGGAGGCGTATTTGGTCTGGTGGCGATGTATCTGCGCCGCTGGCTGCAGGAGACGCCGATTTTTCTTGAGATGCAGCAGCGCAAAGCGCTGGCGCAGGAGCTGCCGGTAAAAGCGGTCGTCCTCAAGCACCAGAAGGCGGTGGCGGTCTCTATGCTGCTGACCTGGCTGCTGTCGGCAGGCGTGGTGGTGGTGATCCTGATGTCGCCGGTCTGGCTGCAGAAACACTATGGCTTCGCCCCGGCGATAACCCTGCAGGCCAACAGCATTGCCACGATTATGTTGTGCATCGGCTGTCTGCTCGCCGGGCTGGCGGCAGACCGCTTCGGCGCCAGCCGCACCTTTATCGTCGGCAGCCTGCTGCTGGCGGTTGCCAGCTGGGCGTTTTACCACCTGTCTGGCACCAGCCCGCAGCGGCTGTTTCTGCTCTACGGCACGGTGGGACTCTGTGTGGGCGTGGTGGGGGCGGTGCCTTATGTTATGGTGCGGGCCTTCCCGGCGGAAGTGCGCTTCACCGGCATCTCCTTTTCCTACAATCTGTCGTACGCGATTTTTGGCGGCCTGACGCCAATTGCCGTCACGATGCTGATGGGGGTGTCGCCGATGGCCCCGGCCTGGTATGTGCTGGCCTTGTCGCTGATGGGGCTGGGATTAGGTATCTGGCTGCGTCAGGGGCTGACGGCGGCGAGGTTGCCGGAAGGGGAGCTGCAGCGCTAAGCAGGTTTGCCGATGATGACCAGCCGCCGCCCTGTCACAGGGCGGCGGCGGAAGATTAACGCGGTTCGCCGATCGGCAGCACGGTGCGGCCGAACTGCTCGTTCAGCACTTCGCCCATCGCCAGGTAAATGGCGCTGGCGCCGCAAACCAGGCCGACCCAGCCGGCAACTTTCACGATGCCTTCGTTATCCACCAGATGACCAATCGCCAGCAGCGCAAACAGCACCGTCAGGCTCAGGAACACGAACTGCAGCATGCGTGCGGCTTTCAGCGTACCGAAGAACATGAACAACGTAAAAATACCCCACAGGCCGAGATACATGCCGAGGAAGTGCGCGTTCGGCGCATCAGCCAGGCCCATTTTCGGCATCAGGAGAATAGCAACCAGCGTCAGCCAGAAGCTGCCGTAGGAGGTAAAAGCGGTCAAGCCAAAGGTGTTGCCTTTTTTGTATTCCAGCAGGCCGGCAAAAATTTGCGCAATGCCGCCGTAAAAAATGCCCATCGCCAGGATAGCTACATCGAATGCGAACAGGCCGCTATTCGCCAGGTTAAGCAGAATAGTGGTCATGCCGAAGCCCATAAGGCCCAGCGGTGCCGGATTAGCCAACTTAGTGTTGCCCATAATTCCTCAAAATTATCATTAAAAGGGAAGCATTACCCCGCGACTTGGCGGCGGGGCGCGGCATAATAATGAGGCGCGGAAAGGCTGTCTATGATCTGGCGGGGTATTTTTCACCAATTTCAGTTGCGGCCGACGACGAGTGGAGCATTTGTCGTAAACAGGCAATATGCAGAACCGCCGGGATGGTGACCCGATAAGCGCTGCCGCTTACCGCTTTCACGCTGTTCAGCGCGGCGCCAAGCGGCCCCCCCAGCCCGGCGCCGCGTACCAGGCCATGGCCGATGACGCTCACGGCGGCGTGCGTGCGCAGAATGGCGGTTAACCGCTCATCGAGTAGCAGGGCAACGCCTTCACTCAGCTTGCGGCGCCTCAACAGATGGGGCAGCAGGCTTTCCAGCTCATGACTCCGGCACTCCACCGCGGCGAGAAACTGCGTTTTTTGTTCCTCATCCAGCTTATTCCAGCTGTGCTGCAGAAAATGCGTCAACAACTGTTGCTCGATCTGCGGCGTCGTCATCTGTTTATCGACCTTCGCCTTTAGCCTTTTACACACATCCAGCAGGATGGCGCGATAAAATTTGCCATGGCGGCGCAGCGTATTGGCGATGCTGTCGCCGCCGAAATGCTGTAGCTCGCCGGCGATCAACTGCCAGTTGCGGCGATAGCGCTCCGGGTGGCCCTCCATAGACAGAAAGGTCTCGTTGCGCAGCAGCGTACTGGAGAGACGGGGTTTGCCATTTTCCCCGTGGGTCAGAATACGGGTAAACGCTTCCAGATGCGCCTCGCTGCACTCAGGCAGAAAGGCGAGATCGTCATCATCCAGATAGTTAATATGCATAACGTTTTCTCTCGGGCAGGGGACGACGTTAGTCGTCGCCGATAATTTTCAGTGAGGCCATATCTGAGGAGTTGACCGTGTGGCCGGAGAAGGCGATTTTTTTCACACAGCGCTTGTTGTCGTTATCGCTGTTGAGGGAGATCCAGCCGGTGGTGTGGCCCTCTTTGATCCCGGCGGGCACGTTCAGGGTGTGGCTGGCGCCGTGGCCGGCCTTAAAGTAGACCGTTGCTCCGGAAAGCTGAATGTCGCCGCGTTCGGCGCTGAGCTGAATACGTTTGACCACCCGGCAGACGGGAAGCTTCAGCGTCAGATCGTTGGTCTCATTGCGCGGCATGGCTATCACGCCGAGGATCTTATGGTCGTTGGCGGCCGCCGAGGTGATAACTGACACGCTAAGGATAAGCCCGGCTGAAAGCCGGAATAGTGATTTCATTAATTTGTCCCCTGAATAAGTAAAGTGCGAGGGCGGGGATCTTATCACTGCGAAAACGGGGCTTTTAGCGCACAAGTATTGCGTTTTATGTCAATGATATTATGAATATATTCGGTTTTTTTATTCGTTACTTGTATGGGTGTTTCGCCATCTTTTTTGCCGCCCGACAACATCGTTTGCTAAGCCATCGACGGCAGCGGGCGAGGGCGTCGGCTGGCCTCCGACAAAAAATTTTTCTGCTTGCCCCTTGATGCCGGGGTGGGCGACCCCATCTTGTAGTCAACCGCAGTGAAGAACCTGAAAAAAAATGATGTCTGGGCAGTTGAAACCGCACGTTTCGCCCTTATTACAGGTTCACAACCACATGTTGATCGAATTTTTAGTGGAGACGTTTAGATGGGTAAAATTATTGGTATCGACCTGGGTACTACCAACTCTTGTGTAGCGATTATGGATGGCACTACTGCACGCGTGCTGGAGAACGCCGAAGGCGATCGCACCACGCCTTCTATCATTGCCTATACCCAGGATGGTGAAACTCTGGTTGGTCAGCCGGCTAAACGTCAGGCAGTGACAAACCCGCAAAACACCCTGTTTGCGATTAAACGCCTGATTGGCCGCCGCTTCCAGGACGAAGAAGTTCAGCGTGACGTTTCTATCATGCCATACAAAATTGTTGCCGCAGACAATGGCGACGCATGGCTGGATGTGAAGGGCACCAAAACTGCACCGCCGCAGATCTCTGCTGAAGTGTTGAAAAAAATGAAGAAAACGGCTGAAGATTACCTGGGTGAACCGGTAACTGAAGCGGTTATCACCGTACCGGCTTACTTCAACGATGCGCAGCGTCAGGCAACCAAAGATGCTGGCCGTATCGCCGGTCTGGAAGTCAAACGTATCATCAACGAACCGACCGCGGCCGCGCTGGCGTACGGTCTGGATAAAGAAGTGGGCAACCGCACGATCGCGGTTTACGACCTCGGTGGTGGTACTTTCGATATCTCTATTATCGAAATCGACGAAGTTGATGGCGAAAAAACCTTCGAAGTACTGGCGACCAACGGTGATACTCACCTGGGCGGCGAAGACTTCGATACCCGTCTGATCAACTACCTCGTTGATGAATTTAAGAAAGATCAGGGCATTGACCTGCGCAACGACCCGCTGGCGATGCAGCGCCTGAAAGAAGCCGCTGAGAAAGCGAAGATTGAACTGTCTTCTGCTCAGCAGACCGACGTTAACCTGCCTTACATCACGGCAGACGCGACCGGTCCGAAACACATGAACATCAAAGTGACGCGTGCGAAACTGGAAAGCCTGGTAGAAGACCTGGTTAACCGTTCCATCGAGCCGCTGAAAGTAGCCCTGCAGGATGCCGGTCTGTCCGTTTCCGATATCAACGACGTCATCCTTGTTGGTGGTCAGACTCGTATGCCGATGGTGCAGAAGAAAGTGGCCGAGTTCTTTGGTAAAGAACCGCGTAAAGACGTTAACCCGGACGAAGCTGTGGCGATCGGCGCTGCCGTTCAGGGCGGTGTACTGACCGGTGATGTGAAAGACGTTCTGCTGCTCGACGTGACCCCGCTGTCGCTGGGTATCGAAACCATGGGCGGCGTGATGACGGCGCTGATCAGCAAAAACACCACTATCCCGACCAAGCACAGCCAGGTGTTCTCTACCGCTGAAGACAACCAGTCCGCGGTTACCATCCATGTGCTGCAGGGTGAGCGTAAACGCGCGTCTGATAACAAATCTCTGGGTCAGTTCAACCTGGATGGTATTAACCCGGCGCCGCGTGGCATGCCGCAGATCGAAGTGACCTTTGACATCGATGCTGACGGTATCCTGCACGTCTCCGCGAAAGACAAAAACAGCGGTAAAGAGCAGAAGATCACCATCAAAGCGTCTTCCGGTCTGAATGAAGAAGAAATTCAGAAAATGGTTCGCGAAGCGGAAGCTAACGCCGAATCTGACCGTAAGTTCGAAGAGCTGGTACAGACCCGTAACCAGGGCGACCATCTGCTGCACAGCACTCGCAAGCAGGTTGAAGAAGCAGGCGATAAACTGCCGGCTGACGACAAAACTGCCATCGAGTCTGCGCTGACCGCGCTGGAAACTTCGCTGAAAGGTGAAGACAAAGCGGACATCGAAGCGAAAATGCAGGCGCTGGCGCAGGTTTCCCAGAAGCTGATGGAAATCGCCCAGCAGCAGCATGCTCAGCAGCAGGCGGGTTCCGCTGACGCTCAGGCGAGCAACGCGAAAGACGACGATGTTGTCGACGCTGAGTTCGAAGAAGTGAAAGATAAAAAATAATCGCCCTTTGAACGGGTAAAACACTGGCACGGGCGAAGAGGTTTCCTCTCCGCCCGTGCACGCATGTTAAGGGGCTGAAAAACACCGATGGCAAAGCAAGATTACTACGAGATTTTAGGCGTCTCCAAAACAGCGGAAGAGCGTGAAATCAAAAAGGCTTATAAGCGCCTGGCCATGAAGTATCACCCGGACCGCAACCAGGGTGATAAAGAGGCCGAAGCCAAATTTAAAGAAATCAAAGAAGCGTATGAAATCCTGACTGATGCCCAGAAGCGTGCGGCCTACGATCAGTACGGCCATGCGGCCTTTGAGCAGGGCGGCATGGGCGGCGGCGGCGGTTTTGGCGGCGGTGCGGACTTCAGCGATATCTTTGGCGATGTTTTCGGCGATATCTTTGGCGGCGGACGTGGCCGGCAGCGCGCGGCGCGCGGCGCCGATCTCCGTTACAACATGGAGCTGACGCTGGAAGAAGCGGTTCGTGGCGTCACCAAAGAGATCCGTATTCCGACGCTGGAAGAGTGCGACGTCTGCCACGGCAGCGGCGCCAAAGCAGGCAGCAAACCGCAGACCTGTCCGACCTGTCATGGCGCGGGCCAGGTACAGATGCGTCAGGGCTTCTTTGCGGTACAGCAGACCTGTCCGCACTGTCAGGGACGCGGTACGCTGATTAAAGATCCGTGCAATAAATGTCATGGTCACGGCCGCGTTGAGAAGACCAAAACCCTGTCGGTTAAAATCCCGGCGGGCGTGGATACCGGCGACCGGATCCGTCTGGCGGGCGAAGGCGAAGCCGGCGAGCATGGCGCACCGGCAGGGGATCTGTACGTTCAGGTTCAGGTGAAGCAGCACGCTATCTTTGAGCGTGAAGGTAATAACCTGTACTGCGAAGTGCCGATCAACTTCACTATGGCTGCGCTGGGCGGTGAGATTGAGGTCCCGACGCTCGACGGTCGCGTCAACCTGAAAATTCCGGGTGAAACCCAGACCGGCAAGCTGTTCCGCATGCGTGGGAAAGGCGTGAAATCCGTTCGCGGCGGCGCGCAGGGCGATCTGCTGTGCCGGGTGGTGGTGGAGACGCCGGTGGGGCTGAACGAGAAGCAGAAACAGCTGCTGAAAGAGCTGCAGGAAAGCTTCGGCGGCCCGACCGGGGAAAACAACAGCCCGCGTTCGAAAAGCTTCTTTGACGGTGTGAAGAAGTTTTTTGATGATTTGACTCGTTAATCATTTCCGTCATTGCTGATAAAAAGCCTGAGATTGAGAAATCCCAGGCTTTTTTATTTCTTCTTGATGTATCCATTAATTTAACTCTTTGATTCAGAATCTTTATTTTATTGAATCAGGAGTATTAACAGCGTTCTTCCCATTGATTTATTTTTCCCTCATGGCATAACCTACATGCATTTTTTATATGTGCAGTTAATCTCAATAGGGCTTTATTATTTATAACATGAATAATTGATGGTCTGGTCATTTCGATGTTGCTGGGGCATTAAGTCTTAATCATCCAGGATAAAGCCCGAACGTTTCATCTGTGGTTGCCCAAATGGGTATTGTCGGACGTCGCTCAAATCAATAACGTCCTTGCGCGCCAGTTATGACAAAAATAGGTAACAGACAAGTGCGTTATGATCGTGCCGGATATTTATAAACAATAAGTTACCCTCACTAAAAAAACATATTTTGACACATACCTGATAATACCCATCGTCCCTTTTGATATGAGATTTTCATCACTATTTTGATGGTGTGTTTCGCTAACAATAAGCGCCGCAGAAAAGTAGTGTATGTCTATGGACGAATTATAACTTTGGGAAATACTTTCAATGCCTCGGATAAAAAATACGCTATTGGCTTGTACGATACTTGCAGCATCCTTGGGATTTAGTCACTCCGTACAAGCATCTTTGGACTACCAATATTCTTTTGGATCGATTAATGCAGGTTATGCTGACTGGAACAGCGGCTTTGTCGATGTAGGTCGTGGTGAAGTCTGGAAAGCCACAGCTGATTTTGGCGTCAATTTTAAAGAAGCTGAATTCTATTCTTTTTTTGAAAGTAATGTACTCAACCATTCTGTTGCGGGGCGTAACCATACGGTTTCAGCGATGACGCATGTTCGCCTTTTTGGCTCTGACTATACGCTCTTTGGCAAGATTTATGGCCAGTGGGAAAATACGTGGGGGGATGATCTGGACATGTTTTATGGTCTTGGTTATCTGGGATGGTCCGGGAAATGGGGATTCTTTAAACCTTACCTCGGACTCCACAATGAGTCGGGTGATTATGTTTCACCAAAATATGGGCAAACAAGCGGCTGGAACGGGTATGTGCTGGGCTGGACGGCAGCTTATAACTTCACGCTATTTGACGAGAAATTTGTTCTGTCAGACTGGAATGAAATTGAATTTGAGCGAAATGACGCCTACGCGGAACAGCAACACGGTGATTATGGCATTAATGGCGGTTTAACGCTGGCCTGGAAATTTTATCCTCGCTGGAAGGCAACGGTAACCTGGCGTTATTTTAAAAACAAATTAGGTTATGACGGCTTTGGCGATCAAATGATTTATATGGTTGGGTATGAATTTTAAAAAATGTCAAAGGAGTTAAAATGAAAAGAACAGTTGTTGCCAGTATGATTGGGCTGGCGCTATGTGCCGGGAGCGCGCTGTCAACAGCACATGCCGCAACAGAAAAGCGTCCTAATTTGGTTATTATTCTGGCTGATGATTTAGGGTATGGCGATCTTGCAACTTATGGACATCCCATTGTCAAAACCCCGAATATCGACAAACTGGCGCAGGAAGGGGTGAAATTCACCGATTATTATGCGCCTGCGCCGCTGTGCTCCCCCTCCCGTGCGGGTCTGTTAACCGGTCGTATGCCATTTCGTACCGGTATTCGCTCATGGATCCCGGAAGGCAAAGATGTTGCATTAGGGCGTAATGAACTGACCATCGCCAATCTGTTGAAACAGCAGGGCTATGACACGGCGATGATGGGCAAACTGCACCTGAATGCAGGTGGAGATCGTACCGATCAGCCCCAGGCAAAAGATATGGGGTTTGATTACAGTCTGGTGAATCCGGCGGGATTTGTCACGGATTCCACGCTGGATAATGCCAAAGAGCGTCCTCGCTACGGGGTGGTGCATCCGACAGGATGGCTACGCAATGGGCAACGAATTGGTCGCGCAGATAAAATGAGCGGTGAATTTGTCAGCTCTGAAGTGGTGAACTGGCTGGATAATAAGAAAGATGATAAGCCGTTCTTCTTATATGTCGCGTTTACTGAGGTGCACAGCCCGCTGGCTTCGCCGAAGAAATATCTCGATATGTACTCGCAATATATGAGCGCGTACCAAAAACAGCACCCGGATCTGTTTTATGGCGACTGGGCTGATAAACCGTGGCGTGGCACGGGGGAGTACTACGCGAACATCAGTTACATGGATGCTCAGGTCGGTAAAGTGCTGGATAAAATTAAGGCAATGGGCGAAGAAGACAACACCATCGTGATTTTCACCAGTGACAATGGCCCGGTAACGCGTGAGGCGCGTAAGGTGTATGAGCTGAACCTGGCGGGTGAGACCGATGGTTTGCGTGGCCGTAAAGATAATCTGTGGGAAGGCGGCATCCGCGTTCCGGCGATTATTAAATATGGCAAACATCTGCCGCAGGGGATGGTGACGGATACGCCGGTTTCCGGTCTTGACTGGATGCCGACGCTGGCGAAGATGATGGATTTTACACTCCCGAACGATCGCACGTACGATGGCCAGTCTTTGGTTCCGCTGCTGGAACAGAAGCCGCTGGAGCGTAATAAGCCGTTGATCTTCGGCGTTGATATGCCATTCCAGGACGATCCAACCGATGAGTGGGCGATCAGGGATGGCGACTGGAAGATGATCATCGATCGTGAAAATAAACCGAAATATCTCTACAACCTGAAGACCGACCGTTACGAAACGCTCAATCAGATTGGCAAACGGCCGGATATTGAGAAACAACTGTACGATAAGTTCCTGAAGTATAAAGAAGACATCGATAACGATTCGTTAATGAAAGCCCGTGGCGATAAGCCGACGCCGGTCACCTGGGGCTAACCGAATAACCATAAAACCGTAGTATGCCACTTAGGGCGATGCCCGCCTGATTCGGTGTTTAAACTGAATCAGGTTCTTTTTATTGGGATGGATATAGCGATCATGCGAAGAAAGAGCTGTCAGGTCATGATTAAACCGACAGGTTCAGTATGCAATCTTGATTGTAAGTACTGCTTCTATCTGGAAAAGGAAAAGCTCTACCCGGAGCGAAAACGCAACTACAGAATGTCAGACGAGATGCTGGAACGCTTCATTAAACAACATATTGCCGCGCAAGAGGTTGATGAGGTGATTTTTGCCTGGCAGGGCGGAGAACCGACGTTGATGGGGCTGCCTTTTTATCGCCGGGCGATCGAACTCCAGCAGCGTTATGCTGCGGGAAAAACGATTGTGAATACCTTCCAGACGAACGGCATTTTGATCGACGACCAATGGTCTGAGTTTTTTCGGGCCAATCAATTCCTGGTCGGTATTTCCATTGACGGCGATGCAGCCTTGCATGACGAATGGCGCGTTACGCGCTCGGGAAAACCGACGCATGCGAAAGTTGAACAGGCCATACAATGTCTGCACCGCCACGGCGTCGAATTTAATACGCTGACGGTTGTTAATCAGAGCAATATGCGCCATCCGCTTCAGGTATATCGCTATCTGAAGAGCATCGGCAGCCGTTATATGCAATTTATCCCTTTGGTGGAAAGAAGCAGCGAAAAGAGCGGCCTTGGGCTGGCGCACCCTGAGGACAGGCAAACAAAAATGATGCCGTGGTCGGTTGATCCGCTACAGTTTGGCCATTTTCTTAACGCTATTTTTGATGTATGGGTCCGCGAAGACATTGGCGACATAGGCATACAGATGTTTGAACAGACGCTTGCCGCCTGGTGTGGGTTGCCTCCCCAGGTATGCGTATTCGCGCCAACCTGCGGCAGCGCGTTTGCGATGGAGATGAACGGCGACGTTTATAACTGCGATCATTTTGTTTATCCGCAGTACAGGCTGGGAAATATTCAGGATACAACGCTACATGCGATGAATAATAGCGCGCAAAACCAGCAGTTTGGTGATGATAAAAGCCACTCAATGGCGCAGGAGTGTCGCTCTTGTCAGTGGCAATTTGCCTGCTACGGCGGCTGCCCCAAGCACCGCTTCTTGCAATCCGCGACGGGCGAGAGAAACCACAACTATTTGTGCGCAGGCTATAAAGCGTTTTTCTCTCATAGCGCGGTGACTATGAGCGCGATGAAAACACTCCATCAGAATGGTTTTTCACCGGCAGAGATAAAATCAATATTTGTTTGAAAATCATACCGTCACAGGGAGTTAATCATGTTTTCTCAGGTTAATGTCGATAGCTGCAAAACGCCAGGCTGCAAAAATCTGGGCGTGTTGAACAGCCCGGATTACCAGAACCAGGGGAAAAATGTGTTATGCAGGGCATGTGGTTTTCATTTTCCTGTGATTTCGGCAAGATCGCTGAATCTTTTTCGCCAGTCGGTAAATCGGGTATGGAAAGGGTTGATAAAATCCTGCCCAGGATGCGGCAGCGTCTCACTAAAAAAGTATGGCTTTTCCGCGCAGGGAGAGCCACGCGTCTGCTGCCAGCAGTGCCATAAAACATTTCTTTATCCCGTCAGATATAAAACCGATCCGCGCCAGGATTATCTTGCCGCACTCATCCAGGATGGGGCTTCGCTGGCGGATATCCGATCCGCCCTTGCGTTAGACAGTACCGGACTAAGCCGCGAATTACAGAAGTTATCCCGCAGGGCAAATCAGGCGGAACGTGAGTTTGCCTTTCCCGCTTTCGACATTACCCTCAGCACCCGCGCTTTTCGGGTTAAATTTAACGGCGGTGACAATTTTCTGTATGTGCTGGTCACCGCCGAGGAGACTACCGGTCGGATTATATCCGTAACAACCAATTATTCACTCCAGCCCGTTGAAACGGAGTATCAATACCACTCTTATTACGAAGAGCGCCTGCCGCCCGGTACGCTGGTACATCTTGTACAACGGAAAGAAGCGATAACGATGCGGCGCGCAACGCTTTTTGATGTGGATTACGGACCAGCGGTGTTATATAAAAACGATCCGGGGATGCTGGTCAAACCCGTATTGCCGGCTTATCGCCATTTTGAATTAGTCAAAACACTGACAGATGCACGCTCCCTCAATATTCAACACTACATCGATCAGGAATGTTTTATATTAGGTGGCTGCCTGATGGCGAATTTGCAGCAGGTTCAACAGGGGCGATGCCATATCTCATTTGTCAGAGAGCGAGGCATGACGCCGCCGCTGCATGATATCCCGCCGCGCCTGTTTATGGGCGGAGGGAACCGCAACAATGTCTGGCGGACCTTCTCTACACGGGACTATGCGATGGCGGTTTGTAACCTAACCGGCAATAAAAAAACGGCCAATCTGCGGCACGCCACGTTAAATGGCGCGACGAAATTTATTCAATACCTGCACGCGCATCCTTTTTTGCCGCAGCTAAATCGTCTGTCTCCGGCGAACGTGACCGTGACGCTGGATTGTCTGAAATATGAATATAATAAAAGACAGAAAATGTGGGACGATCTGTGCGGTTAATTCTGCTTTCGTCAACGCCTGGCCTTTTGCTGCCCAGTCTATCATTGTCTTAGCCCTCCTCTTTAACTCGTAAAAATCGAGCATTAGCGCAACTTAAATCTGATTTTTTCGAGTTATCAGTCTGTGTATTATACTTTTATCGAGTTATTCACCAACAGGATGAAAGTAAAAGTGAAACATCTGCAACGATTCTTCAGTAGCGATGCTTCCGGCGGCATTGTCTTAATCATCGCCGCGGCGCTGGCGATGGTCATGGCCAATACCAGCGTGACCAGCGGTCTGTATCACTCCTTTCTTGATACGCCTGTACAGCTGCGGGTGGGGGCGCTGGAGATCAACAAGAATATGCTGCTATGGATCAATGATGCCCTGATGGCGGTGTTCTTCTTGCTGATTGGCCTGGAGGTCAAACGCGAGCTGATTCAGGGCTCGCTGGCGAGTCGCCGTCAGGCGGTCTTTCCGGTGATTGCCGCGCTCGGCGGGATGATCGTCCCGGCGCTGGTCTATCTGGCCTTTAACGCTCAGGATCCTGTCGCCAGAGAGGGATGGGCGATCCCGGCGGCGACGGATATTGCCTTTGCCCTCGGCGTGCTGGCGCTGTTAGGCAGCCGCGTCCCGACGGCGCTGAAGATTTTCCTGATGGCGCTGGCGATTATTGATGACCTTGGGGCTATCGTGATTATCGCGCTGTTTTATACCCACGACCTGTCAATGCTCTCGCTGGGCGTGGCGGCGGCGGCGATTGCGGTGCTGGTGGTTCTGAATCTGAGCGGCGTGCGACGCACCGGGATCTATATTCTGGTCGGTGCGGTGCTGTGGACCGCGGTGCTGAAGTCCGGCGTTCACGCGACGCTTGCCGGGGTCATCGTCGGCTTTATGATCCCGCTCCAGGAGAAGCAGGGTCAGTCACCGGCTAAAGTGCTTGAGCATGTCCTGCATCCGTGGGTGGCGTTTATGATCCTGCCGCTGTTTGCCTTCGCCAACGCGGGCGTCTCGCTGCGGGGGGTTACGCTTGATGGACTGACGTCGCTGCTGCCCCTGGGTATCATGGCCGGCCTGTTTATCGGTAAGCCGCTGGGGATCAGCCTGTTCTGCTGGCTGGCCCTGAAGCTGAAGTGGGCCTCGCTACCGGAGGGGACCACCTGCCGGCAGATTATGGCGGTGGGCATTCTGTGCGGGATTGGCTTTACGATGTCGATTTTTATCGCCACGCTGGCCTTCGGCAATGTCGATCCCGCATTAATCAACTGGGCCAAGCTTGGCATCTTAATTGGATCGGTGGTATCAGCTGTTACCGGCTACCTCATACTGCGTCAGCGCGTAACGGATACTCGCCTCGCGGTATAACCTTTCTGCAGGAGGGCCTGCCAGGCTCTCCTGGACATTATCAGGGAGAGAAGCATGTCACATATCAACTACAACCATCTGTACTACTTCTGGCACGTCTATAAAGAAGGGTCTGTCGTGGGCGCGGCGGAGGCGCTGTTTCTGACGCCGCAAACCATTACCGGGCAGATCAAAGCGCTGGAGGAGCGTCTGCAGGGAAAGTTATTTAAGCGCAAGGGAAGAGGGCTGGAGCCGAGCGAGCTCGGGGAGCTGGTCTTTCGCTACGCCGACCGGATGTTTACCCTGAGCCAGGAGATGCTCGACATCGTCAACTACCGCAAAGAGTCGAATCTGCTGTTTGACGTCGGCGTGGCCGATGCGCTATCGAAACGGCTGGTCAGCGGCGTACTGGATGCCGCCGTTGTCGAAAGCGAGCAGATCCATCTGCGCTGTTTTGAATCCACCCATGAGCTGCTGCTGGAGCAGCTGAGCCAGCATAAGCTCGATATGATTATCTCTGACTGCCCGATCGACTCGACGCAGCAGGAAGGGCTGTTTTCGGTGAAGATTGGCGAGTGCAGCGTCAGCTTCTGGTGCATGAACCCGGCGCCAATGAAGCCGTTCCCGGCCTGTCTTGAAGAGCGACGGCTGCTGATCCCTGGTCGACGCTCGATGCTGGGACGTAAGCTGCTGAACTGGATTAACGTGCAGGGGCTGAAGGTGGAGATCCTCGGCGAGTTTGACGACGCGGCGCTCATGAAAGCCTTCGGCGCCGCGCATAATGCGATTTTTGTCGCGCCGACGCTCTACGCGCATGATTTCTACCATGATGAATCGATTGTCGAAATTGGCCGCATGGATAGCGTGATGGAGGAGTATCACGCCATTTTCGCCGAACGGATGATTCAGCATCCGGCGGTACAGCGCATCTGCAATCGCGATTATTCGTCGCTGTTTACTGAACCCAGATAGCCGGAAAGCGTGGGCTGGCGTGGCTCAGGTCGCGCCAGGACGGGAAAGATGACAGGCATAAAAAAACCCGCTTTCGCGGGTTTTTTCACAAAGCGACAACAAGCGGCGATTAAGCCAGTTTGTTGATCTGAGCGGTCAGGTTAGCCTTATGACGCGCAGCTTTGTTTTTGTGGATCAGACCTTTAGCAGCCTGACGGTCCACGATCGGTTGCATTTCGTTAAATGCTTTTTGTGCAGCAGCTTTGTCGCCAGCTTCGATAGCTGCGTATACTTTCTTGATGAAAGTACGCATCATAGAGCGACGGCTAGCGTTGTGCTTGCGAGCCTTTTCAGACTGAACGGCGCGCTTCTTAGCTGATTTGATATTAGCCAAGGTCCAACTCCCAAATGTGTTCTATATGGACAATTCAAAGGCCGAGGAATATGCCCGTTTAGCCTTCTTTTGTCAATGGATTTGTGCAAATAAGCGCCGTTTAACACCACAGCGCTTCATTACGTAGTGATGGCGCAAGATTCTACCAGCTTGTTGCAGGCGAATACAGCTTTTCCACCATAAAAATCGCCGGGGGCGGGCGGTTTTCCCGCTGACTCGCGCTGAGTGAATGAATTCCTGAGAACTTTCGTTGCCGAGGAGCAATCGCTGGTTAACGTTGACAGTTGTACAAGGTATACTCGGACGATTTTCACTGTTTTGAGCCAGACATGAAGCTGATACGCGGCATACATAATCTCAGTCAGGCCCCGCACGGGTGCGTGCTGACCATTGGCAATTTTGACGGCGTGCATCGTGGGCATCAGGCGCTGCTGCAGCGCTTGCGCGAAGAGGGCCGCCAGCGCGGTTTACCGGTGGTGGTGATGATTTTCGAACCCCAGCCGCTCGAGCTCTTTGCCGCCGATAAAGCCCCGGCGCGGTTGACCCGCCTGCGTGAAAAGCTGAGCTATCTGGCTGAAAGCGGGGTCGACTATGTGCTGTGCGTTCGCTTCGACCGCCGGTTCGCCGCGCTGACGGCGCAGGATTTTATCAGTGAACTGCTGGTGCGCCGCCTGGGCGTGCAGTTCCTTGCCGTCGGTGACGATTTCCGCTTTGGCGCTGGTCGCCAGGGGGATTTCTTGTTATTACAAAAGGCGGGGGCGGAATACGGCTTCGACGTCACCAGCACCCAAACCTTCTTCGAAGGCGGGGTGCGGATCAGCAGCACGGCGGTGCGTCAGGCGCTGGCTGATGACGATCTCCTGTTGGCGGAGACGCTGCTCGGCCATCCGTTTAGCATTTCCGGACGCGTCGTGCATGGCGACGAACTGGGCCGTACCATAGGTTTTCCGACGGCGAACTTACCGCTGCGTCGTCAGGTTTCCCCGGTTAAAGGGGTCTATGCGGTAGAAGTGACAGGGCTGGGCGACAAGCCGATCGCCGGCGTCGCCAATATTGGCACCCGTCCAACGGTAGCGGGCGTGCGTCAGCAGCTCGAAGTGCATCTGTTGGACGTTGTAATGGACCTCTACGGTCGCCATATCAATGTAGTACTGCGTAAAAAGATACGTAATGAGCAGCGGTTTGCGTCGCTCGACGAGCTGAAGGCGCAAATCGCACGTGATGAGTTAACGGCCCGCGAATTATTTGGGCTGACCAGCCAGGCCTGAGCCACTGGTGTTTATCAAACCGAAATACGGAACCGAGAATCTGATGAGTGACTATAAATCGACCCTGAATTTGCCGGAAACAGGGTTCCCTATGCGTGGCGACCTCGCCAAACGCGAACCGGGAATGCTGGCGCGTTGGACCGATGATGACCTGTACGGCATCATTCGTGCAGCCAAAAAAGGCAAAAAAACCTTCATTCTGCATGATGGCCCTCCTTATGCGAATGGTAGTATTCATATTGGTCACTCGGTTAACAAGATTCTGAAAGACATTATCGTTAAGTCCAAAGGACTGACGGGCTATGACTCGCCTTACGTTCCAGGCTGGGACTGCCACGGTCTGCCGATCGAGCTGAAAGTAGAGCAGGAATACGGCAAGCCGGGCGAGAAATTCACCGCCGCAGAATTCCGCGCCAAGTGCCGCGAATATGCCGCTCTGCAGATCGAGGGGCAGCGTAAAGATTTCATCCGCCTCGGCGTGCTGGGCGACTGGTCGCATCCGTATCTGACCATGGACTTCAAAACCGAAGCCAACATCATTCGCGCGCTGGGTAAAATCATCGGCAACGGCCACCTGCATAAAGGCGCCAAGCCGGTGCACTGGTGCGTAGACTGCCGTTCCGCGCTGGCGGAAGCGGAAGTGGAGTATTACGACAAGACTTCTCCATCCATCGACGTGGCATTCCACGCGGTAGATAAAGCCGCGGTGCTGGCGAAATTCGGCGTCGCCGACGTCAACGGCCCGGTGTCGCTGGTTATCTGGACCACCACCCCGTGGACCCTGCCGGCTAACCGCGCCATCTCCCTGTCGCCAGAGTTCGACTATGCGCTGGTGCAGGTGGACGGCCAGGCGCTGATCCTGGCGAAAGACCTCGTTGAGAGCGTGATGAAGCGCGTTGGCGCGGCCGATTACACCATCCTGGCGGCGGTGAACGGCGCCGAGCTTGAACTGATGCGTTTCCAGCATCCGTTCCTCGATTTCGACGTGCCGGCGATCCTTGGCGACCACGTGACGCTGGATGCCGGTACCGGTGCGGTGCATACCGCCGGCGGCCACGGTCCGGACGATTACACGATCAGCCAGAAATACGGTCTGGAAATCGCTAACCCGGTTGGCCCGGACGGGGCTTATCTGCCAGGCACCTATCCGTCTCTGGACGGTATCAACGTCTTTAAAGCCAACGATATCATCGTTGAGATGCTGCGTGAGCGCGGCGCGCTGCTGCATGTGGAAAAAATGCAGCACAGCTATCCGTGCTGCTGGCGCCACAAGTCGCCAATCATCTTCCGCGCCACCCCGCAGTGGTTCGTGAGCATGGATCAGAAAGGTCTGCGCGCGCAGTCGCTGAAAGAGATCAAAGGCGTGCAGTGGATCCCGGACTGGGGCCAGGCGCGTATCGAATCGATGGTCGCCAACCGTCCTGACTGGTGCATCTCCCGTCAGCGTACCTGGGGCGTGCCGATGTCGCTGTTCGTGCATAAAGAAACTCACGAACTGCACCCGCGTACCCTTGAGCTGATGGAAGAAGTCGCGAAGCGTGTTGAAGTCGACGGCATCCAGGCGTGGTGGGATCTCGATTCCCGCGACATCCTTGGCGATGACGCTGACAGCTACGAGAAAGTGCCGGATACCCTCGACGTCTGGTTTGACTCCGGGTCGACCCACTCTTCCGTGGTTGACGTGCGTCCGGAATTCGCCGGTCACGCCGCCGATATGTATCTGGAAGGCTCCGACCAGCATCGCGGCTGGTTCATGTCCTCTCTGATGATTTCCACGGCGATGAAAGGCAAAGCGCCATATCGTCAGGTACTGACCCACGGCTTCACCGTCGATGGTCAGGGCCGCAAAATGTCCAAGTCTATCGGCAACACCGTTAGCCCGCAGGACGTGATGAACAAGCTGGGCGCCGATATCCTGCGCCTGTGGGTGGCTTCCACCGACTACACTGGCGAAATGGCGGTCTCTGACGAGATCCTCAAACGCGCCGCGGACAGCTATCGTCGTATCCGTAACACCGCGCGCTTCCTGCTGGCCAACCTGAACGGTTTCGATCCGGCAAAAGACATGGTCAAACCGGAAGAGATGGTGGTGCTGGATCGCTGGGCGGTCGGCTGCGCGCAGGCGGCACAGGAAGATATCCTGAAAGCCTACGAATCCTACGACTTCCACGAAGTGGTGCAGCGCCTGATGCGCTTCTGCTCCATTGAGATGGGCTCGTTCTACCTCGACATCATCAAAGACCGTCAGTACACCGCCAGGGCGGACAGCGTGGCGCGTCGCAGTTGCCAGACCGCGCTGTTCCACATCGTGGAAGCGCTGGTGCGCTGGATGGCGCCGATCATGTCCTTCACCGCGGACGAAATCTGGGGTTACCTGCCGGGCGAGCGTGAGAAATACGTCTTTACCGGCGAATGGTATCAAGGTCTCTTCGGTCTGGCCGACAACGAAGCGATGAATGACGGCTTCTGGGATGAGCTGCTGAAAGTCCGTGGCGAAGTCAACAAAGTGATTGAACAGGCGCGTGCGGATAAGAAAGTCGGCGGCTCGCTGGAAGCCTCGGTGACGCTGTATGCTGATGCCGATCTGGCCGCTAAGCTCAACGCGCTGGGCGATGAATTGCGATTTGTCCTGTTGACCTCCGGGGCGAACGTCGCAGACTATGCGAGCGCGCCTGCTGATGCCCAGCAGAGCGAACTGCTCAAAGGGCTGAAAGTCGCATTGAGCAAAGCTGAAGGTGAGAAATGCCCGCGCTGCTGGCATTACACCACCGATATCGGCAAGGTGGCGGAACACGCGGAAATCTGCGGACGCTGTGTGAGCAACGTCGCCGGTGACGGCGAGCAACGTAAATTCGCCTGATGAGTAAATCGATTTGTTCAACGGGGCTACGCTGGCTGTGGGTGGTCGTAGCCGTGCTGATTATCGATCTGGGCAGCAAATTCCTGATCCTCCAGAACTTCGCTCTGGGGGAGACGGTTCCGCTGTTCCCGTCGCTTAATCTGCATTATGCCCGCAACTATGGCGCGGCCTTTAGCTTCCTCGCCGACAGCGGCGGCTGGCAGCGCTGGTTCTTTTCCGGGATCGCCATCGGCATTTGCGTGGTGCTGACGGTGCTGATGTACCGTTCGAAGGCGACGCAAAAGCTGAACAATATTGCCTACGCCCTGATTATCGGCGGCGCGCTGGGCAACTTGTTCGATCGCCTGTGGCACGGCTTTGTGGTCGATATGATCGACTTCTACGTCGGCGACTGGCACTTCGCCACTTTCAACCTCGCCGATAGCGCTATCTGCATCGGCGCGGCGATGATTGTGCTGGAAGGCTTCCTGCCGAAACCGACCGCAAAAGAGCAGGCGTAAATGTTAATGCCGGGTGGCGCCACGTCAGCCCGGCCTACAGAATGTGTGGTCTCCCGTCGCCCGGTAAGCGTAGCGCCTCCGGGCAACAGGAGATCGAAAACAAGCGAGCAATTTGCATGTCTAAATCCGTACAGAGCAACAGCGCGGTTCTCGTTCACTTCACGCTGAAGCTGGACGATGGATCCACCGCCGAGTCCACCCGTAACAATGGCAAACCGGCGCTGTTTCGCCTCGGCGACACCTCCCTGTCTGAGGGGCTGGAGCAACAGCTTCTTGGTCTGAAAGAGGGCGAGAAAAAGGCCTTTTCGCTGGAGCCTGACGCCGCATTTGGCGTCCCGAGCCCGGACCTGATTCAGTATTTCTCTCGCCGCGAGTTTATCGACGCCGGCGAGCCGGAGATCGGCGCGATTATGCTCTTTACCGCAATGGATGGCAGCGAAATGCCTGGCGTGATCCGTGAAGTGAACGGCGATTCCATCACCGTCGACTTCAACCATCCGCTGGCCGGGCGCACCGTTCATTTTGATATTGAAGTGCTGGAGATCGATCCGGCGCTGGAGGATTAACATGCAGATCCTGTTGGCTAACCCGCGCGGCTTTTGCGCTGGCGTTGACCGCGCTATCAGCATTGTAGAAAACGCGCTGACGCTGTACGGCGCGCCGATCTATGTTCGTCATGAAGTGGTGCATAACCGCTATGTGGTGGATAGCCTGCGCAAGCGCGGCGCCATTTTTATCGAACAGATCAGCGAAGTACCGGACGGCGCGATCCTGATCTTCTCCGCTCACGGCGTATCGCAGGCGGTACGGAATGAAGCGAAGAGCCGCGATCTGACGGTGTTCGACGCCACCTGTCCGCTGGTGACGAAAGTGCATATGGAAGTCGCCCGCGCCAGCCGCCGTGGTGAAGAGTCGATTCTGATCGGCCATGCCGGACACCCGGAAGTCGAAGGCACGATGGGGCAGTACAATAACCCGCAAGGGGGCATGTACCTGGTCGAGTCGCCGGAAGACGTTCTCAAGCTGGAAGTCAAAAACGACGCCCGGCTGTCGTTTATGACCCAGACCACCCTCTCGGTGGATGATACCTCGGATGTGATTGACGCGCTGCGCGCGCGTTTCCCGAAAATCGTCGGCCCGCGCAAAGACGACATTTGCTATGCCACCACTAACCGTCAGGAAGCGGTGCGTGCGCTGGCGGAGCAGGCTGACGTGGTGCTGGTGGTTGGTTCGAAAAACTCCTCCAACTCAAACCGCCTCGCCGAACTGGCGCAGCGGATGGGTAAGGCGGCTTACCTGATTGACGATGCCTCCGATATTCAGGAAGCGTGGGTCAAGGATGCGGCCTGCGTCGGCGTGACGGCGGGCGCGTCGGCGCCGGATATTCTGGTGCAGAACGTCATTACCCGCCTGCAGGAGCTGGGCGGCGGCGAAGCCGTACCGCTGGAAGGCCGGGAAGAGAATATCGTCTTTGAAGTGCCGAAAGAGCTGCGTGTGGATGTCCGTGAAGTAGAGTAAGTTCTTTCCGTCAGCAGTATGAGAAGATGCCAGACTTAACGTCTGGCATTTTTTTTTAGGGAGAAACCATGCGCTTACCGATC
Source organism: Klebsiella sp. K5-204 (assembly GCF_030128585.1). NCBI lineage: Bacteria > Pseudomonadati > Pseudomonadota > Gammaproteobacteria > Enterobacterales > Enterobacteriaceae > Klebsiella > Klebsiella sp. K5-204. The sequence continues at coordinate 149,485 of NZ_JAKUZS010000010.1, forward strand.
ATTCTTGATACAGACCCGGGCATCGACGATGCTGCCGCTATTGCCGCGGCGCTGTTCGCCCCTGAGCTGGATCTGCAACTGATGACCACCGTGGCGGGCAATGTCTCGGTAGAGAAGACGACCCGTAACGCGCTGCAGCTGCTGCACTTCTGGCATGCCGATGTGCCGCTGGCGCAGGGCGCCTCGATGCCGCTGGTGCGTCCCCTGCGCGATGCCGCCTCGGTGCATGGCGAATCCGGTATGGAAGGGTATGACTTTGTTGAGCATCACCGGCAGCCGCTGGCGAAGCCGGCCTTCCAGGCGATCCGCGATGCGCTGATGCATGCTGCCGAGCCGATCACTCTGGTGGCGATTGGCCCATTGACCAATATTGCGCTGCTGCTGACCCAGTATCCGGAATGCCTGTTCAACATTCGCCGGCTGGTGATCATGGGCGGCTCGGCGGGCCGGGGCAACTTTACGCCGAATGCCGAATTCAATATTGCCATCGACCCGGAAGCCGCCGCGAAAGTCTTCCACAGCGGGCTGGAGATTATCATGTGCGGGCTGGACGTCACCAATCGGGCGCTGCTGACGGCGGATTATCTGGCGACCCTGCCGACGCTGAATCAGACCGGTAAAATGCTCCATGCGCTGTTTAGCCACTATCGTAGCGGCAGCATGAGTAGTGGTCTGAGAATGCACGATCTCTGCGCTATCGCATGGCTGGTCCGCCCGGAACTGTTCACCCTACAGCCGTGTTTTGTGGCGGTGGAGACGCAGGGAACCTGGACCGCCGGCGCCACGGTGGTGGATATCGAAGGGCGACTGGGCCAGCCGGCCAATGCCCAGGTGGCGCTGGATATCGATGTCGACGGGTTTCAGCGCTGGGCGGCGGAGGTGATCGCCCTGGCGCCGTGATACTCACCCAATCTTCAAGGAGAGAAGTGATGACCTATGGACAGGCGTATTTAAGCGGCTGGAAAGAGACCTTTAATTTTAGCGGCCGGGCCAGCCGACAGCAGTTCTGGACGTTTTTTCTTATCAATCTACTGATCGCCAGCGCGCCGCTGGCCGTCTGGTGGCTGGCAACCAGCTTTAACCCTCAATACGGCATCCTCAGTTTTGTTGTTATTCCCTTTGCTGCGCTGTGGTTGCTGCTGATGACTCTCCCTCTGCTGGCGATCGGCTGCCGGCGGATGCATGATATCGGCCGCTCCGGGCTCTGGTTCGTGCTGGGGGTTATCATTCCGTGGTTTGCGGTTATTTCGCTGGCGCTATGCTGCCTGCGTTCAGCGCCGGCACCGTCTCGCTGAGATAATCAATCATCGCCCGCATTCTTGCGGGCATATGCTTATCTCCCGCCCAGAGCAGCCACAGATCGCCGGAGTAGCTGCTGATAAATTCCCATTCGGGCAGCACCTGCACGATATCGCCATTCGCCAGCGCCTCGCGGGCGGTGAACAGCGGCAGGCTGCCGATCCCTAAATGCTGCCTGACCGCGTCGAGGCGCACGGCGGTATGGTTGGCGGCGTACCGCCCGTATGTTTGCACCGTTTCGGTTTTCCCTTCCCGACGGAACTTCCAGCGCGCGTCGGCGGGCGTTTCGCCAAGGCTGATGCAGCTGTGCGCGCGCAGTTCCTGCGGCGTGCGCGGCATACCGTGGCGCTGTAAATAGACCTCAGTGGCGCAGATAACGTGCGTGACTGGCATCAACGGTTTGCCATGCAGACCGGGCGAGGGGGTATCGGTGATGCGTAACGCCAGATCGATACCGTCATCGATAAAATCCAGAGGGCGATCTTCCAGCCGCAGGCAGACGTCAACCTGCGGGTAACGCTGAAAAAACGCCATCATCAGCGGATGGATCACGAAGCGGCCGACGGCTTTCGGTACGCTGAGCGTCAGCTTTCCCTGGGCGACCGTTTGGCGACTGCCGGCGGAATCCATCGCCTGTCGCGCCGCTTCCAGCATCTGCTGGGCATGCTGATACACCGTTTCCCCGGCATCGCTCAGACGCAGCTTGCGGGTGGTACGCTGCAGCAGTTTGCAGCCCATCTCTCGCTCCAGCCGCGACACGCTGCGGCTAACGGCGGAAGGGGTAATGCCGCTCTGGCGGGCGACGGCGGAGAAGCTGCCCTGGTCGACGATCTGGACGAAAAGGGCAAGGTCGGGCAGGAGGCTGAGATTCATTTGTGCTCCCGGAGCAAGAGTGCATTGGCTGGTGATAGGATTATCGCTGTCGGTATTAATAATATACTGGGCGGACAGAGAGGAGAATCACTATGACTGAACGGGTTTATTACACCAGCGACGCTACCGATGGGCGCGCCCAGATCATCGCCTGCACTGCGGAAGCGGATGGCCGCTACGCCATCGAACTGGATCGGACGCTGTTTCACCCGCAAGGGGGCGGTCAACCGGCGGATCGCGGCTGGATAGCTGGTCAGGCCGTTGAGACGGTTATTGTGCGCGGCGACAGCGTGCTGCATATTCTGTCGCAACCGCTTCCCCTCGGTGAAGTGGAGATGAGAATAGATGCCTCCGCGAGACACCTGCATGCCCGCCTGCATTCCGCCGGCCACCTGCTTGGCCTGGCGGGCGAACAGCTTGGCTGGCAACCGGTGAAAGCGCACCACTGGCCTGGCGAGGGGCGGATCGCTTTCACCGGCGGGAACCACGCCGTGATACCCGACGCCAGCGCGCTGTTGAGCCAGGTGAAGGCATGGCAGGCGCAGGACCTCCCGCGTCAGGTGATCTTCGCTGAGGGTTTGCGCATGGTGGGGTTTGGCGAACTGCCCGCCTATCCCTGCGGTGGCACACATGTCGCCCGCCTGGCGGAGCTGGGCGACATTCTTATCAGTCAGATTAAGATGAAGAAGGGGCAGCTGGTGGTTAGCTATTCCCTGGCGTAAACGTTTCAGACCTGCTCAGGGGAGGTCTGTTTGCCGCGATAAATACGCTCCGGTCGACCAACCTTGCCGTAGCTAATTTCCGCTTCCAGAAAGTCGTTCTTCACCCCTTGTTCCAGATAACGGCGGGCGGTGGTTTTGCTGCTGCCAAGGATACGCGCCAGCGAGTCGGCGGTATGCACCACCCCCGTGTCGGCAAACAGCTGGAGTACGCGCTGAAAGGTGCTTTCATCAATCCCGCGTAGCGGTGCGCTGGCCGGTTCCGTCTGTTCCCGAGCCTGAATATTAAACAGCGCATCGACGTGGATCTGGCTGGCCTGTTCGCTGGAACGCAGCGAGCTGCGATAGCGAGCGAAGCGCTCCAGGGTGTGCTGCAGGCGCTGATAGTGCACCGGCTTAATCAGATAGTCGAACACCCCCAGGCGCAGTGCTTCGCTGATGGTATCCATATGATTATCAGCGGTAATAAAGATAATCCGCCCCTTGTAATGGGTACTGACCGCATGGCGGATCAGGTCGATACCTTTGCCGTCAGGTAAGAAATTATCCAGCAGGATCAGCTGCGGTTGATACAGTCTGAGTTGTTTCCTGGCGCTCTCGAGTTTATCCGCAATGCCAATGACGTCGAACTGGGGAAACTGTTTGATGTTATCCACCAGGATCTCCGCCAGCATAGGTTCGTCTTCAACGATAAGAGTGGTGATGCTATCCATGATGTTCATCTCGGGTCAGGGGAATATAAAGAGTAAAGATGGTGCCAAAAGGTATGTTATTTTCGACGACGATGCTGCCACCTGCCTGTTCCACGTAGCTGCGAACCAGCCAGAGTCCGATGCCATGATCTTTGCTGACGCTGCTGGTGACGCCGCGCTCGAAGATCCGATCGCGCAGCGTCTCGTCAATGCCGCATCCCTGATCGGCGACCTCGATAATCACCTCGTGGCCGTCACTGTTGATCAGGCACTCTATCTGCCTTGAGCCCTGCGGCTGTTGCAGGCTGGCATTGTAGGCGTTATCAAGCAGATTCCCCACGATCGAGATCCATTCGTTGTGAGAAAGGGCGGTGGGTAATCTGTCGACGAAGCAGGCTGGATCGAAAATCAGCTCAAGTCCAAGCTCTTTGGCCCGGTAATATTTGCCGATCAACAGCCCGGCCAGATGGTTGTCCTGGAAATTACGCGCGATAAAATCGATGACCTTCTGGTGACTTTCCGACTGCTGTTGGATCAGATCCAGCGCATGATCGTAGCGTTTAAGAAACAGCAGGCCGGCGATGGTGGAGATCAGATTGCGATGCTCATGCTGCACGGCGCGCAGGTTATCGGCATATTGTTGTACCTGGCTAAGCTGCAGGCTGAGGGTGTTGATATCGTCTTTACTACGAAAGCTGATCACCCAGCCCTGTGGCTCATTATTTAAGATCACCGCCATCCGGCTGGCGATCACTTTGATCTGATTGAAGGTGACGATCTCGTCTTTTTTATTGGTCTGCGGCGCATCGTAGAAGAAAGCCTCCTGCGAAATCACGCTGCTGATCCCTTTACCAATAAGCGTTGTTTCCGGTTGGCTCAGGTTGAGCAGCCGGCGGGCAGTCTGATTAATCGCGGTGATCTTGTAACGGGAGTCGATGGCGATAAGCCCTTCGAACACGGATTCAAACAATACGCTTTGCTGGATCAACAGCTGCGACAGCTGTTGGGGTTCCATATTCAGCATCTGCTTTTTGATATGCAACGAGAAGCGGCGGGCGCAGTAGAGCAGGAGCAGTAACATGATCGCCATCGGGATCAGCAGCGAGCTTATCTGCAGGCTGAGCCAGTTTTCTAACTGTTCAATGGTATAGCCTACCGACACAATGCCGATCACCTTGCCGGTCTCGTCCTGAATCGGTGATTTACCGCGCAGCGAGGAGCCCAGTGAGCCTTTGCGCACTGACACGTAGCTTTTCGCGTTTAATAGTGCTTCATCGCTATCGCCGCCCTCCATCGATTTGCCGATTTCATCAGGGTTGACGTGATAGAGGCGCTGGCCGTTAGCATCACCGACGGTGATATAGGTGGCGTCGGAGAACGAACGCATGGGGTCGATAAGCGCTTTGATTCTGGCGAGGTCGCGTTTCTGAACCGCCTCGACCAGCTCCGGCATCGCCGAAATCTGCATTGCCTGAATCAGCGCCCGCTGCCCGACCTGGTAATGCAGACGCTCTTCGGTGATGTCTGTCAGATACCATGACATCGCCAGCATAACGATCGTCGAGGTGAATAAGATCAGCAGGAAGATGCGATTCTGAAACGATCGCCTGGCAAACCAGTGGGTGATTTTTCGGGTATACATAGCGCCAATAGACATTAAATGATTAGTTTCCCCGTTTCGCGGCCCGAGAACCCGCAGATGGCGCACAGAACCGCTAATTTCAGAAAAGTGATCGATGGCAAAGGGGCGTTGTTAATCCTGACCCGGAGGCGGGGCAACGGCCACGCCTCCGGGGAGGACGCCGGCCTACATCGCCAGCACGTACTTGAGCATCACCCCGGCGGCGATCGCCGAGCCGATCACCCCCGCCACGTTCGGGCCCATCGCGTGCATCAGCAGGAAGTTCTGCCCGTCCGCTTCCAGACCCACCTTGTTCGACACCCTGGCCGCCATCGGCACCGCCGACACCCCGGCTGAACCGATCAGCGGGTTGATCGGGTTCTTACTGAACCTGTTCAGCAGCTTCGCCATCAGCACCCCGGCGGCGGTCCCCACGCAGAAGGCGATCACCCCCAGCAGCAGGATCCCCAGCGTCTGCGGCTGCAGGAACTTGT
>NZ_JAKUZS010000011.1:0-107325 GCF_030128585.1 Klebsiella sp. K5-204
TACCTGTCGGGCAAGCTGGCGCCGGAGCTGCTGGGGGCCATCGCGGTGGCCGCCTACTCCTACATGGCGCTGGTACCGCTGATCCAGCCGCCGATCATGAAGGCGCTGACCACGGATAAGGAGCGGAAGATCCGCATGGTGCAGCTGCGTACGGTGAGTAAGCGGGAGAAGATCCTCTTCCCGGCGGTGCTGTTGCTGCTGGTGGCGCTCCTGCTGCCGGACGCCGCGCCGCTGCTGGGGATGTTCTGCTTCGGCAACCTGATGCGCGAGAGCGGGGTGGTGGAGCGGCTGAGCGATACGGTGCAGAACGCGCTGATCAACATCGTGACCATCTTCCTCGGGCTGTCGGTGGGGGCCAAGCTGGTGGCGGACAAGTTCCTGCAGCCGCAGACGCTGGGGATCCTGCTGCTGGGGGTGATCGCCTTCTGCGTGGGGACCGCCGCCGGGGTGCTGATGGCGAAGCTGCTGAACAGGTTCAGTAAGAACCCGATCAACCCACTGATCGGTTCAGCCGGGGTGTCGGCGGTGCCGATGGCGGCCAGGGTGTCGAACAAGGTGGGTCTGGAAGCGGACGGGCAGAACTTCCTGCTGATGCATGCGATGGGCCCGAACGTGGCGGGGGTGATCGGCTCGGCGATCGCCGCCGGGGTGATGCTCAAGTACGTGCTGGCGATGTAGGCCGGCCTGTTTCCGCGGCTGGCATGTCGGCCGCGGAGATTTCTCATAAGGAGACGGTGATGAATGAAGCCATAGCATGCTGTCCGGAAAACCGGACATCAACACGGGTGGCGGTGGTTGACGCCATGCTGGCGTCAGGCGATGAACTTGCACAACTGCAGCCGGCGCTGAACCTGCTTTCGCCCCCGCTGAACGCCACGCCTGGTGAAGCGCTGCTGGCCAGCTGTTATGAGGCCGGCGCTGACCACAACGCTGACGAGGCGACACGGGCGGTGACTGCCTTACCGGCGGCGGTCGTGCGCCCCGCGACGCCCTCGCTGCAGCGCAGCGGTCTGCTGTGCATGGCGGCCGGGGCGCTCAGCGCCCGGCAACTTCCGCTGACGCACAACCGGCTGTGCGACGTGGCGGGGCAGTTCGCCCGCGCTATCCCTGAAGGCGATGAAGAGGCGGGCAGTGGATTTTATACCGTGCGCAGCGTGTCCCTGCCCGTCTACCGGCGGCTGCGGCGGGATAACCATTCCCACAGCGTCTGTCTGCAGCAGGCGCTGCTACATTTGCTGGCCTGGAAGAGCGAGTCGCCCTGGGCGCGGCAGCAGGCGCAGCGCCTGCTCTGGCAGGGTGGCGTGCTGGGTGAGAAGGGAGAGTTTGCGCTACTGACGCTGGATGATGAGCTTCGCGAGCGACAGGTTGTCTGGCCCGCGCTGAGATCGCTGCTGGCGGTGACCGGGTTTTTGGTCAGATTCCCGGCCGGTCCGGTATTTAGCGATTAACGTGGCTCCCCAAACGGGGAGCCGCTTAGTTGGTGGCCGGGTATTCCTGGACGGCGATATGGAGCGTGATTTTCTTATCATCACGCATGATGACCACCGGAATTTCCGAACCCGGGCGGATCTCGGCCACCTGATCCATTGTCTCCAGCGCGGAGACCGCGGGTTTGTCATTCACGGAGATGATCACGTCGTTGGCGCGGATCCCCGCCTGCGCGGCCGGTCCGTCCGGCGCGACATCGTTAACGACGATCCCCTGGATCTGATCGATCCCGCCGCCCTGCGCGTGCAGCGGGGCGATCTCCCGGCCGCTAATGCCGATATAGCCGCGGATCACACGGCCATCCCGGATCAGCTTGTCCATAATTTTGGTCGCTAACTGGAACGGGATCGCAAAGCCAATGCCTTCAGGCGTTTCGCCGTCGTTGCTCTTGTCAAAGGAGAGGGTGTTAATCCCCATCAGCTCGCCGAGGGAGTTCACCAGCGCCCCGCCGGAGTTACCGTGGTTGATCGAGGCGTCAGTCTGCAGGAAATTCTGGCGGCCGGTGGGGTTGAGGCCAATGCGCCCTGTGGCGCTGATGATCCCCTGGGTGATGGTCTGTCCCAGGTTATAGGGGTTGCCAATCGCCAGCACCACATCGCCGATGTGCGGCGTGCGTTTCGGGTTGATCGGGATCACCGGCAGCCCGCCGGTAGCGTTGATCTTCAGCACCGCGAGGTCGGTCAGGGAATCGGAGCCTACCAGCAGCGCTTCGAAGACCCGGCCGTCCTGCAGAGCGACGATAATCTGGTCGGCATCGTTAATCACATGCTTGTTGGTCAGGATATAGCCGCGCTGGTCCATGATCACCCCGGAGCCAAGCGTCAGCTGATTATGGCTGGTGCTGTTCAGGGCGCGGTTATAGACGTTCACTACGGCGGGCGCGGCGCGGCGTACGGCGGCGTTATAGCTCGCCGGGGAGTCGTCTGCCGTATCGTTCTGGGTGGTCGGCGCTAGCTGCCACTGGCGCAGCGAGGGCATCAGGGCCAACAGCAGGCCCCCGACAAGCAAACCGATGAGTACTGAACGTAATAACTTTCCAGGCATGATGCAGATATCGTTAATGAATGGTCAGGCGCAGCATAGCATGAGTTGTCCGGACATCGCACATGGCGGCGATGTCCGGGGAGACAATCAGCGCAGCAGCAGATAGATGCTTTCGTTGCCGCGGATCACGTTCAGGGCGATGACCGGCGGTTTGCCTTCGAGCACTTTGCGTAATTCGGCAATCGAATGAATACGCTCGCGGTTAAGGCCAATGATAATGTCATCCTTATGCAGGCCGACCTGGGCGGCGGCGCTGCCTTTATCGACATTATCGATCACCACCCCTTTGGTGCCATCTTTCATCTGACCGTCGCTGAACGAGGCACCCTGCAGAGCCGGGATAATCAGCTCAGCGCTGGCGGTGGAGGAGGTGCTCTTATCCAGCGTCACTTCGACATCGACCGGTTTTCCATCGCGCAGCAGGCCCAGTTTGACTTTGGTCCCCGGCTCGGTGGTGGCGATCCGCGAGCGCAGTTCGGCAAAACTATTCAGCGGCTTGCCGTTCAGGCTAACGATGACGTCGCCGGATTTGATCCCCGCTTTGGCGGACCCGGAGTTTGGCAGCACTTCACTGACGAAGGCGCCGCGCTGAACGTTGAGGTTCATCGCCTTGGCGATATCGGCGCTCATTTCCATGCCTTTAATGCCCAGCAGGCCGCGCTTGATTTCGCCAAACTGAATGAGCTGGTCGGCGAGGGTTTTCGCCATGTTGCTCGGGATGGCGAAGCCGATGCCGATGCTGCCGCCGCCCGGCGCCAGGATCGCGGTGTTGATCCCGATAAGCTCGCCGTTGAGGTTCAACAGCGCGCCGCCGGAGTTGCCGCGGTTGATGGAGGCATCGGTCTGGATGAAATTCTCCAGCCCTTCAAGGTTCAGGCCGCTGCGGCCAAGGGCAGAGATAATGCCGGAGGTGGCGGTCTGACCAAGACCGAACGGGTTGCCGACGGCGACGGCGAAGTCGCCGACGCGGAGTTTATCGGAGTCAGCAATGGCGATTTGCGTCAGGTTTGACGGCTTAATCAGCTGCAGCAGAGCAATGTCGCTCTGTTCATCGCTACCGACCAGTTTGGCATCAAATTCACGACCATCGTTCAGCTGGACGCTGATCTTCTGCGCCTGATTGATGACGTGGTTATTGGTCAGCACGTAGCCTTTCGCTGCGTCGATAATGACGCCGGAGCCAAGCCCTTCGAACGGCTGCGCCTGCTCTTGCGGGGCGTTATCGCCAAAATATTTCTTCAGCTCTTCCGGCATATTGAGCGTCGGCGAGGCAGTGCCTTCCACCTGGACGCTGACTACCGCCGGCAGGACCTTTTCCAGCATCGGCGCCAGGCTTGGTAACGCGCCCTGGCCGGGCACCTGAGTCGGTAAGGATGCTGCTGCCGGAGGCAGAACCGACAACGATAACCCAATGCTTAACGCTAACGCACTCAACAGCAAAGTCTGTTTCTTCATTAGATGCTGGCTCTCGTAACCTGAGGTGTATGGAAAAATGTCCTGAATAACCTGATGTTATTGAATTTTTGCGCAGGTAACAATGTGGGGACTGGTTTAAATTGTAGCCGGGAAGTGGGGGAAGGAGCGGGCGCGATGGGCGCGCCCGGAGAATATTTTATCAGAGGCGATTGTTTAATCGCGTTTTGCGCCACCGCGCAGTAATCCGGATGCGCCTTCGGAGTAGTCGCGCGGCATCTGGACCGGCGCCTGATCGTTGCTGGCTTCAGACTCTTCCAGGCGGTTGCGGAACGGGTTGGCGTCTGCCATGGAATCCGGCAGCAGGTTGTTAGAGCTTTTCGCCATATGCTGATACAGCTGACGGTAGTCGTGCGCCATGTTATCCAGCAGCTCGGCGCTGCGCGCAAAATGGCTGACCAGCTCTTCACGGTACTCTTCAAGCTCGGCTTTATTCTTTTCCAGTTCGAACTGCAGCGCCTGCTGCTGGCGCAGTTTGCGGTTGCCGAAACGCATGGCGACGGCACCAATGATGATACCGACGACTAACCCAATTAGCGCGTATTCCCAGGTCATGAACATCTCCCGTTGTATTGTGGTTCCGTAGGGTGGCTCTTAGGCTCTCCGCCTGCGCCCGATAGTGCCACTATAACCGCTAATTCCACAGAAGTGGAATCCTGGCGTATCATCGCGTAGTGTAGAACGGCCTTTTTTTCGTCAATCGTGAGCTTCGACATCACGGTTTTCAAGGAATAACAATTAGATCATGCAAAGCCTGTCTCCAACATCGCGTTACCTTTCAGCCCTGAAAGAGGGCAGCCATCAACCCGACGACGTCCAGCAAGAAGCGGTGAGCCGCCTCGATACCATTTACCAGGAACTGCAGACTCAGCCCGCGCCTGTCGCGTCAGGCGGCGGTTTGCGCGCGAAATTCGGCAAACTGCTGGGTAAGCGCGAACCAGCAGCCGAGGCGGCGCCCGTCCGCGGCCTGTATATGTGGGGCGGCGTGGGGCGGGGGAAAACCTGGCTGATGGACCTGTTTTACCAGAGCCTGCCGGGCGAGCGTAAGCAGCGCCTGCATTTCCATCGCTTTATGCTGCGGGTGCACGAAGAGCTGACCACCCTGCAGGGCCATAGCGACCCGCTGGACATTGTCGCCGACCGCTTTAAAGCGGAAACCGACGTGCTCTGTTTCGACGAGTTTTTTGTCTCCGATATAACCGACGCCATGCTGTTGGGCGGGCTGATGAAGGCCCTGTTCGCCCGCGGCATCACGCTGGTGGCGACCTCCAATATTCCGCCGGATGAGCTCTATCGCAATGGCCTGCAGCGCGCCCGTTTTCTGCCCGCTATCGACGCCATCAAGCAGCATTGCGATATTATGAACGTCGATGCCGGCATCGATTATCGCTTGCGTACCCTGACCCAGGCGCACCTGTGGCTGTCGCCGCTGAATAACGACACCCGCGAACAGATGGATAAACTGTGGCTGGCGCTGGCCGGCGCGCCGCGCGCTGCCGGGCCGACGCTGGAGATCAACCATCGCGAGCTGCCGACCCTCGGCGTGGAAAACCAGACGCTGGCGGCGTCGTTCGCCACGCTGTGCGTGGATGCCCGTAGCCAGCATGACTATATCGCGCTCTCCCGCCTGTTCCACACCGTGATGCTGTTCGATGTGCCGGTGATGACCGCGCAGCTGGAGAGCGAAGCCCGGCGCTTTATCGCCCTGGTGGATGAGTTCTATGAGCGCCACGTGAAGCTGGTGGTCAGCGCGGCGGTGCCGCTGTACGACATTTATCAGGGAGAGCGGCTGAAGTTTGAGTTTCAGCGCTGTCTGTCGCGTCTGCAGGAGATGCAGAGCGAAGAGTACCTCAAGCGCCCGCATATGCCCTGACAGGATACTTTTTCCCGGCGAATTCAGGGCCGCAGGGCCGCCCCGGGAGCTGCCTGAAAAATCTCATAAAGGGGTCGATCTTTGACCCCGACTTCTCTATAATCTTGCGACCCCACGTTACGAGAAGGTTTTTTTCCCGAAACTTTCTATGTGCCGGCATAGGCTATTCGAAGGGGTAGGTTTGCTGGACAATGTCGTGTGAACCTCAACTGACTAAACGTTTGGGTGTTCACCAACGTGTAACTTATTATTTGGGTAAGCTTTTAATGAAAACTTTTACAGCTAAACCAGAAACCGTAAAACGCGACTGGTATGTTGTTGACGCGACCGGTAAAACTCTGGGCCGTCTGGCTACTGAACTGGCTCGTCGCCTGCGCGGTAAGCACAAAGCGGAATACACTCCGCACGTTGATACCGGTGATTACATCATCGTTCTGAACGCAGAAAAAGTTGCTGTTACCGGCAACAAGCGCGAAGACAAAATGTACTACCACCACACCGGCCACATCGGTGGTATCAAAGAAGCGACCTTTGAAGAGATGATTGCCCGCCGTCCTGAGCGTGTGATTGAAATCGCGGTTAAAGGCATGCTGCCAAAAGGCCCGCTGGGTCGTGCTATGTACCGTAAACTGAAAGTTTACGCGGGTAACGAGCACAACCACGCGGCACAGCAACCGCAAGTTCTTGACATCTAATCGGGATTATAGGCAATGGCTGAAAATCAATACTACGGCACTGGTCGCCGCAAAAGTTCCGCAGCTCGCGTTTTCATCAAACCGGGCAACGGCAAAATCGTTATCAACCAGCGTTCTCTGGAACAGTACTTCGGTCGTGAAACTGCCCGCATGGTAGTTCGTCAGCCGCTGGAACTGGTCGACATGGTTGAGAAACTGGATCTGTACATCACTGTTAAAGGTGGTGGTATCTCTGGTCAGGCTGGTGCGATCCGTCACGGTATCACCCGCGCTCTGATGGAGTACGACGAGTCCCTGCGTTCTGAACTGCGTAAAGCTGGCTTCGTCACTCGTGACGCTCGTCAGGTTGAACGTAAGAAAGTCGGTCTGCGTAAAGCACGTCGTCGTCCGCAGTTCTCCAAACGTTAATTGTTTTCTGCTCACGCAGAACAATTTGCGAAAAAACCCGCTCCGGCGGGTTTTTTTATGGATAAAACGGCTGTTATCCACAAGCTTACCGCCGGTTCTTGCCACTTTTTCAGCATTTCCAGAATCCCCTCACCACAACGTCTTCAAAATCTGGTAAACTATCATCCAATTTTCTGCCCAAATGCTGGTGATTGTTCATTTTTTGTTTTATTCGTGAACGAAGGTGACATCGCGCTACTGGGGTTTTTACATCTGGCCGGCCATGAGTGGCTGGCAGCAGTACAAAATTCTGAATATACCTGGAGGTTTTCATGGCTGTCGCTGCCAACAAACGTTCGGTAATGACGCTGTTTTCTGGTCCTACTGACATCTATAGCCATCAGGTCCGCATTGTGCTGGCCGAGAAGGGTGTCAGTTTTGAGATAGAGCACGTGGAGAAGGACAACCCGCCTCAGGATCTGATTGACCTCAACCCGAATCAAAGCGTACCGACGCTGGTGGATCGTGAGCTCACTCTGTGGGAATCCCGCATCATTATGGAATACCTGGATGAGCGTTTCCCGCACCCGCCGTTAATGCCGGTTTATCCGGTGGCGCGTGGCGAAAGCCGTCTGTATATGCAACGTATCGAGAAGGACTGGTATTCGCTGATGAACACCATCCAGAGCGGTACCGCAGCGCAAGCTGATGCTGCGCGTAAGCAACTGCGTGAAGAACTGCTGGCCATCGCGCCGGTGTTCACCCAGAAACCTTACTTCCTGAGCGATGAGTTCAGCCTGGTGGATTGCTACCTGGCGCCGCTGCTGTGGCGTCTGCCGGTTCTCGGTGTGGAGCTGGTTGGCGCAGGCGCGAAAGAGCTCAAAGGCTATATGACTCGCGTATTTGAGCGTGATTCCTTCCTCGCCTCTTTAACTGAAGCCGAGCGTGAAATGCGCCTCGGTCGGGGCTAAATAATGGATGTATCACAGCTGACGCCGCGTCGCCCGTATCTGCTGCGGGCGTTTTATGACTGGCTGCTGGATAACCAGCTGACGCCGCATCTGGTGGTGGATGTCACGCTGCCGGGCGTGCTCGTGCCGATGGAGTATGCGCGCGACGGGCAAATCGTTCTCAATATTGCCCCGCGTGCGGTAGGTAATCTTGAGCTGGCGAACGACGAAGTGCGCTTCAACGCTCGCTTTGGCGGCGTGCCGCGCAACGTATCTGTCCCGCTGGCTGCGGTACTCGCCATCTATGCCCGTGAGAACGGCGCCGGCACGATGTTTGAACCGGAAGCGGCCTATGACGAAGACGTCAGCAGCCTCAACGATGATGACGTCGCGCCTGAGAGTGAAAGCGAAACGGTGATGTCGGTGATTGATGGCGATAAGCCCGATAATCACGACGACGATCCTGACGACACGCCGCCGCCGCGCGGTGGTCGCCCGGCGCTGCGCGTGGTGAAGTAACTCCCTTCTCTGACAGGCCCTGCGGGGCCTGTTTTTTTTGTCTGTCCGCTTTGTTAACTCTGCCACAAACGAGGCGCCCCATGGCTGGTACTGTCATCGCCACAGGTAGCTTTCAGGGAGCAGACATGACTTTACTCGCACAACTGGACCAGCAAATCCGTCATCATGGCGGATTAATTGTCTCCTGCCAGCCGGTGCCGGGCAGCCCGCTGGATAACCCCGCCATTGTCGCGGCGATGGGGCTGGCGGCGGAGCAGGCGGGGGCGGTGGCGCTGCGCATCGAAGGTCTGGCCAACCTGCAGGCCGTTCGTCCGTTAGTGACGGTGCCTGTTATCGCGCTGATTAAGCGCGATCTGCATGATAGCCCGGTGCGTATTACGCCGTGGCTTGAGGATGTGAATGCCCTGGCGCAGGCGGGGGCCGATATCATTGCGGTTGACGGCACGCGGCGCCAGCGTCCGGCCTCTGTCGCATCGTTGTTGGTGGCAATTCACCGCCAGGGGAAAAATGCGATGGCAGATTGTTCCTCTCTCGACGATGCCCTTGAATGCTGGCAGTTGGGCTTCGATATGGTTGGCACCACCCTCTCAGGCTATACCGCAGAGGAGACACCGGTCGAGCCGGATCTGGCGCTGGTGAAAAGCCTGAGCGCCGCGGGCTGCAGAGTGGTCGCTGAGGGACGCTACAATACGCCTGCGCAGGCGGCTGAGGCAATGCGCTGCGGCGCGTGGGCGGTGACCGTCGGCTCGGCGATCACCCGCTTAGAACATATCTGCGGCTGGTATAATACGGCGCTGAAAGCGGCGGTTTGCCCGGCGAATGGGCAATAAAAAAGCCCGATGTCGTTAACCATCGGGCTTTTATGCGCTGAGACTCCGGGCCTAATCAGACTTCAAGGTAGTTGAGGATCCCGTCAGCCGCTTTACGTCCTTCCGCAATCGCGGTGACCACCAGGTCGGAACCGCGAACGATATCGCCGCCGGCGAAGATTTTCGGGTTGCTGGTCTGGAAGGCGTTCTCGCTGCCTTCCGGCGCAATGATGCGGCCCTGGGAGTCCAGCTCGACGCTGTGCTTCGCCAGCCACTCCATGCTGTGGGGACGGAAGCCAAACGCCATGACGACGGCGTCTGCCGGCACCACGTGCTCAGAGCCGGCGACGATCTCCGCGCGACGGCGGCCTTTCGCATCCGGCTGGCCCATCTCGGTGCGCGCCATCTTCACGCCGCACACTTTGCCGTTGGCATTCACTTCCACGCCCAGCGGCTGGACGTTGAACTGGAACTCAACGCCTTCCTCACGCGCGTTTTTCACTTCGCGTTTTGAACCCGGCATGTTCTCTTCGTCACGACGATAGGCGCAGATCACGTGCGCCGCATTCTGACGGACGGAGGTACGTACGCAGTCCATCGCGGTATCGCCACCGCCGAGAACGACCACGCGTTTGCCTTCCATGCTGACGTAGGGCTCATCGGCGGTTTCGCCAAAGCCCATGATCTGCTTGGTGTTGGCGATCAGGAACGGCAGCGCGTCGTAGACGCCCGGGGCGTCTTCATTGTCCAGCCCGCCGCGCATCGACTGATAGGTGCCGACGCCGAGGAACACGGCATCGTACTCTTTCAGCAGGTCGTCGAGCTGCACGTCGCGGCCCACTTCGGTATTGAGTTTGAACTCAATGCCCATGCCGGTGAAGATCTCCCGGCGGCGGGTCATCACCTCTTTTTCCAGCTTGAACGCCGGGATACCGAAGGTCAGCAGGCCGCCGATTTCCGGATGGCGGTCAAACACCACCGCCTTGACGCCGTTGCGGGTCAACACGTCGGCACAGGCGAGGCCCGCCGGGCCAGCGCCGATGATCGCGACGGTTTTACCGGTCGGTTTCACGCCGGAGAGATCCGGACGCCAGCCCATCTCGAATGCCTTATCATTGATGTAGCGTTCGATGTTGCCGATGGTCACCGCGCCGAACTCATCGTTCAGCGTACAGGAGCCTTCACACAGGCGGTCCTGCGGGCAGACGCGCCCGCAGACTTCCGGCAGGGTGTTGGTCTGGTGCGACAGCTCAGCCGCCTCAAAAATACGCCCCTCGTTGGCCAGCTTCAGCCAGTTCGGGATGTAGTTATGCACCGGGCACTTCCACTCGCAGTACGGGTTGCCGCAGGAGAGGCAGCGATCCGCCTGCGCCTTGGCCTGGCCTTCTGAAAACGGCTCGTAAATTTCCACAAATTCAATTTTACGGATCTTCAGCGGTTTCTTAGGCGGATCAACGCGCTGCAGGTCGATAAATTGATAAACGTTCTGACTCATCTTAACCCCTTACTGCGCCTGCACCCGCAGCTCAGCTGCGGAACGACTACGGTGACCCAACAGTGCTTTAACATCGCTGGACTTCGGTTTAACCAGCGCAAACTTCGCGGAGAAGGCCGGCCAGTTGGCGAGGATCTCTTCGCCGCGTTGCGAACCGGTAAGCTGCACGTGCTCGGTGATTAAACCGCGCAGGTGCTCTTCATGGATAGCCAGAGAGTCAACGTCCAGCACTTCCACCAGCTCCGGGTTCACGCGTTTACGGAAGTCGCCATCTTCATCCAGGACATAGGCAAAGCCGCCGGTCATCCCTGCGCCAAAGTTGACGCCGGTTTTACCGAGCACGCAGACGATACCGCCGGTCATGTATTCACAGCCGTTGTCGCCGATGCCTTCCACCACGGTGATGGCGCCGGAGTTACGCACCGCGAAACGCTCACCTGCGCGGCCTGCGGCGTACAGACGACCACCGGTCGCGCCGTACAGGCAGGTGTTGCCGATAATGCTGGCTTCGTGGCTGCGGAAAGCGGAGCCCACCGGCGGACGAATGGCCAGCAGACCGCCCGCCATGCCTTTGCCGACATAGTCGTTGGCGTCGCCCGTCAGATGCAGTTCCACGCCGCCGGCGTTCCACACGCCGAAGCTCTGGCCCGCGGTGCCGCTAAAGTGAGCGACGATCGGGTCGCCCGCCAGTCCCTGGTCGCCATGGGTCTGGGCAATATACCCGGACAGCGAGGCCCCCACGGAGCGGTCGGTATTGCGGATATCGAACCAGAACGTTTTGCTCTGCTTTTCATCCACGTACGGTTTCGCCTGCTGCAGCAGCTGGGCGTTGAGCACGCCGTTATCGAACGGCGGGTTATTTTCGGTGCAGTACAGCGCTTTGCCAGGATGCGGCTCTGCGGTCTCCAGCAGTTTACCCAGATCCAGTTTCTGCTGCTTGGCGGTGAACCCATCCAGCTCTTTGAGCAGATCGGTGCGGCCAATCAGATCCACCAGGCGCTTGACGCCCAGCTGGGCCATCAGCTCGCGGGTTTCACGGGCGATAAATTCAAAGTAGTTGGTCACTTTGAACGGCAGACCGTGATAGTGGTTCTTACGCAGTTTGTCATCCTGGGTCGCCACGCCGGTCGCGCAGTTGTTCAGGTGGCAAATACGCAGGTATTTACAGCCCAGCGCCACCATCGGGCCGGTACCGAAACCGAAGCTTTCCGCGCCGAGGATCGCCGCTTTGATGATATCGAGGCCGGTTTTCAGGCCGCCATCCACCTGCAGACGGATCTTATGACGCAGGCCGTTAGCGACCAGCGCCTGCTGGGTTTCCACCAGACCAAGCTCCCACGGACAGCCGGCATATTTCACGGAAGAGAGCGGGCTCGCCCCGGTGCCGCCGTCGTAGCCGGCGATGGTGATCAGGTCGGCATATGCTTTGGCTACGCCGGTGGCGATGGTGCCCACGCCCGGTTCAGAAACCAGTTTGACCGAAATCATCGCTTTCGGGTTGACCTGCTTGAGGTCGAAAATCAGCTGCGCCAAATCCTCGATAGAGTAGATATCGTGGTGCGGCGGCGGGGAGATCAGCGTCACGCCCGGTACCGAATAGCGCAGTTTGGCGATGTACGGAGTGACTTTATCACCCGGCAGCTGGCCGCCTTCACCCGGCTTCGCGCCCTGGGCGACTTTGATCTGGATAACGTCGGCATTGACCAGATAGGCTGGGGTGACGCCGAAGCGGCCGGACGCCACCTGCTTGATGCGCGACACTTTATTGGTGCCGTAGCGCGCCGGGTCTTCACCGCCTTCACCGGAGTTAGAGAAGCCGCCGATGCTGTTCATCGCTTCCGCCAGCGATTCGTGCGCTTCCGGACTCAGGGCGCCGATCGACATCGCTGCGGTATCGAAGCGTTTGAACAGCTCCTTCGCCGGCTCCACGTCGTCGATGCTGATGGCGTCTTCGCCCGGATTGAGCGCCAGCAGATCGCGCAGCGTGGCCGCCGGACGTTCGTTAACCAGCTTCGCGTATTGTTGATAATCGCTGTACTCGCCGCTCTGCACAGCCTGCTGCAGGGTACGCACCACGTCCGGGTTGTAGGCGTGATATTCGCCGCCGTGAACGTACTTCAGCAGACCGCCCTGAGCCAGCGGCTTGCGCGCCAGCCAGGCGCGTTTCGACAGATTCAGCAGGTCCTGCTGGAAATCGTCGAAGCCGGCGCCGCCGATGCGGCTGACCACGCCCTGGAAGCAGAGATCGGAGACATCGCGATGCAGACCGACCGCTTCGAACAGCTTCGAGCAGCGGTAGGAGGCGATGGTCGAGATCCCCATCTTGGACATGATCTTATACAGACCTTTATTGATACCGTTGCGATAGTTCAGCATCACCGCACGGTACGGTTTATCGATAGCTTTGCTGTCGACCAGCTTCGCCAGCGTTTCATAGGCGAGGTACGGATAGATAGCTGTCGCGCCGAAGCCCAGCAGCACGGCGAAGTGATGCGGATCGCGGGCGCTGGCGGTTTCAACGATGATGTTGGCATCGCAGCGCAGACTTTTATCGACCAGACGGGTCTGGATCGCGCCAACGGCCATCGGCGCCGGCACCGGCAGGCGGTCTTTGGCGATGTTGCGGTCAGAAAGAACCAGCAGCACGGTACCATCGCGTACCATTTGCTCCGCTTTGTCGCACAGGGCCTTCACCGTCTCGCTGAGGGAAGCCTCTGCCGGGTTGAAGGTGATGTCGAGGACGTCGGCACGATAGTGCTCTTCTTCCATCGTCGTCAGCTGTTTGAAATCGGAGTACAGCAGGATCGGCGATTTGAAGCTCAGACGATGCGCCTGGCCTTCCGCTTCGCAGAAGACGTTCATTTCGCGCCCGATGCTGGTGGCCAGCGACATGACGTGCGCTTCACGCAGCGGATCGATAGGCGGGTTCGTCACCTGGGCGAACTGCTGACGGAAATAATCGTAGATAATGCGCGGCTGGCTGGAAAGGACGGCGAAAGGCGTGTCATCGCCCATTGAGCCGACCGCTTCCTGGCCATTTTCGCCGAGCACGCGCAGCACCGAGTCCAGCTCTTCTGCGCTGTAGTTAAACTGTTTCTGGTAGCTGGCCAGCAGATCGTCGTCCAGCTGGCGGCTGCCAACCTCTTCGTCCGGCAGATCTTCAAATGGCACCAGGCGACGAACGTTTTTCTCCATCCACTCTTTATACGGATGGCGGCTCTTCAGATCGTCATCGGTTTCCGCTGAGTGCAGAATGCGTCCGGCACGGGTATCGATAACCATCAGCTCACCCGGACCCACGCGGCCTTTCTCAACCACTTCGTCCGGCTGGTAGTCCCAGATGCCGACTTCAGAGGCGCAGGTGATGAGCTTATCTTTGGTAATGACGTAGCGCGCCGGGCGCAGGCCATTACGGTCGAGGTTACAGGCCGCGTAGCGACCATCGGACATGACGATACCCGCCGGGCCGTCCCATGGCTCCATATGCATGGAGTTAAAGTCGAAGAACGAACGCAGCTCCGGATCCATATCCGGGTTGTTCTGCCAGGCTGGCGGCACCAGCAGACGCATGGCGCGCACGATGTCCATCCCGCCGGCCAGAAGCAGCTCCAGCATGTTGTCCATTGAACTGGAGTCGGAGCCGGTTTCGTTAACGAACGGCGCGGCGTCGTGCAGGTCCGGGATCAGCGGGGTCTGGAACTTATAGGTACGGGCGCGAGCCCACTGGCGGTTGCCGGTGATGGTGTTGATTTCACCGTTGTGCGCCAGGTAGCGGAACGGCTGCGCCAGCGGCCAGCGTGGTACGGTGTTGGTGGAGAAGCGCTGGTGGAACAGGCAGATAGCCGACTCCAGGCGCAGGTCCGCGAGGTCCAGGTAGAAGCGCGGCAAATCCGCCGGCATACACAGACCTTTATAGATGTTGACCAGGTTGGACAAGCTACAAACGTAGAAATCTTTGTCTTCCTGCAGGCGTTTTTCAATGCGACGACGCGCAATAAACAGACGACGCTCCATATCGCGCGGGCGCCAGCCAGCCGGGGCGTTAACAAAGATTTGCTCAATACGGGGCAGCGAGGAGAGGGCGATTTCACCGAGCACGCCTTCGTTGGTCGGCACATCGCGCCAGCCAACAATCGACAGGGTCTCAAGCTGAAGTTCTTCTTCAACGATGCGGCGTGCCGCTTTCGCCAGTTCAGGATCTTTATTCAGGAACAGCATCCCAACGGCGTAGTTTTTGGCTAAACGCCAGCCGCGCTCTTCGGCAACGATGCGGAAGAAACGATCGGGTTTTTGCAGCAGCAGACCGCAACCGTCGCCGGTTTTACCATCGGCAAGGATTGCGCCACGGTGCTGCATGCGGGCCAGTGCGTGTATCGCGGTTCGCACTACCTTGTGGCTAGGTTCGCCTTCTATGTGGGCGATCAGGCCGAAACCACAGTTATCCCTCTCAAGGGATTTGTCGTACAACATATCAGTGAACCTCCCCAGGCTCTACGGACCCCCTCCGATACCGATTGCGCACAGGCACAGAAAGAGCATGGCGACGGGGTTTGCACCTCGCATTCGCCCTCTTTAAATCCTTTTTGCATCGGTACACAAGTTTGAGGACTTGCTGTTAAGAGGGAATCTCAATTACTGCATAAATATGATGAGCAGAGTGCTCATCCAGAAAGCTTCCAGCGGATTCCCAACTTATCGGGAATCCACACTTACGTCAAATGGCAATCTTATTAATACAAAAATGTGCTATACAGGTGTTAACTTTTTGTTTTTAAAATAGATAATGCCATTTTTTATGCTTTGGATACGTCTGCAGAGGGTAAGACTAGTGTGATCTGTCTCACTGTGCGCGCGGCTTTGCATTACCGATCTGCGCTGAAATATATTTCATTATTAGCATATTCGACTGCTATAAATTTATGTGGTGGATATTAATACTGTTTTTTACCATAAAGTAGATTAGGGCCGTGCGATGAAGAAATATAAGGAAAACTCATTACCCTGTGGGTGAATGAAATTGCAGTAATCATGATTGTTTATGCAATGAGGCGGGGCGCCGCGCTGACGATTGATCCAGGTCATCGCCGTCGGTGACGAAAAGTGGCAGGCTTGGCCCCCTTTGTTGAGGCCGGTCTATCAGATTATGCAGTTACAGAAATTAGTCAATATGTTTGGTGGGGATCTTCTGCGCCGCTATGGCGAAAAGGTCCATAAGCTAACGCTGCACGGCGGTTTTAGCTGCCCGAACCGCGACGGTACGCTGGGCCGTGGCGGCTGCACTTTCTGTAACGTGGCCTCGTTTGCGGATGAAGCCCAGCAGCATCGATCCATTGCCGAACAGCTCGCCCATCAGGCGCAGCTCGTTAACCGGGCAAAGCGCTATCTGGCCTATTTTCAGGCCTATACCAGCACCTTTGCTGAAGTGCAGGTGCTCCGCTCGATGTATCGCCAGGCCGTCAGCGAGGCGAATATCGTTGGCCTCTGCGTCGGCACCCGCCCGGACTGCGTGCCGGAGGCGGTTCTCGACCTGCTCAGTGAATACCACCAGCAGGGGTATGAGGTATGGCTGGAGCTGGGGCTGCAGACCGCGCATGATAAGACCCTGCACCGCATTAACCGCGGGCATGATTTCGCCTGTTACCAGCGTACCGCGCGTCTGGCGCGTGAGCGCGGACTGAAGGTTTGCGCGCATCTCATTGTCGGCCTGCCCGGGGAGACCCAGGAGCACGGCCTCGAGACGCTGGAGCGGGTCGTGACCACCGGCGTGGATGGCATCAAGCTGCACCCGCTGCATATCGTTAAAGGCAGCATTATGGCAAAAGCATGGCAGGCCGGTCGTCTCGATGGCATCGAACTGGAGGCGTATACCGTCACCGCCGGGGAGATGATCCGCCATACCCCGCCGGAGGTGATCTACCATCGCATATCGGCCAGCGCCCGTCGGCCCACGCTGCTCGCGCCGCTGTGGTGCGAAAATCGCTGGACCGGAATGGTTGAACTGGATCGCTATCTGAATGAGCAGGGCGCTCAGGGTTCGGCGCTGGGCCGCAGCTGGGTCGCGCCCCAGGCGGTGAAATAGTCTCAGAGGATGCCCGGCGTGATGGCTGCGCCGGGCATGGTATTGCTGTCGACTATGCCTGACTGGCTTTCATTGTCACGCGTGGCGTTTTGATCACGAACAGTACCAGCAGGGCGCCGAGCGCGGCGATAGTGCCGGCGAGGACAAAGGCGCTGTCGAATTTACCGGTAGACTGCACGATATAGCCGGTGACAATCGGCCCCACGATGCCGGAGACGCTGCCGATAAGGTGGATAAAGCCGCTGGTGCCTCCGACGCGGGATTTATGCACCACGTCCTGGATAATCGCCCAGTAGATCGCTCCGGTGACATAGAGGAAAAAGATGGAGACCGACATCAGCAGAACGGCAGGAACGACGCTGCTGACGGTACCGGCAAGCCCCACACAGATGGCGGCCATCAGCAGACATACCACCAGCACAATTTTGCGCGACAGCAGCAGGCGTCCGGTGAGTTTAAAAATTTTATCGGAAATATAGCCCCCCAGCGCCAGGCCGACAAAGCCGACTATCCATGGGATCATGGTGGTGAGGCTCATCTGTTTAATATCCAGATGGTGCTGCTGAACCAGATAGGACGGGAACCAGCTGAGGAAGAAAAACAAAATATAGTTGTAGCAGAAGAACGCAAAGGCCGTTACCAGAATAATAGGCTGCTTGAGATAATAACCCAATGAGTGAGCGGTTTGATTTTCTACGGTTTCCAGGGCGTCCTCCTCTTGCTTCATTTTATTAATGAGCATGAGCTCTTCCTGACTGACATGCTTATGTTTGTCAGGCGAGTTGGCGGCAATAAAAAACCACACGACCATCCACACAATACCGATGGCGAAAATAATCATAAACGCCGGGCGCCAGCCGAATGCGAGGGCCAGATAACCGACGATGGGGCCGGCAACCGCGCCGCCCAGCGGAGAGCCGGCGCTGAGCAGCCCTACGGCGGTAGCCGCTTGCTTCTTAGGAAACCAGCCGTTGATCATCTTGTTCGCCGACGCGCAAATCGGGCCTTCAGCCATCCCGAAGAGGACGCGCAGCATCAGCATGGAATAAAAGCCGGTGGCAAAGGCGGTTAAGCCGCAAAATAGCGACCACATCCCCACCGCCAGCCCCAGGACCAGCGTTGCGCCAAACTTATCCACGGCCAGACCGCCAATAAAATTAAATACCGCGTAGCCGAAGAAAAAACTGCCGAAAATAATACCAAACTGTTCGGCGTTTAGCGCCAGATCCTTTTCAATCATCGGTACCGTAATGGATAACGCCACCCGGTCAAGATAATTAATCATATATACTAAAAATAATAACAGGACGATAATCCAGCGGATATTTTTTCCCATGATGACACCGTGATGAGTATGTTATTGAGCTCTGGCGCGACGGATATCAATATTCACGTCGCCCGTTATTTAGTATTTACCCCAGCTGCAGTAATACCTTGCAGCAGGTTTTCCGATCGTTGGCAAAAATCTCCATAGCCTCTTTTACCTGCTCCAGCGGCATGCAGTGGGTGATTAACGCCTCAGGCTGGATAAGGCCTTTCTCCATCCAGTCGATGACCAGAGGAAAACGTCCGCTGTTCAGCCGGGAGGAGAAAATGGAGATCTCTTTACTGGTGATGCTTTGCTGGGTGAGGGTGGACGCCTCGCCGGAGAAGCCGAGTATGCCGATGCGTGCGGCGGGAGAGGCGAGGAGAATGGCCTCCTGAAGGATCGCCGGGTGGCAGGCGGCATCGATGACCAGCGTGGGGGCTATCTGCCGCTGCGCCAGCTGTTCCGCCAGCGGCTGGTGAGTGTTATCCAGCGTCAGATCGGCGCCATTGTCCCGCGCCATCTGCAGACGTTCGGCAATGCGGTCCACGACGATCACCTGCTTAACGCCATACACCCCCTTCAGCGCCTGGATCACCGTCAGACCCATCGGACCTGCGCCGTAGATCAGGGCGATATCCTGCGCCATGGGCTGCAGCTGGGCGGTAATGTTTGCCGCAATGGTAAAAGGCTCAACCATCGTCGCCTGACGATCGCTGATGGCTTCCGGAATGCGCCAGGCGTTTTTCGCCGGCACGCAGGCGTAGTCGCTGAATCCGCCGTCGCGGTGAACCCCGATGACCTGGAGCTGCGCACAGACATTCGGCCGCCCCACCGAGCAGGGATAACACTGGCCGCAGCTGACGACAGGGTCGACTGCGACGCGCTCGCCGATGCGTGCCGGAGAGACCTGTTCGCCGACGGCATCGATGATGCCGAAGAATTCATGGCCGATCACGCGGGGATATTTCGCGAAGGGGTTGTGGCCCTGATAGATATGCACATCGGAACCGCAGATCCCGGCAAAGGCGATTTTCACCCGGACTTCGTGGGCGCCCGGAGCGGGAACCGGACGTGATTCGATGTTCAGTTGGCCTGGCTCTTTGACAACGACGCTTCTCATTTCTGTTCCTTCCCTTGTCTGTTTTCTGAACAAATATCGTGACTTTTATTACCATACAAGTATGCAATTGATCATAACTAGCTCTGGATCACATTTGGCGAAGGTCGTCAGAAAAAGCCCGGCAATGATTAATCTATTGAAATAAATTGAGAAAAATTATGAATGTAACGAAAGCGACCTCACCGGCGAGCCGGTCAGCAGGAATGTGATCGCCATCACGACAGTTAAGGCTCAATCAATTATGATTACTGGTATGGTAGTAGGGTGAAATTAAACTATGTTGAGCAGGTGATGACGATGCAGATGACAATGCGCTGGTTTGGACCAGAGGAAGATAAGGTTTCATTAGAGCATATACGCCAGGTCCCCGGCGTGGAGGGGGTGGTCGGCGCGCTCTATGACGTCGCGGTGGGCGAGGTATGGCCGGAGGATAAAATTGAGCGTCTGGTCAGCCAGGCCCATGCCGCAGGCCTGAAAATGGAGGTAATAGAGAGCGTCAACATCCATGACGATATCAAAATCGGCCTCCCTTCTCGTGACCGCTATATTGCCAACTATCAGCAGACCATTCGCCACCTTGCCCGCTTCGGCGTCAAAGTCATCTGCTATAACTTCATGCCGGTGTTCGACTGGATGAAGACGGATATGAACTACGTCCTGCCGGATGGCTCGTTGACGATGGCTTTTGAGAAGAAAGATATCGATAAGCGGCTGGAAGACGTGGTGAAGGAGGTGCTTGAGAATTCAAACGGCTTCGCGTTGCCGGGCTGGGAGCCGGAACGGCTGGCGGAAGTGCAGACCCTGTTTGCCAAATATAGCGCGGTGGATGACCATAAGCTGCGGGAGAACCTGGTCTATTTTCTGCAGGCGGTGATCCCGGTTTGCGAAGAGGTGGGCGTGAAAATGGCGATCCACCCTGACGATCCGCCGTACTCGATATTTGGCCTGCCGCGGGTGGTCAAAAACCGCGACGATCTGGACTGGATCTGCCGGGCTGTCGATTCACCCGCCAACGGCATCACCCTCTGCACCGGCTCGATTGCCGAAGATCCGGATAACGACGTATACGCTATTCTGGCTGAGTTTACCCGCCGCAAGCGGATCCATTTTGCCCACGTCCGCAATATTAAACTGATGCAGGATAAAGACTTTTACGAGTGCGCCCATCCGTCAGAATACGGCTCCCTGGATATGTATAAGGTGATGCAAGCGTTGCACGACAACGGCTTCGACGGCTATATACGCCCGGATCATGGCCGCTTTATCTGGGGAGAGACCGGACGCCCGGGCTATGGTTTATACGATCGCGCACTCGGGGTGACCTACCTCAAAGGTCTCTGGGAGGCGCTAAGCAAGCGCTAACCCCCTCCTGACCATGCTTCTTTTTCGCGGCTGGTTCGCCTCGGCGGCCAGCCGTCATATCGGCTCCTTCCCGCATTTTTTGCACAACTTACAGCGCATTGCTCAGAATTGAGTATTATTGTGCGGAGTTGTCGTGAAGGAATCCCTTATGAAGCAAATTCGTATGCTGGCGCAGTATTATGTCGACCTGATGATGAAGCTGGGTCTGGTCCGCTTTTCAATGCTGTTGGCACTTGCGCTGGTGGTGCTGGCCATCGTGGTACAGATGGCGGTCACCATGGTGCTGCATGGCCAGGTTGAAAGCATCGACGTTATCCGCTCTATCTTCTTCGGTCTGCTGATCACCCCGTGGGCGGTCTATTTTCTCTCGGTGGTGGTGGAGCAGCTTGAAGAGTCCCGCCAGCGTCTTTCGCGGCTGGTGGAGAAACTGGAGGAGATGCGTGAGCGCGATCTGAAGCTGAACGTGCAGCTGAAAGACAATATCGCGCAGTTGAATCAGGAGATTGGCGAACGTGAAAAGGCGGAAGCCGAGCGTGAGACCACCCTCGAGCAGCTGAAGATCGAGATGAAAGAGCGTGAAGAGACGCAGATCCAGCTCGAACAGCAATCCTCCTTTCTGCGCTCTTTCCTCGATGCCTCCCCGGACCTGGTCTTCTACCGCAATGAGGATAAAGAGTTTTCCGGCTGTAACCGGGCGATGGAGCTGCTGACCGGCAAAAGCGAGAAACAGCTGATCCACCTCAAACCGCAGGATGTCTATAGCGAAGAGGCGGCGGAAAAGGTGTTGGAAACCGATGAGAAGGTGTTCCGCCACAATGTATCGCTGACCTATGAGCAGTGGCTGGACTATCCCGATGGTCGTAAAGCGTGCTTCGAAATCCGCAAGGTCCCGTACTACGATCGCGTCGGTAAGCGTCGTGGTCTGATGGGCTTCGGACGCGATATCACCGAACGAAAACGCTATCAGGACGCCCTCGAACGCGCCAGCCGGGATAAAACCACCTTCATCTCCACCATCAGCCATGAGCTGCGTACCCCGCTGAACGGGATTGTCGGGCTGAGCCGAATTTTGCTGGATACCGAACTGACCAGCGAGCAGGAAAAATACCTGAAAACCATCCATGTCTCAGCGGTGACGCTGGGGAATATCTTCAATGATATTATCGACATGGATAAAATGGAGCGCCGTAAGGTGCAGCTCGATAACCAGCCGGTGGACTTCACCAGCTTCCTTGCCGACCTGGAAAACCTTTCCGGTCTGCAGGCGCAGCAGAAGGGACTGCGCTTTGTGCTGGAGCCGAGCCTGCCGCTGCCGCACAAGGTGATCACCGATGGCACCCGCCTGCGGCAGATCCTGTGGAATCTTATCAGCAACGCCGTGAAGTTTACCCCACAGGGCGGAGGGGTGAATGTCCGCGTGCGCTATGACGAAGGCGATATCCTGCACTTTGAAGTGGAAGACTCCGGGATTGGTATTCCTGAAGCGGAGCAGGACAAAATATTCGCCATGTATTACCAGGTCAAAGACAGCCACGGCGGCAAACCCGCCACCGGCACCGGGATTGGCCTTGCCGTATCGCGTCGCCTGGCGCGCAATATGGGCGGCGATATCAGCGTCACCAGCCAGCCGGGTAAAGGGGCGACCTTTACGCTCACCGTCCATGCGCCTGCCATTGCGGAAGAAGTGGAAGATACGCTGGCGGAAGACGACATGCCATTACCGGCGCTCAACGTGCTGCTGGTGGAAGATATTGAGCTCAACGTCATTGTGGCGCGCTCGGTGCTGGAAAAGCTGGGCAACAGCGTGGATGTCGCGATGACCGGCAAAGCCGCGCTGGAGATGTTTGAGCCTGGCGAGTACGACCTGGTGCTGCTGGATATCCAGCTGCCGGATATGACGGGACTGGATATTTCTCGTCAGCTAAAACAGAATTTTGCCGCGGATGAGCTGCCGCCGCTGGTGGCCCTGACCGCCAACGTGCTGAAGAATAAGAAAGAGTATCTGGATGCCGGCATGGACGATGTGCTGAGCAAGCCGCTATCGGTGCCGGCGCTGACGGCCATGATTAAAAAATTCTGGGATGCGCCGGAAGAGGAGGCGCAGGAAGCGCCGGCGGCCGATCGGCATAAAGCCGACGCGGTGCTGGATACCGATATGCTGGAGCAATATATCGAACTGGTGGGACCGAAGCTTATCAACGATGGCCTCGCGGTATTTGAAAAGATGATGCCGGGCTATATGTCCGTCCTTGAGTCTAATCTCACCGCCCGGGATCAAAAAGGGATCGTTGAAGAGGGGCATAAGATCAAAGGGGCTGCGGGCTCTATTGGCCTGCGCCACATCCAGCAGCTGGGTCAGCAGATCCAGACGCCGGACCTGCCTGCCTGGTCTGATAATGTCGCTGAATGGGTTGAAGAGATGAAATCCGAGTGGCAAAACGACGTGGCGGTTCTGAAGGCGTGGGTGGCGAAGGCCGGGAAAAAATGACCCCGGACAGACCGGGGTGCGCGAATACTGCGCCAACACCAGGGAACTGGTGGTTGAGCCAGTGTGATTTGAGTGATGTTGTTACGTGGCGCAACCTGAGAAGTGGATTGCTCGCTCATTAAGATAGCAAAGCTTAACTAATTTGTTACATGAATCAGTAAAATATGTGAAGCATAGCGAGTAAATCGACATTTTTGACTGGTTTCAGCGAGTTGCATGGAGGAGCGAAGGCGATGAAAAAAATTGGTGTGGTACTGAGCGGCTGCGGCGTGTACGACGGCAGTGAAATTCATGAGGCAGTGATTACCCTGCTGGCGATCGCGCGCAACGGCGCGCAGGCGGTCTGCTTTGCGCCCGATAAACCGCAGCGCGACGTCATCAACCATCTGACGGGCGAACCGTTGACCGAGCAACGCAACGTGCTGGTTGAAGCGGCGCGCATCGCCCGCGGCGACATCCTGCCGCTGGCGCAGGCGCGTGAGGAGACGCTGGACGCGCTGATCGTCCCCGGCGGCTTCGGCGCGGCGAAAAACTTAAGCAGCTTCGCCGCCGAGGGCAGCGAATGCGAGGTGGACCGCGACCTGCGGGCCCTGACGCTGGCGATGCATCAGGCCGGCAAGCCGCTGGGCTTTATGTGCATCGCTCCGGCGCTGCTGCCGAAGATCTTTGCGTTTCCGCTGCGGATGACTATCGGGACCGATCTCGACACCGCCGATGTGGTGGAGGAGATGGGGGCGGAGCATGTGCCTTGCCCGGTCGACGACATCGTGGTGGATGAAGAGAACAAAGTGGTTACCACTCCGGCGTATATGCTGGCGGAGAATATTGCTCAAGCCGCTACCGGGATCGAAAAACTGGTCGCCCGCGTGCTGGCGCTGAGCGCATGAAGCTCCGCATTGCGCCCTTCGCGCTGCTTAAACGATTGGCGCTGCGTCTGCTGCTGATCGCCGCCGTCTTCTGGGGCGGGGGGATCGCGCTGTTTAGCGTGCTGCCGGTGCCCTTTTCGGCGGTCATGCTTGAGCGGCAGGTTAGCGCCTGGCTGTCCGGAGATGTCCACTATCTGGCGCACTCCGACTGGGTCGCCATGGATAACATCTCCCCGTGGATGGGGCTGGCGGTGATTGCCGCCGAAGATCAGAAGTTCCCGGAACACTGGGGGTTTGACGTCCCGGCGATAGAAAAGGCGCTGGCGCACAATGAGCGTCACGATACCCGCATTCGCGGCGCATCAACGCTGTCGCAGCAGACGGCGAAAAATCTGTTTCTGTGGGATGGACGTAGCTGGCTGCGCAAGGGGCTGGAAGCCGGGTTGACCGTCGGCATGGAAACCGTGTGGAGTAAAAAGCGGATCCTGACCGTCTACCTGAATATTGCCGAGTTTGGCGATGGGATTTTTGGTGTGGAAGCGGCCGCCCAGCGCTATTTTCATAAGCCCGCCAGCCAGTTGACGCCGGGGGAAGCGGCTCTGCTGGCCGCGGTGCTGCCAAACCCGATCCGCTATCGCGCCGACGCGCCTTCGGGCTATGTGCGCAACCGCCAGGCCTGGATCTTACGTCAGATGCGACAGCTGGGTGGGGAAGGGTTCATGCGTGAGCATAAGCTCTATTAGCGGGTTAATCCGGCGCCGGGGCTGGTACAGTCGCCAGTCGTCCGTCGCCGGGAAGCATCACGTTTAATCTTCGTCAAACCCGGCATTAAACAGGGCAATCACCGCGGCGAGGGCTTCCACTTCCTGCGGACCGCTGGCCTCCACCTCTATCTGCCGTCCTTTCGCCGAGTCCAGCATCAGCAGGGCAATGACGCTGTTGGCTTCCGCCTCCGTGCCTTCATCATTGCGTAGCAACACCTCGGCATCGAAATTCTGCATTAGTTCGAACAGCTTCATCGCCGGGCGGGCGTGCATGCCCAGCTTATTGGTGATTTCAACGGTCTGCTTTACGGTCATGATTTACGTTTTTCCAGCGTCCGATGACGAGACTGTACGTTTTTGCCGCGCGAGCGGAAGTAGTCAGCCAGTTGTTCAGCAATATAAACCGAACGATGTTTACCGCCGGTACAGCCAATGGCCACCGTCAGATAGCTGCGATTGTTGGTCTCCAGCATCGGTAACCATAGCTCAAGATAGCTCCGGGTCTGGTAAATAAAGTTGTGCACTTCGGTGTGCCGATCGAGGAAGGCGGCCACCGGTTTATCCAGACCGGTCATAGGACGCAGCTTCGGATCCCAGTGCGGGTTTGGCAGAAAGCGCACGTCAAAGACGTAATCGGCATCGATCGGGATACCGTGCTTAAAGCCGAAGGATTCGAAGACCATGGTCAGTTCGCGTTCACGTTTACCCAGCAGCCGGGTGCGCAACATTTCCGCCAGCTCGTGAACCGACATCTCCGAGGTATCGACAATCAGGTCGGCCCGCGAGCGCAGGGGCTCCAGCAGATCGCTCTCTTCGTCGATGGCGCTTTCCAGCGACAAATTCTTGCTCGACAGCGGATGCAGGCGACGGGTGTCGCTGTATCGACGGATCAGCGTGTTGCGATCGGCATCGAGAAACAGCAGCTGCGGCGAAAAGCACTCCGGCAGGTTTTTCATGGCCTGCTCGAAGATCTCCGGTGATTCCGGCATGTTCCGCACGTCGATGCTGACGGCCGCCGAAATATTGCGGTCAGCCAGCGACCGTGCCAGATCGGGCAGCAGCACGACCGGCAGGTTATCCACGCAGTAAAAGCCCATATCTTCCAGCGCTCGCAGAGCGACGGATTTACCCGAGCCCGAGCGGCCGCTGACGATCATCAGTACCATGTACCGTTTCTCCTCAGTACGATAAAGGATAAGGTGCGACTGCCGTTATGCGTCATCGCTGCTTCCTGCTTCGGTGATGATCTCATACAACTCTTCATCGCTCTGCGCCGCGCGCAGGCGACGACAAATCGCTTTGTCGGCCAGCCGTTTGGCCACCAGGGAGAGCGTATGCAGGTGGGTTTTTGTCTGATCGGCCGGCACCAGCAGCGCGAACAGCAGGTCGACAGGCTGATTGTCGATCGCGTCGAAGGCGATGGGGGTTTCCAGCTGGACAAAAACGCCGACAGCACGCAGCGTATCCTCTTCCAGTTTTCCGTGGGGAATGGCGATACCATTGCCAATCCCGGTACTGCCCATTTTTTCGCGGGTGAGGATCGCTTCGAACACCACCTGCGGCGGCAAACTTAACTGTTTGGCGGCCAGTTCGCTAATGATTTCCAGAGCACGCTTCTTGCTCTGGCAGTGAACCTGGCTACGGGTACATTCCTGGTTCAGGACGTTGCTCAGTTGTAGAGCCGAATCGTTGTTCATCATAATTTCACCTGAGCGCCCCCGCGCCCGTCGCCGATGTTAACTGACGGCGGACGCAGGGGGGCCCGGACAATTAGTGTTGTTTTAGTTTATCTTTATGCTTCGTTAACTGCCTTGCCAGCTTGTCGATAAGACCATCGACAGCCGCATACATATCCTGCCCTTCCGCACTGGCATGGATTTCGCCACCGTTGACATGCAGATTCGCGTCCGCAATTTGCGTCACTTTCTCTACTTTTAACACAATATAGACCTGATTGATCCGGTCGAAAAATTGTTCCAGCTTGCTGAACTTCGCCGTGACGAAGTCGCGCATCGCGGGAGTGATCTCGACGTTGTGTCCTGTAATGTTGAGCTGCATAGTGTCTTCCTTATCGGTTGTGTCAGACCAGTTGTTTACGCTGGTTTGACGGCGGGATGGATAAAGACTCTCTGTACTTCGCGACAGTGCGGCGCGCGACCATGATACCCTGCTCGGACAACATGGAGGTGAGCTTACTGTCGCTCAACGGCTTCGCGGGGTTTTCCGCGGCGATGAGTTTCTTCACCAGCGCGCGAATCGCCGTCGACGAGGCTTCGCCACCGCCTTCGGTATTAACATGGCTGGAGAAGAAATACTTCAGTTCAAAAATACCGCGCGGACTGTGCAGATATTTTTGCGTGGTGACACGGGAAATTGTCGATTCATGCATCTCGACGGCCTGGGCGATATCGGCCAGCACCATCGGCTTCATATACTCTTCACCCTGTTCGAAAAAAGCCTGCTGCTGTTCTACGATGCAGCGGCTGACGCGAAGCAGGGTATCGTTGCGGCTTTCAAGACTTTTGATCAGCCAGCGGGCTTCCTGAAGATTGCTGCGAATGAACTGGCCGTCGGCGTCATTGCGGGCGCTGTTGCCCATTGCCGCATACTGCTGATTAATTTTCAGCCGTGGAATGCTGTCGGCGTTGAGCTCCACGGTCCAGCGGCCGCTGACCTTGCGCACCAGCACGTCGGGAATGACATATTCCGGTTCGCTGGTTTGAATGGACTGGCCAGGACGGGGATCCAGGGACTGGATCAGATTTACCGCCTCTTTCAGCACCTCTTCTTTCAGGCGGGTCACCCGCATCAGGGTGCGGAAATCATGGTTGGCCAGAAGATCGAGATGATCGCTGATAATCAGCCGGGCCTCTTCCAGCCATGGCGTCTCTTTGGCGAACTGCGAGAGCTGGATCAGCAGGCAGTCGCGCAGATCTTTCGCCGCGACGCCAACCGGATCGAAACGCTGGATGCGCTTCAGGACGGCTTCCACTTCTTCGAGGCCGATCTCCTCATCGCCGATGCTGTCGACGATATCTTCAATCTGAACGGTGAGGTAGCCCGTATCGTCGACGGCGTCGACAATGGAGGTGGCGATGGCGCGGTCGGTATCGGTGAAGGGCGTCAGCTCGACCTGCCACATCAGGTAATCCTGCAGCGTCTGGGTGGTCTCGCCTTGATAAACGGGGAGTTCGTCGTCCTGATAGTCCACGCCGTTGCCTGACGGCGTACCGGCGGTATAGATTTCATCCCAGCTGGCATCGAGAGGAAGCTCGTCGGGCATCTCTTTTTGCTCAAGCGCGTCGACGGTATCGAGAGACTCGCGGTCCTCCACCTCTTTCGCCTCTACCTCGTCGTGAAGATCGGTTTGCTCAAGCAACGGGTTACTTTCCAGCGCTTGCTGGAGCTCTTGCTGGAGTTCTAACGTGGACAACTGCAGCAAACGAATCGCCTGCTGCAGCTGCGGCGTCATGGCAAGCTGTTGGCTAAGCCTTAATTGCAAACCTTGCTTCATGTTCAGGGTAAATATCTCCGGCTAAAACGTCTGTAACCTCTACCCTATCAGAGTCTGAAGTCTTCCCCAAGATACACGCGCTTAACCTGCTCATCTTCGAGGATCTGCTGCGGTGTACCATGAGCGATAAGGTGTCCCTGACTGACAATATACGCGCGTTCGCAGACGGCGAGCGTCTCTCTGACGTTATGATCGGTAATCAGTACGCCGAGGCCGCTGTCGCGCAAATGCTCAATGATGCGTTTGATATCGATAACCGAGATCGGATCCACGCCGGCAAAGGGTTCATCCAGAAGAATAAATTTCGGGTTTGCCGCCAGCGCGCGAGCGATTTCGACGCGGCGGCGTTCGCCACCGGAGAGCGCCTGACCGAGGCTGTCGCGCAGGTGCTCAATATGAAACTCTTCCATCAGCTCTTTGGCGCGATCTTCCCGCTGTTCGCTGCTCAAATCGTCACGGATCTGCAGAACCGCCATCAGGTTGTCATAGACGCTCAGGCGACGGAAAATCGAGGCTTCCTGCGGCAGATAGCCGATCCCCCGGCGCGCGCGCGCGTGCAGCGGCAGCAGGCTGATGTCTTCGTCATCAATGATGATATTGCCCGCGTCGCGCGGCACAATCCCGACCACCATGTAGAAGGTGGTGGTTTTACCGGCGCCGTTGGGGCCGAGCAAGCCGACAATCTCCCCCGAGTTAACGGTGAGACTGACATCTTCCACCACGCGGCGGCCTTTATACGCTTTAGCGAGATTCTTCGCAGTTAAGGTTGCCATAACGGATTAGTTACTCTTCTTTTGCTGGTTGCCGCTTTTGTCCTGCAGCTCGGACGGCACCAGAACGGTGGTGACGCGTCGACCTTTGTCGCTGAAGGCCTGCATTTTTTGCTCTTTCACCAGATAGGTGATCTTGTCGCCCTTGATGTTGCTGTCGAGCTGTTCAAGGTACGCGTTGCCGGTCAGCACGACGTAATCGTTCTGCAGCTCATAGCGCATTTTCGACGCCCGGCCTTTTACCGGTTTGCCGTTATCCTGCATCTGGTAGAAGGTGGCCGGGTTACCGAAACCTTCGATCACCTCTTTGCCTTTTTCATTGCCCGGACGGGTGACTACCACTTTATCAGCGTTAATCTTGATCGTCCCCTGAGTCACGACCACGTTACCGGTGAAGGTGACGACGTTGCCCTGCATATCCAGCGACTGCTGATCGGATTCGATATGGATCGGCTGATCGGTATCGCCCGTCTTGGCGAGGGCCGGCAGGCTGGCGGCCAGTAACGCGCCGGCGAGCGCAATCTTAAGGCTGAGTTTGTTTGTTCTGAATTTCATAAGAGGTTCTCACCTTTTCAATCAGCTCGGCATTTTTGCTGCGAAGGTTTCCACGCATTTTCAGGCCGCTGGAATTAAATGTGGTGCCGTATAACGTCACCATGTCATCGGAGGTAACGTCCTGCGTTACCAGATTTATCTGGGCGTTATCCGTCGTAATTTTGCGCAGTTGAGAGTCTGGCGCGAGCGCATTCACCTCAACGTGCCCGTAAAGATAGAGCATCCGGTCATTTGTCAGCTTCGCTTTATCAGCCCTGACTGACCAGGTCGGCACCTTATTGGTATCAAAGGTGGTCATCACCGGTTTGGTAAACCAGGAGACCTCCTGATCGGAAAAATACTCCACGTGCTCGGCGATCAGCCGATAGCTCAGGGCGCCTTCCGGACTGTACACCACGGTGTCAGTGTGTTCGCTTTTATACGTCGGGTCGTTGGGATTGACCTCCGGCTGGGCCGTGTCGTCCGTATTCGCCAGATTCAGGCCGATGAGGATCAGCGCAAGCAGCGACAGTAAAATGATAACCCAACGTCTGGTTTTACTCATATTGATTGCCCTTTGGCCTCATCCAGCTTGCCCTGCGCCAATAGTAACAAATCGCAGACTTCGCGTACCGCGCCGCGTCCGCCATTAATCCGGGTGATGTAATCGGCGCGCGGCAGCAGCAGCGGATGCGCATCCGCGACGGCGACGCTGAGGCCCACTTCGGCCATCACCGGCCAGTCAATCAGATCGTCGCCGATGTAGGCGACTTCCTCTGGCCGCACGCTCAGTTTGTCAATGAGATCGCGGAACGCCAGCAGCTTGTCCGACTGCCCCTGATACAAATGCGTAATGCCCAGCGTCTGACAGCGATCTTCTACCAGTTTAGCTTTTCGTCCGGTAATAATCGCCACTTCAATGCCAGAGGTCAGCGCGCAGCGGATACCATAGCCATCGCGGACGTTGAACGCTTTCAGCTCCTCGCCGTGATTACCCATATAGATAAGCCCGTCGGATAATACACCGTCGACATCGAGGATCAGTAGACGGATCTTAGCCGCGCGATCGAGAAACGTCTGGCTTACCGGCCCATAGCAGGTCGCTAACTGAGCATCAGCATTATTCATTATTTTTTCCTTACTTACACTACGCCCGCGCGCAGGAGATCGTGCATATGTACCACACCCAGCAGATGGTCGCCATCGGCAACCAGCACGCAGGTGATATGACGGGATTGCATCAGGTTTAGCGCATCCACCGCCAGGGTGCCGGGCCGGATGCGGATCCCTCCCCGGGTCATGACGTCGGCAATGCTGGCATCGCGCATATCGACGCCGGTGTCGAAGACCCGGCGCAGGTCACCGTCGGTAAAGATACCGATGATGTTCATGTCGTCATCGCAGATAGCGGTCATACCTAAATTTTTACGAGTGATTTCCAGCAGCGCATCGCGCAGGGTGGCCTGCAGGCCGACGTGCGGGATCTCATCACCGGTATGCATAATATCATTGACGCGCAGCAACAGCTTACGACCGAGTGCGCCGCCCGGATGCGAGAGAGCGAAATCCTCAGCGGTAAAGCCGCGAGCCTCCAGCAGGGCGACGGCGAGGGCATCGCCCATCACCAGCGCGGCGGTGGTGCTGGAGGTGGGGGCCAGCCCTAATGGACAAGCCTCTTTCGGCACTTTCACGCACAGATGGATATCCGCCGCGCGCGCCATGCTGCTTTCAGGCCGGCTGGTGATGCAGATAAGCTTCACCTGCTGGCGTTTCAGGACCGGGATCAGCGCGAGGATTTCGTTCGATTCGCCGGAGTTCGACAGCGCAATCACCACGTCCTGCGGCGTAACCATGCCCAAATCGCCGTGCGCGGCTTCGCCAGGGTGGACAAAAAATGCCGACGTGCCGGTACTGGCGAAGGTTGCCGCCATTTTGCGGCCGATATGGCCGGATTTGCCCATCCCCATCACCACGACTTTCCCGCCGCAGCGGAAAATCGTTTCGCAGGCGCGGGTGAAATCTTCATTTATATATTGATCGAGCTGGGCCAGACCTTCACGTTCAATTTCCAGCACCTGACGGCCGGCCTGTTGAAAGTCAAAATCCGTGGGCAAATCTATTTGCGACATGATGTTATCCTGAGTCATTCAACGAAGAGCGGCGCTGTCCAGAACAGCATCGCCAACCAAACCACAAAACCACTGACCAGCAGCGCGCCAACCAGTCGTCCCGGCTGCTGCCTACGGCGCCAGCACAGCACCGCGAAGATCAGGCTGACCAGCAACATCACGCCATAGTCGCGGGTAAAGGCTTCCGCCGCAAAGGCTCCCGGCGCGATCAGCGCCGGCAAACCCAGCACCAGCGCAATATTGAGGATATTCGCGCCGATGATATTGCCGATGGCAATGTCATCTTCCCCTTTGCGCGCCCCGGCGATGGCGGTGGCCAGCTCCGGCAGGCTGGTGCCTATCGCCACTACCGTCAGGCCGACGGTCAGTTCGCTGATGGCAAAATAGTTTGCCAGCACCGTGCTGTTATCCACCACCATGCGGGTGGCCATCGGCATGACGATCATCGCCACCCCTAACCACAGCAGAGCGACCGGCAGCGACCCTTCACGCGGCAGTTCCGCCAGCTGTTCGCGGGTCAGGCTATCGCTTCCCTGGCGTTCCGCCAGACGGGCGATCTTGATGGTGAACAGCAGCCATAGCAGCGCCAGCGCCAGTAAAAACAGGCCGTCGAGACGGGACAGTTGACCATCATAGAGCACCAGCCCCGCCAGCACGCTGACCAGCAACATTAGCGGTAATTCGCGGCGCAGAATATCAGAATGCACGGTAAATGGCCTGAGTAAGGCAGCCAGACCGAGGATCAGGAGAATATTGGTGATATTGGAGCCGAGCGCGGTGCCCACCGCCAGATCGGTCTGCCCATGCAGCGAGGCCGCGGTGGAAACCATGATCTCTGGCAGGCTGGTGCCAATACTCACCACCGTCATACCGATGATCAGCGGCGGGATCCCCAACATGCGACAAAGGATGGAGGCGGCATAGACCAGACGATCGGCGCTGTAGACAACCAGCAATAAACCAATAATTAACAGAGCCGTCGCTAAGAGCATCTAAAGTCCTTTCTTCAGGTATAATCGTCGCCTCGCTGGGTTATCCCTACGCAGCGTAACGAATTCTTAATTTTGACTTTATGCGTGCCAAAAGTAAAACAAATGCCAGCTTTCGCTAACCTGTGCAGGTAAGATTCTGTAAAAATGTTGTGATTGTGGCGTAAGAAAGGGCGATGCTTGCCCATCAGGTGCTTAGTAAGGATGATTTTATGAGCCAAACTCAGGCGAATTTAGTTGAAGTGCGCGGTATCCGCTTTTCTCGCGGCGATCGCGTGATCTTCGACGACATCTCGCTGTCGGTGCCGCGCGGTAAAATTACTGCGATTATGGGACCTTCGGGGATCGGCAAGACTACCCTGTTACGCCTGATCGGCGGACAGATCCCGCCGGACAGGGGAGAGATCCTGTTCGATGGCGAGAACGTGCCGCAGATGACCCGTTCACGTCTGTACACGGTGCGTAAGCGGATGAGCATGCTGTTCCAGTCTGGGGCGCTGTTTACCGACCTCAATGTTTTTGACAACGTCGCCTACCCGCTGCGCGAACATACGCATCTGCCGCCTGCGCTGCTGCATACGACGGTGATGATGAAGCTGGAGGCGGTGGGGCTGCGCGGTGCGGCGAAGTTAATGCCCTCCGAGCTTTCCGGCGGCATGGCGCGCCGCGCCGCCCTGGCGAGGGCCATCGCCCTGGAGCCGGATCTCATTATGTTCGACGAACCGTTCGTCGGGCAGGATCCCATCACCATGGGCGTGCTGGTGAAGCTGATTTCTGAACTCAACAGCACGCTGGGCGTCACCTGCATCGTGGTTTCGCACGATGTGCCTGAGGTGCTGAGCATCGCGGACTATGCGTATATCGTGGCGGATAAAAAGATTGTCGCCCACGGCAGCGCCCAGTCGCTACGGGAGAATGCCGACCCTCGGGTTCGTCAGTTCATTGATGGTATTGCCGACGGCCCGGTGCCGTTCCGTTATCCGGCTGGCGACTATCACCATGATTTATTAGGCATAGGGAGTTGAGCGACTGATGCTGTTTAATGCGCTGGCCGCGCTAGGCCATCGCGGTATTAAAACCACCGCGACCTTCGGACGCGCCGGATTAATGCTGTTTAACGCCGTTGTCGGCAAACCAGAGTTTCGCAAGCACGCGCCGCTGCTGGTTCGTCAACTCTACAACGTCGGCGTTCTGTCGATGCTGATTATCATTGTATCGGGCCTGTTTATCGGTATGGTGCTCGGGCTGCAGGGTTATCTGGTCTTAACCACCTACAGCGCAGAGACCAGTCTTGGCATGCTGGTGGCGCTGTCGCTGCTGCGCGAGCTGGGGCCGGTGGTCGCCGCGCTGCTGTTTGCCGGTCGCGCCGGGTCGGCGCTGACCGCCGAGATTGGCCTGATGCGGGCCACGGAACAGCTCTCCAGTATGGAGATGATGGCTGTGGATCCGCTGCGCCGCGTCATTTCTCCCCGTTTCTGGGCCGGCGTCATTTCGCTGCCGTTGCTGACGATTATCTTCGTCGCGGTGGGGATCTGGGGTGGCGCGCTGGTGGGCGTGAGCTGGAAGGGCATTGACGGTGGTTTTTTCTGGACCGCGATGCAAAATGCCGTCGACTGGCGAATGGATCTGGTGAACTGCCTGATTAAGAGCCTGGTATTCGCCATTACGGTAACCTGGATTGCGTTATTCAATGGTTATGACGCTATCCCCACTTCCGCCGGGATTAGCCGGGCGACTACGCGCACCGTGGTGCATGCGTCGCTGGCGGTTCTGGGGCTGGATTTTGTGCTGACTGCGCTGATGTTTGGGAATTGAGTTCATGCAAACGAAAAAAAATGAAATCTGGGTAGGGGTGTTCTTACTGGTGGCGCTGCTGGCGGCGCTGTTTGTCTGCCTGAAGGCGGCAAACGTCACCTCGTTACGTACCGAGCCGACTTACCGTCTTTACGCGACCTTCGATAATATCGGCGGCCTGAAAGCGCGCTCGCCGGTGCGCATCGGCGGTGTGGTTGTTGGCCGCGTGGCGGACATCACTCTCGACCCGAAAACCTATCTGCCGCGCGTGGAGCTCGATATTGATGAGCGCTACAACCATATCCCCGATACCAGTTCGCTGGCGATCCGCACCTCTGGCCTGCTGGGCGAGCAGTATCTGGCGCTGAACGTCGGTTTTGAAGACCCGGACCTCGGGACGACTATCCTTAAAGACGGCGGTACTATCCAGGACACCAAGTCCGCCATGGTGCTGGAAGATCTGATTGGTCAGTTCCTTTATAACAGCAAGGGCGGCGACAATCAGAATTCTGGCAATGATAAGGCCGAGGCAGAAGGTCATACTGACGCGACGCCGGCAGCCGGCACGACGCATTAATTTCAGGAGAAATACGATATGTTTAAACGCTTACTCATGGTCGCCATGCTGGTGATTGCCCCGCTGACCGCGGTCCAGGCGGCAGACCAGTCCAATCCGTATAAGCTGATGAATGAAGCGGCGCAGAAAACCTTCGATCGCCTGAAGAATGAACAGCCGAAGATCAAGGCCAACCCTAACTATCTGCGCGACATCGTCGACCAGGAGCTTCTGCCGTATGTGCAGGTGAAGTATGCCGGCGCGCTGGTGCTGGGCCGCTATTACAAAGAAGCCACCCCGGCGCAGCGTGAAGCCTATTTTGCCGCCTTCCGTGAATACCTGAAGCAGGCCTATGGCCAGGCGCTGGCCATGTACCATGGTCAGACCTACCAGATTGCCCCGGAACAGCCGCTGGGCAGCGCGACCATCATTCCGATCCGCGTCACCATCCTCGACCCGAATGGCCGTCCGCCGGTACGTCTCGACTTCCAGTGGCGTAAAAACACCCAGACCGGCAACTGGCAGGCCTACGATATGATCGCGGAAGGGGTCAGCATGATCACCACCAAACAAAATGAGTGGAGCGATCTGCTGCGTACCAAGGGCGTTGATGGCCTGACCGCGCAGCTGAAAGCGATCTCCGCTCAGCCGATCACCCTGGAACAGAAAAAATAATGAGCGGGCAGCTGAGCTGGACTCGTGATGGCGAGACGCTGGCGCTGCACGGAGAGCTGGATCAGGATCTGCTGGTCCCGCTCTGGGAGGCACGCGCCCAGGCGACGGCGGGGACAGCGATCATCGATCTCAGCCAGACCACGCGCGTGGACACGGCGGGCCTGGCGCTGTTAGTGCATTTTGTCGCGCTGATTCGCCGCCAGGGCCGGGAAGCGCAGCTGATCGGCAAGAGCGAAAATCTGCAAACGCTGGTCGGTCTTTACAACCTGCCTGCCGATATGATCCCATAATCTTTTCAGTGCCTTAGCGCTGAAGCTATTCCGAAAGCCCCGGCAATCTTTTCGCCGGGGCTTTTTGCTTGTTTAAGACCGCGCCACTTTCCTCTAAGATGTTGGGCTGTTTTCACTATCAGATAAATTTGAGCCCATGGAAAATCATGAAATTCAGACCGTGCTGATGAACGCACTCCCCCTCCAGGAAGTCCACGTCTCTGGCGATGGCAGCCACTTTCAGGTTATTGCTGTGGGTGAGATGTTCGATGGCATGAGTCGGGTTAAAAAGCAGCAGAGCGTCTACGCGCCGCTGATGGAATATATTGCTGACAACCGCATCCATGCGCTGTCGATCAAGGCCTTTACTCCGCAGGAGTGGGCGCGAGACCGCAAACTAAATGGCTTCTAAGCTGTGGGGGATCCCCTGCAGCGTATGTGAATTTTTAATAGAGAACAGAATCAATGGATAAATTCCGTGTTCAGGGGCCGACTCGCCTTCAGGGCGAAGTCACCATCTCCGGTGCAAAAAACGCCGCCCTGCCAATCCTCTTTTCCGCGCTGCTTGCCGAAGAGCCGGTAGAGATCCAGAACGTACCTAAGCTGAAAGACATCGATACCACCATGAAGCTGCTGAGTCAGCTGGGCGCGAAGGTAGAGCGCAATGGTTCGGTGTGGATTGACGCCGGCCCGGTCGATGTATTCTGTGCTCCGTACGATCTGGTGAAAACCATGCGCGCCTCCATCTGGGCGCTGGGCCCGCTGGTGGCGCGTTTCGGTCAGGGACAAGTTTCTCTGCCTGGCGGCTGCGCCATCGGCGCGCGTCCGGTCGATCTGCATATTAGCGGGCTGGAACAGCTGGGCGCCGAGATCAAACTGGAAGAAGGTTATGTTAAAGCCTCGGTCAATGGTCGTTTGAAAGGCGCGCATATCGTGATGGATAAAGTGAGCGTCGGCGCCACTGTCACTATCATGAGCGCAGCGACCCTCGCCGAGGGGACGACGATTATCGAAAACGCCGCTCGCGAGCCGGAGATCGTCGATACCGCGAACTTCCTTAACGCGCTGGGCGCAAAAATCAGCGGCCAGGGCACCGATCGCATCACCATCGAAGGCGTGCAGCGTCTGGGCGGCGGCGTTTACCGCGTGCTGCCGGACCGTATTGAAACCGGGACCTTCCTGGTTGCCGCAGCCATTTCCGGCGGCAAGATCCTCTGCCGTCACGCGCAACCAGATACCCTGGACGCCGTACTGGCGAAGCTGCGCGACGCCGGAGCGGACATCGAAACGGGCGAAGACTGGATCAGCCTTGATATGCACGGCAACCGTCCGAAAGCGGTTAACGTGCGTACCGCGCCGCATCCGGGCTTCCCGACCGATATGCAGGCCCAGTTCACGCTGCTTAACCTGGTCGCGGAAGGGACCGGCGTGATCACCGAAACGATCTTTGAAAACCGCTTTATGCACATTCCGGAACTGATCCGTATGGGCGCCCACGCGGAGATCGAGAGCAATACCGCGATCTGTCACGGCGTGGAGCAGCTTTCGGGCGCGCAGGTGATGGCGACCGATTTGCGTGCCTCGGCGAGC
This sequence comes from Klebsiella sp. K5-204, assembly GCF_030128585.1. Lineage (NCBI taxonomy): Bacteria > Pseudomonadati > Pseudomonadota > Gammaproteobacteria > Enterobacterales > Enterobacteriaceae > Klebsiella > Klebsiella sp. K5-204. Next base: position 37,542 of record NZ_JAKUZS010000011.1, read on the forward strand.
CTCGTGCTGGCAGGTTGTATCGCTGAGGGAACCACCATCGTCGATCGCATCTATCATATCGATCGTGGCTATGAGCGTATCGAAGACAAACTGCAGGCGCTGGGTGCCAATATTCAGCGCGTGAAAGGCGAGTAACCGCATCCTGTCAGGGCCCGGGCGTCTATCCCGGGTCCTTGTCGAACAATCACATCACTTGTCCATCTTCTTTTGACGCATCATCTGCGTTCTGTCGATAAACTCATGCGTTACCGGATCATGGTAGCGTGACGGCCAGATGACCCACGGCTGTGTATCCAGCGCCGTGGCGATGATTAATTCGCCTTTCGGCCAGGGGCGGGTCAGGGCGTTCGCCAGCGTTGAAGAACTCAGACCGTGCCGTCGCGACTCTGCCGCCAGCGATGTTCCCCGTTTACGTAATCCCGCAACAATATCTGCGGGATGCCAGTCGATGAACTTATCCATAAATTCTCCTGGTGATAAAGATCCTGATCGGCCCATATGGGCGACGGGGACACTATACCCGCGCACCAGGTAAGGTTCTAACAAGTTCTGTTAAAGCGCCGAAATATTCAGAATGTATCAAGGTATCCGGAAATTTACGGTAGGGAATGGGTTTTTACTGGAACTTTCCCGCGCATTGCGCGGGAAGGGGGAGGGGATTAATGATCGCGCTGAACCGCGATATGCGCCAGCCCGATCAAGGCTTCACGCCAGGGGGTGTCAGGGAGAACCTGCAGCGCGGCAATCGCTTTGTCAGCTTCTTCTTCGGCACGTTTCTGCGTCCACTCCAGCGAACCGCAGGCAGCCATCGTTTCCAGGACGGCATCCAGCAGATGGCGGCCGTTGCCCTGCTCGATTGCCCCGCGGATCATCGCCGATTGATCGGCTGTACCATGGTGCATGGCGTGCAGCAGCGGTAGCGTCGGTTTGCCTTCGTTGAGGTCATCACCGACGTTTTTACCAAGCCGCTCTCCGTCGGAGCTGTAATCGAGTAAATCGTCGATCAGCTGGAAAGCGGTGCCGAGATAGCGGCCATAATCCTGCAACGCGCGCTCTTCTTCCGCAGTGCAGTCGGCCAGTAATCCCGCACACTGCGAGGCAGCCTCAAACAGACGCGCCGTCTTGCTGTAGATGACGCGCATGTAGTTCTCTTCCGTGATATCCGGGTCATTGACGTTCATCAGCTGCAGCACTTCGCCTTCGGCAATGACGTTCACCGCTTCCGACATGACCTCGAGGATCTTCAGCGAGCCCAACTGGGTCATCATCTGAAAGGCGCGGGTATAGATAAAATCGCCGACCAGCACGCTGGCGGCATTGCCAAACGCCGCATTTGCCGTGGCTTTGCCGCGACGCATATCAGACTCATCGACGACGTCGTCATGCAGCAGGGTGGCGGTATGAATAAATTCAATCAGCGCAGCAATGGTGACATGCGCGCTCCCCTGATAGCCCACCGCGCGGGCGGCGAGCACAGCAATCATCGGGCGAATGCGTTTGCCGCCGCCGCTGACGATGTAATAGCCTAACTGATTGATAAGCTGAACATCGGAGTTGAGTTGCTCAAGAATCGTCGCATTGACACCCGCCATATCTTGCGCGGTTAACTCATTGATTTTTTCTAAATTCATCGCAAAAGCCGGGCCAAATGTCCTGTTACCATGAATCCAGGTGGGATCACAGAAGGATTAAGACAGAATTAAAAGAAGTTATGATTGTACTGAAAAATTGCCGTAGATAAACGTTGTCGTGAAAGTTGTGTTTTTTTTCTGCATTGATCGCTAATCGCTCTTGTCAAAGGCTCGCGTTTTGCGTAATATTCGCGCCCTATTGTGAATATTTATAGCGCACTCTGAATCACACGAAGAGGTGCGCGGAAGCGGAGTTTTATATGTACGCGGTTTTCCAAAGTGGTGGTAAACAACACCGAGTAAGCGAAGGTCAGACCGTTCGCCTGGAAAAGCTGGACATCGCAACTGGCGAAGCTGTTGAGTTCGCTGAAGTGCTGATGATCGCAAACGGTGAAGAAATCAAGATCGGCGTTCCTTTCGTTGAGGGCGGCGTAATCAAAGCTGAAGTTGTTGCTCACGGTCGTGGCGAGAAAGTTAAAATCGTTAAGTTTCGTCGTCGTAAACACTATCGTAAGCAGCAGGGCCATCGTCAGTGGTTCACTGATGTGAAAATCACTGGCATCAGCGCCTAAGACCTGAGGAGTAGATTTAAATGGCACATAAAAAGGCTGGCGGCTCGACTCGTAACGGTCGCGATTCAGAAGCTAAACGTCTGGGCGTAAAACGTTTCGGCGGTGAAGCAGTTCTGGCAGGTAGCATCATCGTTCGTCAACGTGGTACCAAATTCCACGCTGGCACCAACGTTGGTTGCGGCCGTGACCACACTCTGTTCGCTTTGACTGACGGTAAAGTCAAGTTCGAAGTTAAAGGCCCGAAAAACCGTAAATTCATCAGCATCGTTGCTGAATAAGTTTTTCGCGTCCCGGTAACGGATGAAAGCCCCGCAACACGTTGCGGGGCTTTTTACATTCGTCTACCGGAAAATTTTTGCAGGGAAACAGGCATGAAGCAGCAGGCTGGGATTGGCATTATTCTGGCGCTTACCACCGCGATGTGTTGGGGAGCGTTGCCGATTGCAATGAAGCAGGTTCTTGAGGTGATGGCGCCGCCAACGGTGGTGTTTTATCGCTTCCTGATGGCCAGTATTGGTCTTGGCGCGATCCTCGCAATCAAAGGCAAACTGCCGCCGCTGCGAATTTTTCGCAAGCCGCGCTGGCTGGTCTTATTAGCGATTGCCACCGGCGGCCTGTTCGGTAACTTCATCCTGTTCAGTTCTTCCCTGCAGTATCTCAGCCCCACGGCTTCTCAGGTCATCGGCCAGCTATCGCCGGTAGGCATGATGGTGGCTAGCGTCGTGATTCTGAAAGAGCGTATGCGCGGCACCCAGGTGGTGGGCGCGTTGATGCTGCTCAGCGGGTTGGTGATGTTCTTCAACACCAGCCTGATTGAAATCTTTACCCGCCTGACGGACTACACGTGGGGGGTAATTTTCGGCGTTGCTGCCGCCACGGTGTGGGTAAGCTACGGCGTCGCGCAAAAGGTGTTATTGCGCCGTCTGGCATCACAGCAGATACTATTTTTGCTGTACACTTTATGTACGATTGCATTACTGCCGCTCGCTGAGCCTGGGGTGATATCCCGGTTAAGCAGCTGGCAACTGGCATGCCTGATTTTTTGCGGGCTGAATACCCTGGTCGGCTACGGGGCGCTGGCGGAAGCCATGGCGCGCTGGCAGGCGGCGCAGGTCAGCGCGTTAATCACCTTGACGCCACTGTTTACGCTACTGTTTTCTGATTTATTATCAATGGCCTGGCCCGATGTTTTCGCCAGACCGATGTTAAACCTGATTGGTTATCTCGGTGCGTTTGTCGTGGTTGCGGGCGCGATGTATTCCGCCATCGGTCATCGTCTTTGGGGACGTTGGCGTAAGCGAGAGGCGGTAGTACCGCTGCCCCGCTCAGGCGAATGATTTACGGAGAGTAAAATGAAGTTTGTAGATGAAGCAACGATCCTGGTCGTAGCAGGTGACGGCGGCAATGGTTGCGTAAGCTTCCGCCGCGAAAAATATATTCCGAAAGGCGGCCCGGACGGCGGCGATGGCGGTGACGGCGGCGATGTCTGGCTGGAAGCGGACGAGAACCTGAATACCCTGATCGACTACCGTTTTGAAAAATCTTTCCGCGCCGAACGCGGGCAGAATGGCCAGAGCCGCGACTGTACCGGTAAGCGTGGTAAAGACGTGACGGTAAAAGTGCCGGTCGGGACCCGGGTTATCGACCAGGGCACCGGCGAGACCATGGGCGATATGACCAAACACGGTCAGCGTCTGATGGTGGCGAAGGGCGGCTGGCACGGTCTGGGCAACACCCGTTTTAAATCATCCGTTAACCGTACGCCGCGTCAGAAGACCATGGGTACGCCGGGTGATAAGCGCGACCTGCAGCTGGAGCTGATGCTGCTGGCGGACGTCGGAATGCTGGGGATGCCGAACGCCGGTAAATCCACCTTTATCCGTGCGGTCTCCGCCGCCAAGCCGAAAGTGGCTGACTATCCGTTTACCACCCTGGTGCCAAGCCTGGGCGTGGTGCGTATGGACAATGAGAAGAGCTTTGTGGTCGCCGATATCCCGGGGCTGATTGAAGGCGCAGCGGAAGGCGCAGGCCTCGGCATCCGCTTCCTCAAGCACCTTGAGCGCTGCCGCGTATTGCTGCACCTGATCGACATCGAGCCTATCGACGGTTCCGATCCGGTTGAGAACGCGCGCATCATCATCGGCGAGCTGGAGAAATACAGCGAGAAGCTGGCCTCCAAACCGCGCTGGTTAGTCTTTAACAAGATTGACCTGATGGACAAAGCGGAAGCCGAAGCTAAAGCGAAGGCGATTGCTGAAGCGCTGGGTTGGGAAGAGAAATTCTACCTGATCTCCGCCGCCAGCCAGCAGGGCGTAAAAGATCTGTGCTGGGACGTGATGACCTTCATCATCGAAAACCCCATCGTGCAGGCGGAAGAAGAGCAGAAGCCGGAGAAAGTCGAGTTTATGTGGGACGACTATCACCGTCAGCAGCTTGAAGAGGCCGAAGCCGAAGTGGAAGATGACGAAGACTGGGATGACGACTGGGACGAAGACGACGAAGAAGGCGTTGAATTCATCTACAAACGTTAATCCTGACTTCTCTGGATCAAAAAGGGCCGCATCTGATGCGGCCCTTTTGTTTTTAGTTGTTCTGGTACAAATCTTTATAAAGCCGGCTTTCAAAGCGCACCAACGGTATGCGGCGGTTACGCTGATCGGCTGGCTCCACGGCGTAGCCGGAGAGGTATTGCACGAAGGCCACCTTTTGCCCGCTGGCGGTAGTGATGAAGCCCGCAAGGTTATAAACCCCCTGCAGCGACCCGGTTTTCGCCGAGACTTTGCCATCGACGCCCGCCTGATGGAGGCCGGCGCGATACTGCAGCGAGCCGTCATGGCCCGCCAGCGGCAGCATAGAGATGAAGTTGAGCTCGGTGTCGTGTTGGGCGATATACTGCAACACCTGCATCATGGTCGCCGGGGCGATCAGGTTGTGGCGCGACAGGCCAGAGCCGTCGGCGATGATGGTGTTGCCGAGATCAACCCCAGCCTGTTGACGCAGGATCTGACGTACGGCATCGGATCCTGCCCGCCAGGTCCCTGGTACGCCGAACCGGGCATGACCGATGGTACGAAAAACGGTATCCGCAATCATGTTGTCGGATTTCTTCAGCATGATCCGCAGCAGATCGTGCAGCGGCGCCGACTGGGTGGTGGCTAATACCGTGCCGGGCTCATTGGCCAACGTCTGACGCAGCAGCGTGCCGCTATAGGCGATCCCCGCCTGCTTCAGCTCCGCTTTAAGGATCGCCCCGGCGTAGCTGGCGCCATCCTGTATCGCGAAGGCCAGCGGCAGCGGTTCGCTACGCTGCGGCAGGCAGCCGGTGAGGGTATAGCGATTGAGGTCGCCCGGCACCACGTCCAGTTCGCAATACTGGGCTTCCGATGAGCCACGCGCCAGGGTGCGAACCTGACTGAACATGGTGACCGGATAATAGGAGGCGACGCGAATGAAGGCGAGATCGCCCGGCTTCTGCGCGCTATACAGCGAGACCGAGAAGCAGTTGCGGTCGACAATCGCCGCCGCAGGCGGAGCGCTGAAGCATTGCGTCAGGTCGTTCCACGGCCACCCCGGCGCTTTATCATGGCTGGCGAAGACCGAGGTATCGATAAGCACATTGCCGTCGATACGCTGCACGCCAGCTTTTTTCAGCGTCGCCACCATGTTGCGAATATCCTGCCGCTTCAGCGTCGGGTCGCCGCCGAAGCGGGCGATCAGATCGCCTTTCAGCACGCCGCCGTCCAGTGAGCCTTTGGTTTCCAGCGTGGTGGTGAAGCGAAAATCGGGACCCAGCTGCAGCAGGGCCGCCAGCGCGGTAATGACCTTTTGCGTACTGGCCGGAAGCGCCATTTGCTGGCTGTGATAGTCGATTTCCGGCGTCGATGCGCCGACCTTTTGCGCCATAAAGGCAAGGTTCGCACCGGCGGGAAGCTGGGTGATGTACTCGTCAATATTCGCCGCCTGAGCGCTAAGCGCTATACCGGCAGTCAATCCGATGATAAATCTGGGAAATCGCATAATCTCGCGCTAACAACCTGAAGCCAGGCCGTCATACTACGGTGCAACGCCCAGTAAAGTAAACGATGACCCATAATGAACTTCGGGGTAAAATACCTATCAAATGAAAAATTGCTGCTGACCTGGGGAGTGTTTCCCGGGTCGGTTTCTTTTTGCTCGTGTCCTGCCCGTGGACAGGACAGGTGGCGGAGCGGAGCTATCCGTTTCCTGAAGGAATGATAAAGAGGTATAACTAATGCAAGCGATTCCGATGACCTTACGTGGCGCTGAAAAACTGCGCGAAGAACTGGATTATCTGAAGTCTGTGCGTCGTCCTGAAATCATTGCCGCTATTGCTGAGGCCCGTGAACACGGCGATCTGAAAGAGAATGCCGAGTATCACGCCGCGCGTGAACAGCAGGGCTTCTGCGAAGGGCGCATCAAGGATATCGAAGCGAAGCTATCCAATGCGCAGGTTATCGATATCACCAAAATGCCGAATAATGGCCGGGTGATTTTTGGCTCTACTGTCAGCGTGCTGAACCTCGATACTGACGAGGAACAGACCTACCGTATCGTGGGCGATGACGAAGCTGATTTTAAGCAGAATCTGATCTCCGTGAACTCGCCGATTGCCCGTGGTCTGATCGGTAAAGAGCAGGATGACGTCGTGACTATCCGTACACCGGGTGGGGAAGTGGAATACGAAATTACCAAGGTTGAATACCTGTAAGGCGTATTTCCCGCTACGATGTTTATAGATTGTAAAGAAAGGAAAAAGGCCGCATAGCGGCCTTTTATCAACGTCACGAGCATGGCATTTTGCTCGCCTGGCCACAGAAATCCCTCGTTTTACACAAAGTTGTGTCAGGATTGAGGATATTCTTAGCGTGGCAGCGAGATTTTACGCTCTGGCGTTGGGCGGTACAGAACCAGCGTTTTACCGATGACCTGTACGTTACAGGCGCCGGTTTCGCGCACGATGGCTTCCACGATCAAGGCTTTAGTTTCGCGATCTTCTGAGGCGATCTTCACCTTGATGAGTTCATGGTGCCCTAACGCTTGTTCGATCTCGGCCAGTACCCCTTCGGTCAAACCATTGTTGCCAAGCATAACTACCGGCTTGAGCGGATGTGCCAGACCTTTCAGGTGCTGTTTTTGTTTAGTACTCAGATTCATCGTATTTTTTTGCTTACGTTGGGATTGAAAACGGGTCATTCTACCGCCATCTCCCATATATCGCCAAACTACCGCGTCGATTTTTACGCAGTAAAGTACGATGAACCCGAACGGGAATGTTAAATGACAGGTAAAAAGCGTTCTGCCAGCTCAAGCCGCTGGCTTCAGGAACACTTTAGCGATAAATATGTTCAACAGGCACAGAAAAAGGGGTTACGTTCCCGTGCCTGGTTTAAACTTGATGAAATACAGCAAAGTGACAAAATTTTTAAGCCGGGGATGACGATAGTTGACCTCGGCGCTGCTCCCGGGGGCTGGTCGCAGTATGCGGTCACGCAGATCGGCAACAGCGGCCGCATCATCGCTTGCGATCTTTTACCAATGGATCCAATCGTTGGTGTGGACTTCCTTCAGGGCGACTTTCGTGATGAATTAGTCCTGAAAGCGTTACTTGAGCGAGTAGGCGACAGTAAAGTACAAGTGGTCATGTCCGATATGGCGCCGAATATGTGCGGAACACCGGCGGTGGATATTCCCCGGGCGATGTATCTGGTAGAACTGGCGCTTGAAATGTCTCGTGATGTATTAGCGCCAGGTGGTAGTTTTGTAGTGAAGGTGTTCCAGGGCGAAGGCTTCGATGAGTATCTTCGAGAAATTCGCTCCCTGTTTACGAAGGTCAAAGTTCGTAAGCCGGACTCTTCCCGCGCTCGTTCGCGTGAAGTGTATATTGTAGCGACCGGGCGTAAACCATAACCGGCAGATTTCAAATGAAAGTTTGAAAGAAACTGGATATAGCGTATCCTGACGCTGTTTTTAACACAGTTGTAATAAGAGGTTAATCCCTTGAGTGACATGGCGAAAAACCTAATACTCTGGCTGGTCATTGCCGTTGTGCTGATGTCAGTATTCCAGAGCTTTGGGCCCAGCGAGTCGAATGGCCGCAAGGTGGATTATTCTACCTTCCTGCAAGAGGTCAATCAGGACCAGGTTCGCGAAGCGCGTATCAACGGACGTGAGATCAACGTTACCAAGAAAGATAGTAACCGTTACACGACTTACATTCCGGTTAACGATCCGAAGCTGCTCGATAACCTGTTGACTAAAAACGTCAAAGTTGTTGGTGAACCACCAGAAGAGCCAAGCCTGCTGGCTTCCATCTTCATCTCCTGGTTCCCAATGCTGCTGTTGATCGGCGTCTGGATCTTTTTTATGCGGCAAATGCAGGGCGGCGGCGGAAAGGGCGCGATGTCCTTCGGCAAAAGCAAAGCCCGTATGCTGACGGAAGATCAGATCAAAACCACTTTTGCTGACGTTGCCGGGTGTGACGAAGCGAAAGAGGAAGTCGGCGAACTGGTGGAATACCTGCGTGAGCCGAGCCGCTTCCAGAAACTGGGCGGTAAGATCCCGAAAGGCGTCCTGATGGTCGGTCCTCCGGGTACCGGTAAAACGCTGCTGGCGAAAGCGATCGCTGGCGAAGCAAAAGTGCCGTTCTTTACTATTTCCGGTTCTGACTTCGTAGAAATGTTCGTCGGTGTTGGTGCATCCCGTGTGCGTGACATGTTCGAACAGGCTAAGAAAGCAGCGCCTTGCATCATCTTCATCGATGAAATCGACGCCGTCGGCCGCCAGCGTGGCGCCGGTCTTGGCGGTGGTCACGATGAACGTGAGCAGACCCTGAACCAGATGCTGGTTGAGATGGACGGCTTCGAAGGTAACGAAGGTATTATCGTTATCGCGGCGACTAACCGTCCGGACGTTCTTGACCCCGCGCTGCTGCGTCCGGGCCGTTTTGACCGCCAGGTGGTGGTTGGCCTGCCGGATGTTCGCGGTCGTGAGCAGATCCTGAAAGTGCATATGCGTCGCGTTCCGCTGGCGCCGGATATCGATGCGGCAATCATTGCTCGCGGTACCCCTGGCTTCTCCGGTGCGGACCTGGCCAACCTGGTCAACGAGGCGGCCCTGTTTGCTGCCCGCGGCAACAAACGCGTCGTATCGATGGTTGAATTCGAAAAAGCGAAAGACAAAATCATGATGGGTGCGGAACGCCGCTCCATGGTGATGACGGAAGCGCAGAAAGAGTCCACCGCTTACCACGAAGCGGGCCACGCGATTATCGGTCGTCTGGTGCCGGAGCACGATCCGGTGCACAAAGTGACGATTATCCCGCGCGGTCGTGCGCTGGGTGTGACCTTCTTCCTGCCGGAAGGCGATGCGATCAGCGCCAGCCGTCAGAAACTGGAAAGTCAGATCTCCACCCTGTACGGCGGTCGTCTGGCGGAAGAGATTATCTACGGTCCGGAACATGTTTCTACCGGCGCGTCTAACGACATTAAAGTGGCGACGAACCTGGCGCGTAACATGGTGACCCAGTGGGGCTTCTCCGACAAACTTGGTCCGCTGCTGTACGCGGAAGAAGAGGGTGAAGTGTTCCTCGGCCGCAGCGTCGCGAAAGCGAAGCATATGTCCGATGAAACCGCGCGTATCATCGACCAGGAAGTGAAATCGCTGATTGAGCGTAACTACGGTCGTGCTCGCCAGCTGCTGAACGACAACATGGACATTCTGCACGCGATGAAAGATGCGCTCATGAAGTATGAGACCATCGATGCGCCGCAGATTGACGACCTGATGGCTCGTCGCGATGTTCGTCCGCCGGCGGGTTGGGAAGAACCCGGTTCTTCTAACAACTCTGACAACAATGGCACGCCTCGTGCGCCGCGTCCGGTCGATGAACCGCGTACGCCGAACCCGGGCAACACCATGTCAGAGCAGCTGGGCGACAAATAAGCTGCCGCTGTTGATGTCTTGTTTTAACCTTAAAACCCCGGGGCGCCCGCTCCGGGGTTTTTCTTTTTTAACCTCTTCAGTCTCAGGGATTTTGTGATGAAACTTGTAGCCCAGGGCTCAACCCTCGATCTCTCTCACCCCCACGTGATGGGTATTCTTAATGTGACGCCTGACTCCTTCTCCGATGGCGGCGCCCATAATTCGCTGATTGAGGCGGTGAAGCATGCCAATCTGATGATCAACGCCGGGGCGACCATCATTGATATCGGCGGTGAATCGACGCGGCCAGGGGCGGCTGAGGTTAGCGTGGAAGAGGAGCTTGCGCGGGTGATCCCGGTGGTGGAGGCTATCGCCCAGCGCTTTGAGGTGTGGATCTCCGTGGATACCTCCAAAGCGGAGGTTATCCGCGAATCCGCCCGGGCAGGGGCGCATATCATTAACGATATTCGTTCGCTGACCGAACCCGGCGCGTTGCAGGCTGCGGCGGAAACCGGGCTGCCGGTGTGTCTGATGCATATGCAGGGACAGCCGAAAACCATGCAGGAGGCGCCGAAGTATGAGGATGTCTTCGCCGATGTGGAGCGCTTTTTTAATGAACACATCGTGCGCTGCGAACAGGCAGGGATCGCAAAAGAAAAATTGCTGCTCGACCCGGGATTCGGTTTCGGTAAAAATCTCACCCACAATTATCAACTGCTGGCCAGGCTGGGAGAGTTTCATCACTTTGGTCTGCCGCTGCTGGTCGGTATGTCGCGTAAGTCGATGGTAGGTCAGTTGCTGAACGTCGGGCCGTCGGAACGGCTGAACGGCAGCCTGGCGTGTGCCGTCATTGCAGCAATGCAGGGCGCGCAGATTATCCGCGTCCATGATGTCAAAGAAACGGTAGAAGCGCTGCGCGTGGTGGAAGCCACTCTCGCCGCTAAGGGAAAAAAACGTTATGAGTAACCGCAAGTATTTTGGCACCGATGGTATTCGTGGCCGCGTCGGCGATGCGCCGATCACTCCGGAATTTGTGCTTAAGCTCGGCTGGGCGGCGGGCAAAGTGTTAGCGCGTCACGGCTCGCGTAAAATTATCATCGGCAAGGATACCCGTATTTCGGGCTATATGCTGGAATCGGCGCTGGAAGCCGGGCTGGCGGCAGCGGGGCTCTCTGCGTCGTTCACCGGGCCAATGCCAACGCCGGCGATCGCCTACCTGACGCGCGCCTTTCGCGCCGAGGCGGGGATCGTCATCTCCGCTTCACATAACCCCTTCTACGACAACGGCATCAAGTTCTTCTCCATTGAGGGCACCAAGCTGCCGGATGATGTGGAAGAGGCGATTGAAGCCGAAATGGAGAAAGAACTCACCTGTGTGGACTCGGCTGAGCTGGGCAAAGCCAGCCGCATCGTCGATGCCGCGGGCCGCTACATTGAGTTTTGTAAAGGCACCTTTCCTAACGAACTGAGCCTCTCCACGCTGAAAGTGGTGGTGGACTGTGCGCACGGCGCAACCTACCACATCGCGCCCAATGTTTTCCGCGAGCTGGGCGCCCAGGTTATCGCGATGGGCTGCGAGCCTGACGGCCTCAACATCAACGAAGAGGTCGGGGCCACCGACGTGCGGGCGCTGCAGGCGCGCGTGCTGGCGGAAAAAGCCGATCTGGGCATTGCCTACGATGGCGATGGCGATCGGGTGATCATGGTTGACCACGAAGGCAATAAAGTCGATGGTGACCAGATCCTCTACATCATCGCCCGGGAAGGGCTGCGTCAGGGACAGCTGCGCGGCGGCGCCGTCGGTACGCTGATGAGCAATATGGGCCTGGAGCTGGCGCTCAAGCAGCTGGGCATCCCGTTTGCCCGCGCTAAGGTGGGTGACCGCTATGTGCTGGAGATGCTCCAGGAAAAAGGCTGGCGCATCGGTGCGGAAAACTCCGGCCATGTGATTCTGCTGGATAAAACCACCACCGGCGATGGCATCGTCGCCAGTTTGCAGGTGGTCGCGGCGATGGTACGCAACCACATGAGCCTGCATGACCTGTGCAGCGGCATGAAGATGTTCCCTCAGCTGCTGGTGAATGTGCGCTTTACCGAGGGCAGCGGTAACCCTCTGGAGAATGAGCATGTCAAAGCGGTGACCGCAGAAGTGGAAGCGGCGTTAGGTAAGCGTGGCCGCGTCCTGCTGCGTAAATCGGGTACGGAACCGCTGATCCGCGTTATGGTGGAAGGCGAGCATGAAGATCAGGTGCACGAGTTTGCGCATCGCATCGCCGAAGCGGTAAAAAGCGTCTAAGCTTGTCGGCTAAGTGGTTAAAAAGGCGGCGCTTGCCGCCTTTTTTATGATCGAACACCGGCTTTTTGCTGTTTTTTTCTGCAGTTGATACAATGTGTCGAAATTGCCCTTGCGAAGGTCATTCGCTTTGGTTAGTATTCACACCCGCTTCAGTGGGAAACGTTAAAACGTCCCGCTTTATTGGTCGAAGCACTTGGTATGCGGCGAATCCGCAAGGAACAGGTTGATTATGTACGAAGCTCTTTTGGTTGTTTTCCTTATTGTAGCGATTGGCCTCGTAGGTCTGGTTATGCTGCAGCAAGGTAAAGGCGCTGATATGGGAGCCTCCTTCGGTGCAGGCGCTTCCGGCACATTGTTTGGGTCCAGCGGTTCTGGTAACTTCATGACCCGTATGACCGGCATCCTGGCTGCGCTGTTCTTCATCATCAGTCTGGCGCTGGGTAACATCAACAGCAACAAGACCAGTAAAGGAAGTGAGTGGGATAACCTGAGCGCGCCGAAAACAGAGCAAACTCAGCCAACTGCGCCGGCTCAGCCGACCAGCGATATCCCGCACTAAGTATTCTGTACCGAGGTGGTGGAATTGGTAGACACGCTACCTTGAGGTGGTAGTGCCCTAACGGGCTTGTGGGTTCGAGTCCCATCCTCGGTACCAATATTCCAGAAAAAAGACGCTGAAAAGCGTCTTTTTTTGTTTTTATCCCCGCCGGTCATTTATTAATAAACATCTCTTCACTGGCTCCCGCCTTTTACTGTCGTTAAAGTCGCCACGTCTAATCAACAGAGGTGAAGTGACACAATGAACAAGATCGGGTTGCTTATCGTCGCCGGCGCGCTCGGTTTAGCGGGATGCAGTTCAACATCGCCATCCAAAACGGTGGAGACGATTAATGCGCTAACCGTACCGGTATCATACAGTGAGCCTGGCGTTGCAGCGAATAATGCCCAGGCGGTGACGCGCTATTTCCAGGACAATACGGCACTGATTGGCCGCCTTAACCACTCATTGAAAAGCAATTATCTGCAGGATGTTGAGCGCCGCGATGTGTTCGACAGACACAGCGAGGCGTATCAGGTGTATGGCGCTCTGACCCGCCTGGAGCAGATGGCGTCCATGAATGAGGTTTACCGCAAAGAGAATAATGTTGCTGGCCTGCAGGAGATTAACCGCGTACTGAAAAGCGTGCCGCAGGCCAGTTAAGAATGAAGCAGGGACTGCCGGAGGGCAATCCCTGTGCATGGATTAAAAGCGGAAGTTAACCCCGGCGTAGGCCCCGTCGGCGAGGGTGTTGTCGCGATGGCCGTCTTTCCCCGCCATATCGATATATCGATAGCCTGCTTCGATATTCAGCGACGGCAGCACGTTAAGGCGTACCCCGGCATTGGCCTCCACATAATCATCGACGCCGCTGGACATCGAGTCCGGCGAGTAATAGCCCTCACCGAAGAGCGTGAAGTACTGGCCGAGAGGAAGCTCTGCTCCGCCACCCGCGGCGATGGCGTAACCTTCATCCCCATCTTTAGGGTTCAGATAGATGCCTTTACCGCCCAGCGTCATCAGGAAAGGCCCGAGGTTGAAGTTATAACCCATACCCAGTCCAATGGTGTCGCCGTCATTGTCACTATGCGCCCACTGGGTATTGAACGTCATTCCAGGTTCCCCGGCGCCAAAGCTGGCAGACAGATTGGTAAACTCGCTACCGGCTTCACCATGCAGATTAACGGATGCGCAGGCGGCGCCGCTGGCCCCCACGGCGATCATCAGGGCTACCATTTTTGGAGCAATAGACTTCATTGTTGAATTCCTTCAGATAAAAAAAAGCCCGATACGGGTGTTCGGGCAAAATTAACGGGTTTTTGGATCTCATCGTTATGGTCGAGCAGGCGGTAGGAGAGGGGATCAACTCCCGCTACCGCTGCTCACGCCTGGCCGATTGCCGGCGGCATATCCTGCGCTTGCGCAGGCCCGGCGATGCACGCCTTGTATGGCTGTCTGCTGGTCGTGCCCGGCACAGGATGTCCTCCGGTAACTCAGGTAGTTAGATTAAAATTATTTTTTTGTTACCGTTAGCGTTTATTGGTTTAAATTTAAACAACTTCAGCTGTAAGATGAATAGCCACAAATGACAGAGGTTGGCGCGAGTCAGAATTTTTCAGGAAGTGAGGCAATGCTTTGTAAATAACCCCCCCGGGCAAAGGCAATATAACCGCCTTTCTTTAAGGCTGACAAGACATTAAGAATACTGCTGCGTGAGAGATGAGTCCGGTCCTGAATATATTCAAGAATAGATACGCGCTGTCGTGTCTCTTCAGTTAAGAGCATCATTTCCAGCAGATGGTTACGGATCACCGAATAGGTTCGCTGTTGCAATACCAAATCGTCACGATACACCATATACGAGGTATGATAGGCCAGCAGGATTGTCACTTCTTCCCACAGATTATGCTGACGAAATAGCGCCGACGCCAGATCGTAGTCGATACGCAGCAGCTCGGATGAGACCTCTGCACGCAGGCTATGACTGCGGCTGGGCTGCAGCATTTCCGCCACGCCGAAAAGGTGGGGTTCATAGACGGTCACCATCAAGAGCCTGTCGGAATTACGAATAATCGACAACTCGCCTTTTTTAAAAATAAAGAGCTGGGTTTTGCCTTTATATTCCCACGTGAGTCTTTTTCTGGCGATCGCGTTAACGGGCGTCGCGTGTGGCTCAAGCACATCGATCAATCGGTCAATGGCCTTCTGCGGCCTGATAGGCGGTTTAATATTCATGATGTTTATCACCAGATACGAATTAATCAATTGAGGATATTATAGTCAACAATTTTGCTGACCAGGCGATAAGGAAATAATGCCTCTTTTCGAATTTTCTGGTGCAGACTGGTAACAAAAAATAAAAAAGCCGGCGGAGAGCCGCCGGCAGAGAGCAAACATCGTCAGGCGATTATTTGCCTTTGTTTTCCAGATTTTCAACCTGCGGTAAACCCGTCGCTGAGGAGGCGCTCAGCAGGCCAGACTGCGCGTAGCCGAACAGCTTCTCTCGGGTATCGGTGATATCCAGATTACGCATGGTCAGCTGGCCGATACGGTCTTCAGCGGTAAACATGGAATCGCCTTTTTCCATGGTCAGACGCTCTGCTTTATAGGTCAGGTTGTCTGATACCGTATTGAGGATCGAGTAGTCGTTGCCGCGACGCAGCTCAAGGGTGACTTCGCCGGTGATCTGGCTGGCGACCCAGCGCTGCAGCGAATCACGCAGCATCAGCGCCTGGGAATCGAACCAGCGGCCCTGATACAGCAGACGGCCCAGCTGGCGACCGTGAGCGTGATATTGCTCAATAGTATCTTCGTTATGAATACCGGTCAGCAGACGCTCATAAGCGATATGCAGCAGCGCCATCCCCGGGGCTTCATAAATGCCGCGGCTTTTCGCTTCGATAATCCGGTTTTCGATCTGGTCGCTCATGCCCAGGCCGTGACGACCGCCGATGCGGTTGGCTTCCAGCATCATCTCGACGTCATCGGCGAAGGTTTTGCCATTAAGCGCTACCGGGTGACCCTGCTCAAAACGTACGGTGACCTCTTCCGCAGGGATCTTCACGTTTTCGTCCCAGAACTTCACGCCCATAATCGGGTTGACGATCTTGACGCTGGAATTCAGAAACTCCAGATCTTTCGCTTCGTGGGTAGCGCCGAGCATGTTGGAGTCGGTGGAATAGGCTTTCTCGACCGACATCTTGTAGTCAAAGCCGCAGGCGATCATAAATTCGGACATTTCGTGACGGCCGCCGAGTTCATTGATGAAATCGCTGTCCAGCCACGGTTTGTAGATCTGCAGTTCAGCGTTGGTCAGCAGGCCGTAGCGATAGAAACGTTCGATATCGTTGCCTTTATAGGTGCTGCCATCGCCCCAGATGTTGACGCCGTCTTCTTTCATTGCCGCTACCAGCATGGTGCCGGTGACCGCGCGGCCCAGCGGCGTGGTGTTGAAGTAGGTCAACCCGCCGGTGGTGTTATGGAAAGCGCCACACTGAATCGCGGCGATCCCTTCTGCGACCAGCTGTTTGCGGCAGTCGATCAGACGGGCGCCTTCGGCGCCGTACTCTTTCGCGCGGCGCGGAATAGCATCGTAGTCGTCTTCGTCCGGTTGACCCAGGTTAGCGGTATATGCATAAGGCACGGCGCCTTTTTTGCGCATCCATAACAGCGCGGCGCTGGTATCCAGTCCACCAGAGAAAGCGATACCAATACGTTGACCAACCGGGAGATGCTTGAGAATCGTCGTCATAAAATAAAACCCTGCTCGATAGACTGTGGTGAGTTCGACCCAACAACCTTAACTGCATTTTTATGCATTAATTGTGAGTATTCATTTAACCATCTTTTACTGGTGACAGGAAGGGCTTCATCATCTTTTTGCTAAAAAAGCCTGAAATACCAGCACAAACGGCAATCGGGGGCGATAAAATGCATGTTGACAAAATATACTAATTGTCGTTACAATTCATCCCGATTTTATGTCCCGTCTTCGGTACCAAATCCCAGCAGTATTTGCGTCTTTTGCTCAAAAAGAGTAAAATATGCCACGTTTCAGGCGCGGGGTGGAGCAGCCTGGTAGCTCGTCGGGCTCATAACCCGAAGGTCGTCGGTTCAAATCCGGCCCCCGCAACCACTTTCCCATTAAGTACTTTTTCAAATATACTGTGAGGACTAGGTGTCCTTCGTAGCCGAATTTGAAAGAATTCTTGCGGAAGGTGTTCCAGATCGCCATGGCGATCTCAGGGTTCAGTTATCTAAAGCCCCGATTTATCGGGGTTTTTTGTTATCTGACTTCAGAATAACTGGGCTATACGCCCTTTTTTTATGTCTTGGGGGTGGGTTTGTCCACATTAGAGCAAAAATTGACAGAGATGCTCACTGCGCCGGTTGAAGCGCTTGGCTTTGAGCTGGTCGGCATCGAATTTATTCGCGGTCGCACATCCACACTGCGCATCTATATTGATAGTGAAGATGGCATCAACGTTGATGATTGTGCTGATGTGAGCCACCAGGTAAGCGCCGTCATGGATGTCGAAGACCCGATCACTGTCGCTTACAACCTGGAAGTCTCTTCGCCTGGTCTCGACCGTCCGATGTTCACCGCCGAACACTATCAACGTTTCACTGGCGAAGAAGTTGCGCTGGTGCTGCGCATGGCGGTTCAGAACCGTCGCAAATGGCAGGGCATTATCAAAGCGGTAGACGGTGAAATGATCACGGTAACCGTCGAAGGCAAAGATGAAGTGTTCGCGCTGAGTAACATCCAGAAGGCGAACCTGGTTCCCCACTTTTAACAGTCTGGATTGAGGTGAAAGGCCCCGATGAACAAAGAAATTTTGGCTGTTGTTGAAGCCGTTTCCAACGAAAAAGCGCTGCCGCGTGAGAAAATTTTCGAAGCGCTGGAAAGCGCGCTGGCAACGGCCACCAAGAAAAAATACGAACAAGAGATCGACGTTCGCGTTGAAATCGACCGTAAGAGCGGCGATTTCGACACTTTCCGTCGCTGGCTGGTTGTAGAAGAAGTCACCCAGCCGACGCGCGAGATCACGCTGGAAGCCGCGCGTTTCGAAGATGAAAGCATGAACGTCGGCGACTACGTCGAAGATCAGATTGAATCTGTCACCTTCGACCGCATCACCACCCAGACCGCTAAACAGGTTATCGTGCAGAAAGTTCGCGAAGCCGAGCGCGCGATGGTGGTCGATCAGTTCCGCGAGCACGAAGGTGAGATCATCACCGGCGTGGTGAAAAAAGTGAACCGCGACAACATCACTCTGGATCTGGGCAACAACGCTGAAGCCGTGATCCTGCGTGAAGATATGCTGCCGCGTGAAAACTTCCGTCCGGGCGACCGCATTCGCGGCGTACTGTACGCCGTCCGTCCGGAAGCGCGTGGCGCCCAGCTGTTCGTGACCCGTTCCAAACCTGAGATGCTGATCGAACTGTTCCGCATCGAAGTGCCGGAAATCGGTGAAGAAGTGCTGGAGATCAAAGCGGCAGCTCGCGATCCGGGCTCTCGTGCCAAAATCGCGGTGAAAACCAACGACAAGCGTATCGACCCGGTTGGCGCTTGCGTCGGTATGCGCGGCGCGCGCGTGCAGGCGGTATCCACCGAGCTGGGCGGCGAGCGTATCGATATCGTCCTCTGGGATGATAACCCGGCGCAGTTCGTGATTAACGCTATGGCGCCGGCAGACGTCGCGTCCATCGTGGTGGATGAAGATAAACACACCATGGATATCGCGGTAGAAGCGGGCAACCTGGCGCAGGCGATTGGCCGTAACGGTCAGAACGTCCGCCTGGCCTCGCAGCTTAGCGGCTGGGAACTCAACGTGATGACCGTTGACGATCTGCAGGCTAAGCACCAGGCGGAAGCGCATGCCGCTATCGATACCTTCACCAAATATCTCGATATTGATGAAGATTTCGCGACAGTGCTGGTTGAAGAAGGCTTCTCCTCACTGGAAGAGCTGGCCTATGTGCCGATGAAAGAACTGCTGGAAATCGACGGTCTGGATGAAGCCACCGTTGAAGCACTTCGTGAGCGTGCGAAAAACGCACTGACTACGCTGGCGCTGGCTCAGGAAGAAAGCCTGGGAGATAACAAACCTGCCGATGATCTGTTGAATCTCGAAGGTCTGGATCGTGCCCTGGCATTCAAACTGGCTGCCCGTGGTGTTTGTACGCTGGAAGATCTCGCCGAGCAGGGCGTTGATGACCTGGCTGATATCGAAGGGATGACCGACGAGAAAGCTGGCGAGCTCATCATGGCCGCTCGCAACATTTGTTGGTTCGGCGACGAAGCGTAATAAACTGTAGCAGGAAGGAACAGCATGACAGATGTGACTATTAAAGCGCTGGCCTCAGAGATTCAGACCTCTGTGGATCGCCTGATACAGCAATTTGCTGACGCAGGCATCCGCAAAACGGCTGATGATTCTGTGACCTCGCAAGAGAAACAAACTTTGTTGACGCACCTGAACCGTGAGCACGGTTCGGCGCCAGACAAGCTGACGTTACAGCGTAAGACGCGCAGTACGTTGAATATTCCAGGTACCGGTGGAAAGAGTAAATCGGTACAAATCGAAGTCCGCAAGAAACGCACCTTTGTGAAACGCGATCCGCAAGAGGCTGAACGCCTGGCCGCGGAAGAGCAGGCGCAGCGTGAAGCGGAAGAGCAGGCCCGTCGTGAAGCTGAAGAAGCAGCGAAACGCGAGGCGCAATTAAAAGCTGAACGTGAGGCCGCAGAACAAGCTAAACGTGAAGTCGCTGATAAAGCGAAACGTGAAGCTGCGGAAAAAGACAAAGTGAGCAATCAACATACCGACGAAATGACCAAAACCGCCCAGGCTGAAAAGATCCGTCGCGAGAACGAAGCCGCGGAACTGAAGCGCAAATCGGAAGAAGAAGCACGCCGCAAACTTGAAGAAGAAGCGCGCCGTGTAGCGGAAGAAGCACGCCGTATGGCAGAAGAAAACGAAAAAAATTGGTCTGAAACTTCAGACAGCCCGGAAGACACCAGCGACTATCACGTCACCACGTCACAGCATGCACGTCAGGCTGAAGATGATAACGATCGTGAAGTCGAAGGCGGCCGCAGCCGCAGCCGTAGCAGCAAAGCGGCGCGTCCGGCGAAGAAAGGCAACAAACACGCTGAATCTAAAGCCGATCGTGAAGAAGCCCGTGCGGCCGTTCGCGGCGGCAAAGGCGGTAAGCACCGTAAAGGTTCCGCTCTGCAGCAGGGCTTCCAGAAGCCGGCGCAGGCCGTTAACCGTGACGTCGTGATCGGCGAAACCATCACCGTTGGCGAACTGGCTAACAAGATGGCGGTGAAAGGTTCGCAGGTCATCAAAGCGATGATGAAGCTGGGCGCCATGGCGACCATCAACCAGGTCATCGACCAGGAAACCGCACAGCTGGTTGCCGAAGAGATGGGCCACAAAGTTATCCTGCGTCGTGAAAACGAGCTGGAAGAAGCGGTAATGAGCGACCGTGACACCGGCGCGGCGGCTGAACCGCGCGCACCGGTTGTGACCATCATGGGTCACGTTGACCACGGTAAAACCTCGCTGCTGGACTACATTCGTTCCACTAAGGTTGCCTCCGGCGAAGCGGGTGGTATTACCCAGCACATCGGTGCTTACCATGTAGAAACCGACAACGGCATGATCACCTTCCTGGATACCCCGGGCCACGCCGCGTTTACCTCCATGCGTGCTCGTGGTGCGCAGGCGACGGACATCGTGGTTCTGGTGGTGGCGGCAGACGACGGCGTGATGCCGCAGACTATCGAAGCTATCCAGCACGCCAAAGCGGCGCAGGTGCCGGTGGTGGTTGCGGTGAACAAGATCGATAAGCCTGAAGCCGATCCGGACCGTGTGAAGAACGAACTGTCCCAGTACGGCATCCTGCCGGAAGAGTGGGGCGGCGAGAGCCAGTTCGTCCACGTCTCCGCGAAAGCCGGTACCGGTATCGACGACCTGCTGGACGCGATCCTGCTGCAGGCTGAAGTTCTCGAGCTGAAAGCGGTCCGTAACGGGATGGCGAGCGGCGCGGTGATCGAATCCTTCCTTGATAAAGGTCGTGGTCCGGTCGCTACCGTTCTGGTTCGCGAAGGTACGCTGCACAAGGGCGATATCGTTCTGTGCGGCTTCGAATACGGTCGTGTGCGTGCGATGCGTGACGAACTGGGTCGCGAAGTGCTGGAAGCGGGTCCGTCCATTCCGGTGGAAATCCTCGGCCTGTCCGGTGTGCCGGCTGCCGGTGATGAAGTGACCGTGGTTCGTGACGAGAAAAAAGCGCGTGAAGTGGCGCTGTATCGTCAGGGCAAATTCCGTGAAGTTAAGCTGGCGCGTCAGCAGAAATCTAAACTGGAAAACATGTTCGCTAACATGACCGAAGGCGAAGTTCACGAAGTGAACATCGTGCTGAAAGCGGACGTACAGGGTTCTGTCGAAGCGATTTCCGATTCCTTACTGAAACTGTCTACCGACGAAGTGAAAGTGAAGATCATCGGTTCCGGCGTAGGTGGTATCACCGAAACCGACGCCACCCTGGCTGCAGCATCCAACGCGATTCTGGTTGGCTTCAACGTTCGTGCCGATGCCTCTGCGCGTAAAGTTATCGAAGCGGAAAGCCTGGATCTGCGTTACTACTCCGTCATCTATAACCTGATCGACGAAGTGAAAGCGGCGATGAGCGGCATGCTGTCTCCGGAACTGAAACAGCAGATCATCGGTCTGGCTGAAGTGCGTGATGTCTTTAAATCGCCGAAATTCGGCGCCATCGCGGGCTGTATGGTTACCGAAGGGACGATCAAACGTCACAACCCAATCCGCGTGCTGCGTGACAACGTGGTTATCTATGAAGGCGAGCTGGAATCCCTGCGCCGCTTCAAAGATGACGTTAACGAAGTCCGTAACGGCATGGAATGTGGTATCGGTGTGAAGAACTACAACGACGTTCGCGTTGGCGATATGATCGAAGTGTTCGAAATCATCGAAATCCAGCGTAGCATCGATTAATCATCGGATGGCTAAGCCGCCGGGGAAGCGAAGCGCCACCCGGCAATCATTTTAAAAAGGGGCTTTAGGCCCCTTTTTTGTCTTTATTCTGGAGAATTTATTATGGCGAAAGAATTTGGTCGCCCGCAGCGCGTGGCCCAGGAGATGCAAAAAGAGATTGCTATCATCCTGCAGCGTGAAATCAAAGACCCGCGTCTGGGCATGATGACCACCGTTTCCGGTGTGGAAATGTCCCGTGACCTGGCCTATGCCAAGGTGTATGTCACCTTCCTCAACGACAAAGATGAAGCCGCGGTGAAAGCGGGCATCAAAGCGCTGCAGGAAGCCTCTGGCTTTATCCGCTCTCTACTGGGGAAAGCGATGCGCCTGCGCATCGTGCCGGAGCTGACCTTCTTCTACGACAACTCACTGGTGGAAGGGATGCGTATGTCCAACCTGGTCACCAGCGTGGTGAAACACGACGATGAGCGTCGTGTGAACCCGGACGACAGCAAGGAGGACTGATGAGTCGTCCTCGTCGTCGCGGCCGCGACGTGCACGGCGTATTGCTGCTGGATAAGCCTCAGGGCGCCTCCAGCAACGATGTGCTGCAGAAAGTAAAGCGTATATATAACGCCAACCGCGCCGGACACACCGGCGCGCTGGATCCGCTGGCGACCGGTATGCTGCCGATCTGCCTTGGCGAAGCGACCAAGTTTTCCCAATACCTGCTGGACTCCGATAAGCGCTACCGCGTGATAGCTAAACTTGGCCAGCGCACCGATACCTCCGATGCCGATGGCCAGGTGGTGGAAGAGCGCCCGCTGACCTTTAGCGACGAACAGCTGGCGGCGGCGCTGGACAGCTTCCGCGGCGAGACGCAGCAGGTGCCGTCGATGTATTCGGCGCTGAAATATCAGGGCAAGAAGCTGTACGAATATGCCCGTCAGGGGATTGAGGTCCCGCGTGAAGCTCGGCCGATTACCGTTTATGAGCTGCTGTTTATTCGCCATGAAGGCGATGAACTGGAGCTGGAGATCCACTGCTCGAAAGGCACCTACATCCGGACGATTATCGATGATTTAGGTGAGAAGCTCGGCTGCGGCGCGCACGTGATTTTCCTGCGTCGCCTGGCGGTGAGCAAATACCCGGTTGAGCGGATGGTGACCCTCGAGCAGCTGCAGGCGCTGGTCGATCAGGCGGCGGCGCAGGATATTCCTGCCGCGCAGCTGCTCGATCCGCTGCTGATGCCCATGGACAGCCCGGCGTCGGACTATCCGCTGGTGACGATCCCGGAGACCTCCGCGGTCTACTTTAAAAACGGCAACCCGGTACGTCAGTCAGGCGCGCCGCTTAACGGGCTGGTGCGGGTGATGGAAAGCGAATCCGGCAAGTTTCTCGGCATGGGCGAAATTGACGATGAAGGCCGCGTGGCGCCGCGTCGTCTGGTGGTGGAATACCCGGCGTAAGCGCTTTTCTTGCGATAAAAGCCTGCTACGAGTAGAATATCGCCGCTTAACGTCCGCTAAAGTGTTTTAACATTTTCGGGCGTTGCATCAGGGGTCGCTGAATTAGAGATCGGCACCCTTTCTTTCTTTTAATTTTGGAGTTCTAAAATGTCTCTAAGCGTTGAAGCTAAAGCAAAAATCGTTTCTGAGTTTGGTCGTGGCGAAAACGACAGCGGTTCTACCGAAGTTCAGGTTGCACTGCTGACTGCACAGATCAACCACCTGCAGGGCCACTTTGCAGAGCACAAAAAAGATCACCACAGCCGTCGTGGTCTGCTGCGCATGGTTTCTCAGCGTCGTAAACTGCTCGACTACCTGAAACGTAAAGATGTTGCACGTTACTCTGCGCTGATCGAGCGTCTGGGTCTGCGTCGCTAATTCTGCGAGTTTCAGAAAAAGGGGCCTGACGGCCCCTTTTTTCGACCGGGCGGCAGCAATTCATTCAAAACTCATGTATTGTTGCTAGTAATGATCTTCATGCAGAGGTTCGCGCGGCTAATGAGAGGCTTCATCCGCAGGGGCGGGTAAAGGTTGTCATTAGTCGCGAGGATGCAGAGGATCGGGTCAATAGACGCTATGTCGTAGATATGGCGTGATTTATAGATAAAAAGGATAGAATTTTGCTTAATCCGATCGTTCGTAAATTCCAGTACGGCCAGCATACCGTGACCCTGGAAACCGGCATGATGGCGCGCCAGGCAACGGCCGCTGTGATGGTTAGCATGGATGACACTGCGGTATTCGTGACCGTTGTGGGCCAGAAAAAAGCGAAGCCAGGCCAGGACTTTTTCCCGCTGACGGTTAACTACCAGGAGCGTACCTACGCTGCCGGTAAAATCCCGGGTGGTTTCTTCCGTCGTGAAGGCCGCCCAAGCGAAGGCGAAACCCTGATCGCGCGTCTGATTGACCGCCCGGTTCGCCCGCTGTTCCCGGAAGGCTTCGTTAACGAAGTTCAGGTTATCGCCACCGTGGTTTCCGTTAACCCGCAGGTTAACCCGGATATCGTCGCGATGATCGGCGCTTCCGCAGCGCTGTCCCTGTCTGGTATTCCGTTCAATGGCCCAATCGGCGCCGCGCGCGTGGGTTACATCAACGACCAGTACGTACTGAACCCAACCCAGGAAGAGCTGAAGTCCAGCAAACTGGATCTGGTGGTTGCCGGTACCGAAGCGGCCGTGCTGATGGTGGAATCCGAAGCGGAACTGCTGAGCGAAGACCAGATGCTGGGCGCGGTGGTCTTTGGCCACGAGCAGCAGCAGATTGTTATTCAGAACATCAACGACCTGGTGAAAGAAGCCGGTAAACCGCGTTGGGACTGGCAGCCGGAAGCCGTCAACGAAGCGCTGAACGCGCGCGTGGCTGCGCTGGCTGAATCCCGCCTGAGCGATGCTTACCGTATCACCGACAAACAAGAGCGTTACGCTCAGGTTGATGTGATCAAATCTGAAACCATCGCTACGCTGGTTGCAGAAGATGAAACCCTGGACGCTAACGAACTGGGTGAAATCCTGCACGCTATCGAGAAAAACGTGGTTCGTAGCCGCGTGCTGGCCGGTGAGCCGCGTATCGATGGCCGCGAAAAAGATATGATCCGTGGTCTGGACGTTCGTACCGGCGTTCTGCCGCGTACTCACGGTTCCGCACTGTTCACCCGTGGCGAAACGCAGGCGCTGGTTACCGCGACTCTGGGTACCGCACGCGATGCGCAGAACATCGACGAACTGATGGGCGAGCGTACCGACTCCTTCCTGTTCCACTACAACTTCCCTCCGTACTCCGTAGGCGAAACTGGCATGGTGGGGTCTCCGAAGCGTCGTGAAATCGGTCACGGTCGTCTGGCTAAGCGCGGCGTTCTGGCCGTGATGCCGACTATCGACGAATTCCCGTACACCGTTCGCGTGGTGTCTGAAATCACCGAATCCAACGGCTCTTCTTCCATGGCTTCCGTCTGTGGTGCCTCTCTGGCGCTGATGGACGCTGGTGTGCCGGTGAAAGCCGCCGTGGCGGGTATCGCCATGGGCCTGGTGAAAGAAGGCGACAACTTCGTCGTGCTGTCTGACATCCTCGGTGACGAAGACCACCTTGGCGATATGGACTTCAAAGTAGCGGGTTCCCGCGACGGTATCTCTGCGCTGCAGATGGATATCAAAATTGAAGGTATCACCAAAGAAATCATGCAGGTTGCATTGAACCAGGCTAAAGGTGCGCGTCTGCACATCCTGGGCGTGATGGAGCAGGCGATTAACGCGCCGCGCGGCGACATCTCTGAATTCGCACCGCGTATCCACACCATCAAGATCAACCCGGACAAGATCAAAGACGTTATCGGTAAAGGCGGTTCTGTTATCCGTGCCCTGACCGAAGAGACCGGCACCACCATCGAAATCGAAGATGACGGTACCGTGAAGATCGCAGCGACCGACGGCGACAAAGCACAACATGCAATCCGTCGTATCGAAGAGATCACCGCTGAGATCGAAGTTGGCCGTATCTACAATGGTAAAGTGACCCGTATCGTTGACTTTGGCGCGTTCGTTGCCATCGGCGGCGGTAAAGAAGGTCTGGTTCACATCTCGCAGATCGCCGACAAGCGCGTTGAGAAAGTGACTGACTACCTGCAGATGGGTCAGGAAGTACCGGTTAAGGTTCTGGAAGTTGACCGCCAGGGCCGTGTCCGTCTGAGCATCAAAGAAGCAACTGAACAGACTCCGTCTGCCGCAGCGCCGGAAGTTCCGGCTGCCGAGCAGGGCGAGTAAGGTTGCCGTTAGCCCTCCGCTTTTGCGGAGGGCGTTTTACGGGCAGGACGCCTCGTTTGCAGCCGGGGAACAGGACGTTCATCCAATCGTTGTCTTCGGGAGTGGGAAATGAAGCCTTTTTTGCGCTGGTGTTTCGTGGCGACAGCTCTCACGCTGGCAGGATGCAGTAGCACCGCCTGGCGTAAGGACGCCGTCCTCGCAGTACCATTGCAACCGACTTTACAGCAAGAAGTGATTCTGGCACGTATGGAACAAATTCTTGCCAGTCGGGCTTTATCCGATGACGAACGCGCACAGCTTTTATATGAGCGCGGAGTGTTGTATGATAGTCTCGGTCTGAGGGCATTAGCGCGAAATGATTTTTCACAAGCGCTGGCAATCCGACCCGATATGCCTGAAGTATTCAATTACTTAGGCATTTACTTAACGCAGGCAGGCAATTTTGATGCTGCCTATGAAGCGTTTGATTCTGTACTTGAGCTTGATCCAACTTACAACTACGCGCACTTGAACCGCGGTATCGCCCTGTATTACGGCGGCCGGGCTAAGTTAGCGCAAGATGATCTGCTGGCGTTTTATCAAGACGATCCCAATGATCCTTTCCGTAGCCTGTGGCTTTATATCGCCGAGCGTAAACTCGACGAGAAGCGGGCGCTTGAAGCACTCAGAGAGCGCTTAGACAAGTCGGACAAAGAGCAATGGGGATGGAACATTGTCGAGTTCTACCTTGGCGACATTAGCGAAAAAGAGCTGATGACTCGTCTGAAGGCAGACGCAACGGATAACACCTCGCTCGCTGAGCATCTCAGTGAAACCAACTTCTATTTAGGTAAGTACTACCTAAGTCTGGGGGACAAGGACAGCGCTACGGCACTGTTCAAACTGGCGGTCGCCAACAACGTACATAACTACGTTGAGCACCGATACGCATTGTTGGAATTATCGCTCTTGGGCCAGGAGCAAGATGACCTGGCAGAATCGGACCAGCAATAGCTGACGAACACATCAGCCCATAGTTTTTTGCTTGCCATCACCTTCGCGGGTGAGGGCGTTGTTGTTCGTTAATACACCTACTTTGAGCCGGTTCACACTTTTCAATGAAAATTACCGTAAATTTTCACGATGAGTTATGTAGACTGGCCGCCATTAATTTTGAGGCACACGTACTACATGGCTGAATTCGAAACCACTTTTGCAGATCTGGGCCTGAAGGCTCCTATCCTTGAAGCGCTTACCGATCTGGGTTACGAAAAACCATCTCCGATCCAGGCTGAGTGCATTCCGCATCTGCTGGACGGCCGCGACGTTCTGGGTATGGCCCAGACCGGTAGCGGTAAAACCGCAGCGTTTTCTTTACCGCTGCTGAACAACATCGATCCTGAGCTGAGAGCACCACAGATCCTGGTGCTGGCGCCGACCCGCGAGCTGGCGGTACAGGTTGCTGAAGCAATGACGGAATTCTCTAAACATATGCGCGGCGTAAACGTGGTTGCCCTGTACGGCGGCCAGCGTTATGACGTGCAGCTGCGCGCCCTGCGTCAGGGTCCGCAGATCGTAGTCGGTACCCCGGGTCGTCTGCTGGACCACCTGAAGCGCGGCACCCTGGACCTCTCTAAACTGAGCGGCCTGGTACTGGATGAAGCAGATGAAATGCTGCGCATGGGCTTTATCGAAGACGTAGAAACCATTATGGCGCAGATCCCGGAAGGGCATCAGACCGCGCTGTTCTCCGCCACCATGCCGGAAGCGATCCGTCGCATTACCCGCCGCTTTATGAAAGAGCCGCAGGAAGTGCGTATTCAGTCCAGCGTGACGACTCGTCCGGACATCAGCCAGAGCTACTGGACTGCCTACGGCATGCGTAAAAACGAAGCGCTGGTGCGTTTCCTGGAAGCGGAAGATTTTGATGCGGCGATTATCTTCGTCCGTACCAAAAACGCGACCCTGGAAGTGGCTGAAGCGCTGGAGCGTAACGGCTACAACAGCGCGGCGCTGAACGGCGACATGAACCAGGCGCTGCGTGAGCAGACCCTGGAGCGTCTGAAAGACGGTCGTCTGGATATCCTGATTGCGACTGACGTTGCAGCCCGTGGTCTGGACGTTGAGCGTATCAGCCTGGTGGTGAACTACGACATCCCGATGGATTCCGAGTCTTACGTTCACCGTATCGGCCGTACCGGCCGTGCGGGCCGCGCCGGCCGCGCGCTGCTGTTCGTTGAGAACCGCGAGCGTCGTCTGCTGCGCAACATCGAACGTACGATGAAGCTGACCATTCCGGAAGTTGAACTGCCGAACGCAGAGCTGCTGAGCAAACGTCGTCTGGAAAAATTCGCCGCGAAAGTCCAGCAGCAGCTGGAAAGCAGCGATCTGGACCAGTACCGTGCGCTGCTGGCGAAAATCCAGCCGACGGCGGAAGGCGAAGAGCTGGACGTGGAAACGCTGGCTGCTGCGCTGCTGAAAATGGCCCAGGGCGAACGCTCGCTGATCGTGCCGCCGGATGCGCCGATGCGTCCGCGTCGTGAGTTCCGTGACCGTGACGATCGCTTCGAGCGTCGTGGCGACCGCAACGACCGCGCTCCGCGTGGCGATCGCGAAGATCGTCCGAAGCGTGAGCGTCGTGACGTAGGCGATATGGAACTGTATCGCATTGAAGTGGGTCGCGATGACGGTGTTGAAGTACGTCATATCGTTGGCGCGATCGCTAACGAAGGCGATATCAGCAGCCGTTACATCGGTAACATCAAACTGTTCGCTTCTCACTCCACCATCGAACTGCCGAAAGGGATGCCGGGCGAAGTGCTGCAGCACTTTACTCGTACCCGTATCCTGAACAAGCCGATGAACATGCAGCTGCTGGGCGATGCGCAGCCGCGCACCGAACGTCGTGGCGGCGGTGAACGTCGTGAAGGCGGTCGTAGCTTCGGCGGTGAGCGTCGTGAAGGCGGTCGTGGCTTCGGTGGCGAGCGTCGTGAAGGTGGTCGTGGTGATGGTCGTCGTTTCAGCGGCGAGCGTCGTGAAGGCCGTGCGCCGCGTCGTGACGATGCATCCGCGCCGCGCCGCGATGACTCTGCCGGTCGCCGTCGCTTCGGTGGCGATGCGTAATTAACGCATCCCGCTAGCGTAAACTAAATAATACAGCCCCGATCGTCTTGATTGGGGCTTTTTTTATTTCTTTTGTACTCGTGTACTGGTACAGTGCGTCACACCCATTGTGGGAAAGTATTTTTGACTGGAGATTTCGGTAAATGGCGACACTAACCACTACGGCAACCCGTCCGTCCCTGTTTGGCGGCGTGGTGATCATCGGCGGCACGATTATCGGCGCGGGCATGTTCTCGCTGCCGGTGGTGATGTCCGGCGCGTGGTTTTTCTGGTCGCTGGCGGCGCTGGTCTTCACCTGGTTCTGCATGTTGCACTCCGGTCTGATGATCCTCGAGGCCAACCTTAACTACCGGATCGGCTCCAGCTTCGACACCATTACCAAAGATCTGCTCGGTAAGGGCTGGAACCTGGTCAACGGCGTGTCGATCGCCTTTGTGCTGTATATTCTGACCTACGCCTATATTTCAGCCAGCGGCTCGATACTGCATCATACGTTTAGCGAGATGTCGCTGAACGTACCGGCGCGGGCGGCGGGTTTTGGCTTTGCGCTGCTGGTGGCATTTATCGTCTGGATGAGCACCAAAGCGGTGAGCCGCATGACGGCTATCGTGCTTGGCGCCAAGGTGATCACGTTCTTCCTGACCTTCGGCAGTCTGCTGGGGCACGTCGAGCCGACGACGCTGTTTAACGTCGCGGAAAAGAACGCCTCCTATGCGCCATACCTGCTGATGACGCTGCCGTTCTGCCTGGCCTCGTTTGGCTACCACGGCAACGTGCCGAGCCTGATGAAATACTACGGAAAAGATCCACGTACCATCATCCGCTGCTTAACCTACGGTACGTTGCTGGCGCTGGGTCTGTACGTGGTCTGGCTGCTGGTGACGATGGGCAATATCCCGCGCCCGCAGTTTATCGACATCGCGCAGAAGGGCGGCAACATTGATGTGCTGGTGCAGGCCCTGAGCGGGGTGCTGAACAGCCGGAGCCTGGATCTGCTGCTGGTGGTGTTCTCTAATTTTGCCGTCGCCAGCTCGTTCCTTGGCGTCACGCTGGGGCTGTTCGACTACCTGGCGGATCTGTTTGGCTTTGACGACAGCGCGCTGGGGCGCTTTAAAACTGCGCTGCTGACCTTTATTCCGCCGATGATTGGCGGGTTGGTGAAACCCGATGGCTTCCTCTACGCCATCGGCTATGCCGGCCTGGCGGCGACGATCTGGGCGGCGATTGTACCGGCTCTGCTGGCTCGCGCCTCGCGTAAACGCTTCGGCAGCCCACAGTTCCGCGTATGGGGCGGAACACCGATGATTGTGCTGATCCTGCTGTTTGGCCTGGGCAATGCGGTCGTGCACATTCTGTCGAGCGTTAATCTGCTGCCGGTTTACCAGTAAGAGGCTTACCCGGTGGCGCGACGTCCACCGGGCCTGGATTTTGATTAACCCAACAATTCCTCTTTCACCTGCATCGCTAAATCGAAAGAATGCAGGCGCGCCTGGTGGTCGAAGATCTGGCCATTGACCATGATTTCGTCCGCCTCGGTTTCCCGCAAAATCGACTCCAGGCCGTGGCGGACTTTGGTTTTATCACCCACCAGCGACATGCGCAGCGCCTGCTGCACGCCATACTGCTCGGACGCTGACCACAGCTGATGCATATTTTCCACCGGCGGCGGCAGCTGTCCGGTTTCGCCGCGACGTAGCTTCACAAACGCCTGCTGCATGGAAGTGAAGAGAAACTCCGCATCGCGGTTGCTGTCGGCGGCGATGATATTAATGCACACCATGGCATACGGTTTTTCCAGCCGCGCTGAGGGCGTAAAGTTGCTGCGATACAGGTGCAGGGCCTGGAACAGCATATCCGGCGCGAAGTGCGAAGCGAATGCGAACGGCAGGCCGAGCTGCGCCGCCAGCTGGGCGCTGTAGAGGCTTGAGCCCAGCAGCCACACCGGAATTCGTTCGCCATAGCCAGGAACCGGGCGCACGTGCGGGTTCGGATCGCGGGCGTCAAACCAGTCCACCAGTTCCGCGACATCGCGCGGGAAGTTATCGACATCGCCGCTCATATGGCGACGCAGGGCGCGCATGGTGGGCTGATCGCTGCCCGGCGCGCGGCCAAGGCCGAGATCGATACGCCCGGGATAGAGGGTATTCAGGGTGCCGAACTGCTCGGCAATCACCAGCGGAGAGTGGTTGGGCAGCATCACGCCACCGGACCCCAGATGCAGGGTGGTGGTATTGGCCGCGAGATAGCCAATGAGCACCGAGGTCGCTGCGCTGGCAATGCCGACCATATTGTGGTGCTCCGCCAGCCAGTAGCGGTGATAGCCGCGCGATTCGGCCAGCCGGGCGAGATCCAGAGAGTGGGTAAAGGCTTCTTTAGCAGAAGATCCTTGCGGGATCGGCGCCAGATCGAGCACCGAGAACGGAACAGATTTGTCAGTCATAAAGGCTCACTTTGCTACAGCATCGTCATCAGATTGAAGGTCTTCTTCCAGCCTGGCGCATCCAGGACGCGCCAGCCAGAAAAGCTGCATCTTTAATAATGCATTAAAATCTGAGCACTGCTGTTAACAAAGTGAGCGGTTTATCAGGCCTGCAGCGCCAGCCCAGGCAGCCGTTTCCAGTAGCCGTTGCAATCGCTGTTGCCGGTGAGCGCCAGCGGCGCAGCGCCGTTTTCATTGGCGCGGAAGGCGTCGAGCATGGCGAAGGTCTCGTTGCCCATCGGCGACAGGCGCACCATATCCACCAGGCCGTGCATGGACGTCAGCTCATTGCCCAGGTTGTAGACATAGCCGCTCATGGTCTGGATACCGTTGAGCACGAACACCTGCTGGTTCTCCTGGGACAGCATGCTGCGCCCGGTTGGGTACTTGATGCAGCAGGTCTCGCACTCATCCTTTGGCCGATCTTCCGAGCGGGCGGTAAAGCAGCGGGCGGAATAAGCCAGCGGCAGATGGCCGTAGCTCAGCACTTCGACTTCAAACTGATTGCGAATACCCAGCTCTTCGCACTGGGTCAGTAAATTAGCCAGCCAGTCGCGGGAAAGCTCCACCGGCATGCACCAGCGCACCATACCTTGCTTAAGCAGCAGACGCAGAGTGACGGCGTTGTAGCAGTTCAGCGCATGCCCGGCGACGAACGGCAGCTTGCGTTCGGCGCAGAGGTTCACCACGCCCAAATCGCTGGCCTCAATCAGGAACTCACCGTTATCGACATAGCGCTTCAGCTCGCCCAGTTCAGAGGAGGCCTGCACCAGCGCGAGGGTAGACAGCACCACCTGCTTGCCGCTGCCGGCCAGCGCTTTCGCCATCTCGATCCAGTCGCCGACTTTGGTGGCGCGGCGTTTGCTGCACACCGCTTCGCCGAGATAAATGGTGTCGGCGCTGCAGTTTGCCGCCTGCTGGTAAAAATCTTCCAGCGTCTCTTTTGGCCAGTAGTAAAGCACCGGCCCTAATGAATATTTCATGTTTCTCACTGCCATTTACGGTGATAGGCGCCAAGGGTGGTTTGTGTCCCTTCGGACATGGAGCCAAGGGTTTCCATCCATGCGGATTGCGGCACGAAATTCTGCGGATCGGCTTTGCAGCGATCGATCGCCTGGCGCCAGACTTTCGCCACCTGGGTGACGTAGGCTGGGCTGCGCTGACGGCCTTCGATTTTCACTGAGGCGATATTGGCGGCCATCAGCTCCGGCAACAGTTCCAGAGTGTTGAGGCTGGTGGGCTCCTCCAGCGCGTGATAGCGCTCGCCATCGACCAGGTAGCGGCCTTTACACAACGTTGGGTAGCCAGCGTTTTCCCCATCCTGATAGCGGTCAATCAGCACCTCATTGAGACGCGATTCCAGCCCCTGCGGGGTTTGCTGCCAGCGCACGAAGCGCGCAGGCGAACAGGCGCCGACGGTGTTGGGCGATTCGCCGGTCAGGTAGGAAGAGAGATAGCAGCGGCCTTCCGCCATGATGCACAGGCTGCCGAAGGCAAAGACTTCCAGCGGCACCGGCGTGGCGCGGGCCAGCTGTTTCACCTGGTGAATAGATAACACCCGCGGCAGTACGACGCGCGCCACGTCGAAGTTGCGATGATAGAAGCGAATGGCCTCTTCATTGGTGGCGGAAGCCTGTACCGACACATGGCGTTCTATATGCGGATAGCGCTCCGCGGCGTACTCCAGCATGGCGATATCGGCCAGAATGAGCGCATCGGCGCCCAGCTGAGCCGCCATATCCACCGCGCGCTGCCAGCGGGCGTAGCCGTCGGGGTGGGCGAAGGTGTTGATGGCGATATGCAGCTTACGACGGTGCTGATGCACAAAGCTGACGGCTTCCTGCAGTTTCTTTTCGGTGAAATTAAGGCCGGCAAAGTGGCGGGCGTTGGTGTCATCTTTCAGCCCGATATAGACGGCATCGGCGCCGTTTTCGATGGCCGCCTTAAGCGCCGGAAGGTTACCGGCTGGGCAGAGCAGCTCCATAATTTTTCCTGAAAAATGCGGCCCGTCAGGGACGCTGAATGGTTAACGAGCAGGGATTTTAGTTAACCTTCTGGTGACAATTTTTGATTTGAGGCAGTTAAAAGTGTATTGGCGGCGCCAATAACTGGCTGCCGTCATCGCGTTTTTGTTGATTTACGCCGCTATGTTGTTTATGTGATATGGCACAATAGCGGCACAATTGCATTCATGGAGTAAAGCTTGTGTTGGATAAACTGCGTTCCCGGCTGGTCCACTTTGGCCCGTCTTTAATGAGCGTGCCGGTTAAGCTGGCGCCTTTTGCCCTCAAGCGCCAGGTGCTGGAGCAGGTGCTTAGCTGGCAGTTTCGCCAGGCGCTGGCGGAGGGTGAGCTGGAGTTTCTCGAGGGGCGCTGGTTAAGTATTCATGTGCGTGACATCGGTCTGCTGTGGTATACCTCGGTAGTCGATGGTCGCCTGGTGGTCAGCCAGCAGGCCGACGCCGACGTCAGCTTCAGCGCCGACGCCAGCGATCTGTTAATGATCGCCGCGCGCAAGCAGGATCCGGATACGCTATTCTTCCAGCGTCGTCTGGTTATTGAAGGCGATACGGAGCTGGGGCTGTATGTAAAAAATTTGATGGACGCCATTGAGCTCGAGCAGATGCCCAAAGCGCTGCGCGTGATGTTGCTGCAACTGGCGGATTTTGTCGAAGCTGGACTGAAGAGCCCGCAGAAACCTGAACAGACATCGGTAGGTGAGGCATGCTGATTCGAGTGGAAATTGGGATTGATGCACCGGGAATCGACGCGCTGCTGCGTCGTACCTTCGGCCGCGATGCCGAAGCGCAGCTGGTGCACGATCTGCGTGAAGATGGACTGATCACGCTGGGGGTAGTGGCGACGGATGATGAAGGCCAGGTGATCGGCTACGTTGCCTTCAGCCCGGTTGCGGTGGAAGGTGAAGAGCTGCAGTGGGTCGGCCTGGCGCCGCTGGCGGTGGATGAACGCTATCGCGGACAGGGCATTGGCCGGCAGCTGGTCTATGAAGGGCTGGATTCGCTGAATGAGTTTGGCTATGCCGCGGTGGTGACGCTGGGCGACCCGGCGTTATACCGTCGCTTTGGTTTTGAACCGGCCGCGCGCTTCGATCTCCGCTGCCGCTGGCCGGACAGCGCGGAGGCGTTCCAGGTGCATCGCCTGGCGGATGACGCCCTCGAAGGCGTCCACGGCCAGGTCGAATACAGCGACCACTTTAATCGTTTTTGAGCCTTGCCAGCAGGGTTTCAACGGTATCCTCTCCGGCAACGAGGCGCTCTTTTTCGCGCTTCGTTAGCTGCTTAATGCGGTATTCCAGCCGCAAAGCAAGTGAGTGTTCACCAACTTCATGACTAAAGGCCAGTCGCAGGTCGCCTTTGCCGCGCAACGCCTTCGCGCCTTTCCCTGCCTGATGCTGGCGAAAGCGGCGCGGCACATCGGTGGTGATGCCGGTATAGAGGCGATTATCCGCGGTTCGAATGAGATACAGAAACCAGCACACGGTCACAAAGTCACTATGGTAAGGTGTATGCACCATAGCATAATGGAGAAGAAAGATGGATACGCTTGCCGCCATTGGCCGCTGGCTGAGTAAACAGCACGTCGTCACCTGGTGCGTCTCCCGTGACGACGAGCTGTGGTGTGCGAATGCCTTTTACGTCTATGACCCGGATACCGTGGCCTTTTATCTGCTCAGCGAGGAGCACACCCGCCACGGCCAGATGACCGGCGAGCGGGCGAAGGTGGCCGGGACGGTCAACGGTCAGCCCAAGACCGTGGCCTTGATCCGCGGCGTGCAGTTCCAGGGCGAGATCCGTCGTCTGCGCGGCGACGAAGAGGCGCGAATGCGCCAGCGCTACGTCAAGCGCTTCCCGGTGGCCCGCATGCTGTCGGCGCCGGTCTGGGAGATTCGTCCGGACGAAATCAAGTTTACCGACAACACGCTGGGGTTCGGGAAAAAGCTACACTGGCGGCGCGATGCCGGCGCCGAGCAGGCGTAGCGCTTCGCGATTGAAGGCCGGCAGATCGTCCGGCGTTCTGCTGGTGACCAGCTGTTCGTTATCGACCACCACCTCCTGGTCGTAAAACTCGCCCCCGGCGTTTTTCACATCCACCACGATCGGTTTTACCGCCGTGAGCTTGCGCCCGCGGATCACATCGGCGCTGATCAGCAGCTGCGGGCCGTGGCAGATGGCGAAGACCGGCTTCCCGCCGTTGACAAAATCGCGCGTAAAGGTGACAAAGCGTTCATCCCCGCGCAGCTGGTCCGGGGAATAGCCCCCTGGCAGCAACAAGGCATCAAATTCACCCGGTGTGACGTCATCAATGGCCCGATCGATGGCGACCTCTGCTTCTCCCTGTTTACCCTTCACCGTCTTGCCAGCCTGCTTTTCGATCGTCACGACCTGATGCCCGGCGAGCTTAAACGCCTCGGCGGGAGAGGTAAATTCAG
Organism: Klebsiella sp. K5-204; assembly: GCF_030128585.1. Taxonomy (NCBI): domain Bacteria; kingdom Pseudomonadati; phylum Pseudomonadota; class Gammaproteobacteria; order Enterobacterales; family Enterobacteriaceae; genus Klebsiella; species Klebsiella sp. K5-204. The sequence goes on from NZ_JAKUZS010000011.1 coordinate 73,819, forward strand.
AATCTTCAAAGTCGTCGGTAATGAGCACGGCTATCTTTTTACTCATGCTTCCTCCGCTGTCTGGATGGTCAATGAGGTAATTCCATGATGATGGTGGATACTTACCTTGTAAGGTATTAAGCCTGGAACATGAGCGCGAAAGTGCAAGGCAGAGAATTCCGTAAAGGAGAATCAATGAGTCAGGTATTATTGACCGGCGCGACCGGGTTAGTTGGCGGTCACTTACTCCGGCTGCTGCAGAATGAGCCCCGCATCAGCACCATCGCTGCCCCGACGCGTCGCCCACTGGCGCCGGCGGAAGGCGTGTTTAATCCGTACGATCCGCAGCTGACCGATGCCCTGGCGCAGGTGGTCGACCCGGTCGACATTGTCTTCTGCTGTCTGGGAACGACGCGCCGGGAAGCGGGAAGTAAAGAGGCCTTTGTCCATGCCGACTTTACGCTGGTTGTTGATACGGCGCTGACCGGCAAACGGCTAGGCGCTCAGCATATGCTGGTGGTCAGCGCGATGGGCGCTAACGCCCACTCGCCGTTTTTCTACAATCGGGTGAAGGGGGAAATGGAGGCGGCGCTGATCGAGCAGGGATGGCCGCGGCTGACTATTGCCCGGCCGTCGATGCTGTCAGGCGAGCGGGAAAAAAAACGGGCCAATGAGACCTTCCTCGAACCGCTGTTCCGACTCTTACCGGGGAACTGGAAATCCATTGCGGCACGCGACGTGGCGATTGCCCTGCTGGAGGAGGCGCTGTCGCCCACTCACGAAGGGGTGCAAATTCTGTCATCGTCCGAGCTGCGGGAGCGCGCCGCGCGGCACGCGGAATAGCGGTTTGCAAACGCAGGCTTCCGGCGTAGTATTCACGGCTTCAATTCATATCCACATTTCTTGCTGGGGAATGCTATGGCTGGTCAGTCTTCATCTCAGGCGGCGTCACCATTTCAATGGTGGAAACCCGCGCTTTTCTTTCTCGTCGTGATTGTCGGCCTGTGGTTCGTCAAATGGCAGCCGTACTACGGGAAAGCCTTCACTGCGGCGGAAACCCACAGTATCGGTAAATCCATTCTCGCCCAGGCCGACGCTAATCCGTTAAAGGCGGCGTGGGACTACGCGATGGTTTACTTCCTTGCCGTCTGGAAAGCGGCGGTGCTCGGCGTGCTGCTCGGGTCGCTGATTCAGGTGCTGATCCCGCGCGACTGGCTGCTGCGCACCCTGGGGCAATCGCGTTTTCAGGGGGCGCTGCTGGGGGCGATTTTCTCGCTGCCAGGCATGATGTGCACCTGCTGCGCCGCGCCGGTCGCGGCCGGGATGCGCAAACAGCAGGTGTCGATGGGCGGGGCGCTGGCGTTCTGGATGGGCAATCCGCTGCTCAACCCGGCGACATTGGTGTTTATGGGCTTTGTTCTGGGCTGGCAGTTTGCGCTGGTTCGCCTGGTGGCGGGCCTGGCGACGGTGCTGATTGTCGCAACGCTGGTGCAAAAATGGGTAAAAGAGGCGGCGACGCAGCCTGCCGTGGTGCCTGAAGCGCAACCGGAAGCGGCCCAGGGCGGTTTCTTTAGCCGCTGGCTGCGGGCGCTGTGGACGTTGTTCTGGAACACCATCCCGGTTTATATCCTTGCGGTACTGGTGCTGGGGGCGGCGCGCGTCTGGCTGTTCCCGCACGCTGATGGCGTGGTGGATAATACCTTGTTCTGGGTCATCGCGATGGCGATCGCCGGCTGCCTGTTTGTGATCCCTACCGCGGCGGAAATTCCGATTGTCCAGACGATGATGCTGGCAGGGATGGGCGTCGCACCGGCGCTGGCGCTGCTGATTACGTTGCCGGCGGTGAGCGTGCCGTCGCTGATTATGCTGCGCAAAGCCTTCCCGGCCAAAGCGCTGTGGCTGACCGGCGGGCTGGTGGCGCTGTGCGGCGCGATTGTCGGTGCGCTGGCGCTGGTGTAGTGTGCTGTAAACGTACGGATAGCCGGATGGTGTGCCGGGCGGCGCTACGCCTAACCCGGCACATAACGAACAGGGGACTGCAGCCCGGCTAAGCGTAGCGCCAGCCGGGAAACTGCAGCTTTATTTGATGTAGGTAAAGGCGGTAGTCACCCGGGACACGCCGCTCACCCGGCTGGCGATATCCGCCGCCGCGCGGCCTTCACGGTCGGTCACCAGTCCCATCAGGAAGACTTCGCTGTTTTCCGTGGTCACCTTCACGTTCGAGGATTTGACCTGATCGGTGCCCAGCAGCTGCGAACGCACCTTGGTGGTAATCCAGGTATCAGAAGAGGCGGTGCCTAAACCAATCGGCTGGCCCTGGCGCACTTCGTTAAACACTTCCGTGGTTCCTTCCACGCCCATGGCGATTTGCTTGGCGCGGGCTGAGAGGTCCGGCGTCGGCGACTGACCGGTCAGCAGGACTTTGCCCTGATAAGCGGTAACGTTGATGCGGGCCTGTTTCTTAATCTGTTCATCTTTCGACAAGGCGCTATTGACGCGCAGTTCCAGGGTGCTGTCATCGACCTGGGTTCCCACCGTACGCGGGTCCGTTGCGGCTTTAGTGCCGACTGCTGCCGTTCCGACTACCGCGGCGGCAACGCAGCCCTGCAGCAGTAGTGCAGAAAGCAGGATGGCGAGGGGCGAGAGAGCCTTCATGTGTTCTCCTTAATCGTCCTGGTGTGGAAAAAGAGTGTTATCTATCAAATCGCACAGACAGTTGACGGTCAGCATATGCATCTCCTGGATACGCGCGCTGCGGTGCGAGGGGATGCGAATTTCGACATCCTGCTGACCTAACAGGCCCGCCAGCTCACCGCCGTCATAGCCGGTCAACGCGACGATGGTCATGTCGCGGGTCACGGCGGCTTCCACTGCCTTGACGATGTCCCGGCTGTTACCGCGCGTGGAGATTGCCAGCAGCACATCGCCGGCATGTCCCAGGGCGCGCACCTGCTTGGCGTAAATCTCGTCATGCAGGCGATCGTTAGCGATGGCAGTTAAGACCACATTATCGGTGTTTAGTGCAATGGCGGGTAAACCAGGGCGTTCCGTTTCAAAACGATTAATCATGCTGGCAGCAAAATGCTGTGCGTTGGCGGCGGAAGTGCCATTACCACAACAGAGGATTTTGTTGCCGTTGAGCAGGGACTGCACGAGCGTCATCGCCGCCCGGGAGATGGCGTCCGGGAGTGCTTCTGCTGCGGCAATTTGGGTTTGAATGCTTTCGGTAAAGCAGGCTTTGATTCTGTCGAGCACGGGATCCCTTACTTCTGGTATTACGCTATTCGCCAAAGGCGTTTTTTAGCCATTGGATGTCGTTTCCGGTGAAGGCTACCACATCGAAACGGCAATCCACAGTCTCAAAGCTCCCATTCTGTCGGCAGAGCCACAAACGGGCGGCTTTAAGGAGGCGTTGCTGTTTTTGCGGGGTGACGCTGGCCGCCGCGTCACCGTACAGGGCGCTGCGGCGGTAGCGCACCTCGACAAAGACGGTGACGGCGCCGTCGCGCATGATGAGGTCAATTTCGCCGCCACGCTCGCGGGCGTTGGCGGCGATAAAACGCAGGCCCTGGCCTTCCAGCCAGCGGCGAGCACGGTGTTCCCATGCATCGCCGGTCTGTTTGCTTAGCTGGCCGGGACGATTTGTCCCTGCTGGTACTTGAGCCATGACAGTTTCCTGTTAATCACGCAGTCCTGAGTCGCCGTCAGATCGCCGGTATTCCCGTTCAGCTCGAAGCCCGGCGTCTGGCGCATTTGCGTGAAGTGGTTTGCCAGCGACCAGGCGTCAGCGCCCATCGCATACAGACGCGCCAGCGAGTAGTCATTGCGCACCGCAGACAGCGCCTGCTGCATCAGCGCCGGGTTGCTGCCAGCCAGCATCGGGATTTCGCTATACTGCAGGCCTTCCATCTCCAGACGGAAATCCGGACCGGCGGTGCCCTGCGCGCTGCGCGAGCTGGCGTACAGGGTGACATTGCTCTGGCTGCCGTTGCGCATCGCGATCATGGGTTTGATATAGCCAATCTGTTCCGGGGTGGCGAGGATGTAGGCCGCGTCGACGCTGCCGCCGCTGCTAACCGGCATCTCATCCGCACTGCCGAGGACGCTGTTCTGCGCTGATGGCAGGGTGGAGACCGGGGTGCCGCTCAGCGCAATGCCCCCTCCGCCGTTAACGCCAGCGCGCAGCTCCGCCGTGGAGCCAAAACGCTGCTGCAGAACGCTGGCGCCGCCCAGCTTCAGCCACTCGTCGGCAAACGCGCTGACCACACGATCGCCCAGCGCGCCGCGCGGAACCAGCAGCAACGGCGTCTGTTTGCCCTGTTGATGGATATGTCGGGCGGCGTCACGCGCTTCGTCTTCCGGCGACAGCGCGAAATAGCAGATATTAGCGCGGCCTTCGACTTTCTCCGGCTGGTTGAGCGCCAGCACGTTGAGCGGCGTATTGCTCTTGATAACATCTTCGACGTTCTCTTTCAGCAGCGGTCCGACGACGAGGGTGGCGCCGTCCTGCTGAGCCTGAGCAAGCAGCTGGCCGATCGGCTGGCTGGTGGTATCGTAAATTTTCAGTTCTGCCGAGGGGTTGGCGGCGGTGGCGACCACTGGCTGCGGCTGTGCGGCCGGGGCAGTGACCGGCTGGGTGGCCGGAGAGGCGGTGGTCTGCGGCGCGGCGACCGCTGCCGGGGCCTGAGCGGCCGGCTCCGCGGCTGGCGTTGCCTGGGTTTGCGCCGGGGCCTGCACCGGTTCAGCGCGACTTCCGGTAGCCGTAAGATCGGTAATTTCCGCCTGCGACGGGCTTACCACGTCATCATTACCGGACGCGTTCGCCGCCTGGGCGACCTGAGCGGGAACCGCGCTGCCCGTCACCGACGGCGCGCCGTTTTTGGCGGCTTCGAAGCCCTGCTGGATGGTACGGCCGAAGATCGACGCCTGGCCGTTCAGCGGCAGGAAAAGCGCAATCTTGTTGATGGAGGCGGGCTTATAGTTTTGCATGTTCACCAGCGCCGTCGGCAGCATTTTGGCGCCCGGGTTTTGCGGGTAGCGCGTCTGCCAGTCTTTGACGCCGGCTTTCAGCAGCGTGGGATCGTTGCGGTTGTCAAACCACATCCGCTGCAGATCCAGCCAGCCCTGGAGGGTATTTTCATCGGCATTGATCACCAGCGCATTGGCCTGATCCTGGGTCATCGCGGTCAGCGCTTGCCAGGTCGCGTCAATATTTTGCTGGCGCTGTTTGGCATCGCTCAGCAGCGGCTGCTGGGCGATTAAGGCCCGCAGCAGCGTAACCGATGGTTTACCCTGGCTGGCATCGATTTGCGCCTGCCAGTAGCGCGCCTGCTGAGGCTGCTCCAGGCTTGCCGGGTCAAGCTTAGCCAACAGCGTACGGGCCCCCTGATAGTCGTTCTGCGCCAGCTTCACTTCTATCGCCAGCAGTGACTGTTCACGGGCCTGGGTGCTGTCCAGGTTCGACGGCAGCTGGTTAAACAGGTCGATGGCCTGCTGCTTCTTTCCTTCCTGCAGCAGTGCACGAATGGCGAGTAATTGCCAGTTGGTCTTGCTATCATTCGTGCTTTGCTGCATCTGCTGCAAGTAGAAACTGGAGTTGGCCTGCGACGTACCCTGCATAAACGCCGTACTTTGATCCTGCGTGTGGGTGCCGCAGCCAGCAAAAAGAAGAGTAGCCAGCAATACGGGCAGACAGCGCGCGGGCTTAGAACGAAGAAATGTTGACGGTACCATAAGTGTCCAGTGATATTTTTTTGGCTCAATGCTCAATATTAAATCGGCAATACGGACGAGACAATGAAACAACACGAATCAGCGGATAATTCTCAGGGGCAGCTCTATATTGTGCCCACTCCGATAGGAAATCTGTCTGATATCACGCAGCGCGCACTGGAAGTGTTGCAAGCCGTTGATTTAATTGCTGCGGAGGATACCCGCCACACCGGTTTGCTGCTGCAGCATTTTGCGATTAACGCCCGCTTGTTTGCGCTTCATGACCATAACGAGCAGCAAAAGGCGGAAACACTTCTCGCTAAACTGAAAGAAGGGCAAAACATCGCGCTGGTCTCCGATGCCGGCACGCCGCTGATTAACGACCCAGGCTACCATCTGGTGCGCACCTGTCGTGAAGCGAATATTCGCGTCGTACCGCTGCCGGGACCCTGCGCGGCCATCGCCGCCCTCAGCGCCGCCGGTTTGCCCTCCGATCGTTTCTGCTATGAAGGCTTCCTGCCGGCGAAATCGAAAGGCCGTCGCGATACCCTGAAAGCGCTGGAAGAAGAACCGCGCACCCTCATCTTCTACGAGTCGACCCACCGGCTGGTGGAGAGTCTGGAAGATATCTGCGCGGTACTGGGAGAATCCCGCTACGTGGTGCTGGCCCGCGAGCTAACCAAAACCTGGGAATCGATCCACGGGGCGCCGATTGGCGAGCTGGTGGCGTGGGTCAGGGAAGACGAAAACCGTCGCAAAGGCGAGATGGTGCTGATCGTCGAAGGCTTTAAGGCGCAGGAAGAGGCGCTGCCGGCGGCGGCGCTGCGTACCCTGGCGCTGCTGCAGGCGGAGCTGCCGCTGAAGAAAGCCGCTGCGCTGGCTGCGGAGATCCACGGTGTGAAGAAGAATGCGCTGTATAAGTATGCCCTGGAGCAGCAGGGGGAGTGATCCTGTAAAACCAGTGAAAGCCTGGCAAGCCGCCCTTGAGATTGTGAAGGGCGGCTTGAGCGTCATCCGACATGTCGGAAGAAATGTCGGAAGAAATGTCGGAAGAAAAGTGCAGCCCGCCTTCCTTGCCGCACAGCACCCCTAACCAACCAGCCCGGATAAATCCGGGCTTAACGTGGTTAAACCCTTACGCTCTCGATCAGGTCACCGGCGCCGGGTTAAACACCGCCAGCTGGTTATGCAGACCCCATTGATCGGAGAAGGTTTTCTTGCGTCCGCTGGCCACGTCTAGAATGAATTCGAACAGCTTCAGCCCCACATCCTCAATCGTCTCTTCGCCGGTGGCGATGGTGCCGGCGTTAATGTCCATTAAGTCATACCAGCGGTTAGCCAGCTCGGTACGGGTCGCCATTTTTATCACCGGGACCGCCATCAGTCCGTAAGGCGTGCCGCGGCCGGTGGTGAATACCTGCACCGTGATGCCAGAGGCCACCTGCTGGGTGCCGCAGACAAAATCGCTGGCGGGGGTGGCAGCGTAAATCAGGCCGCGTTTGGTCGGGCGCTGCCCAGGGGAAAGCACCTCAACGATGGCGCTTTTGCCTGATTTGGCAATCGACCCCAGCGCTTTTTCCACCACGTTGGCCAGGCCGCCTTTCTTGTTGCCGGGGGAGGGGTTGGCGCTGCGGTCGGTTTTGCCCATGTCGAGATAGTTATCGTACCAGGCCATCTCTTCCAGCAGGCGTTGACCCACCTCTTCGTTGATCGCCCGCGGGGTCAGCAGATGGATAGCGTCGCGGACTTCGGTCACCTCTGAGAACATCACCGTCGCGCCGCAGCGCACCAGCAGATCGGAGGCGTAACCCACCGCCGGGTTGGCGGTCACGCCGGAGAAAGCGTCGCTGCCGCCGCACTGCATACCCACCACCAGCTCAGAGGCCGGGCAGGTTTCCCGCTGACGCTGGTTGAGTTTCGCCAGATGGCGCTCGGCGACCTGCAGAATGTCATCGACCATCGATTTAAAGCCCACGTGCTTTTCATCCTGCAGGCTGACGATGCTGGCGCTGTCCACCGGGATGCTTTTGACATCTTCGGTCCCCTGCAGCAGGCGTTCGGGCTGCAGCTTTTCACAGCCAAGGCCAATGACCATCACCTCGCCGCCGAAGTTCGGGTTAAGGGCGATATTGTGGATGGTGCGAATCGGCACCACCGCCGCTGGCGCATTAATCGCTACGCCGCAGCCATAGAGGTGATTCAGACCCACCACGCCGTCGACGTTGGGATAGTTCGGCAGCAGGTCGCGTTCAATGAGTTTCACCACGTAATCGACCACGCCCGCAACGCAGTGCACGCTGGTGGTGATACCCAGCAGATTTTTGGTGCCCACGCTGCCGTCGGCATTGCGGTAGCCTTCGAAGGTGTAGCCTTCCAGCGGCGGTAGCGGGGCGGGCACTTTGGTGGCCAGCGGCAGGGTGTTCAACGGCGGGGCGGTAGGCAACTCCACTAACGACTCGTCAATCCAGCTTCCCTGGGGGATGTCGCGCACCGCGAAGCCAATCACTTCTCCGTAACGGATAATTTCACCGCGGGCAGGGATATCCGCCAGGGCGACTTTATGCCCCTGTGGGATGTGCTCGATGAGCGTCAGGCCGTCCGGGAAACGCGTTCCGGCGGTCAATCCCCGATCGTTGACAATAATCGCCACATTATCTGTTGGGTCAACTTTTATATAAAACGCGGTCGGCGATGGTTGTCGAATTGAAATATCGGCCATTGTCCAGTTATCTCCAAACAGGTGCTAAAAATATAATTAAATGGTCATTCTGGCGCGGTAGAGCAGAATAATGAAATAAAGAATGTCAGGTGTGTCGGCATGAAGATGTGATCTAAATCACTCCTTATCGCCATGGACGCGTGCGGTGGGCGGGCAATCGTAAGAAGTGTGGATTAGCGCCCATGGCTTAAGGCGATTGCCCAATTTAAGCTTTTAAAAATGTATTTATATTGTGTTTATGCATAGTGTCTGGCGAGTTGGCGCTGACTATACTGAGTCGTGTTTTTGTGACGTCCGATATCTGCATGGTTGGCCTTTGAATCGCGGGTTAATAATTTAGCCGTGACCTAATGAATAATAAAAAATGGTTAATTTGCGATGGGCTGACATTTTCCGGACTCAAGGTCAGGGAATAAAAAAGGACACCCATTCGCCGGTTTACTCTGCGGATAATATTTGGGGTCAGGCGATACGCTTTTCCAGCCTGATGGGGCTCTCTCGCCGGGCTGGTGATATAACGAATGAATTGCAGAAGTTAGCAACGGTTAACGCAAGGTAAAAATCATGGATAACGCAATTTTCCCGAACAAATTTAAGGCCGCGCTGGCGGCTCATCAGGTGCAGATTGGCTGCTGGTGCGCGCTGGCCAATCCGATTAGCACCGAGGTGTTGGGTCTGGCGGGTTTCGACTGGCTGGTACTGGACGCGGAACACGCGCCGAACGACGTCACCACGCTTATCCCGCAGCTTATGGCGCTGAAAGGCAGTTCCAGCGCTCAGGTGGTTCGCGTGCCGACCAACGAGCCCATCATTATTAAGCGCATGCTGGATATCGGCTTCTATAACTTCCTGGTGCCGTTTGTCGAGACGGCTGAGCAGGCGGCGCAGGCGGTGGCTTCTACCCGCTATCCGCCGGAAGGGATCCGCGGGGTTTCCGTTTCCCATCGCGGCAATATGTTCGGCACTGTGCCGGACTACTTCGCCCAGTCCAATAAGAACATTTCCGTTCTGGTACAGATTGAGAGCCAGATCGGGGTGGACAACGTCGAGGCGATTGCCGCGACCGAAGGTGTCGACGGCCTGTTCGTCGGCCCGAGCGACCTGGCCGCCGCGCTAGGTCATCTGGGCAATGCCGCCCATCCTGAGGTGCAGCGCGCCATCCAGCATATCTTCGCCAGCGCGAAGAAGCACGGTAAGCCAAGCGGCATTCTGGCGCCGGTGGAGGCCGATGCGCGGCGCTACCTGGAGTGGGGCGCCTCTTTTGTCGCCGTCGGCAGCGATCTGGGCGTCTTCCGTTCCGCAACCCAGAAACTTGCTGATGCCTTTAAAAAATAGTCACCAGGATGAAGAGAGAGAACAATATGACAATCAAAGTGGGTTTTATCGGTCTTGGCATTATGGGCAAGCCGATGAGCAAAAATTTGCTGAAGGCGGGTTACTCGCTGGTGGTGTCTGACCGTAACCCGGAAGCGATTGCCGACGTGATTGCCGCGGGCGCAGAGACCGCGACCACGCCGAAGGCGATTGCCGAGCAGTGCGACGTGATCATCACCATGCTGCCGAACTCGCCGCATGTCAAAGAGGTGGCGCTGGGGGAGAACGGCATTATTGAAGGCGCGAAACCGGGCACCGTGGTGATCGACATGAGCTCTATTGCGCCGCTGGCCAGCCGGGAAATCAGCGAAGCGCTGAAGGCTAAAGGCATTGATATGCTGGACGCGCCAGTAAGCGGCGGCGAACCAAAAGCGATCGACGGCACCCTGTCGGTAATGGTCGGCGGCGACAAGGCGATCTTCGACAAATATTACGAGCTGATGAAAGCGATGGCCGGCTCCGTGGTGCATACCGGCGACATCGGCGCGGGCAATGTGACCAAACTGGCCAATCAGGTGATTGTCGCCCTGAACATCGCGGCCATGTCCGAAGCGCTGACTCTGGCCACCAAAGCCGGCGTCAATCCGGATCTGGTTTATCAGGCGATCCGCGGTGGTCTGGCGGGGAGTACCGTGCTGGATGCCAAAGCGCCGATGGTGATGGATCGTAACTTCAAGCCGGGCTTCCGGATCGATCTGCATATTAAAGATCTGGCCAATGCGCTGGATACCTCCCACGGCGTGGGCGCTCAGCTGCCGCTGACGGCGGCGGTAATGGAGATGATGCAGGCGCTGCGTGCGGACGGTCTGGGCACCGCTGACCATAGCGCGCTGGCTTGTTACTACGAAAAGCTGGCGAAAGTGGAAGTGACTCGCTAACAAGAAGAGCTCTGCGCGGCCCGGTGGTTATGCCTGGCGCAACAGCATCAGACTGCCACGGCGGGGCGAGCCTGGACGCGGTATCGGCGTCGTCTTCCGCGTGTTTACCTCGGTTGCGACGCAGGAAGCGGCGTTTCGCGCGCGTTGGACAATATTTCTCGTGCGTCGCGCAATAGCGCTGCCGCCCTGCAGGGCGGGATGACGACAGAGGGATGACAACGGGCGGTAAACCCACTATACTGCGCGCCGAAGCTGACCAGACAGTCGCCGCTTCGTCGTCGTCCTCTTTCGGGGGGAGACGGGCGGAGGGGAGGAAAGTCCGGGCTCCATAGGGCAAGGTGCCAGGTAACGCCTGGGGGGTGTCACAGCCCACGACCAGTGCAACAGAGAGCAAACCGCCGATGGCCCGCGCAAGCGGGATCAGGTAAGGGTGAAAGGGTGCGGTAAGAGCGCACCGCGCGGCTGGTAACAGTCCGCGGCACGGTAAACTCCACCCGGAGCAAGGCCAAATAGGGGTTCATAAGGTACGGCCCGTACTGAACCCGGGTAGGCTGCTTGAGCCAGTGAGCGATTGCTGGCCTAGATGAATGACTGTCCACGACAGAACCCGGCTTATCGGTCAGTTTCACCTCTTTATGTCAAAACCCCGCTTCGGCGGGGTTTTGCTATCTGAATCCGTGACGCAGATGAATGACTGTCCACGACGCTATACCCAAAGAAAGCGGCTTATCGGTCAGTTGCAACTATCTCTATAAAACCTCTCGATGAAGGTGTTTATTTTTAATTTCAGTCGGTTGTAAATCAGGTTTGCAGAATATCCACTTTTAAACAGTTTTTTGGCTGCTTTAAACACCGGATTCGTTAATACTGTCACGCTACGATGTTTTATTGTCTATCCGTTAGTCTCTATTCCCTCATTTGCAGCGGTCATCATTCAGCTTAATGGATAGCAGGTTTATAGGTTATCCAGACAGGAGTGATGGATGTGAAAAATGTAGTATTATTCCCGCAGCTCAAATCGGCAATAGCCTGGCTTATCGGTCATGGTGAAACAATTATGCAGTTTGCCTGGAATATCGTGGCAGCGCTGATTATTCTTTTTGTCGGGCGAATGCTTGCAAAAGTCCTCGCTAAAGCCTTCGAGAAAATTCTCTTACGACGCAACGTCGATGCGACAATCGTTCATTTCTTTGCTGCGCTCGTTCGTTATATTACGATGGCTTTTGCGATAATCGCCGCATTAGGTCGGGTAGGGATTGAGACGTCGTCCATCATCGCGGTTATTGGCGCGGCAGGGCTGGCAATTGGTCTGGCGCTGCAAGGCTCGCTTTCTAACTTTGCCGCTGGTGTTCTGTTGGTCACTTTACGTCCTTTTCGGGCCGGCAATTTTGTACAGGTCGGCGCGATTTCTGGTATGGTGCAGTCCGTACATGTTTTTTCAACAACGCTACTAACCGTTGATAATAAAGAAGTTATTATTCCTAATGGTAAAGTCATCGCCGACAGTATTGTGAATTATTCCTGCCATCCTTTTCGGCGAATCGATCTGACCCTCGGCGTGGCCAGCGAGACTAAAATTGTGCAGGTTAAGCAGGTCATTCAGGCTATCATTGATAGTGAAAAGCGAATCGATCAATCTCGTGGTACTACGGTTCGTCTGCTTGAAATGATGCCGGGCACACTTAACTTCACTGTTCGTGTCTGGGTGAAAAATAGCGAATATTGGGAGACTTATTTTGATTTTCTTGAAGCGATTAAAGAAGCGCTCGATGAACATCAGATCACACTCGCCGCGCAACGGATGGATATTAATTTAACCTCCTCGTCGTTATCGGACCTAAAAAAATAAACAATGTGGATGTTTAGCTTATAGATCATTTGATCTATGAATGTATTCAACCCCTTTTACAATTATGTTCATGCTTTTTTACACATCGCCATTATTGTTCAGGGAATAATAGTGCGTCTTATCATGACGCACTTATACAGGATAATAAAATGACAAAAGTATCACGAGCTATATTATTGACCGCCGCCGTTGCAGGTTTTTCGCTGGCGGCGCAGGCCGCGGAAGTGACTGCGCCAGCACCCGCTAAGGACCCTATCGTTCAGCACTTAAAACTGACTTCCGATCAGGTGAGCAAAATTAACAGTCTGCATCAGCAAATGGAAAAAAACGTTGAGCAGATTTCACAGCAAGACATTAAAGATGGCGCGCTGATTAACGTGATTGATTCCGGTAAATGGAATGAGAAAGCGGTGAAGGATCAGCTGGCGGCATTCAGTAAAATTGATCAACAGGTACGTTATTATCGCGTGAAGTACTATTTTGATGTGAATCAGGTACTGACGCCGGAGCAGCGCACCCAGGTGAAAAAAGATCTTGCCGACGCGCTGAGTGAATAATGCCATCAGCCCCTTTCGGGGCCGGTATTAGCGGCAGGCCACCAACGATAGCCGAATAATCCATGCTGCAGCTTCAGGCGAGACTTTCTTCATCCCGCAGGCGAATCTCCGCCTCGGCGACGATGGCTTCCAGTTCGCTAAGCATCTCATCATAACCAAAGCTGACGACGCCGACGGTTTCCGGCGGCGTCGGGGCAAGCGGCGTCGGAGACGCCTTTTTTCTGTTTTTCTTCTTACTCACTGACAGACTCCATCCCTTCCGTTGTTACACCGGTAAATCTATCAGCAAAGCGCGCAGCGGCGTATCGGCGACGAGGGTAATGTTAGCTTCGTCACGAATAAATGCCCCATCACCACAGGTGAGAGCCTGTTTGGGTTGTTCCTGCGCGACGGCATGGACGGTGCCGTGGATCGACTGCAGGTAGGCGCGCGGGCCATGCAATTGCACGTTGATCTGCTCACCTTTTTCCAGCGCGATGTGATAGACCCAGGCCTGCTGGCGAAGCTGGAGGCTATTATTCCCCCCATCCGGTGAGGCCAGCAGCTGTAGCGGCGCGTTGGCGACCTCGATTTTCTGCTGCAGCGGGTTTTCCCGCTGCGGGCAGGCATCGAGCCATAGCTGCATTCGCGTTAACGACTGCTCTTTGCTCAGATTGTGCTCGCTATAGCTCACGCCAGGCTGAGTGGCGATAATCAACGCGTCGCCGGCCCTGGCCTGCAGGTGATTGCCGTCGCTGTCGCGATACTCCGCTTCGCCTTCCAGAATCAGGTTCAGGATATCGACCTTGGGATACGTTCTGGCCTGGAACGAGGCCCCGGGGGCCAGCACTTCCTGATTGAGAACGCGTAAGGACGCGAAGCCCAGTAATTTTGGGTCGAAGTAGTGGCCAAAGGAGAAGGTGTAGCGGGCCTGCAGCCAGCCGAAGTCTGCTTGTCCGCATTGTTTGGCTGTTCGGGTAGTAATCATGTTCTTGACCTCTCTTTACACTAAATCAATGGTAAAGGTATGGACGCTGTATTGTTAGCCAGATATTCTGCCCGGTATGTTCAAATTTCCTGAATGAGAAAGCGATGGCTAAAGAGAGAGCATTAACGCTGGAAGCGTTACGCGTGATGGATGCGATCGACCGTCGCGGGAGCTTCGCTGCCGCGGCTGATGAGCTGGGACGCGTGCCTTCCGCCCTGAGCTACACCATGCAAAAACTGGAGGAAGAGCTGGACGTGGTGCTGTTTGACCGCTCAGGTCATCGCACAAAGTTCACCAACGTCGGGCGTATGCTGCTGGAGCGCGGTCGCGTGCTGCTCGAGGCGGCGGACAAGCTCACCACCGATGCCGAAGCCCTGTCTCGCGGCTGGGAAACTCACCTGACGATCGTCACCGAAGCGCTGGTGCCCACGCCGGATCTGTTTCCGCTGATTGAGAAACTGGCGACCAAGTCCAATACCCAGCTGTCGATTATCACCGAGGTGCTGGCCGGCGCCTGGGAGCGGCTGGAGCAGGGGCGGGCGGATATCGTTGTCGCGCCGGATATGCATTTTCGTTCTTCCTCGGAGATTAACTCGCGCAAACTCTATTCGGTGCTCAGCGTGTACGTCGCGGCGCCGGACCACCCGATCCACCAGGAGCCTGAACCGCTCTCTGAGGTCACCCGCGTGAAATACCGTGGCGTCGCGGTGGCGGATACCGCGCGCGAGCGGCCCGTTCTCACCGTTCAGCTGCTGGATAAACAGCCGCGCTTAACGGTGAGCACCATTGAAGATAAGCGCCAGGCGCTGCTGGCCGGATTAGGCGTGGCGACCATGCCCTATCCGCTGGTGGAGAAGGATATTGCTGAAGGACGCTTGCGGGTGGTCAGTCCGGAATATACCAATGAAATTGACATTATCATGGCCTGGCGACGGGACAGCATGGGCGAAGCGAAGTCCTGGTGCCTGCGTGAGATCCCTAAGCTGTTTGCCGGCAGATAGTCGAGGACACTCCTCCCGCTAGCGGGAGGAGCAGGAAGATCAGTAGGAAAAGGGTTTTGGATCGGGCCCGAATCGGTTGTTGCCTTCCGTTCCGCGCTGGCAGTTAAAGATCAGGATCACCAGCCAGCCGATGACCGGGATCAACAGCAGCAGCAGCCACCATGCTGAACGGTCGGTGTCGTGCAGACGCCGAAACTGCACCGCCCACCACGGTAAAAAGACCAGTATGCCATAGATGGTCGTCAGAATGCCTTCGCCGCCCGCCCGCTGCCAGCCCAGCATTTTATCGATGATGCTCAATACGCCGGTCAGGATGAGGTTGACCAGAATAAACATCCAGTACTCTTTGCGCCGCGCACGGCCGCCAAATCCTATATAGTTTTTTAATACCTTGAGATACCAGTCCATTTCTACGCCTCAATTAACCGTCAATCACTTGTTTTTTAAGCGATCGCAATAAGAATAGACGTGAATGAATGGTGGGTAAATATCTGTTTTCTGAATTATTGGGCGCCATCACTGGCGCCCGACGGATCAACGGAAGCGCTGGTCGCGACCGTGTGGTTCGCTGAGATCCTGCTGCGGCCCAATGGAGATGATGCCGGTAGGGTTAATGGTTTTATGGCTGCGGTAATAGTGGTGACGAATATGCGGAAAGCTCACCGTCTCCGCGATACCCGGCATCTGGTAGATGTCGCGCAGGAAGCCGTAGAGATTGAGATAATCGCTGATGCGTCGTTTGTCGCATTTAAAATGGGTCACATACACCGGGTCGAAGCGTACCAGCGTCGTCCACAGGCGAATATCCGCTTCCGTCAGCTGATTGCCCGTCAGGTAACGATGCTGACCGAGGATCTGCTCCAGCCGCTCCAGCGAGGTAAACACCGCATCCACCGCTTCGTCGTAAGCCTGCTGACTGGTGGCAAAGCCGGCTTTATACACGCCGTTATTGACGTTGTCATATATCCAGCCGTTCAGTTCATCGATTTTTTCCCGCAGCGCCGGCGGGTAGTAATCCCCGGCTCTGGCGCCCAGGCCATCGAAGGCGGTATTAAACATACGGATGATTTCTGCCGACTCATTGCTGACGATGGTCTGCTGTTTTTTATCCCATAGTACCGGGACGGTGACGCGACCGGTGTAGTGCGGGTCGGCGTGCAGATACAGCTGATAGAGAAAATCGTGCTGATAAAGGGTGTCACCGGTGGCTTCCGGGAAGCTGTCGTCAAAAGTCCAGCCGTTTTCCAGCATCAGCGGATTGACCACGGAGACAGGGAGAAAAGGCTCCAGTCCTTTCAGCTTACGCATAATTAACGTGCGATGCGCCCACGGGCAGGCGAGAGAGACGTACAGATGATAGCGATCTTTTTCCGCCGCAAATCCCCCTTCACCACTCGGTCCGGCCGCGCCATCGGCGGTGAGCCAGTTACGGAAGGCGGAAACGGAACGCTTAAAACGCCCACCGGTGGATTTTGTGTCATACCAGGTATCCTGCCAGACGCCGTCGACTAATTGTCCCATCTTTATTCCTCCTTCAGACTTCAGATAGCAAAAGCGAGGAGTGGTCTCCTCGCTTTTTCATTCATTCAGTATAGTGCGCTTACCATTTCTTATTCAGTACACGGTCGATACTGAAGGCGCCCGGTCCGGTAATGGCCAGCAGCAGGTAACCGCCAGCGATGGTCAGGTTTTTCATGAACATCAGGGAGTTCACGCCTTCCGCAAAATTGCTGTGGAACAGGAACGCGGTCAACAGCGTAAAGCCTGCGGTGAACAGCGCGGTGGTCCGGGTCAGGAAACCGAACAGAATCGCCAGTCCGCCGCCGAATTCAAGGAGAATGGTCAGCGGCAGCAGCGCACCCGGTACGCCCATGGCTTCCATATACTGCTGGGTTCCCGCATAACCGGTGATTTTGCCCCATCCTGCAGTGATAAACAGAATCGGCATCAGAATGCGCGCTACCAGTACACCAACATCTTCTAATTTTTTCATTTCTTACTCCAGAAAACCCAAAGGGCGGCGGTTTTGTTTTTTAGCGCAATCCCGCGTAGTTACGCGGTGTTGCTGTCGATGGAGAGGATAGTAGCGAGGCGGAGAGGGAATTGTTAGCAAGGAAAACTGTAGATCTAGTTCAAAGTTTCTGAGTAATCGGTAAGAGGGGGCGAAAATGCCTCAGCGCGATAGGTCATGACCGGCGCTGGTAAAGGCCTGGCCGGGCGGAATGGCATGGGATCAGAGGGCTGGCTGACCGCGGATGGCGGCCAGGGGGCAAGTTTTTACGCACGGCGTTGCGTATCGGGCGAGGAAGTGGCAGAGCGGGGCGCCGGGAAAAGCGCCCGCGCTCCGGGCGGCTAACGGACTGCCGACTGGCGCAGGATCCCGCGGACCAGCCGCCAGGTACTCCATAAACCCAGTCCGCGTTTGGTCCAGCGCATTAAAAAATGCGGGTGTCGGACGGACCACACGGCCATCAGACCGCTGCCCACCATCAGCCACGAACGTAAACTTAGCAGCGTATGCCAGCCGCGGTCTAAGGGCGCCGTCGCTTCCAGCCAGTGGCGGCGACAGGCGCTCAGCTCCAGCCGTTGCTGCTGGATCTGGCGCAGCAGCTGCGCCTTTTGCCGTTCACGCTCCTGTCGGCCATTCATGGTTTATCTTCCTCCAGAAGGGCACGGTCGTTCTCCAGCTCTCTTCGCGTCAGGCGCAGCAGCGTGGAGCGTCGCGCCTTACGTAAGGTAAGGATACCGACAATCGCGGCGGCGAGAAGCAGCACGACGGTGGTGGCGATCATGACGTGCAGGCGGTACTGAGCGTCAACGGCCCAGATAACCAGCACCAGCAGACTCATGAGGCCAAACGCGGCAAACAGCAGCGTCAGTCCGGTCATGATCAGCAGCTGGAAGAGGTTGGCTTTCTCCTCCTCCAGCTCCACGACGACCAGGCGCAGCCGTGTTTCCACCATTTCGACCAGCAGCGTAACGATACGCTGGCCAATGGAGAAGACGCGCTGACCCGGCCCCTGCGTGTGTTGAGTATTTGCCATAATCAGCGACGCGACAGCAGGACACCCAGCACCAGCCCGACGGCGGCGCCAATCCCGACCCCTGTCCACGGATTTTCGCGAACATAATCATCCGCTCGCGCGGCGGTCTCACGAGTTTGACGCAGAATCGCTTCGCTGGTCTCACCCAGACGGACGCGGCTCTCTTTCAGCGCGCTCTCGGCTTTACTGCGCAGTTTACCCATCTCTTCTTTCGACTTGTCCGCCGAGGAATTCAGTACTTCCTCCAGGGTGTCCGCCAGCGTTTTCAGTTCTGCACGAAGGTCGTCAGTCACATTCTCTTTAGCCATGTCGTTCTCCTGTAGCGTGGTCCGTATTGCGAAAGTTAATAGTGATTAGTAATCCCGAGACTCCAGCGTTTTCAACTCCTGTTGCGCTTCATTGAGTTTATGCTGGCGTTTATTGATTTTGTCCGCATCGCCTTTCTTCCGGGCTTCCTGCAGATCGCGCTGACGTTCAGCGATCTCTTCCCGCTGTTTGGCAATTTTTTGCTGATGATCGGCTTTGAGTTTACTGTCGCTGCAGTTTTCCCGTACCTGGCGTAGCGCGGTATTTAGCCCATCAATGCGACTTTGATTGTGATGCTTTTCGGCATAGCTGATCTCTCGTTGAATATCCTGCTCTTTTTCCTGGCAGGGAGAGGCGGCTATGGCGCTGGCGCTAAGTGAAGACAGGGCCAGAAGCAGAGCGATGCGGTGTTTCATGGATAGTACCTTCCATTGTCTTAGGGGATACCCGGAGGATAAACCCGTTCCCGTTGGTAAACGTGAATGCGTTGATTCACGCAGGTTTAAGCATAGTAACAAATACGAGAAACCACCAGACTGCGTTGAAAACGCAGTCTGGTGGCCGTTTACCCGAGCCGATGCGGCGCGTCGCGCAGGCGGGATAACCAGGCGGTGGGCGAGTTATCGTCTTCCAGCAAGGCGATAATATAACCATGAGGCAGAGCGCGGCCGAGAACCTCTTTCGCCGCCGCGCCCTGGGCGGTGGAATCAAACTTAATCAGCAGGCCATCCTTTTGCGGCGTAATGCTCTTGAAGCGGATACCGTTGGCGTCGAGGTGATGCCAGACGGAGAAACCATCCGGCATACTGACGCCCTGGCCAACCGGACGGATCGCCAGCGTGGCCTCCTGCTGCTGCACCGCCAGCCATAGCCAGAACAGCGCGCAGAGCAGAAGAGAGCCACCCAGCAGCCAGCTGAGCTGGCGCAGGGAAGGGCGTTTTATGACCATCATTAGCCCCGGCTTCTGTATTTTTTCTTCCACAGCACCACCAGCGAGCCGACCAGTCCGAAGACCAACAGCGCAACCGGCAGGAGCATCAGGCAGGACATCAGCTGATCTTCATACTTAAGGAATACCGGGGTTTTGCCCAGCAGATAGCCCAGCGAGGTCAGGATGAGCACCCACAGCAGGCCGCTCATCCAGTTAAAGAACTGAAAGCGGGCGTTATTGAGGCCGGAAAGCCCGGCGATGGTCGGCAGCAGCGTGCGCACGAAGGCAATGAAGCGGCCGATCAGCAGCGCGGAGAGTCCATGTTTATGAAACAGGTGATGCGCGCGCTGATGATAGTGAGAGGGCAGATGCGACAGCCAGTTTTGCACGATCCGCGTATTGCCCAGCCAACGCCCCTGGATGTAGCTCAGCCAGCAGCCGAGGCTGGCGGCGGCGGTGAGCAGCAGCAACGTTTCCGGAAAGCCCATCGCCCCTTTGGCGATCAGCACGCCCACGAGCACAAGCAGGCTGTCTCCCGGCAAAAACGCGGCAGGCAGTAACCCGTTCTCAAGGAACAAAATCATAAACAAGACAAAATACAGCATGCCAATCATGGAGGGATTCGCGAGCGTTTCGTAATCCTGAGCCCACAAGGCATTCAATAACTGGGTTAATAGTTCCATTCACGATTCCTGGTACATCGGTTAACGGCACGTCTGAGCGCGCGGCATGTAGGGCGACAAGATTTTTATGAGATTATGGTCGCTGCTTCGGCGCTCTGAACGCTTCCCTGTATAAAATTGAAGTAAGTCGATACCTACTCCCAGAACGGCAAAATGCATCTAATTGTAACAAATCACCTGACTTTCCGTCAGAGAAATTGCAAGGTGTTGCTCGTTGATTTTGCTGATTGCGGCGATGGGAGGCGAGAGGATTTACACAGGCTGACACTATATATGTTTTGCTTACCCCAGCCTGTCTGGGGAACAGGCGCGCAGGGGCCGCGCGCCGGGGAGATAAAGGCTTATTTCGCGCCGTTGGCCGCGGTATCGAGATGAACCACCGGGTTTTCGGCAAATAAGTAGCGATCGGCATTAAATTCAAAGTCGTCGCTGGTTTCGTTAAACAGCATTTGCTTGGTATTTTCCAGATGCTGCCACATCGCCAGTTTGGCGGCGTTCGGATCTTTACGCAGCAGAGCCTTCAGGATCTGATCGTGGTCGTCGCACCAGTTATCGACGGTGCGCAGGTCGATATGCTCATGCAGCTTTTTCCAGTACGGGTTATGCACGCGCTGGGTCCACATTTTTTCCACGATCGCCGCCAGGGCGCTATTCTGCGTGGCCAGCGCCACCTGGACGTGAAACTGCAGATCCCATTCGGAGTCGCGGAAACACTTTTCGTTGCGCGCTTTCTCCTGAATCTCCATCAGCTTCATGATGTCCTGCTTGGTCACCTGAGTGGCCGCGAATTCGGCGATATTGCTTTCAATAAGCTGCCGCGCCTGCAGCAGCTCAAAGGGGCCATAGTTGGCGAACTCCAGGCTTTCATCGGCCACCTGCTGGTATTTCGGATGGTTGGAGATGACGTGAATGCCCGACCCTTTGCGGACTTCGACATAGCCTTCCACTTCCAGCATGATAATGGCTTCACGAACCACGGTGCGGCTAACGTTTTTTTCATCGGCGATAAAGCGCTCGGCGGGCAGCTTATCCCCTACAAGGTAGACACCTTGTTCGATGCGCGTCTTCAGCTCAGCGGCAAGTTGCTGATAAAGACGGCGTGGTTCAATGATTTCCATATTCGCTCCCGCAAGATGGCGACAATATTCGATTTGTTATACCACTTTTACGCGATTTCCACCACTGGCAGGGATGAAAAAGCCGCCTGAGAAGGCGGCTTGGCAGGCGATCACCTCAGCATAAGCGTCTCTAACTCTGGGTGGCCGGTTTGCGGCTGCTAAGCGGCGTCGTGTCATCGTCAGCCGGTTTGTTTTTCAGCACCGTCCAGATGACCAGCGCGCCCAGCAGGTCAAAGACCGCCAGAACCGCAAACAGCGGGCTGAAACCGATGGTGTCTGCCAGCGCGCCGACGACCAGGGCGAACATGGTGCTCGCCAGCCAGGCGGCCATCCCGGTCAGACCGTTGGCGGTAGCGACTTCGTTACGGCCAAAGACGTCGGAAGAGAGGGTAATCAGCGCCCCGGACAGCGCCTGGTGAGCAAACCCGCCGATGCACAGCAGGGCAATCGCCACGTACGGGCTGGTGAACAGGCCGATCATCCCCGGGCCAATCATCAGCAGGGCGCCCATGGTGACCACCATTTTACGCGACACGATCAGGTTAACGCCGAACCAGCGCTGGAACAGCGGCGGCAGGTATCCACCGACGATGCAGCCGAGGTCGGCGAACAGCATCGGCATCCAGGCAAACATCGCGATCTCTTTCAGGTTAAAGCCGTAAACCTTAAACATGAACAGCGGGATCCAGGCGTTAAAGGTCCCCCAGGCCGGCTCGGCGAGGAAGCGCGGCAGGGCGATACCCCAGAACTGACGGTTGCGCAGGATCTCCCACGGCGACATTTTCTTCGCATTATTGGTCTGGTGTTGAGACTCCTGGCCGCCAATGATGTAGTCGCGTTCTTCGTCAGATAATTTCTTCTGGTCGCGCGGGTGTTTGTAGAAGATCAGCCAGGCGATGGCCCAGGCGAAGCTCAGAACCCCGGAGATAATGAACGCCATCTGCCAGCTGTGCATGACGATCGCCCACACCACCAGCGGCGGCGCGATCATGGCGCCGATAGAGGAACCTACGTTGAAGTAGCCCACCGCGATAGAGCGCTCTTTTGCCGGGAACCATTCGGAGCTGGCTTTCAGCCCGGCGGGGATCATCGCCGCTTCCGCCGCGCCCACCGCGCCGCGGGCCAGCGCCAGTCCGCCCCAACTGCCGGCGAGGGCGGTCGAGCCGCAGAATATCGCCCAGGCGATAGCGAAGAAGGCATAGCCGACTTTAGTCCCCAGAATATCAAGGACATAACCTGCGACAGGCTGCATGACGGTATAGGCAGCGGAATAGGCTGCAATGATATAGGAGTACTGTTGGGTCGAGATGTGTAACTCTTCCATCAGCGTCGGCGCGGCCGCCGCCACGGTGTTACGGGTCAGGTAGCCCAGCACGGTGCCCAGCGTCACCAGTGCGATCATGTACCAACGTAACCCTTTAATTTTACGCATGTAAACCTCATCGTCTGTAATTTCTCCGCACCAGGTGCGGCCTCTCCTGACGGCGATACGCGGTCAGGAAAGCGAAACGGAGGGTTCAGGAGGGCGGTCCCCTCTGGCCCGAACCTTACCATCAGTTGTTATGTAAAAAGTCGGTATCCATTCCGTATAAGCCGATGCCATAAACACCGGTAAAGCATTCCGTCGGTTTATATGTTGCGACGGCAGAAAGATAACTTGTCATACAACTTTAAAAGTTGAGTGCTGTCACAAAAGCGGGAAAGTTAGTGTGGTCTTTATGATTGGCGAAGAAAGCCAGATACGGCGCGCCCTGGCGAGATGTTTGCCGCGCGCAGACGGTTTTTTTTATCAGCGTTTATTGATCTAACTCACGAAAAACAGTTCGGTCTGTAGAAATTGGTGTGATAACTTTGTCAGCATTGTAGTCAATCATCTGAAAGGCTCCCGCTCCGGAGCGAAGAGGACACACGAATGACACCGTTTATGACCGAAGATTTTCTACTCGATAGCGAATTTGCCCGCCGCCTGTACCACGATTACGCCAAAGATCAGCCTATTTTCGACTACCATTGCCACCTTCCGCCGCAGCAGGTTGCCGAAAATTACCGTTTCAAAAATCTGTATGACATCTGGCTGAAAGGCGATCACTATAAATGGCGCGCGATGCGCACCAACGGCGTGCCGGAGCGTCTGTGTACCGGTGATGCCTCCGATCGCGAGAAATTTGACGCCTGGGCAGCCACCGTGCCTCACACGATTGGCAACCCGTTATACCACTGGACCCATTTAGAGCTGCGTCGCCCATTTGGTATTACAGGTAAGCTGCTGTCGCCTTCCACCGCCGATGAGATCTGGGACCAGTGCAATGCGTTACTGGCGCAGGACGCTTTCTCCGCCCGCGGGATCATGAAGCAGATGAATGTGAAGATGGTCGGCACCACCGACGATCCGATTGATTCCCTGGAACACCATGCGGTTGTCGCCAAAGACACTTCATTTGATATCAAGGTGTTACCGAGCTGGCGCCCGGATAAAGCGTTCAACATCGAGCAGGCGACCTTCAATGACTATATGGCTAAGCTGGGTGAAGTGTCCGACACCGATATTCGCCGTTTTGCGGACCTGCAAAGCGCGCTGACCAAACGTCTGGACCACTTTGCCGCTCACGGTTGCAAAGTCTCCGACCACGCCCTGGACGTGGTGCTGTTTGCGGAAGCGACTGACGCCGAGCTGGACGCCATTCTGGCGCGTCGCCTGGCTGGCGAAACCCTCAGCGAACGCGAAGTGGCGCAGTTCAAAACCGCGGTGCTGGTGTTCCTCGGCGCAGAGTATGCCCGTCGCGGCTGGGTGCAGCAGTACCACATCGGCGCGCTGCGCAATAACAACCTGCGTCAGTTCAAACTGTTAGGCCCGGACGTTGGCTTTGACTCGATCAACGATCGCCCGATGGCTGAAGAGCTGTCTAAGCTGCTGAGCAAGCAGAACGAAGAGAACCTGCTGCCGAAAACCATTCTCTACTGCCTGAACCCGCGCGATAACGAAGTGCTGGGCACCATGATCGGTAACTTCCAGGGCGAAGGGATGCCGGGCAAGATGCAGTTCGGCTCCGGCTGGTGGTTCAACGATCAGAAAGACGGCATGGAGCGGCAGATGACCCAGCTGGCGCAGCTCGGCCTGCTGAGCCGCTTTGTCGGGATGCTGACCGACAGCCGCAGCTTCCTCTCCTACACCCGCCACGAATACTTCCGTCGTATTCTGTGCCAGATGATCGGCCGTTGGGTGGCCGCCGGCGAAGCGCCTGCGGATATCGCGCTGCTGGGCGAGATGGTGAAAAACATTTGCTTTAACAATGCGCGTGACTATTTCGCCATTGAACTGAACTAAGACCAGAGGTCGGTTGATATGCAATACATCAAAATCCATTCGCAGGATAACGTCGCGGTCGCGCTGGCGGATATGACGGCCGGTAGCGTGGTGACGATCGACAATGACCCGGTCACCCTCGGTCAGGATATCGTTCGCGGACATAAGTTTGCACTGCGCGCTATCGCGAAAGGGGAAAACGTCGTTAAGTATGGGTTGCCGATTGGCCATGCGCTGGCGGATATCGCGCCGGGCGAGCATGTCCATGCGCACAATACGCGCACCAATCTCAGCGACCTTGATGCGTATCGCTATCAACCGGAGCAGGTTGCCCAACCGCCGCAGCCAGCGGATCGCGAAGTGCAGATTTATCGTCGCGCCAATGGCGACGTCGGGGTGCGCAATGAGCTATGGATCCTGCCGACCGTCGGCTGCGTCAACGCCATGGCCCGTCAGATGCAGAACCGTTTTCTGAAAGAGGCGAACGGCGCCGAAGATATCGATGGGGTGCATCTCTTCAGCCATACCTACGGTTGCTCACAGCTCGGGGACGACCACATCAACACCCGCACCATGTTGCAGAATATGGTCCGCCACCCGAACGCCGGAGCGGTGCTGGTGGTGGGCCTTGGCTGTGAAAACAACCAGGTGGATGCTTTTCGCGAAACGCTGGGCGAGTATGATCCGCAGCGCGTGCACTTTATGGTTTGTCAGCATCAGGACGATGAAGTGGAGGCGGGGGTGGCGCATCTCCACCAGCTGTATGACGTGATGCGTCAGGATAAACGTCAGCCGGGCAAGCTGAGCGAGCTGAAGTTTGGCCTCGAGTGCGGTGGGTCGGACGGCCTGTCCGGCATCACCGCTAACCCGATGCTGGGGCGCTTCTCAGACTATGTGATCGCCAACGGCGGCACCACCGTGCTGACCGAAGTGCCGGAGATGTTCGGCGCCGAACAGCTGCTGATGAGCCACTGCCGCGACGAAGCGACCTTCGACAAGCTGGTGACCATGGTCAATGACTTTAAGCAGTACTTTATCGCTCACGACCAGCCTATTTACGAAAACCCTTCGCCGGGCAACAAGGCCGGGGGGATCACCACCCTCGAAGATAAGTCGCTGGGCTGTACCCAGAAAGCGGGCTCCAGCCAGGTGGTGGATGTCCTGCGCTACGGCGAGCGTCTGAAGGTACATGGTCTGAACTTGCTGAGCGCGCCGGGCAATGATGCTGTCGCCACCAGCGCGCTGGCCGGCGCCGGCTGCCATATGGTGCTGTTCAGCACCGGCCGCGGCACGCCGTACGGCGGCTTTGTGCCGACGGTGAAGATCGCCACCAACAGCGAGCTGGCGGCAAAGAAAAAGCACTGGATCGACTTCGATGCCGGACAGCTGATCCACGGCAAAGCGATGCCGCAGCTGCTGGAGGAGTTCGTGGACACCATTGTGGCTTTCGCCAACGGCAAACCGACCTGTAATGAGCAGAATGACTTCCGCGAGCTGGCCATCTTTAAAAGCGGTGTTACCCTGTAAAGGCGCATTCATATTGGCGCCCGGGCGGCGTTGATCGCGCATTGGCCTGATAGCGCAGCGTCATCGGGTAAGCAACAGCGGCGTTTCAGCCTGTGAAGCGCCGTTTGTTTTTTTCTCTCAGGGAGCTTTCATGACCGCATATTGGCTGGCCCAGGGCGTCGGCGTCATCGCCTTTCTTATCGGCATTACCACCTTTATCAACCGCGACGAACGTCGCTTCAGGCTTCAGCTGGCGGTCTATAGCGGCGTTATCGGCGTCCATTTCTTCCTGATGGGCGCCGCGCCTGCCGGGATGAGCGCCGGGCTTAATGCGCTCCGCACGGTCATTTCCCTACGCACCCGCAGCCTGTGGGTGATGACGATCTTTATCCTGCTGACGCTGATCCTCGGCCTTGGCAAGCTGCAGCATGCTATGGAGCTGCTGCCGATTATTGGCACTGTCGCCAGCACCTGGGCGCTGTTTCGCTGTAAGGGGCTGACCGTCCGCTGCGTGATGTGGTGCTCCACCGCCTGCTGGGCGACGCATAACCTGTGGCTGGGTTCCATCGGCGGGACGCTGATTGAAGGCAGCTTCCTGATCGTCAACGGCCTGAACATTATTCGCTTCCGCCGGATGCAAAAGCGGGGTATCGATCCGTTCAGGGTTGAAAACGCGGTGCAGGAAGAGAGCCCCTCCGCGCGGTAGCGGAGGGGAAAGGCATTAGCTACGCAGGGCGTTTTTCGCCAGCTGGTCGTCTTCCGCCATGCAGGCGGCGGCGGTAAACAGGGCGTCGGTGGAGGAGTTCAGCGCGGTTTCGCAAGAATCCTGCAGCACGCCGATAATAAAGCCGACGGCAACCACCTGCATCGCCACATCGTTCGGAATACCAAACATATTACAGGCCAGCGGGATCAGCAGCAGCGAACCGCCCGCCACGCCGGAGGCGCCGCAGGCGCACAGCGAAGCGACCACGCTTAGCAACAGCGCCGTCGGCAGATCCACCGGAATATTCAGCGTATGGACCGCCGCCAGCGTCAGCACGGTGATCGTGATTGCCGCGCCCGCCATATTGATGGTTGCCCCCAGCGGAATGGAGACCGAATAGGTATCGCGATCCAGGTTCAGCTTCTCACACAGCGCCATATTCACCGGAATATTAGCGGCGGAGCTGCGGGTGAAAAACGCGTAGACGCCGCTTTCGCGCAGGCAGGTCAGCACCAGCGGATAGGGGTTGCGGCGGAGCTTCCAGAACACCAGCAGCGGATTAATCACCAGCGCTACCAGCAGCATACAGCCCACCAGCACCAGCAGCAGCTGGGCGTAACCCCACAGGGTTTCAAAACCGGTGGTCGCCAGGGTGGAAGAGA
Organism: Klebsiella sp. K5-204; assembly: GCF_030128585.1. Lineage (NCBI taxonomy): Bacteria > Pseudomonadati > Pseudomonadota > Gammaproteobacteria > Enterobacterales > Enterobacteriaceae > Klebsiella > Klebsiella sp. K5-204. The sequence continues at coordinate 101,115 of NZ_JAKUZS010000011.1, forward strand.
CCAGACCGAAGATCCCCAACGGCGCAAAGCGGATCACCACTTTAACGATAAAGGTCACCGCGTGGGAGACATCGTTGATCAGGTTTTTAGTGGTGTCGTTACCGTGACGCAGGGCGAAGCCAAGGCCCACCGCCCACACCAGAATACCGATATAGTTGGCGTTCAGCAGGGCGTCGATCGGGTTGGACACCATACTCATTAGCAGGCCGCGCAGCACCTCAACAATCCCCGACGGCGGCGTGATGCTGTCGGCGGCGGTGGTTAAGTGCAGGGTCGAGGGAAAGACAAAACTGAACAACACTGCGGTCAGCGCCGCGCTGAAGGTGCCCAGCAGATAGAGAAACAGAATGGGGCGGATACTGGTTTTTTGTCCGTGCTGATGGTTGGCGATCGAGGCCATGACGAGCATCAATACCAGCACCGGCGCTACCGCCTTTAACGCGCCGACGAACAGGGTCCCCAGCAGGCCGACGGCGATGGCCGCAGGCTTAGAGACCAGCGCCAGCAGCACGCCAAGTACCAGGCCGACTAAAATTTGTTTCACCAGGCTGCCTTGTGCCAGGCGGGAAAGCCACCCTGATGAGGGAGTGCGTGTGGTCATAATTCATTCCTTCCAGTGATGTAGCAAGCCATCCCAGCCACGTATTATTTGTTACGTTTATGTCAGGATGTAAGTATATGTTTGCATAGTCGAGTATACGGAAAGAATGACGGGCGGGAAGCGCAAAATACTGTGATTTTAATCTGGATCTTATTTTTTAACTATGTAGCAACATAATTGTGACATGAGCAGGCATTATCGTTACGAGAAGGTTTGCTATAGCCGATTACCGCGCCGCCAGCGGGGGCCGACGGCGCGCCAGGCAGGTTACTCAGGCAGTTTGCGCTGCTTGTCGTGCTGCTTGTTGACCCAGGCGTTAATCAACAGCGTGACGGTCAGGATACCACCCACGACCCCCAGCGAGATGGCGACCGGGATATGGTAGAAATCGACGATCAGCATCTTCACGCCAATAAACACCAGGATCACCGACAGGCCATATTTGAGCATTGAGAAGCGCTCAGCGACCCCCGCCAGCAGGAAGTACATGGCGCGCAGGCCAAGAATGGCAAACAGGTTCGAGGTCAGCACGATAAACGGGTCGGTGGTGACCGCGAAGATCGCCGGGATACTGTCGACGGCGAATATCACATCGCTCAGCTCGACCAGAATCAACACCAGCAGCAGCGGCGTGGCGAACAGCACCCCGTTTTTACGGGTGAAGAAGCGCTCGCTCTCGATTTTATCGGTCATTCGCAGATGGCTGCGGATCCAGCGCACCAGCGGTTTGTCGCCGATGCCGGAATCGTCCTCTTTCGCCAGCGCCATCTTCACGCCGGTAAACAGCAGGAAGGCGCCGAAGACGTACAGCAGCCAGTCGAACTGGGAGATAAGCCAGCTACCGGCGAAGATCATAATGGTGCGCAGAACAATCGCCCCGAGGACGCCATACACCAGCACCCGGCGCTGCAGAGCAGGCGGCACGGCGAAGTAGCTGAACAGCATCAGCCAGACGAAGACGTTATCGACCGCCAGCGCTTTTTCAATCAGATAGCCGGTGAGGAAGGCCAGGGCCTGCGGATCGGCGACGGCGCGGCCCTGGGTTTGCACCAGATACCACCAGAACGCGGCGTTAAACAACAGAGAAAGTGTGACCCAGAGGATAGACCAGCCAGCGGCCTGCTTCATGGTCATGCTATGCGAACCGCGTCGTCCCTGAAGCAGCAAGTCGATCGCCAACATGATCGCGACGACGACAGCGAATCCACCCCATAGCAACGGCGTGCCGACAGTATTCATTTGATATTCCTTACATAAAAACAAAAACGGCTGACGTCGGAAGACGGCAGCCGCTGCGCTTTTATGCATAGACCTCGCCTTCCGGCAAGGTCTCACTTACAACAACCAAAGTTCATCGCGATGGGCTTTGGTAATTGCCCGGCGACCGGATGCGGTGTTACACGCATCGTAATGACGATCGGCCGGCAAGGAAGTTACTCCCCTTTGCTCGTAACAAAATATGTCACGGGGCGGTTTTCGTCAATGGCGGCCAGACGGGCCTTTACACTCTTTTACGCCAGCGGCTGCGTATCGGCCGGGAACATCACCCCGGTCTGGCGACGAATTTCGCTCGACAGTTTCGCCGTGATACGGCTCACTGCCAGGCCCGGATGGTCGACATCCTCTGTTTCCACCAGCCGCGCGAAGGTCTCCGCCTCGTACAGCATAGTATTGATATGCTGCGGCTGCGTCAGGTCCTGGGCTTTGCCGCCGCGCGGCACAAACGCCAGCTTCTGGCACTCGGAGATTTTTTCGATCACTAATACGCCGTCTTCGCCCTGAATTTCACTGGGGATCGCCGAGTCGCTCACCTTGGAATGATGCAGCGTCACGTCGAAGTCGCCGTAGCTCAGCACCACGGTGCCCTGGGCGTCCACGCCGCTGTCCAGCAGGCTGGCGGTGGCATGAACGGCCCGCGGTTCGCCCCACAGCGCCACAGCGGACGCCAGGCAATAGAAGCCGATATCCATAATCGACCCGTTGGAGAACGCCGGATTAAAGGTGTTGGGGTTTTCGCCGTCGAGGTAGCGCTGGTAGCGCGAAGAGTACTGGCAGTAGTTAATGAAGGCTTTACGCAGTTTACCCACTTTGCCGAGGGTTTCCTTCAGCAGCAGAAAGTTGGGCAGGCTGGCGGTTTTGAAGGCTTCAAACAGCACCACGTTGTTGGCTTTCGCCACCGCGATGGCCGCCTCGACCTCCTGCAGATTCGACGCCAGCGGTTTTTCGCAAATGACGTGCTTTTTGTGGCTCAGGAACAGCCGCGTCTGCGGGAAGTGCAGGGAGTTCGGGCTGGCGATATATACCGCGTCAATGGCGTCGCTTTGCGCCAGCGACTCCAGCGAGGTAAACAGATGCTCGACCGGATAGTCATTGGCGAAGGCTTGCGCCTGTTCGAGGCTGCGGGAGTAGATGGCGGTAAGTTTATATTTGCCGGTTTCATGGGCGGCATCGACAAACTGCTTAGTGATCCAGTTTGTGCCAACAACTGCGAAACGTATCATAAACGGTGACGAACTCCATTAAAGGGAACCTGTCGTCACTCTATCATGCCCCCATGACAAAACCAGTGCGTGACTACGCAGAACGATTTAACGAAAGGTGCGTCAGCCACAGGCGGGTGTCGAACTCCAGCTGATGGTACTGCGGCTCCATATGGCAGCACAGCTGGTAGAAGGCTTTGTTGTGCTCCTTCTCTTTCAGATGCGCCAGTTCATGGACCACGATCATCCGCAAAAAGTCCTCCGGCGCGTCGCGAAATACCGTCGCCACGCGAATCTCCGCTTTGGCTTTCAGCTTGCCGCCCTGAACGCGGGAAATGGCGGTATGCAGGCCGAGCGCATTGTTCAGCACGTGGATCTTACTGTCATACATCACTTTGTTGATCGGCGCCGCGCCGCGCAGAAAGCGGTTTTTCAAATCCTGGGTGTACTGATATAGCGCTTTATCGCTGTTCACGTCGTGCCCATGCGGATAGCGCTTTTGCAGCACCTCTCCAAGGCGGTTTTGCTCGATTAACGTGGTCACCTGCGCCAGCAGCGATTCAGGATAGCCCTGTAAATAAATGAGTTTTGTCATCGTCTTATCATTATGTCTGTCAGGAGGGCAGTTCAGCCACGGTCATGGTAAAGACCAGCGGCGCGGGCCCCGCATTCCGGTACCCGTGCTCTGTTTCGGTACGGGCCACCGCGGATTCCCCGGCCGCCACCGTGCGGCAGGTCTCGCCAAGCGTCAGCGTCAGCGCGCCGGCTTCCACGTGCAGCAGCTCGAAGGTCGTCGCCGGATGGCCGGGCGAGGTAAAGGCTTCGCCGGGCTGCATCTCCCAGCGCCACAGCTCAATCATATTCGGCCCGGCGGTGCCGGCGAGGAGCCTGGCGCTGCCCCCCAGCGGGCCTTGCCAGAGGGTGGGGATCTGCTCGGCGGGAATAATATGCAACGCGGGTTCGCTAGCCACATTGACAATATCCGCCACCGAGACGCCCAGCGCGGCGGCGAGTTTGCAGAGGATCGCAATGCTGGGGTTGGCGGCCTCTTTTTCCATCTCGACCAGCATGCCTTTGCTGATGCTGGCCCGGCGCGACAGCTCGTCCAGCGACATTTTTTTCGCTTTACGGTAGGCCTTCAGCCGCGTGGCGACGGCGCGACTTACTTGGTCGACATCAGATCCTGAATCGGTCGTTATATTGACTTTTACGTTCATTGGTCACTATGATGAAACAAATTGGTCATTACAGGATTATCGAATGCGTAGCGTAACGCCGTCAATCGAATCTGCGGTCAGCCGCCTGGCGCCGGGCTTTCGGGCATTAAGTATTGTGGTGGAGAGCGCGCCGGTGGCCAATCCCGCCGTCGCGGAACAGGCGCTGGCCGAGGCCTGCCTGGCGGTGCAGCAGGATGATGTGCCCTGGGCGCAAGCGCACCTGGCGGCATGGGATGAAGTGTTCAGCGCCTTCGGCGCGAAGGCGAAACGTACCCCCTGTTCGGCGCAGGCGCTGCGCAAGCGGGTGCTGAAGGAGGGGAGCCTGCCGGCCATCGATCCGGTGGTGGATATCTACAACGCGATCAGCATTCGCTATGCCATCCCGGTCGGTGGGGAAAATCTGGCCGCCTACCGTGGCGAACCGCGGCTGGCCATTGCCCGCGGCGATGAGCCATTCGATACGCTAAAATCGGCAGAGCCGGTGGTGGAATATCCGGAGCCGGGCGAAGTCATCTGGCGGGATGATATAGGCGTAACCTGCCGACGCTGGAACTGGCGGCAGGGCGTACGCACCCGGCTGGACAGCGGCGCGCAGACGATGTGGTTTATTCTCGAAAGCCTGCCGGCGATGCCGTTGTCGGCCCTGCATGAGGCGGGAGAGCGGCTGGTAGGCTATCTGCAGCAGCTGATGCCCGGCGCCCGCGCCTCGATAACGCTGCTGCGAGCCGATGACGAGGGCGATCTACGCTGAGCGGCGATGATCAGCGATCTCTCTTCAACTGGACAGGATTTGCGTATAAACTCGCGGGTTTTACTATTCCGGAGGCGGAGAGGCGATGAGCCAGGCAGAGTTAAACGGTGAGTTATTCACATTAGAGCGGTTCCCACCTAACGCTGAAGAAGAAGCGCTTCAGGCGTGGGAAGCGGCGGATGAATATCTGCTGCAACAGGTGAATGACGTCGACGGCCTGACGCTTATCTTCAACGACGGCTTCGGCGCGCTCGCCTGCGCGCTGGCGGAACGCAACCCGGTGAGCATCAACGACTCCTTCATCTCCGAGCTGGCGACCCGCCACAACCTGCGGATGAACGGCATTGATGAAGAGAGTGTGCGTTTTCAGGATAGCCTGAGCCCGCTGCCGGCCGGGCCGGCGCTGGTGCTGATTAAGGTGCCAAAGCAGCTGGCGCTGCTGGAACAGCAGCTGCGCGCCCTGCGCGCAGTGGTGACGCCGAAAACCCGCATTATCGCCGCGGCGAAAGCGCGCGATGTGCATAACTCGACGCTGGCGCTGTTTGAAAAAATCCTCGGCACCACCACCACCTCGCTGGCGTGGAAAAAAGCGCGTCTGATCCACTGCGTTTTCACCGCCCCTGAGCTTGCCGATGCGCCGCAAACCTACAGCTGGAAGCTGGACGGCACGCCGTGGACCATCCACAACCATGCCAACGTCTTTGCCCGCAGCGGTCTGGATATCGGCGCGCGCTTCTTCCTGCAGCATTTACCGTCTGATTTAGAAGGCGAGATCGCCGATCTCGGCTGCGGCAACGGAGTGATAGGCCTGCAGGCGCTGGCGCAGAACCCCCATGCCCGCGTGATGTTCACCGATGAGTCGCACATGGCGGTGGCTTCCAGCCGGTTGAACGTTGAGCACAACCTGCCGGACGATATTGACCGTTGTGAATTTATGGTCAACAACTCGCTCTCCGGCATTGAGCCGGACCGCTTTACGGCGATCCTGTGCAATCCGCCGTTCCACCAGCAGCACGCCATTACCGACCATATCGCCTGGCAGATGTTTAACGACGCCCGCCGCAGCCTGAAATACGGCGGCGAGCTGTACGTCGTCGGCAACCGTCATCTCGACTACTTCCGTAAGCTGAAGCGCGCTTTTGGTAACTGCACGACGATTGCG
>NZ_JAKUZS010000012.1:0-102678 GCF_030128585.1 Klebsiella sp. K5-204
GCCGAACTCAGAAGTGAAACGCCGTAGCGCCGATGGTAGTGTGGGGTCTCCCCATGTGAGAGTAGGGAACTGCCAGGCATCAAATAAAGCAGAAAGCTCAGTCGAAAGACTGAGCTTTTTGTTTTTGCGTTTAAAAAGAACCCCGTCCCGAAAGGTGCGGGTTTTTTGCTGTGTGCGGCATGCTTCCCCCGGTGGCGCTGCGCTTACCGGGGCTACGGATCCGACATGGGGCTACGCCCCTGTGGCGCGGACAAGCTATGCAGCACTGACTCAGGGTGAAGTTCTGTTACTGCTTCGCTAACCAGCCGACAATAAATGTCGCAATCTGCGGAATATTATTTAAATCCAACAGCGGAAGTGAGGTCGCGATCGATACATCGCTGGCCACGGCGATCGTATGATCATCCATCGTTAACTCTTCCACACGATGGCCGCTGTTTTGCCGAAAAAGGAGGATCTTAGGCACTGCTTCATGCTTGAAACCCTCGACCAAAACAAGGTCCAGTCTGCTGGCATCCATTCGACTGACCAGCCATGTGAGATCTAATTCCGGCTTCTCGGGTGTTTCGGTCATCAGCGCCCACCGCTGTTCGCTGGCGACAATGGTTTGCGCAGCGCCCGCCTTGCGCAATTCATAGCTATCTTTGCCCGGCTTATCCACGTCCATATCATGATGGGTATGCTTGATCAGACCAGGGCGTAATCCTTGAGCGCACAGCTCAGGAATGAGACGCTTTAATAATGTCGTTTTCCCTGTACCGCTCCAGGCGGCAATCGCTAATAGCGGGATCATGATGGCTCCTGCATACGTTGCAAATCCTCGAGCGTATTCACATTCATAAAAGCCGATTTTACCTCGCTGAAGCTAACCGGATGGCCGCCCATCTGGCGCATGAACACCATTACCCGGCGTTCGCCGCTGGCAAGATAGGCCTCCAGATGCGGAATAATTTGACGATGCGCCAGCGCAACGGCGGGATGATCCCGTTCGCCGTCATGGGCCCAAACCACCTGCGCAGCGCTTTTTTGCTGGATAAAGCGCTCAACTAAAAATGACGGAATGAAGGGCGTGTCGCAGGGGCAAAAAACAAACCATGGACTCGCGACCTGCTGCATCACGGCAAGCATACCGGCTAAAGGACCCGGGTACCCCGCCTGCGTATCACGAAACACCGGATATCCACTGGCTTGCCACTGCGTAAGGTGACGGTTGGCGCTAATCACTAACTCATCTACCTGCGGAGCTAATGCCTCCGCGACGTGTCGCCAGAGAGGACGTCCATTGAGCAACTGTAATCCTTTATCAATGCCGCCCATTCGCGTGGCCCTGCCGCCCGCCAGCACGACGCCGGTTATCGCCTCGCTTTGCATATGAATATCGCCTCTTTCATTGTGGGATTGACCCTGTTAACTTGTCCCTATCAAGAGTAAGGAGCATGACCATGAAATGTAAACGTCTGAATGAAGTAATTGAACTCCTCCAGCCCGCCTGGCAGAAAGAGCCTGAACTGAACCTGATGCAATTTTTGCAGAAGCTGGCGAAAGAGGCCGGCTATGATGGCGAACTGAGCGATCTTTCCGATGATATTCTGATCTATCACCTGAAGATGCGTGACTCTTCAAAAGATGCTGTCATCCCGGGTATTCAGAAGGATTATGAAGAGGACTTTAAAACCGCGCTGTTGCGCGCCCGCGGCGTAATAAAAGAGTAAAAGGTTGTAAGCGCTGCCGCGTAAAGCGCAATGAGATGATATCCTGAACTATTCGTACGATTATCGGATGTCAGGATGCACGATAAGGCTTTTACTTTTCAGACGCTTCGCCCGGATACCATTATCGATGGATTATTCGATCTGGGTATGCGGGTGGACTCCGGTCTTACCCCGCTGAACAGCTATGAGAACCGCGTTTATCAGTTCCAGGACGAAGAGCGTCATCGCTATGTGGTGAAGTTCTATCGTCCTGAGCGCTGGTCGGCAGCGCAGATCCTTGAAGAACACCAGTTTGCGCTTCAGCTTGTAGAAGATGAAGTGCCCGTTGCTGCGCCGCTGTTATTTAACGACAGTACGCTTCATCAGCATCAGGGATTTTATTTTGCCGTTTTCCCAAGCCTTGGCGGCCGACAGTTCGAGGCGGATAACCTTGATCAGATGGAGTGGGTTGGCCGTTATCTTGGGCGCCTGCACCAGACCGGGCGCAAACAGCGCTTTTCTGCGCGTCCGGAGATTGGCGTGCAGGAGTATCTGCTGGAACCGCGCCAGGTATTTGAACAGTCGACGCTTATCCCGTCAGGCCTGAAGGCCGATTTCCTGAAGGCGACCGATAAACTTATCGCTGCCGTCATGACCCAATGGCACGGTGGCGGGACTACTTTGCGCCTGCATGGTGACTGCCATGCAGGCAATATCCTCTGGCGCGATGGGCCGCTGTTTGTTGACTTAGACGATGCGCGAACCGGCCCGGCGATTCAGGATCTGTGGATGCTGCTCAACGGCGATAAGGCTGAACAGCGTATGCAGCTGGAGACCATCGTCGAGGCCTATGAGGAATTCAGCCCCTTTAACAGCGATGAAATCGCGCTTATTGAACCTTTACGCGCCATGCGACTGGTTTATTATCTGGCGTGGTTGCTCAGACGCTGGGACGATCCGGCTTTCCCGGTTAATTTCCCCTGGTTAACCGGGGAGGATTACTGGCGAGGGCAGACGTCTACTTTTCTCGAGCAGGTGAAGGTTCTACAGGAACCCCCGCTTCAGTTAACGCCAATGTATTAATGTGATATATCCAGGAGAGAGTAAATCATGAAAAAAGTTTGGCTGGCGCTGGCTGGTATGATTCTGGCTTTTAGTGCATCCGCTGCCCAGATCACCGACGGCAAGCAGTACATCACTCTTGATAAGCCGGTTGCTGGCGAGCCACAGGTGCTTGAGTTCTTTTCATTCTACTGCCCGCACTGCTATCAGTTTGAAGAAGTGCTGCATGTCTCTGACAGCGTGCGCCAGAAACTGCCAGAAGGCACCAAAATGACCAAATACCACGTCGAGTTCCTGGGGCCGCTGGGCAAGGAGCTGACGCAGGCATGGGCTGTTGCCATCGCGCTGGGCGTTGAAGATAAAATTACGGCGCCGATGTTCGAAGCGGTGCAGAAAAACCAGACCGTGCAGAGCCTGGCTGACATTCGTAAAGTGTTCGTCGACGCTGGCGTGAAAGGGGAAGACTACGATGCCGCATGGAACAGCTTCGTGGTGAAATCTCTGGTCGCTCAGCAGGAGAAAGCGGCAGCCGATCTGCAGCTGCAGGGGGTACCGGCTATGTACGTCAATGGTAAGTACCAGCTGAACCCGCAGGGGATGGACACCAGCAATATGGATGTCTTCGTCGCTCAGTATGCGGATACCGTGAAGCAGCTGGTTGAGAAGAAATAAAAAAAACGCCGGTCACTGACCGGCGTTACTCTATCTGCTTTACCGTGGCGTCCTTTCTTTGTCCCGCATGATGTCAGTTAACTGACGGTCTTTCTCTTCCCACAGCCCATTCAGCCAGCGCTGGAAGCCACGCTTAAAGTTCTTATCGTTGACGTAATCGCCGTGTAGCTCCTCGCCAATCGGTACCAGATTGACACGAACCACAATGCGCGTCAGTCGGCCGCTTAACATGTCGTAAAACGGCCTTGCATTATTTTCCGGGTAGCACAGCGTAACGTTCAGCAGTTTATCGAACTGCGAACCGAGAACATTGAGCGCCATGGCAATACCTGCCGCTTTCGGTGGTAAAAGATTGTGGTAAGGGGAGCGCGTCTCGCGCTTTTTTGCGTCGGTAAAACGCGATCCTTCCACGAAATTGACGATAGTCGTCGGATGTGAGCGGAATTTCTCACATGAACGGCGGGTGGTTTCGACATCTTTACCACGGCGTTCCGGGTGACGAATAAGATAGCTACGCGAATAGCGGCGCATAAAAGGCATATCCAGCGCCCAGCAGGCGAGACCGATGAACGGTACCCACGCCAGCTGCTGTTTAAGGAAGTACTTATTCATCGGAATATGCTTGCGGAACAGTACGCACAGCACCACGATATCTGCCCAGCTGTGGTGGTTGCTGATCAGCAGATACCAGTTCTTTTTGTTCAGGCCTTCCAGACCCTGGACGTCCCATTTTAGCCAGGGATTGAGATGCAACAGCAGCGCCAGCCCTTCGCACCAGCAGTACATCATAAAATTGCAAAAAACGGATATAGAGCGCCATACCGCTGGAATGGGGACCAGCAGTTTAATCAGCCCGGCGACGATGATCGGTACAGAGCAGATAACGGTGACTAAGATGGTTAAGGCGATACTCAGCGGAAGTGTTATCGCAGCGAGTAATCTCGACATAGTTAGTTTATTCAGAAAGTTAGGCTGACAAAGAGCGCCTTTAAGCTGCGCAAGGGCCTGATTTTACCAGAAAACGCGGCAAATGACGGGTCTTACCAGAACAGAAAAAAACAAGGATCTTCTATCCACATGGAAGATTAGGTCATCAAATTAATGCCAGGATCGTTGATCTGTTTTTAAGTGATTGATAAATATTAATTAATACTATTTATTCATTTATTTCCCGGGGCGGATAAGCTGACGTTGTAAAACTATGCACAAAGTTATCCACAAGCTAAGTTGTCGCGCGATCGCGACGATCGTTGAATCTTTTCCGCGAAATGCGGGAAAAATTCAGGATTTCATGCCCGTCTGTGGCATCCTTTATCCATAATCTGATAAACAGGCACGGAAATTATGGTTCAGATCCCAGAAAACCCTCTCATCCTCGTTGACGGCTCCTCCTATCTTTATCGGGCGTATCATGCGTTTCCGCCGCTGACTAACAGCGCAGGGGAGCCCACCGGGGCTATGTACGGCGTACTGAATATGCTGCGCAGTTTGATTCTGCAGTATCAACCGACTCATGCCGTCGTGGTCTTTGATGCGAAAGGGAAAACCTTCCGTGATGAATTGTTCGAACATTACAAATCTCACCGCCCGCCGATGCCGGACGATCTGCGCGCGCAGATTGAGCCGTTGCATAAGATGGTGAAAGCGATGGGGCTGCCGCTGATGGCGGTCCCGGGCGTCGAAGCTGACGATGTGATTGGCACCCTGGCGCGGGAAGCGGAAAGGGCCGGACGTCCGGTGCTGATCAGTACCGGCGATAAAGACATGGCCCAGCTGGTGACGCCGGGGATCACCCTGATCAATACCATGACCAACACTATCCTCGGGCCGGATGAGGTGGTTACCAAATACGGCGTCCCGCCGGAGCTGATTATTGATTTCCTGGCGCTGATGGGCGACTCCTCGGATAACATTCCTGGCGTGCCGGGCGTGGGCGAAAAGACCGCCCAGGCGCTGCTGCAAGGCCTTGGCGGCCTCGATACGCTGTATGCGGAACCGGAGAAAATCGCTGAACTGAGCTTCCGCGGCGCGAAAACGATGGCGGCGAAGCTGGAGCAGAACAAGGAGGTGGCTTATCTCTCTTATCAGCTGGCGACCATCAAAACCGACGTCGAGCTGGAGCTCACTTGTGAAGAGCTTGAGGTGCAGCCGCCGGCGGCAGACGATCTGCTGGCGCTGTTCAGACAGTATGAGTTTAAGCGCTGGACCACCGACGTTGAAGCCGGGAAATGGCTGCAGGCGAAGGGGGGCAAACCGGCTGCGAAACCTGCAGTGCCTGCAGCAGCGGCAGAAGCCGAAGAAGAGGTTGAAGCCGCTACTGCACTTTCAGCAGAGCACTATGTCACTATCCTTGATGAGGCCACGCTGCTCACCTGGATCGATAAGCTGAAGCAGGCGCCGCTCTTTGCCTTTGATACGGAAACCGACAGCCTGGATAACATCTCCGCCAACATGGTCGGCCTTTCATTCGCTGTTGAGCCGGGCGTGGCCGCCTATGTCCCGGTAGCGCATGATTACCTTGATGCGCCGGACCAGATCCCGCGCGAGCGCGTGCTGGCGCTGCTTAAACCGCTGCTGGAGGATGAGAAGCTGCTCAAGGTTGGGCAAAATCTCAAATACGATCGCGGCATTTTGGCTAATTACGACATTGAGCTGCGCGGGATTGCGTTCGATACCATGCTGGAATCTTACATTCTCGACAGCGTGGCGGGCCGCCACGATATGGACAGTCTTTCCGACCGCTGGCTGAAGCATAAAACGATTACCTTCGAAGAGATCGCTGGCAAGGGTAAGAATCAGCTCACCTTTAACCAGATTGCGCTGGAAGAGGCTGGTCGCTACGCGGCGGAAGATGCCGACGTCACGCTTCAGTTGCATCTGAAAATGTGGCCGAAGCTGCAGCAGCATGAAGGTCCGCTGAATATCTTCCAGCACATTGAAATGCCGCTGGTGCCGGTGCTGTCTCGCGTTGAGCGCAATGGCGTTAAAATCGACCCCGCCGTGCTGCATGCGCACTCGCAGGAAATTGCCCAGCGCCTGGTTGAGCTGGAGCAGCGGGCGCATGAGATCGCCGGGGAAGCGTTTAATCTCTCCTCCACCAAACAGCTGCAAACGATCCTATTTGAAAAACAGGGTATCAAACCGCTGAAGAAGACGCCGGGCGGCGCGCCGTCAACCTCTGAAGAGGTACTGGAAGAGCTGGCGCTCGATTACCCGTTGCCGAAAGTGATTCTGGAGTACCGTGGGCTGGCGAAGCTGAAGTCGACCTATACCGATAAGCTGCCGCTGATGATTAACCCCAAAACGGGCCGCGTGCATACCTCCTATCATCAGGCGGTTACCGCCACTGGCCGTTTGTCGTCTACCGATCCTAACCTGCAAAACATTCCGGTGCGTAACGAAGAAGGGCGCCGTATTCGCCAGGCGTTTATCGCGCCGGAAGATTACGTCATTGTCTCGGCGGACTACTCGCAAATCGAGCTGCGCATTATGGCGCACCTGTCGCGGGATAAAGGCCTGCTGACCGCCTTCGCGGAAGGGAAGGATATTCACCGGGCGACGGCGGCTGAAGTGTTTGGCTTACCGCTGGACAGCGTCAGCAGCGAACAGCGGCGCAGTGCGAAAGCTATCAACTTCGGTCTGATCTATGGCATGAGCGCCTTTGGCCTGGCCCGCCAGCTGAACATCCCGCGTAAAGAAGCGCAGAAGTACATGGATCTTTATTTCGAGCGTTATCCGGGCGTGCTGGAGTATATGGAGCGCACCCGCGCACAGGCGAAGGAGCAAGGTTATGTTGAAACGCTGGATGGCCGTCGACTCTATTTACCGGATATCAAGTCCAGCAATGGCGCTCGTCGCGCCGGTGCGGAACGTGCGGCGATTAACGCCCCGATGCAGGGGACGGCTGCGGATATCATCAAGCGGGCGATGATTGCCGTTGATGAATGGCTGCGCAGCGAGAAGCCTCGCGTGCGGATGATCATGCAGGTTCACGATGAACTGGTCTTTGAAGTGCATAAAGATGAGCTTGATGCCGTATCGAAAAAGATCCACGAACTGATGGAGAACAGCACTACGCTGGCGGTACCGTTGCTGGTGGAAGTGGGCAGCGGAGAAAACTGGGATCAAGCGCACTAAGTATACAAAGCGCAACGCGATTTTCTGTAAGTAAGCAACATAACTTATAGAGTTTTGTGAGGATCATTTGAATTTGCTATGTAAATAGTGAAAAAAAACTACAAAAAATGCTTTATCCGTGAGCGAAAGAAGAGTAGAGTTATTCGCGTAGGGTACAGAGGTAAGATGTTCTATCTTTCAGACCTTTTACTTCACGTAATCGGATTTGGCTGAATATTTTAGCCGCCCCGGTCATTTATGACCGGGGCGTTTTTTATTGCGCGAAAGAAAAGTGGCAAAGGGACAGGACACGCTTGGGCTTGATTCTGGAGAGGAACCCGGATAAGGCGCGGTACGCTCTTATCCGGCTGTTCGTGACGATTACTCGTCTGCGGCGCGCTCTTCTTCCTGCGGCGGGATTTCGTTAAACCAGCTATCCAGCTTCTGTCGCAGCTTATCCACGCCAGATTTTTTCAGTGAGGAGAAGGGTTCAACCTGGACATCGCCATTGAAGGCCAGTACCGCTTCACGCACCATATTCACTTGCGCTTTACGCGCGCCGCTGGCGAGCTTATCGGCTTTGGTCAGCAGCACCAGCACTTGAATATCGCTTTCTACCGCCCATTGGATCATCTGCTGATCGAGATCTTTAAGCGGGTGGCGAATGTCCATCAGAACCACCAGGCCCTTCAGGCACAGACGTTTTTCCAGGTATTCTCCCAGCGCGCGCTGCCACTTGATCTTCATCTCTTCCGGGACTTGCGCATAACCATAGCCGGGCAGGTCGACCAGGCGTTTGCCTTCGGCAACTTCGAACAGGTTAATCAGCTGTGTACGTCCGGGCGTTTTGGAGGTCCGCGCCAGGCTTTTCTGGTTGGTCAGCGTATTCAGTGCGCTGGATTTTCCCGCATTGGAGCGGCCGGCGAATGCCACTTCAATACCAGTATCGGCAGGAAGATGGCGGATATCTGGCGCGCTGGTGACAAAGTGCGTCAGTTGATAATTCCAGTTGGTCAAGACGGTCGTCTCCGTTAAAACAGGCTATGGCAGGGATTATACCTGAACAGCAGAAAAAGGCTGTTTTTACCGCACGCCGGTTCTGTAAGTAAAAACCCTGCACTTTGTGAGACATTGGCTATTCTTCGTATAGGACATGCCTGAGAAAAATAAGGCCAATAAATCATAACCATATGAAACTAAATAAATTATAAAAATAGAGAAATCTGAAAGTAGATTTTTAACGGCCAGACTGGTTGTCGATTTTTGTCAACACGGTAAAGTAATACACAACGGCGAGGATGCTGAAAAGGATGAGGACTCAGGACGAGGGGTCAGGAAGCGCCAGGAGGCGAAGACCACAGGATTGTCAGGATGACACGCGTTTTGGAAACGTTTCAAAGGGAAAAGGAAGAAACAGGGACCGTTGGACGCTAAGGGAAAGACAGGGTAAGTCGTTAGCGAACAGGGAAAGAAGAGCCCGTTAAGGGTGGTCAGTGAGGAAAAAGGCGACAGAGTAATCTGTCGCCTTTTTTCTTTGCTTGCTTTCTGCTAGATTCCGCCTCAATTCTATACTGAATAATACTGTCTGAAGATTACACACCATGAAAAAACCGACATCCGCCACCCGTGGCAAATCCGGCCGCAAGTCGCGTGAAGAGTTAAATCAGGAAGCTCGCGATCGCAAACGGCAGAAGAAACATCGTGGCCACGCGGCAGGAAGTCGCGCGAACGGCGGCGATGCGGCTTCAGCGGGTAAAAAACAGCGCCAGGCGCAAGATCCGCGCGTGGGCAGCAAAAAACCAATCCCGCTGGGCGTGAGCGAAAGCAGCGCTCCAGCTCCCAAGCAGCATAAACCAAAGAGCGAGAAACCTATGCTTTCACCGCAGGCTGAGCTGGAGTTGCTGGAGAATGATGAGCGCCTGGACGCGCTGCTGGAACGTCTGGAAGAGGGCGGTACCCTGAATGCTGAAGAGCAGAGCTGGGTGGATGCCAAACTGGATCGTATTGATGAGCTGATGCAGCAGCTCGGCCTCTCTTACGATGACGAAGATGAAGAAGAGGAAGAGCGTCAGGAAGATATGATGCGTCTGCTGAAGGGTGGAAACTAACATTTGCATCCCATCGGATCCCCGGTACTGCTTATAACCCTTCTGGTTATATGTTATCTGCTGTGGTTATTCGTTAAACTACGACGGTTGTCGCGGCGTCAGAAATGGCTGCGCAACCGGCTCATGACCCGCGGTGCGGTGGGGCCGGGACGGCGTACCCGTCGGCGGCACCATCGGAAGGAGTGAGCATGTCTGAGCAGATAATCGACTGGGATCTGGCCCTGATCCAGAAATATAACTATTCCGGGCCGCGCTATACCTCGTATCCCACCGCGCTGGAGTTTTCACCACAATTCGGCGCGGCGGAATTCGATGCCGCTGTGGCCCGTTACCCACAGCGCCCCCTGTCGCTGTATGTGCATATCCCGTTTTGCCATAAGCTGTGTTATTTCTGCGGCTGCAATAAGATCGTCACCCGCCAGCAGCATAAGGCCGATCAGTATCTCGATCTCCTTGAACAGGAGATCATCCACCGCTCGCCGCTGTTTGCCAACCGTCAGGTTAAGCAACTGCACTGGGGAGGCGGTACGCCGACCTATCTCAATAAGGCGCAAATCAGTCGCCTGATGGATCTGTTGCGTACCCATTTTCATTTCAGCGCCGAAGCCGAGATCTCTATCGAGGTCGATCCGCGTGAAATCGAGCTGGATGTCCTTGATCATTTACGCGCTGAGGGTTTCAACCGCCTGAGTATGGGCGTGCAGGACTTCAATAAAGAGGTTCAGCGTCTGGTTAACCGCGAGCAGGACGAAGCGTTCATCTTTGACTTGCTTCGCCATGCGCGGGAGATTGGATTTACTTCGACCAATATCGACCTCATCTACGGCCTGCCGAAGCAAACGCCGGAGAGCTTTGCCTTCACCCTGCAAAAGGTCGCCGAGCTCAACCCTGACCGCCTGAGCGTGTTTAACTACGCGCATCTGCCTACGCTCTTTGCCGCACAGCGCAAAATTAAAGATGCCGATCTGCCCTCCGCTGAACAGAAGCTGGAGATCCTCCAGGAGACCATCGGCTCGCTGACGGCGGCGGGCTATCAGTTTATCGGCATGGACCACTTCGCGCGTCCTGATGATGAATTAGCGGTCGCGCAACGTCACGGCGTACTGCATCGCAACTTCCAGGGCTACACCACTCAGGGCGATACCGATTTGCTGGGGATGGGCGTGTCTGCGATCAGCATGATTGGCGACAGCTACGCTCAGAACCAAAAAGAGCTGAAGCAGTACTACCAGCAGGTGGCGGAGCAAGGGAACGCCCTGTGGCGCGGGATAGCGTTAACCCGTGACGACTGTTTGCGTCGCGACGTGATTAAGGCGTTGATCTGTAACTTCCGTCTGGATATTGATGCCGTCGAAGCGCAGTGGGCCGTGGATTTTCAGACTTATTTTGCCGAGGACCTGAAACTGCTGGCGCCGCTGGCGCATGACGGGCTGGTGGTGGTGGAGAGTAAGGCTATCCAGGTAACGGCGAAAGGCCGCCTGCTGATCCGCAACATCTGCATGTGCTTTGATGCCTATCTCCGGCAAAAGGCTCGGATGCAGCAGTTCTCACGGGTGATTTAATGTTTTCCCCCTCTCCCGCAGGAGAGGGGGAACAATTAGCTGAACAGCCCGACCAGCGCAGCGCACAGCACGGCAGCGACTGCCGTTTGCGGCGTGTGACTCGCAGCGGCGCCGCTCGATATCATACTCACCAGTGATTCAAACATGATGCTCTCCCCTAATGCCGGGCACGATCATACTCAACTCATCGGAACAGTAAAGTACAAAATAGCAGCACTTTGCGCTGATCGGCTATTTTTCATCACGCCGTCAAACCCTACTCCATACCCAACTCTTTTAGCTTACGCGTCAGGGTATTACGACCCCATCCCAGCAGGCGCGCAGCCTCCTGTTTATGTCCTTGAGTATGACGCAGGGCGGTTGTCAGCAGCGTGCGTTCCATTTCGGGTTGCGCTTCTGAGAGCAGGTTTTGATGACCGGAGCGCAGCGCCCGATCGGCCCACTGACCCAGCAGCGTCGCCCAGCTGTCTGGCTGCATCTGCGTCGGGCTATCAGGAATGGTGGTCTCAAACAGTTCGCTCGGCAGATCCTGCGTCAGCACCTCCTGGCCGGCGGCCATGACGGTGAGCCAGCGACAGGTGTTTTCCAGCTGGCGAACGTTGCCCGGCCACGCCAGGCGGGTCAGCGCTGTCTCCGTTTCCGGATGCAGCTGTTTGGCTTCAACACCTAGCTCGCGGGCGGCAATCTGCAGAAAATGGCGGGCCAGACGAGGAATATCTTCCCGACGCTCGCGCAGCGGCGGCAAATGCACCCGGATCACGTTCAGGCGGTGGAATAAATCTTCACGGAATTTCCCCTCCTGCACCCGCTGCTCCAGATTCTGGTGGGTGGCGGCGATGATCCGCACATCGACCTTCACCGGCGCGTAACCGCCCACGCGATAAAACTGGCCATCCGCCAGAACGCGCAGCAGGCGAGTCTGGACATCCAGCGGCATATCGCCAATTTCATCCAGGAACAGCGTGCCGCCGTCAGCCTGTTCAAAGCGACCCTGACGGACGGTATTGGCGCCGGTAAAGGCCCCTTTTTCATGCCCAAACAGTTCCGATTCGATCAGGTCCTTGGGGATCGCCGCCATATTCAGCGCGATAAATGGCGCTTTTGAGCGCGGGCTATGACGATGCAGGGCATGAGCGACAAGCTCTTTACCGGTACCGGATTCGCCATTGATCAGCACGCTGATGGATGAGCGCGACAGACGGCCAATAATGCGAAAGACATCCTGCATGGCCGGCGCCTCGCCAATGATATCGGCGGTGGGGCTGCTTATCGGCGCATTTCGCGGCTGCTGCTGCTCCTGATAGTGGCTAATCGCCCGGTCGACGAGGGCGACGGCTTCATCGATATCAAAAGGTTTGGGCAGATAATCAAACGCGCCTTGTTGATAAGCGCTGACCGCGGCGTCCAGATCGGAATGCGCGGTCATTATGATGACCGGAAGCATTGGATGACGCTGCTTAATCTGTTTGAGCAGCGCCAGGCCATCCATTCCCGGCATACGGATATCTGACAGCAGTACATCCGGGGTTTTGGTGGTGAGGGCATCTAGCACCTCATTGCCGCTTTCGAACGTTGTGCAGCTCAAGCCGGCTCCGGTGAGCGCGCGTTCAAGCACCCAGCGGATGGAGCTATCGTCATCAACGATCCAGGCTATCCCTCGTTGCATAAACACCTCTACTTCCGAATAGGCAGGTATACCGAAAATTCGGTATGACCCGGCCAGCTGGTGAATTCAATTTTGCCGGAGTGCTGATCGATAAGGCTTCGGGCGATAGATAAGCCCAGGCCGGTACCGCCTTCGCGGCCGCTGACCATCGGATAAAACAACGTATCCTGGAGCTGGGGCGGAATACCCGGGCCATTATCTTCGACGTCAATACGGGCGGCGAGGCGATAACGCACCCCGTGCAGCGTCAGCTGGAAAGCGGTCCGGGTACGGAGAACAATTTCGCCCCCTTCCGGCCCCAGCGCCTGCAGCGCATTACGGACGATGTTCAGCAACACCTGTTCAATTTGATCCGGGTCGTGGGGGAGTTCCGGCAGGCTGGGGTCGTAATCACGGATCAACTTCACGTTGTCCGGCAACTCCATCGAGACCAGTTTCACTACCCGTTCGGCGACCTTGTGGATGCTTTCGGTAACGTGCATGCCCGGATGCTGTGGCCCGAGCAGGCGATCGACCAGATTTCTCAGCCGGTCGGCCTGCTCGATGATCACTTTGGTATATTCCGTTAGCGCCGGGTCGGGCAGGGCTTTGCTGAGCAGCTGTGCCGCGCCGCGCAGGCCGCCTAACGGGTTTTTAATCTCGTGCGCCAGGCCGCGGACCAGATCGCGGGCGGCGACCTGCTGCGCGTGCTGCAGCTGCTCCTGGCTCAGGCGGCGCTGGTTATCCATCGGCGCCATTTCCAGCAGAATAAAGCCTTCCGGCAGCCGCTGGGCGGTCAGCGACAGGATATGCGAGCGGCCATCGATAACCAGCGTCACTTCGTTATCGGTAAAACCCTGGCCCGCCTGCAGACTCTCCTGCATCAGCCCGATATTCAATGAGAAATAGCTCAACAGCTCAGGTAACGGGGTGCCAAACAGTTTGCGCGAACTCTGCGCCAGCAGCTGCTGGGCCGCAGGATTGGCAAAGTGCACCGCCAGGTCGTCATCGACCAGTAAGATACTGTTGATAAGAGAGTTAAGGATCTGCCCAGCATCGGGCAGTGTGCCTGTTGCCATTCGACAGTCTCCTGAAAAAGAGTGCACCAATTTAGTGCAGTATAGCTTTTTATCGGTAAAAAGCTCGCGAGATCAGCGTGTTGGTGGAGAAAAAAGCCCATCCTGAGATGGGCTGAAAGTTTCCACGGCAACAAAATATCCCGGGCATCCCGCGCCACAACACGACATACCCTGGATTTACAGCAAAATTAGACGCTGTAGTACAGTTCGAACTCAACCGGATGCGGAGTCATGCGTACGCGGTCGTTCTCTTCCAGACGCAGGGCGATGTAAGCATCGATAGCGTCATTAGTGAATACGCCGCCAGCTGTCAGGAACTCGCGGTCAGCATCCAGGGCCTGCAGGGCTTCTTCCAGAGAACCGGCAACCTGCGGGATCTCTTTCGCTTCTTCCGGCGGCAGGTCGTACAGGTTTTTGTCCATTGCTTCGCCCGGATGGATTTTGTTCTTGATACCATCGAGGCCAGCCATCAGCAGCGCCGCAAAGCACAGGTACGGGTTGGCAGCCGGGTCCGGGAAGCGCACTTCGATACGACGCGCTTTCGGAGAGGTCACCACCGGAATACGGATGGAGGCAGAGCGGTTACGGGCAGAGTAAGCCAGCATAACCGGCGCTTCGTAACCCGGGACCAGACGCTTGTAAGAGTTGGTGGTCGGGTTCGCCAGGGCGTTGATGGCTTTAGCGTGTTTGATTACGCCGCCGATGTAGAACAGCGCCTGCTCAGACAGACCTGCGTATTTGTCGCCGGAGAACAGGTTGGTGCCGTTCTTCGCCAGAGACATATGGCAGTGCATACCGGAGCCGTTGTCGCCGAACATCGGTTTCGGCATAAAGGTCGCGGTTTTACCGAAGCGGTGAGCGACGTTGTGAACAACGTATTTGTAAATCTGAATTTCGTCCGCTTTTTTGGTCATGGTGTTGAAGCGGGTTGCCACTTCGTTCTGACCTGCGGTAGCCACTTCGTGGTGGTGAGCTTCAACAACCAGGCCCATCTCTTCCATGATCATACACATGGTGGAACGGATATCCTGAGAAGAGTCTACTGGCGGAACCGGGAAGTAACCCCCTTTCACGCCCGGACGGTGACCTTTGTTACCGCCTTCGTATTTGGTGGAGGAGTTCCACGCACCTTCGATGTCATCGATCGCGACATGGGAGCCGGAGATAGAGGCGCCGAAACGGATGTCGTCGAACAGGAAGAATTCTGGTTCTGGCCCAAACAGGACGGTGTCAGCGATGCCGGTGGCGCGCAGGTACTCTTCAGCGCGTTTCGCGATGGAGCGCGGGTCACGGTCATAGCCCTGCAGGGTGCCTGGCTCGAGGATATCGCAGCGGATGATCAGGGTCGGTTCTTCGTAGAACGGGTCAATGACCGCGGTGGAAGCGTCCGGCATCAGGACCATGTCAGATTCGTTGATACCTTTCCAGCCACCAATCGAGGAGCCATCAAACATTTTGCCTTCTTCGAAGAATTCGGCATTTACCTGATGAGACGGAATCGTGACGTGCTGTTCTTTACCTTTGGTATCGGTGAAGCGCAGATCGACAAACTTCACTTCATGCTCGTTCAGCATCGTCAAAACGTGTTCAGCGGACATACTTAAACTCTCCCGGATTGGTCATTGTCGTCGTGGTAACGAAAACTTCATACTGCTTAAAAGTGGCGTTGTTGCCTTAAAAAATATAAAGCGAAATCTGTGCCAACTTTTAAATGCCCTATAAAACGCTGTATCATGCGCACCATAGTGCAAAAGGACTGCACCATGATGGAGATAATGCACCAAAATAGTGCCTCAGTGTGAACATTGAGCACCATTTTGGTGCAATTTTTGTTACGGTGCCCTTTTATCGCTCCGTGAAAGCGGTCACAAAGAAACTCTGCAATACTTGTTTGCGGAGGATGTTTGTGATCCTGTTCAGTCCTTCGCTTAATACGTGTACAATAACGCGCTATTTCTAATGCCTGAGGCAAAGTTGTGATCGAAAATCTGCGTAATATCGCCATCATCGCGCACGTTGACCATGGTAAAACTACCCTGGTTGACAAGCTGCTACAGCAATCCGGTACGTTCGACGCACGTACTGAAGCACAAGAACGTGTGATGGACTCCAACGATTTGGAGAAAGAGCGTGGGATTACCATCCTCGCGAAAAACACCGCAATCAAATGGAATGATTACCGTATCAACATCGTTGATACCCCAGGGCACGCCGACTTCGGAGGTGAAGTTGAGCGTGTTATGTCCATGGTTGACTCTGTGCTGCTGGTGGTAGATGCCTTTGATGGCCCGATGCCGCAAACGCGCTTCGTGACCAAAAAAGCTTTTGCCCACGGTCTGAAGCCGATCGTGGTCATCAACAAAGTTGACCGCCCGGGCGCGCGTCCGGACTGGGTTGTCGATCAGGTGTTCGACCTGTTCGTTAACCTCGACGCGACCGACGAACAGCTGGACTTCCCGATCGTTTACGCGTCCGCGCTGAACGGTATCGCGGGTCTGGACCACGAAGACATGGCTGAAGACATGACCCCGCTGTACCAGGCGATTGTCGATCGCGTGCCGGCGCCGGACGTTGACCTTGACGGTCCGCTGCAGATGCAGATCTCCCAGCTGGACTACAACAACTACGTTGGCGTCATCGGCATCGGCCGCATCAAACGCGGTAAAGTGAAGCCGAACCAGCAGGTCACCATCATCGATAGCGAAGGCAAAACCCGTAACGGTAAAGTCGGTAAAGTACTGACCCACCTGGGTCTTGAGCGTATCGAGAGCGACGTAGCTGAAGCTGGCGACATCATCGCGATCACCGGTCTGGGCGAGCTGAACATCTCCGACACCATCTGCGACCCGCAGAATGTCGAAGCGCTGCCGGCCCTGTCCGTCGATGAACCGACCGTTTCCATGTTCTTCAACGTCAACACCTCTCCGTTCTGCGGTAAAGAAGGTAAGTTCGTTACCTCTCGCCAGATTCTGGACCGCCTGAACAAAGAGCTGGTGCACAACGTGGCGCTGCGCGTTGAAGAAACCGAAGACGCTGATGCGTTCCGCGTTTCCGGCCGTGGTGAACTGCACCTGTCCGTTCTGATTGAAAACATGCGTCGTGAAGGTTTCGAGATGGCGGTTTCCCGTCCGAAAGTTATCTTCCGTGAAATCGACGGCCGTAAACAAGAGCCGTTCGAGAACGTGACGCTGGACGTCGAAGAGCAGCACCAGGGTTCTGTTATGCAGGCGCTGGGCGAGCGTAAAGGCGACCTGAAAAACATGAATCCGGACGGAAAAGGCCGCGTACGTCTCGACTACGTGATCCCAAGCCGCGGTCTGATCGGCTTCCGTTCAGAGTTCATGACCATGACCTCCGGTACCGGTCTGCTGTACTCCACCTTCAGCCACTACGACGACGTTCGTCCGGGCGAAGTGGGCCAGCGTAACAACGGCGTGCTGATCTCCAACGGTCAGGGTAAAGCGGTAGCGTTCGCCCTGTTCGGTCTGCAGGATCGCGGTAAGCTGTTCCTCGGTCACGGTGCGGAAGTTTACGAAGGCCAGATCATCGGTATTCACAGCCGTTCTAACGACCTGACGGTAAACTGCCTGACCGGTAAGAAACTGACCAACATGCGTGCGTCTGGTACTGACGAAGCCACGGTTCTGGTTCCGCCGGTTAAGATGACCCTGGAGCAGGCTCTGGAGTTCATCGATGACGACGAACTGGTAGAAGTCACTCCGACCTCTATCCGTATCCGTAAACGTCACCTGACCGAGAACGACCGTAAACGCGCGATGCGCGGTGCAAAAGAAGAGTAATTTATTCTTCTTGTTGTTCGTAAAACCCCGCCTCTCCGGCGGGGTTTCTTTTTTTGATTCCTGCATCACACGCCAATAGTCAAATCCTGCCTTTCCCGCTAAAGTTAATTTTCCACGGCGCGGAAGGAGACGAAAATGCTCTATATCTTTGATTTAGGTAATGTGATTGTCGACATTGACTTCAACCGGGTATTGGGGGCCTGGAGCGATTTAACCCGCATCCCGCTGGCGACGCTGAAGCAGCATTTCACCATGGGAGAGGCATTCCATCAGCATGAGCGCGGCGAGCTCAGCGATGAAGATTTTGCCGCCGCCATGTGCCATGAAATGAATATGTCCCTCAGCTATGAGCAGTTTGCTCACGGCTGGCAGGCGGTGTTTGTCGCGCTGCGTCCGGAAGTGATTGCGATCATGCAAAAACTGCGTGCCCAGGGCCATCGCGTGGTGGTGCTCTCCAATACCAATCGTCTTCACACCACGTTCTGGCCGGATGAATACCCGGAAGTGCGCGCTGCCGCCGATCGCATCTATCTGTCTCAGGAGATGGGAATGCGTAAGCCTGAAGCGCAAATTTATCAGCGAGTACTGGAAGAAGAGGGTTTTTCCGCCGCAGATACGGTCTTTTTTGATGATAACGTCGATAATATAGCAGGGGCTAACCGGTTGGGGATCACCAGTATTCTGGTGACCGGGAAGAAGACCATCCCTGACTATTTCGCGAAACAGCTATGTTAAGAACCGTTCATCAAAAATTACTCCACCATACCCGGCCGCTGCTGGCGTGGCTTAAGCTGCTGTGGCGGCGTATTGATGAAGACCATATGACCACCCTGGCGGGGAACCTCGCCTATGTGTCATTACTGTCCCTGGTGCCGCTGATTGCCGTCGTGTTCGCGCTGTTTGCGGCCTTCCCCATGTTCTCCGAAGTCAGCGTGCAGATCCGCCATTTTATCTTCGCCAATTTTATTCCGGCGACCGGGGATGTGATCCAGGGATATATCGAGCAGTTCGTCGCCAATTCCAGCCGCATGACCGCCGTAGGCGCCTTTGGCCTGATCGTGACCTCGCTGCTGCTGATGTACTCGATCGACAGCGCGCTAAACACCATCTGGCGCAGCACGCGCAGCCGGCCCAAAGTTTACTCCTTTGCGGTCTACTGGATGATCCTGACCCTTGGTCCGCTGCTGGCGGGCGCCAGCCTGGCGATCAGTTCCTATCTGCTGTCGCTGCGCTGGGCAAGCGACCTGGACGGCGTAATTGATAATCTGCTCCGCCTTTTCCCGCTGATCCTCTCCTGGGCAGCATTCTGGCTGCTCTACAGTATTGTACCCACCACCCAGGTGCGTAACCGCGACGCGGTGATCGGGGCGCTGGTGGCGGCGCTGCTGTTCGAGGCAGGTAAAAAAGCGTTTGCCCTCTATATCACCACCTTTCCGTCCTATCAGCTCATTTATGGCGTGATTTCGGTGGTGCCGATTTTGTTCGTCTGGGTGTACTGGACCTGGTGTATCGTCTTGCTTGGCGCTGAAATTACTGTCACTCTCGGTGAATACCGCAAACTTAAAACAGAAGAAACAGAACAACCATGATTGCATTAATTCAACGCGTATCCCGTGCAAGCGTTACCGTGGCGGACGAAGTGACGGGCGAAATTGGCCCGGGGCTTCTGGTCCTGCTGGGGGTCGAAAAAGACGATGATGAACAACAAGCGAATCGCCTCTGCGAGCGCGTGCTGGGCTACCGCATCTTCAGCGATGCGGAGGGGAAAATGAACCTGAATGTTCAGCAGGCGGGCGGCAGCGTGCTGGTGGTTTCGCAATTTACGCTGGCGGCCGATACCGAGCGGGGGATGCGGCCGAGCTTCTCGAAAGGCGCTGCTCCGGACCGCGCTGAGGCGCTATATGAGTATTTTGTCGCCCGCTGTCGCCAGCAGGAAATGAACACCCAGACCGGAAGATTCGCTGCGGATATGCAGGTTTCTTTGGTCAATGATGGTCCCGTGACCTTTTGGTTGCAGGTATGACCCAGCTTCCGGGCAGGCTGCGGGTAACAAAAGAGAGTACGACTATGTATCACCTTCGTGTACCGCAAACAGCAGAAGAGTTAGAGAGCTACTATCAGTTCCGTTGGGAAATGCTGCGTAAGCCGCTGCATCAGCCTAAGGGTTCGGAACGTGACGCCTGGGATGCGATGGCGCATCATCAGATGGTGGTGGATGAAGAGGGCAACCTGGTGGCCGTCGGCCGGCTATATATCAATGCGGAGAATGAAGCTTCCATTCGCTTTATGGCCGTTCATCCCTCGGTGCAGGATAAAGGGCTGGGTACGCTGATGGCGATGACCCTCGAGTCCGTCGCGCGTCAGGAAGGGGTTAAGCGGGTCACCTGTAGCGCTCGCGAAGATGCGGTAGAGTTTTTCGCCAAGCTCGGCTTTGTCAATCAGGGGGAGATTACTACCCCGACCACCACGCCGATCCGTCATTTCCTGATGATTAAACCGGTCGCGTCGCTGGACGATATTCTCCACCGCGGCGACTGGTGCGCGCAGCTACAGCAGGCGTGGTATCAGCATATCCCGCTGAGTGAAAAGATGGGCGTGCGCATTCAGCAGTACACCGGGCAGAAATTTATTACTACCATGCCGGAAGCGGGGAATCAGAATCCGCACCACACGCTATTTGCCGGCAGCTTGTTCTCGCTCGCCACCTTAACCGGATGGGGGCTTATCTGGCTGATGCTGCGCGAGCGGCACCTGGGGGGCACCATCATTCTGGCGGATGCGCACATCCGCTACAGTCAGCCCATTAGCGGCCGCCCCAGCGCCATTGCCGACCTCGGTTCTCTGAGCGGCGATCTTGACCGTCTGGCGCGTGGGCGTAAAGCCCGCGTGCAAATGCAGGTGGAGCTTTTTGGCGACGATAAACAGGGCGTCGTATTCGAGGGGATCTACATCGTGCTGCCGGCGAAGCCCTTTGGCTCTTACGAAGAGGGCGGCAACGAGGAAGAGTAGCCCCGGGCGGTTATCGTCCTGGCGATGCTACGCGCCAGGCGATATCCCGCATGGCCTCTCGCGCGGCGCGGCTGATCCCCCCCAGCTGAAAGAAGCCGTGGTTCACTCCCAGATAGCGCTGACAGGAACTCTCCACCCCTTGCGCCATCAGCCTTCGATGCAGCGCTTCGCCCTCGTCGAGTAAAGGATCGAACTCCGCCGTCAGAATATGCACCGGCGGCAGACCGTGAAAATCGTCGCGCCAGAGCGGACTGGCATCCGGATGGTTCGCCGGCGTCGAGGCGAGGTACATTTCATAGCCGCTCAGCAGCGTGTCCCGGGTAATCACATAGTCAGCGCCGTTGCTGACGTAGCTCGCCATGCTGGCGGTGGGGTCAAGCATGGGATAAATCAGAATCAGTTGCGCGGGTTGCCACGCCGTATTCGCTTTCAGGCGCAGGGCCGTTACCAGAGCGAGGTGCCCGCCGGCGCTGTCGCCAGCCAGGGTGATGCGTGATGCGTCAACGCCAAGCTGCTCCGCGTGTCGGTGGATAATCATGACACCTTGTTCTGCGTCATCGTGCGCCGCCGGAAAGGTATGCTCCGGCGCCAGGCGGTACTGCACGGCGATCACCCGGCAGCCGCTGAACCAGGCTAGCTGACGGAGCTGATTGTCGTGGGTGGCAAAGCCGCCGCTGACAAAACAGCCGCCGTGGTAGTAGATAAGTGTCGGCAACAAGCCGCTGGCGGTGGGTGGTGAAACGATGCGGAAGTTCATCCCCTCCAGCGTGATATCCTCCACCCGCACTCTGGTTTCCATCTCCCCGGCGAGTACCGCGCTGGCGATATAGCCGGCTCTCCGATCATCAATATGTTGATCGCGTGATGACGGACGCTCTGCCGCAATAAACGCCTCAACCAGCGAAGCAATCCCTTTTTCCAGCGCCATGTGAAGTTCCTTATACTGTTTTAATATCCAGTGTTATAGCCTGGATTATGGCGAAAAGACAGACTTGATGAGATCGCCTTTACGTTCTGGAAAGCGGCTCGCAAAAATGCGTGAACGCCGGCCGAGGTGCTGGATACTGCGGTTTGGGACTTGTAATGTGTGACTGGTAGCTGTACGAGCCTGATTCGATTACTGTAAGCCAATGGCGTAGCAAGATGATCTTTATAGAAACGCATTGAAAGACCGGGTCGCAAGTGCTTCCCGGTTTGATGAGAACTTACTCCCCTTCGCCAGGGAACATGAACGGGTTTATTGAGCTTCTGGCGAAGCCTTCCTGCTCCATGCGGGCGTCGAGCACCAGGGATGCCAAATCGTCGGCGACGGCTTCGACTTTTGGATCCTTCTCCTGATACATAATCTTCAGGTAGGTTCCGCAGTCGCCACAGCTTTCAGCTTTCACCGCAGCCTGCTCGTTGTCCAGTGACCAGTAGTGCAGATCGCGGCTCTGTTCGCAATTGCTACATTTGACGCGTACCACGTGCCACTCGGTTTCGCACAGATTGCAGTGCAGATAGCGCAGCCCCTGGGTGGTACCGATCTGCACGATGCTGGAGACCGGCATCGAGCCGCACACCGGGCAGAACTGGCGCTGTTCGCCGTATTCGGCGCGCGCTTTTCCGGGGATCAGGCTGGCCATCTGCGCCCAGTAGAGCGACAGCGCGGCCCAGATGAACGGCGCTTTATCGCTGCTGACCGAGGCGAAGTCGGAAGCAAACAGCGCGCTGGCCATCTGCTCCAGCTCCTGCTCAGAGGCTTTTTCCAGATTCTCAATCACCGCCAGCGCCGGGCCGCTCATCTCCGGCTTCAGCTCGGCAATCAGCGAGTGCAGCAGCTTGTGCCAGTGTTTGTCGCGCGGCAGGACGTGGATATCCAGCGGCGGCTTGCCCTGTTCGCTGGCCGCTTTAATGCGGGCGGTGAGATCCATCTGCAGCGGATGGTCGTACAGCACCACTTCCTGGGCATGGGCGATCAGCGCGGCAAAGCGCAGATAATCGCCCAGCGGGTTGTTGGCGGCCAGCTCGCGCAGGCGTTCAGCGCGGCGGTTATACAAATTTTTCAGTCTGGGGAACAGTAGCGGCGGAATGGCTTCCGCCGTGCGTTTCTCGCTCGAACCCAGCTCGTCTTGCGGGATTATGCGAATACTCATTCAGATGACTTTTCCTGTTTCTGGCGGACCTCTCGGTACCAGCGCGGGTGATGTTTCTTCGCCCACGTACTGGTGACCCAGCCTTCCACCATCGCGGTAATGGTGCCTTTCACCCAGAGGGCGGCGTAGATATGCACCATGATAACCACAATTAACGCCACTGCGGCAAATGAATGCAGCATCAGCGCAAATCGGATCACCGGGATTGAGAAAGCCGGCGCAAAATACGGACGCCAGATGATCACACCGCTCACCAGCAGCAGTACCAGGAAGATAATCGCCGCCCAGAATACGCATTTCTGGCCGAAGTTATAGCGCCCGGTATCGCCCACCTCCTCGTTGACGACGATCTTACGAATATTCTTCGCCCAAAAGATATCATCCCGATTGATTAGGTTGTGGTGCCAGTAACGGAAAAACATGATGATGAACGACGCGAACATCACCACCCCGACGAATGGGTGGAGAATTCGCGCCAGCTGTGGCGTGCCGAGGATATGCATCAGCCAGTTAAAGGACGGGAAGAAAAAGCCTAACCCGCTTACCGCCGCCAGGATGAAGCAGAAGGCGGTGACCCAGTGGTTGATGCGTTCCGGCGCCGTGTAGCGCACGATGGTGTCACGTCGTTTCATTTGCGCACCTCGTCTTTCTCTTCATGCAGGTTGTCCTCTTCCTCTTCCGCGCGGTTCGGACCGACGCCGACGTAGTGGAAGATACTGGCTGCGAAGGTCGCGGCGAAGCCGACGGCCGCCAGCGGTTTCCAGATGCCTTTCCAGAACTTGACGGTCTGGCTGATCTCCGGGTTTTCCGGCAGGCCGTGGTACAGATTCGGCTTGTCGGCATGGTGCAGCACGTACATGACGTGGGTGCCGCCGACGCCGGCCGGATCGTACAGGCCCGCATTGTCGTAACCGCGGGTTTTCAGCTCAGCCACGCGCTCGCCGGCCAGCGTTTTCATATCCTCTTTGGAGCCAAAGTGGATGGCGCCGGTTGGGCAGGTTTTCACGCAGGCCGGTTCCTGGCCGACGGTGACGCGGTCTACGCACAGGGTACATTTGTAGACGCGGTTGTCTTCCGGGTTCAGACGCGGCACATCGAAAGGACAGCCGGCGATACAGTAACCGCAGCCGATGCACTGCTCGGACTGGAAATCGACGATGCCGTTGGCGTACTGAATGATCGCGCCTTCTGACGGGCAGGCCTTCAGGCAGCCCGGATCGGCGCAGTGCATGCAGCCATCTTTGCGGATGAGCCATTCCAGCTTGTCGTTTTGCTCCACTTCCGAGAAGCGCATTACCGTCCATGACTTGGCGGTCAGGTCCGCCGGGTTGTCATACACCCCGACGTTGTGACCGACTTCATCACGAATATCGTTCCATTCGGAGCAGGCCACCTGACAGGCTTTGCAGCCGATACAGGTGGTGACGTCGATAAGCTTCGCCACCTCCTGCTGGTGGTCCCGCGCCTGAGGCGCGGGAGTGAAACCGTTAGTCGCGGAACGACGAATAATATCTTGCGATTGATAAGCCATAAGTCGTCTCCGTTACACCTTTTCCACGTTCACGAGGAAAGCTTTGAACTCCGGCGTCTGCGTGTTCGCATCACCGACGAACGGCGTCAGGGTATTGGCAATAAAGCCTTTTTTCGCCACGCCCTCATAGCCCCAGTGAATAGGAATGCCGATGGTATCGATATCCTTACCGTCCACTTTCAGCGTGCGAATACGTTTGGTCACCACCGCCTTGGCCTTGATGTAGCCGCGGTTGGAGGAGACCTTGACGGTATCGCCATGGCTGATGCCAAGCTTATTCGCCAGTTTTTCACCGATCTCCACAAACTGCTCCGGCTGCGCGATGGCGTTAAGCAGCGCGTGCTTGGTCCAGTAGTGGAAGTGTTCGGTCAGGCGGTAAGTGGTGCCGACGTACGGGAATTTCTCCGCTTTGCCCATCTGCTCGAGATCGCCTTTGAAGACGCGAGCGGCCGGGTTAGAGACCACGTTCGGGTGCAGCGGGTTAGTCCCGAGCGGCGTTTCAAACGGCTCGTAGTGTTCCGGGAACGGTCCTTCCGCCATCTTATCGATAGCGAACAGACGGCCCATCCCTTCCGGCTGCATGATAAACGGACCGACGTCGCTGCCAGGCGCGGCGGCGCTGTAGTCCGGAATATCCACGCCGCCCCATTTCGCGCCGTCCCACTTCAGCAACTGACGTTTAGGATCCCACGGTTTACCCTGTGGGTCCGCGGAGGCGCGGTTATACAGGATGCGGCGGTTGAGCGGCCATGCCCAGGCCCAGCCCAGCGTATTGCCCAGACCGGACGGATCGGCGTTATCGCGGCGCGCCATCTGGTTGCCTTCCGGCGTCCAGCTTCCGGCGAAGATCCAGCAGCCGCTGGAGGTCGTGCCGTCGTCGCGTAGCTGTGCGAAGGAGCTCAGCTGCTGCCCTTTCTTGACGATCACCGCGCCGGTCGCCGGGTCGGTAATATCCGCCAGCGCTTTACCGTTGCTTTCCATCGCCACTTCTTCCGACGCCGGCTCATGCGGTGTGGAGTAATTCCACGTCATGTTGAGCACCGGATCCGGCGCCGGGCCACCCTCTTCGGCATACATCTTACGCAGGCGAGTGAAGATACCGGCGAGGATTTCGCCATCGGTGACAGCGATCCCCGGGGCGTCCGCGCCTTTCCAGTGCCACTGCAGCCAGCGGCCGGAGTTGACGATAGACCCGTTCTCTTCGGCGAAGCAGGTGGACGGCAGACGGAATACTTCGGTCTGGATTGTCGACGGGTCAACATCGTTCGACTCACCGTGGTTTTGCCAGAAGGTGGACGTTTCGGTATTGAGCGGGTCGATGGTCACGAGGAACTTCAGCTTCGACAGGGAAGCGACGACCTTGTTTTTGTTCGGGAACGAGGCGACCGGGTTAAAGCCCTGGCAAATATAGCCATTCACTTTGCCCTGATTCATCATCTCGAAGTACTGCAGAACGTCGTAGCTCTTATCCCACTTCGGCAGCCAGTCAAAGCCCCAGCTGTTTTCTGCTGTCGCTTTATCGCCGAAGAAGGCTTTCATCATGGAGACGAAAAACTTCGGATAGTTGCCCCAGTAGTTGACCTGGTCTTTCAGCAGCGGCTTCGGCGTGTTAGCCGTCAGGTAGGTCTGCAGGTCGGCCTGTTTTTCGTTAGGCAGCGACATGTAGCCCGGCAGGCTGGTAGAGAGCAGGCCGAGGTCGGTCAGACCCTGGATATTGGAGTGGCCGCGCAGGGCGTTGACGCCGCCGCCTGCCATCCCCATGTTGCCGAGCAGCAGCTGGATCATCGCCATGGTGCGGATGTTCTGCGCGCCGATGGAGTGCTGGGTCCAGCCGAGAGCGTACAGGAACGACGCGGTTTTATCCGGCGCGCTGGTTTCGGCAATGTATTCACAGACTTTGAGGAAGTCGGCCTTCGGCGTACCGCAGATGTTTTCGACCACATCCGGGGTATAACGGGAAACGTGCTGCTTCAGCAGGTTCCAGACGCAGCGCGGATGTTGCAGCGTGGTATCGCGTTTGGCGAAGCCGTTTTCGTCCAGCTCATAGTTCCAGCTGGTTTTGTCGTACTGGCGTTTTTCTGCGTTATAGCCGCTGAACAGCCCGTCGTCGAAGCTGTAGTCCTCACGCACGATCAGGCTGGCGTTGGTGTAGGCTTCGGTGTATTCGCGGTTGAATTTTTCGTTATTCAGCAGGTACAGGATCACGCCCGACAGGAAGGTAATGTCGGTACCGGAACGAATCGGGGTATAGAAATCAGCCACCGACGCCGTACGCGTGAAGCGCGGATCGATAACGATGAGTTTGGCACCGTTATGGATTTTGGCTTCCATCGCCCAGCGGAATCCCACCGGATGCGCTTCAGCGGCGTTACCGCCCATCACCACGACCAGGTTGGCGTTCTTAATATCCACCCAGTGGTTGGTCATCGCACCGCGACCAAATGTTGGAGCAAGACTTGCTACCGTTGGTCCGTGTCAGACACGCGCCTGGTTATCCACCGCCAGCATCCCGAGGGCGCGGGTGAATTTTTGCGTTAAATAGCCGGTTTCGTTACTGGAAGCGGAGGCGCACAGCATCCCGGTGGTCAACCAGCGGTTGACGGTGGTGCCGGCGTCGTTTTGCGCGATAAAGTTGGCGTCGCGGTCCTCTTTCATCAGCTTCGCGATGCGATCGAAGGCTTCGTCCCAGCTGATTTGCTGCCATTTATCGGAGCCTGGCGCGCGATATTCCGGGAATTTCAGGCGGCTTTCAGAATGGATAAAGTCCACCAGACCGGCCCCTTTCGGACAGAGCGCACCACGGTTAACCGGATGATCCGGATCGCCTTCGATATGGAATATGGATGCTTTGGCGTTTTTTGCGCCGTCGCCGAGGCTATACATCAACAGCCCACAGCCGACAGAACAGTATGTGCAGGTGTTACGGGTTTCGCGTGTGCGCAGCAATTTGTACTGCCGTGTCTCCGCGAGCGCAGTTGCCGGGGCAAAGCCCAGCGCTGCTGCCGTGGTTCCCGCCATACCGCCAGCGCAGATCTTAAAGAACTGCCTTCTGCTGACCTGCATGGTTCGCTCCTTGT
Source organism: Klebsiella sp. K5-204 (assembly GCF_030128585.1). Lineage (NCBI taxonomy): Bacteria > Pseudomonadati > Pseudomonadota > Gammaproteobacteria > Enterobacterales > Enterobacteriaceae > Klebsiella > Klebsiella sp. K5-204. The sequence goes on from NZ_JAKUZS010000012.1 coordinate 27,488, forward strand.
TTCGACATTGTCACATGTAGTTATTTGCTTTGCGGTGAAAGCCGCAAAGGTTCAGAATTAGGGCATATTTCCCTCATTCCTGAAGGGATAAAAACAGAATACCACATTGTGTGTATGCCTGTTCCAATACGGTTAAAGCAAAGTGAACAAGAAGCCTCTCGAACAAATCGAAAATGTGACGAATATCACAGGATATCGCCAGGTCTCCCTCTGGAAGCGCGAGGATCTGCAACACCCTCAGCCAGATGAGTTAGCGGAAGAGGTCCCCGTCGCGCTGGTCTACAACGGTATCTCCCACGTAGTGATGATGGCCACGCCGAAAGACCTCGAGCAATTCGCCGTCGGCTTCTCCTTATCCGAAGGGATTATTGAGCATCGGCGGGAGATTTTCGGCATGGACGTGGTGTCGATGTGCAACGGCCTTGAGGTGCAGATTGAACTCTCCAGCCGGCGTTTTATGGGGCTCAAAGCCCGGCGACGCGCGCTGGCCGGGCGCACCGGCTGCGGGGTATGCGGCGTCGAGCAGCTGAATGATATTGGTAAGCCGGTCCAGCCGCTGCCGTTCACCCAGACGTTCGATCTCGCCAACCTCGACCAGGCTCTGGCGCATCTTAACGACTATCAACCGATCGGCCGACTCACCGGCTGCACCCACGCGGCCGCCTGGGTCCGGTCGACGGGCGAACTGGCGGGCGGTTTTGAAGACGTCGGCCGGCATGTGGCGCTGGATAAACTGCTCGGCCGGCGGGCGGAAATCGGCGAGGGCTGGCTGCCTGGCGCCGCGCTGGTATCCAGCCGCGCCAGCTATGAAATGGTGCAGAAAGCCGCGATGTGCGGCGTCGAGATCCTGTTCGCGGTATCAGCAGCTACCACCTTAGCGGTGGAAGTCGCCGAGCGCTGCAACCTGACGCTGGTGGGCTTTTGCAAGCCGGGCAGGGCGACGATCTACACCCACCCGCAGCGTTTGAATGCGGGTTAAAAGTTGATCAGTAAATTTGAACAATGACAGCAAATCCTTCCGCTTTTTGTTTAGCGATGTGCGGGCTACTATTTAACACATCAAGGCACAACGCCTTATCTAAACAACTAAATGAAAGGGTTTATCTCATGAAAAGCATCAAAACTTTTGTCGCAGTAATCGCTATGGCCGCCTCTTTTGCTTCCTTCGCTGCTGAAACCGTCACCGCTACCGCGACAACGATGGACGGCGCGGAAGCGAAAATCGCCGCACAGGCCCAGGCAGCAGGCGCTTCGTCTTACAAAATTACCGAAGCGTTTACCGGCAACCGCGTGCATATGACTGCGGAACTGAACAAATAAGCGTAACGCTACTGTCGAAAGAGCGCCTCAGGGCGCTTTTTTTGTTTCCGCTTTGGCAAAAAACAGCCACTATTTCCCACCGCCGCGAAAAAAATGTGGCAGTACTCACGTTTCCGTTCTTTTCTTAAATCCCCATTATTACCGCAAATAAAACATCTTCAATGCTGAATATCTCGATGTTTTAACGCTATGAAATATAAAGATATTAAAACCAGAAAGCGATGAAGATCACTCTCTTTTAATGAGATGTTTATCACAAAAATAAGCGTGATATCACTCCTGTCAACCATTCACGGACCTAATTTAATACGCATTATGTGATCTCCATTGCAAATAGAAGTCTTGCAGTCAGGGAAAAATGTCGTCAGGCAAATGAGCGAGGAAGCGTCATGAAAATTGGCATCGTTATTAGCGGCGGGGATGTTTCGGGAATGAATAATTTTATATTCCAGATTGCCAGGCAGGCTGATGCCGAGATCACCCTGTTTAATGGCGGTATTCCTGGTCTGCTGGAGAAAAATCATCAGGATATCGCGTGGCGCGATCTGGTTGATTTCTCTATTACCGCTGTGCCGATCATTACCTCCGGACGCACCAGTCGCAAACTGCAGCGCAGCGAATATGAAATGATTGCTAAAAAACTTAAATCGTTGCGTATTGATGTGCTTATTATGGCCGGGGGGGATGGCAGCTTGCAGTTTCTCAATACCCTAAGTGAATTTGATATTAATTGCTTTGGCGTGGGAATGACTATCGATAATGATGTGTATGGCAGTGATTATACGATTGGTTTTTCCACGGCCTGCGAGCAGATTATTAAAGAAGTCTCCCGTTTAAGAAATACCGGGAGAGCGCTGCCGGGGCGGGTTTTTATGGTTGAGATATTAGGAGGTTATTGTGGAGAACTAACGTTACAGTCCGCCATTAAATGCAATGCGGATATTGCCCTGATCCCGGAGGCGCAGATGCCGCTGGCCATGCTTGCGGAACGGATTACCCGGAAGCTGAGCATGCAGAACAGCGTCGTTATCCTCTGCTCAGAAGGCTACACCAAAGAGTACTCTCCCGGCTTTCAGGGAGCGATTGATACCATGATCAAACAGCTGGAACCGCAAATTGGCGTTCGTATCCGTAAAACGATTGTCGGCTATGGCTTACGCAGCGGTGACCCGACCTGTGAAGAGATTTATCAGGGCACCATTATGGCCAGTGAGGTGGTTCGCTGTATTCAGTCAGGTATGAAAAATAAAGCCATAATAATTAATTCCAGTAATAAACCTATTCCGATTGATTTAGTCAGTATGAAAAAACGTCTGGTCGATACTGAAGGACATCATTATAAACTTGCCAAGCAACTCAATATTATTTGAGGAGACCCTCCATGCTGAAAATTTTATGCGTATGTGGCTGCGGCCTCGGTTCAAGCTTTGCCATTGAAATGACGGCGAAGGCAGTTTTAAAAAAGCTGGAAATTCCCGCTCATATTGAACACACCACCGTATCCGAAGCCGGAGCCTTTAAATCGGATATGATTTTGACGCAAAAAACCTTTGCCGACATCTTAACCGCCGATGCCACTGAAGAGGAAATTAAACGCGTCGTGGTGCTCAATAAACTTACGGATAAAGAGGAAATTGAAACCAAAATCGTCGCATTCTTAAAAGAACGTCATCTGAAGGTGGCTGATTATGAATAGCTTCGTTGCGTTTATCGTTAAGGATTTACTTGGTCAGGCATCTATTCTTATTGCTTTTATTGCCATGCTTGGCCTGATCCTGCAAAAGAAATCTCCGGGCAAAACCGCGGAAGGGACGTTTAAAACGCTGCTCGGCTTCTTAATTATGATGGCCGGGATCAACATCATTGTCGCCACGCTAACCTTCCTCAACGATATCTTCACCCAGGGGTTTGGCATGAAGGGCTACATTACCGATGTGGCCGCCATCGCCGGGTTAGCGAATCGGGAATTAGGTTCGGAAGTGGCGCTGACGCTGCTGGTGATCTTTGCCGTCAATATAATTATCGCCCGTCTGACGCCGCTAAAATATATTTTCCTGACCGGTCAGGCGCTGCTGTGGATGGCGACGATCGGCGCCGTGATTGGCTATAAATCCGGGCTCACCGGCGTACCGCTGATTTTAACCGGGGGCATCTTCGGCGGCGTGATGGCGGTGTTAATGCCGGCCCTGGCGCAGCCGGTGGTCAGGCGCATAACCGGGTCTGACGACGTAGCCCTGGGGCACTTCTGTACCATCGGTTATCTGGTGCAGGCCGCCGTCGCGAAGGTCGTCGGCAAAGGTTCCCGCTCCACGGAAGATCTCGAGCTGCCTGATAACTTTAAGTTTCTGCAGGATACCTATCTGGCCATGGCGGTGGTGATGGTGCCGATGTATCTCATCCCGGCTATCGCGGCAGGCCCGCAGTACATCGCGCAGTTCTCCGGCGGGATTAACTACCTGATGTATGCCTTTATGCAGTCCATTCAGTTTGTCGCCGGGGTTTTTGTCCTCTATAGCGGCGTGCGTTTATTGCTCAATGAGCTGGTGCCGGCCTTTCGCGGTATCGCGATGCGTATTGTCCCGGATGCGAAGCCGGCTCTCGATTGCCCGGTACTGTTTCCTTATGCGCCGAATGCGGTGATTGTCGGATTTCTGGCGACGACCGTCGGCTCGATTATCGGCATGCTGATCTTCCCAATGTTCGGTCTGGCGATGATCCTCCCCGGGCTGTTAACCAACTTTTTCGCCGGCGGCACGGCAGGGGTATTTGGCAACGCGCTGGGCGGACGCCGCGGGGCAATGATCGGCGGGGTTATTCACGGTCTGTTTATCACGTTTCTGCCGGCCATTCTGGTGCCCATGCTGGAGAGTTACGGCTTTACGGGCGTCACCTTCAGCGACTCTGACGTCATCAGCTCGGGTCTGGTATTAGGCCACGCCTTCCAGAATAACTGGCTCTTTGTCGCCTTATTTATTGTGTTTGTCGCCGCACTGGCATGGTTTGTCAACGGGAAATCCGCTAAGCCGAAAGGGGAAAATGTTCATGAGTCTGTATAATTTCAATGAGATTTTAAAAATCGCCCAAGAGAGAAATTTTAAAGCGATTGGCTCGTTTAACTTGCACTGTATTGAGATGCTACCGGCATTTTTCAAAGCCGCGCAAAACAGCCACAGCCCGTTAATGATCCAAATTTCAACCGGGACCGCGGAGTACCTCGGCTATCGTTTGCTGGTCGACGCCGTGCGTTCATTAGCGGACAGTGAAAATATTCCAACCTGTCTGCATCTTGACCACTGCTCAGATATTAAGGCCATCGAGACGGCAATGAACGCGGGCTTTTCGTCGGTGATGTACGATGGCTCACATTTAAGCCTTGAGGAAAATATCGGTAATACGCGAATAGTGGTGGAGATGGCCCGCCCGCGCAATATTACGGTAGAAGGCGAACTGGGGGCGATCGGTGGGTCAGAGGATGGAAAAGCGGTGGCGGCGGAAGATATCTGTTTTACCACCGTCGAAGACGCGAAACGCTTTGTGGAGGAGACCCAGGTCGATATGCTGGCCGTCTCGGTGGGCACTGTGCATGGCCTCTACACCGGTAAAGCGCAGATACAGCACCAGCGGCTGAAACAGATTAGCGCGGCGACCGGCGTGCCGCTGGTGCTGCATGGCGGTACCGGTGTCAGCGATGAGGATATGCGGCTGGCCGTCACCGAAGGGATTAATAAAGTGAACGTCGGGACGGAAATGAACGTGCAGTGGGTTGACCGCTGTAAAACGACGTTTGAGAAAGGGAAAGTGAATGACAGCGTACGGAAATTCTTAATTCCCGCCAACCAGGCTGTCACTGATGTCTTAATGGAAAAAATGGCGTTATTTAAATAACGTTTTCTCCGTCACTCTCTATTTCGTTGCCCTGTCTTCCGCCAGGGAGGGAACTTGCTATGTTTGAATTATTGAAAACGTTGTGGAAAAAAGAGCAAACCCCGCTGCAGGATTATGATCAACAGTCCCGTCAGTTGGCGGAGGAGATTGCCAGGCTGGAAGGCGAACTACAGCGCCAGCCTGGCAATAGCGAGGTGCAAAAAACATTGATGCTGACTTACAACCGGGCGCTATCCATATATGCCAAAAGCACCACCCACCGGCAGGATATTGATACGCTGTTTCTGCAGATTGATAATTTACGCAATATTATTCGCCGCAATATTTAGGAATACAGCATGACCATAAAAGAACTGCTTATTGAGGCCGATGCCATTCAGGTTGGCGTTGTGGAGTCCGACTGGCAGCGGGTAATAAAGCTGGCTGCCCGCCCGCTGGAGGCAAAAGGCTTTATTTCGACCGAATATAGCCAGGCGGTGATCGACAATACCCTGAACCATGGCGCCTATTACGTTTTCGATGAAGGTATTGCTATCCCCCATGCCCGACCCGAGTGCGGCGTCAGACGCAACTGCTTTAGCCTGGTGCTGTTGGAAAAGCCGATTCCCTTTGCAGACAGTGAAAAGGCCGACATCGTCATTATGTTTGGCGCCCGGGATAGCAATGCGCATATCGAGGAGGGGATCCGCTCCATCGTCGCGCTGCTGGATAACAATGACACGATGGCCAAACTGCGGATGGCCCGCAGCCGGGAGGAGGTTGTCGCATTACTATGAACAGACATCTGACCCCAGTCTGCAAAACGGCTATTTTAATCAACGGCATTCCGGCTTCGGGGAAGAGTACCATCACCCGTTTGCTGGCGGAGACCTTCAGCCTGCCGGTATTGACGATCGACGGCATCAAAGAGCCGTTTATGGCGCGTCTGGCCCCGGTCGACCGGCCAATGAATCGCCAACTGGGCTGTGCGGCGTATGAGGTGATCTGGTCGATTGTCGGCGCATCGCCTGCCAGCATGGTCTGGTTGATCGACGCCTGGTTCGGCTTCCAGCCCCGGGAGACATTGCAAAAATTGTTGCAGCAGGCGGGCGTGGAGCAGGTGATTGAGATCTGGAACCATATCTCCCCCGAGCTGGCGGTCGCGCGCTATGCCTCGCGGCTGGCGACGCGGTCGCCGGGCCACCCCGGCGAAGAGTATCTGCCGGAGCTGGCCCAACTGGCCGGGCGTGCGCAGCCCATGTCTTTAGGGCCCATTCTGACGATAGACCAGCGGCGCCCGCTGGAGATAACGCCGGTTATTCACTGGCTTGAAGGCACAATTAGCGGACAACGCACCGGCCTGGCGAATTTCGCATACCCGTCCTAGGGCATACCCGCCAGCCGCAGCAGCGCCGTCACCACCGCCGCGGCGATAATTACGCCGATCAGCGGCACCTTGCGCCAGGCGAGGAACACCGCGACGGCAACGCCCAGAACGCGCGCCATGCCGGCGAAATGCGCGCCTTCATAGAAAGTGGTGGCCAGGGCGACGGAAAAAAGCAGCACCGTCGCCGCATCGGAAAGCAGCGCCTGCGAGCGCTCGGAAAAGGCCAGCCGATTACCAAGCTTCGCGCCGCCAAGACGCATCAGATAGGTTCCCAGCGACAGGATGGCGATACCGGCGATAAACAGCGTCATATTGCCCATTATTTTTTCCTCGACAGTAAACCAAACAGCGAGAGCAGCACCGGCAGCCCGGTAGGCGCAAACGGCACGGCGGCAAGCGCCAGCGCGGCGCCGCTGGCGGCGCGGATCAGCGTGGTACGGTTTTTAAAGGCCGGGATCACCAGCGCCAGCAGGATTGCCGGGAAGACCGCATCAAGCCCGATGGTCTCCGGCGCCGGCAGCAGTTTGCCGACGGCGGCGCCGGTGAGCGTACCCAAAGGCCAGATCAGCGCCACGCCGGCGCCGCACAGCCAGTAGGCCGCTTTGCGCTGCGCGGGGGTGGGCTGCGACAAGCCAAAGACCACGCTCTCGTCGTTCATAATGTGGCACCCGATAAAGCTTAAGGCGCGCTGACCCACCAGTTCACGCACGGTCACCCCGAAAGGGATATGACGCGCGTTGACTAACAGGCCAGCGGCGGCGGCGGCCAGTGGGCTACCGCCGCTGGCGACAATGCCGATAAACATAAATTCAGAGGCGCCCGCCAGCACGGACACCGAAAGCACGAGCGGCACCCATAGGGGGAAGCCGTAAGCCACCGCCAGCGACCCATAGGACATGCCCACCACCCCGACGGCGAGGCAAACTAAAGCAATCGCTTTTATCGTGTCTCCGGTGAGACTGGAGAGAGTTTGTTTCATATCACTTAGCCATATCGAACGAATTTCCATTATAATGAACACATAATGATCGTTTTTCAAGGCGAACGAATCGTTCGATATAAAAAACAAAGGGGCGGGTATGACACAGCCAATCAGCGTTATCGCCAAAAGTCTGGTGCGGGAGCGGGCGCGGACCGGGCTTTCGCTGGCGGAAGTCGCGCGTCGGGCGGGTATCGCCAAATCCACGCTATCGCAACTGGAGTCCGGCAACGGTAATCCTAGTCTGGAAACGCTGTGGTCGCTCTGCGTGGCGCTGGATATTCCATTTGCCCGGCTGCTTGAGCCGCAGGTGAACAAAACGCAGGTGATCCGCCGCGGCGAGGGGACAAAAGTGGTGGCGGAGCAGGCGAACTATCAGGCTATTTTGCTGGCCGCCTGTCCGCCCGGCGCGCGTCGGGACATCTATTTGCTGCTCACCCAGCCCGGTGCCGACCGCATTTCGCATCCGCATCCGCCAGGGTCAGTGGAACATATTATCGTCACTCAGGGGCGCGCGCGGGTAGGATTGACGTCGGCGCCGGAAGAGCTCGGCGAGGGCGACTATATCTGCTACCCGGCTGATCAGGAGCATATGTTTCAGGCCCTGGAGCCGGATACGCAGGCGCTGCTGATCGCTGAGCAAAACTGACATCGCTCCGGCGGGCGTCGCGCTCTCGCTGGACGCCATAGCCGTATTGCGGGACACTAGCCGCATTCTTCCGCGAAGACAGGCATACCTATGTCGCTGAAAGCCATTGCTAAAGAACTTGGGATCTCGGTTACGACCGTCAGCCGCGCGTTAAACGGCTATGATGATGTGTCGCAGGAGACCCGTGCTCGCGTCGAGGCTGAAGCGCAGCGTCGCGGATATCGGCCAAACACGTTCGCGCGTCGCCTGAAAATGGGCAAAATCGACGCCGTTGGCCTCGTGTTCCCCGTGCGCCCCGCGCCGCTGAATAACAACGTCTTTCTCGAAATGGTGGGAGAAATCAGCCACGAACTGGCGCGCTATGAGATTGATTTACTGCTGATCGCCGATGATGAACAGGCCGATAAGCACGGGTATATGCGCATGGTGCAGAGCCGTCGCGTCGATGCGCTGATCGTCGCGCATACCCTGGACGACGACCCGCGCCTGATTCAGCTGCTCTCTTCCGGCTTTCCTTTCCTCGCGCTGGGCCGTAGCCGCCTGCCGCAGCCCTACGCCTGGTTTGATTTCGATAACCAGGCGGGCACCTACCGCGCCACCCGCCATCTGATTAGCCAGGGGCATCGGCGCATCGCGCTGCTGAGTGAAAATAATAATCAGGCGTTTATTACCCAACGGCGCAACGGTTACCTGGAAGCCCTGCGCGAAGCGGGCCTGGCGGAAACCTGGCTGCGCAGCGTGCCGCCCACCCGCCGCGGCGGGTTTCAGGCAACGATGGAGCTGCTGCGCTTGCCTGAACCGCCAACGGCGATTGTCACCGACTGCAACACCCATGGCGACGGCGCGGCGATGGCCCTGGCTCAGCTCGGGCGTCTTACCGGCGCCGATCGCGTCTCACTGGTGGTCTACGACGGTTTGCCGCAGGACAGCATCATCGACACCCCGGTAGGCGCAGTGGTTCAGTCCACCCGACAGGGGGTGGGACGCCAGATAGCCACGATGGTCCGCCGCTTAATCGCCGGCGAGGATCTGGCCTCGCTCCAGGTGCTCTGGCAGCCCGAATTCATCCCCGGCGAAACCGCCTGATACCGCTCTCCACAGATTAATTTCCTGAACTCGATCACGGATCCGAAACGTTTTGGTTGGTGTCCGAAACGTTTCGGATCAACAGTAAGGCATTCCTTGAAGTGGAGATGTCTAATGTCTGATTCGATTATACGCCTGCAAAGCGCAACGGCTGACGTGGTGATCAAAACCCACCCTTTCGCCGAAATTATCTACTGGGGGCCGCATTTAAGCCACTTTTCGCCGCAGGATGCCGACAGCCTGACGCGGCCGGTCGCCAATGGCCGCCTCGACGTCGATTCCCCGGTCACCTTAATGGCGGAGCTGGGCCATGGTCTGTTTGGCGCTCCGGGCATTGAAGGTCATCGCCAGGGGCTGGATGCCTCGCCGATTTTCGCCACCAGCGAAGTGCGGCAGGAGGGCCAGACGCTGACCCTGGTCAGCGAAGACCCGCAGGCCGGCCTGCGGTTGTGCAGTGAAATCCAGCTTGATAGCAGCGGCGTGCTGAGCGTGCGCCATGGCGTGACCAATCTGCGCGCCAGCCCATGGCAGGTGGATCGCCTGGCGGTCACGCTGCCGGTCGCCGAACGCGCTCGCGAGGTAATGGCTTTTCACGGCCGCTGGATCCGCGAATTCCAGCCCCATCGTCTGCTCCTTGAACACGACAGCTTTGTGCTGGAGAACCGCCGCGGGCGTACCTCTCACGAACATTTCCCGGCCTTGATCACCGGCAGCCACGCCTTTAGCGAGATGCAAGGTGAAGTCTGGGGCGTGCATCTGGGCTGGAGCGGCAACCATCGCCTGCGGGCGGAGGTGAAAACCGATGGCCGCCGCTATCTGCAGGCCGAGGCGCTCTATCTGCCTGGCGAAATGGCGCTGGCGGAAGGGGAAACCTTATGGACGCCGTACCTGTATGCCAGCTATTCGGCGAACGGGCTGAACGGTATGAGCCAGCAGTTCCATCGTTATCTGCGCGAACGGATTATTTGCTTCCCGGGCAACAAGCCGCGTCCGGTGCATCTCAACACCTGGGAGGGGATCTATTTCGACCACGATCCGGACTACATCATGCGCATGGCGGATGAAGCAGCGGCGCTGGGCGTGGAGCGTTTTATCATTGACGACGGCTGGTTTAAAGGTCGCAACGACGACTGGGCGGCGCTCGGCGACTGGTATCTCGATGAGGACAAATATCCCCACGGCCTGACGCCGGTTATCGACCACGTGAAGTCGCTGGGGATGGAGTTCGGCATCTGGGTGGAGCCTGAGATGATTAACCCGAACTCCGATCTCTACCGCGCCCATCCCGACTGGGTGCTGGCGCTGCCGGGCTATACGCCGCTTCCCGGGCGTCATCAGTTTGTCCTGAACCTGAATATTCCGGAAGCCTTTGATTATCTGCTGGAGCGGATGAGCTGGCTGCTGGGCGAGCACGCGGTGGATTATGTGAAGTGGGATATGAACCGCGAGCTGGTACAGCCCGGGCATAACGGTAAAGCTGCCGCCGATGCGCAAACCCGCCAGTTCTATCGCCTGCTCGATACGCTGGTGGCCCGCTTCCCGCATATTGAATTTGAATCCTGCTCCTCCGGCGGCGGTCGTATCGATTATGAAGTCCTCAAGCGCAGCCATCGCTTCTGGGCTTCTGACAACAATGACGCCCTTGAACGCAATACCATCCAGCGCGGCATGAGCTACTTCTTCCCGCCGGAGGTGATGGGCGCGCACATCGGTAATCGCCACTGTCATGCCACCTTCCGCCAGCACAGTATCGCCTTCCGCGGCCTGACGGCGCTGTTCGGTCATATGGGGCTTGAGCTGGATCCGGTGAGCGCCGATGAAGAAGAACGCGCCGGGTACCGGAAATACGCGGCCCTGCATAAGCAATGGCGCGACGTGATCCATCACGGCGTGCAGTGGCGGATGGATATGCCGGACGCCACCACCCTTGCCCATGGCGTCGTCAGCCCGGATAAAGCGCAGGCGATTTTCCTCGTCAGCCAGCTGGCGATGCCGGACTACACCCTGATGGCGCCGCTGCGCCTGGCGGGGCTGGAGGCGAGCGCCCGCTATCAGGTGACGCTCCTCGATCATCCGAACATACAGATTACCGGCGAGGGCGGCCACACCATGCGGAAGCTGCCGGCATGGATGACGACGCCGCAGACCGTAAGCGGTGAGTGGCTACAGCAGGCGGGGTTGGCGCTGCCCATCCTCGACCCGGAAAGCGCCATTCTGATTGGCCTGCAACGCGTGTGATGGTACCGGGCCGCGCCGCGGCCCTTCTTGAGGAAAATATAATGAACCCGACCGTCTGTACCCACAAAAACAACCCCAACTTCTGGATTTTCGGGCTGTTCTTCTTTCTCTACTTCTTCATCATGGCCACCTGCTTTCCGTTTCTGCCGATCTGGCTGTCGGACGTCATCGGCCTGAATAAAACCGAAACCGGCCTCGTTTTCTCCAGCCTGTCGCTGTTCGCCATCTGTTTCCAGCCGATCCTCGGGGTGATCTCTGACAAGCTGGGGCTGAAAAAACACCTGATGTGGATCGTGACCGTTTTGCTGGTGCTGATTGCTCCCTTCTTCCTTTATGTTTTCGCTCCGCTGCTGAAAACCAATATCTGGCTCGGGGCGTTGAGCGGCGGCGCTTACATTGGCTTTGTGTTCTCCGCCGGCGCCGGCGCGATGGAGGCCTATATCGAACGGGTAAGCCGCAACAGCGGGTTTGAATACGGCAAGGCGCGCACCTTTGGTTGCCTGGGCTGGGCGCTGTGCGCCACCACGGCGGGGATGCTGTTCAGCGTTAACCCGGAGTGGGTGTTCTGGATGGGCTCGGCCGCCGCGCTGCTGCTGGTGGTGCTGGTGGCTATCGCCAAACCGCAGGCTAGTCAGTCCGCGCAGGTAATGGACTCGCTCGGCGCCAATCGCCCGGCGATCGATTTAAAAACGGCGGTGCGCATGTTCCGCCAGCGGAAGATGTGGATGTTTATTCTGTACGTCATCGGCGTGGCCTGCGTGTATGACGTTTTCGATCAGCAGTTCGCCACCTTCTTCAAATCGTTCTTCGCGACCCCGGAAGCAGGCACCCGTGCCTTTGGTTTCGCCACCACCGCGGGAGAAATTTGTAACGCCATCATTATGTTCAGCTCGCCGTGGATTATTAACCGCATCGGGGCGAAGAATACCTTGCTGATTGCCGGGATGGTGATGGCGGCAAGAATGATTGGCTCTTCCTTCGCCACCACCGCCGCGGAAGTGGTGGCGCTGAAAATGCTCCATGCGCTGGAGGTGCCGTTCCTGCTGGTGGGCGCCTTTAAATATATTACCGGCGTGTTTGACGTCCGGCTGTCGGCGACCATTTACCTGGTGGGCTTCCAGTTCGCCAAGCAGGTGGCGGCGATCTTCCTCTCCGCCTTCGCCGGCAATATGTATGATCGGATCGGTTTCCAGGAGACCTATATGATCCTCGGCGGTATTGCCCTCACCGTCACTTTAATATCGGCGTTTACGTTAGCGGGTAAGACGAAAACTGAGCCGCTGCGCGATAATGCGATGACGGTTTAATCATTGGAAGGTAAGATCACATGGATGTGACTGAAAGATAAGAATATTTTTATGGTGAAAATGAAAGAGCGCATAAGCAGCGGTAGGCATTAAAATATAAGGAATGAACAATAACCGCCAGAATTGTACCCGGCTTTACCCTATATAAGGGCTATAACTTATTCTTCTTTTTGTAAAAAAGAGATAATCCTTTCGGTCAATAAAAGTTAACTCCCTCATACTCGTGATGAGCTGTAATGATATCATCACACCTCTTTATTTCCTGTCTGGAAAGCTTGATATCTTTTTATTATTTTATTTTTCTCAATTAACGTATCTTAATAAAGATGACCAGTAAAATAAAAATGCGAGGCCAGAGTATGGATCTATGTAACGCAGCAACATGTGAACTGGATTACATTCCTGGCAGAGTTCACAATTTATAGTGAACACCATTGTTAGAGGGTATGATCAATCACCATGGCATCGATTAAAGACGTAGCGAAAAGAGCTGGGGTCTCGACGGCGACCGTATCACGAGTCCTGAATAATCACCCCAGCGTAGTCGCGGAAACGCGTAAGGCGGTGCGGGAGGCGATGGATTATCTTTGCTATGTTCCCAGCAAAAGTTCGTTTCAGCTTAGCGGGAAATGTTCAGGGCTGATTGGTGTGGTTTTGCCTAATCTGGTGAATCCTCACTTCTGTGAACTGCTGGCGACGGTGGAAGAAGAGGCCCGGTATATCGGCAAATCGGTGATCGTTAAAACGCATCAGAATCAGCCGCAGCAGGATAAACATATTATTCAGGCCTTAGTGGGGATGGGCATTGACAGTTTGCTATGGGTGCCGACAGAAGCAGAAGCCGAACTTTCAGAATGGTTAAGTATTACCCGGATCCCGGTCGCCGTCGTCACCCAGGTATCCCGGTTCTTTAATTCCGTATCGATTAATCAGGACCGGGGCGCAGAAAGTATTGCGGAACATTTTATTCATACAGGCCATCTTTCATTTGGCTTTGTGGCCCAGGAAGGGGTGGATAGCCGTAAGGTTTCGTCGTACAGCAAAAAAATAGCGAGTCACGGTTTAAAGCTTGCTAAAGATAATTCGTTCTGGATAGCCAAAGGCGAGGGTGAAAAGATATCAGGCCATATTAGTATTCTTGATGATGTTATCGAGAAACTCAGCGAGCCGACGCGAACCTGTACATGCCTCTTAGTGTATAATGATATTGCGGCAAACTATATTATCGATGGACTAAAAGAAAAAGGCATCTCCGCTCCTGAAGATATTGCGATTGCCAGCTTTGATAATACCCTATTGGCGCAAACAAAAAAAATCACCAGCGTTGCACAGCCGGTAAATGAAATTGCTCACCTCGCGTTTCAGATGGTGAAACATCAACAGCAGCCGGACAGTATTGAAATGCACGAAATTGTCTCTCGGTTAATTATTCGTGAGAGCAGCGTAAAAATTAATATTACTTCCCTGTAAGGGATTTATGTTTAGAAATGGCGCGAAATTTGGCGCCATGGGCTCCTTTTAACAAAAAATAGGTGTATTTATGTCTGCTACCGCAATGGAAAAGCCAAGCGCTTATGAAAAGCTGGGGCTGAGGGAGAAGATCGGCTACGGCATGGGTGACGCCGGTTCAGGAATGATATGGAGCGTACTGGCGCTCTATCTGACGTGGTTCTATACCGATGTCTATGGCCTCAATGCCGGAGTGGTGGGCACATTATTCCTGGTGATTCGCATCTTCGACGCGTTTAGCGATCCGCTGATGGGGGCAATCTGCGACCGCACCGTGTCGCGCTGGGGAAAATTCCGTCCATGGCTATTATGGATGGCATTTCCGTTTGGTCTGGGGGCGGTACTGATGTTCACGACCCCAGAGCTCAGCATGAACGGCAAGATTATTTATGCCTGGGTTACCTATCTGGTTATGTCGCTGATTTATACCGCGATTAATATTCCCTATTGCTCGGTCGGCGGCGTCATTACCCTCAATCAGAAAGAGCGTATGGGCTGTTTGTCATGGCGCTTTTTCCTGAATGGCCTGGCAACATTAATTATCTCCTCCTCTATTCTGCCGTTAACGGACTGGCTGGGTAATGGCGACCGCGCCTCCGGTTTCCAGCTGACCATGGTCATTATGGGTGGTGCGGCAACGCTGATGTTCCTGTTCTGCTTTTCCAGCATTAAAGAGCGGGTGGTATCGGTTAAGCAAAACGAGTCGTTGAAAAAAGACCTGCGGGACATTATCAAAAACGATCAGTGGCTCTTAATGATCTCTATTACTTTCCTGAACGTTTTTCCGGCATTTATCCGCGGTGGCGTCACTATTTATTATGCGACTTATGTCATGAAGGCGTCTGTCGGATTTATTACCTTCTTTATGGCGCTGGGCGTGGCCTGTAATATGCTGGGCAGCGTGCTTGCCAAACCGCTTACCGATCGCTTTGATAAGCTGGCGCTATTCCGCATTATTAACATTATTCTCGGTATTCTGTCATTAGCGCTGTGGTTTATCGATCCGCAATCACTGACCCCGCTGATGGCGCTATTTATCGTCATTAACATTCTGCATTTAATTCAGTCTGGCCCCATCCTGTGGGCGATGATGTCCGACGTCGATGACTACGGTGACTGGAAATTTGGTAAACGCCTGACCGGCATCTCCTTTGCGGGAAACCTGTTTATGCTCAAAATGGGGCTGGCGGTCGCTGGCGCAATCGTCGCCTGGATTCTGGCATTTACCGGCTATGTCGCGAATGAGCCGCAGCAGAATTCTCAGACTATTCAAGGGATTATTATGATGTTCTCACTGTTGCCGATGGTGAGTTATTTCATCAGCGCGTATCTGGTGCGCTACTTCAAGCTGAATAACGCGTTCCTTGAGAAAATCAAAACGGATCTTGCAAAACGTGAGCTGGAAAAAGGTCGCGGTCAACCACAGGAGGTTCAGGATGTCCCTGTCATTTAATATAAAACAAGGTCAGCGCATTGATTTGTGGCTGAAAGCGTCCAAACCGGCGGCGCAACCCCTGTTTTCTATTCGCGTGAACGGTCAGGTTATATTTAAGATTCAGGAGGCGTCGGGCTATTTCCAGTATTTTACCTGGACCTCGTTTCAGGACGGCGTTGCCACCCTGGAGTGGCAGTCGGAATATAGCGAGATATCGCTTTGTTACACCTGGCATCCGGATTCACTGCGCGCGAGCGGCGTCACCTTTATCGCGACAGCCGGGCAGGATTTGCGCCTGATGAGCGGTCAGGATATTGCTGACGAGTATCTGCAGGAGCCGCTGCGTCCGGCATTGCATTTCTCGCCGCGTACCGGCTGGATGAACGACCCTAACGGGCTGCACTACAAGAACGGCGAGTGGCATCTGTTTTATCAGTATCATCCGCACTCCAGCCAATGGGGCCCAATGCACTGGAATCATGCGGTGAGCCGCGATCTGTATCACTGGCGGCATTATCCGGTTTTCCTGCAGCCAGAGCAGAATCTTTCCGCGTTAGGCGCGACGGGCGGTGCGTTTTCCGGCAGCGCGTATATTGATAAACAAGGAAAAACCCGCTTCTGGTATACCGAACGACTCCCGGCTTACGATCTGTATCGCGGATACCGGGAAGTGCAGAAAATGGCCGTTGCGCACGACGACTACGATAAGCCGGAATGGGTAAAAACCGTCTTAACCGACCTGCCTGCGGGCGTGGACTGCGATTTCCGCGATCCAAAAGTCTGGTACGAAGAGGCCGATGCCACCTTTTATATGATCCTCGGCGCGTCGGTAAATGGCGATCCGGCGATGCTGCTATTTCACTCGGCGGATAGTGAACGCTGGACGTTCCATCATGTGCTGTATGTCGCTCCCGGCTATTTTCGCGAAAACGGCGGTCGCTGCGTCGAATGCCCGGATTTCTTCTGCCTGGATGGCGTATGGGTATTAATTATCGGCGTCGTTGGCTACACGGAGCCGACAACCGGGCGACATAATTTGCTTTTTGCCCAGACCGGTACTTTCCGGAACGGCTATTTCACGCCGTCCGAGCAGCCGCTGCAGACTTTAGATTTCGGTACGGATTTCTACGCCCTGCAAACCTGGGGTGAGGACGACCGAAGAATCGGCTTTGCCTGGTTATATAACTGGGCGACGCAGAAACCGGTGGACTCCGCTTACTCGGGGGAAATGTCGCTCCCGCGTCGCTTTCATCTCAATGCGCAGCAGCGGCTATGCATGATGCCGGAGCTGCCGCCGGAATCATTGGTCGTCAGCCGCCATGCGCTGGATGACGGTGATATCTGGGTTAATGAGAAAGGCTGTAAAGCCGGCATTGTAACCTTTATGCCTGCCGATGGTTTCCGTTTGACGTTAACGGGCGATAGCGGCCAGCAAATCATCCTCGAACAGGACGGTAAAAATCTGACGCTATATGAAAAAGGCCGGGACGATGGGCGTTACCGCGCGCCGGTGGCCGGCGTCAGCGACGTCACGCTGTGTTTTGATGCCGGGATTGTTGAGGTCTTCGCAAATCAGGGCAGCGTATGCGGTACGCGACGCTATTACTCATGCAGTCAGCTCACCCGGATCCAGCTCTCCGGCGCGCCGGCACAGCTTACGCAATATCGCTCGACGTATTCGCAGGAATAAGCAAAGTCAAATTTAAGCGTTGATGTTCGATTTCTTATTATCATTAGAGGCGGTTTTTCATGGTACGTAAAAATTATTATGATGTTACGCAGTGGCACGTCGGCAACCCGTATGAGGATATTGGCGAAGTCATTAACAGTATTCTCGCCGATATTAAATCGCGACAAACTGAAACCGATATTAACGACGGGGGTAAACCGGGCGCCGCGATTTATATTCCGCCCGGTGATTATCATCTGAAGACGCAGGTCTTAATTGATATCAGTTATTTAAAAATTATGGGCTCCGGGCATGGTTTTGTCTCCTCGAGCATTCGCTTTAATACGCCGGCGGACGAGTGGGCGAATTTGCACGATATATGGCCGGGCGGGAGCCGTATCCTGGTCGATCTCTGCCCGCAGCCCGGCGATGAAGAACATGCTGGCGCTGCATTTTACGTGAAACGCAGCGGGGCGCCGCGTATCAGTTCGGTGGCGTTCGAAAACTTCTGTATTGATGGTTTGCACTTTGTTGATGATGGGCTGGGAAACAACGACCCGGAAAATACCTATACGAACGGCAAAACCGGCATTTATATCGCCAGCGCGCAGGACGCTTTCCGCATTACCGGGATGGGATTTATCTATCTGGAGCATGGCCTCACCACGTACAATAGCGATGCAATGGCGATCCATAATAACTTTATCGCCGAATGCGGTAACTGTATCGAGCTGCGTGGCGCCGGGCAGGCTTCAAAAATAACCGATAACCTGATTGGCGCGGGCTATAAAGGCTATTCTATTTACGCGCAAAACTTCGGGGGGTTATTGATTTCTACCAACAATATTTTTCCCCGTGGTGCGAGCAGCGTGCACTTATCGGGCGTGGTCCGCTCTAGCATCACCAGCAATCGATTCCATTCATTTTATCCGGGAATGCTCGTTCTCGAGAACAACTGCGCGGAGAATCTGATCTCGGCAAACCATTTCTTGCGCGATCGTGAACCCTGGCCGCCGATGCAGGCCTATGACAACGGCCTGGATGACGCCTATGGCTTGCTGCATATAAACGGCAGTAATAATTCGGTTATTGCCAATCATATTTCCGAAACGATTGATGTCCAGTATCTCAAGCCGCTGGGAATAAAACCGGTCATCATCCGCCTTGTTTCCGGCAAAGGGAATTATATTGTGAATAACCATATCGTGGCGACCACGGAGACGTCAGCGGCGCAGGCGCAGCCCTCTGAAGAGGATGCCTGCTTTGCGGCGCAGGTCAGCGCTTTGCTGACGACGGCCAGGTTAAAAGAACTCGATGCGGTCGCCGTACAGGTAGAAAAAGAATCCGCGCAAAACACGATACTTGATAGCGGCAGTGACGCACAGGTGGTCATAGACAGAGCGCGTAATGCCTTCAGGGCGACACCGGTTGCTGGAAATTAATATTCACTCTGTTTGTTAATCCGTATAGCGAATGACGTTATTTAAGGAGGCAGATTACACGTTATTTCATTCATTCTTCTGCTAAATAAAAATCAAAATATAAAAGGTGAATATTTTTATTCACCTTATCCCACCTTTTACCTCTGGGAAAATAAAAATGAATAAAACAACATTATCAATAGCGCTAGGCTTGTGTTTAATGACGGGATCGGCGGTCGGAAAAAATAATCAACTGACGCTGGAACAACGAATGGAACAGCTTGAAGCGCGGCTAGCCGCCGCGGAAAGCCGGGCGACGGTAGCGGAAGGCCAGGTGCGGGATTTGCAGGCGAAGCAGAATGCCGCGATTCAGGCGGCGCAAACTCGTGTGCCGGTAAACAGCGCGGCAGCAACCGCGGAGAGTAAAAAGAATCTTAGCGTCCCGGAGCTGAAATTATCCGGCTATGGCGATCTGAAAATCTACGGCGACGTGGAGTTCAACATGGACGCGGAAAGCAAACACGGTCTGCTGGCGATGACCAACGCCGATGTCGGCAGCGATCCCACCTACGATAAGTGGGATTTAAACGGCCGTATCCTGCTCGGCTTCGACGGTATCCGCAAAACGGATAACGGCTATTTTGCCGGTTTCTCTGTCCAGCCGCTGGCGGATATGACCGGCTCGATGAACCTCGACGACGCGGTTTTCTTCTTTGGTCAGGAGAACGACTGGAAGGTGAAAGTGGGGCGCTTTGAAGCGTACGATATGTTCCCGCTGAACCAGGACACCTTCGTCGAGCACTCCGGTAATACCGCCAACGACCTCTACAGCGACGGCCATGGCTATATCTATATGATGAAAGAGGGGCGCGGCCGCTCTGACGCAGGCGGCAACTTTCTGCTGAGCAAGCAGCTTGATAACTGGTATTTTGAGCTCAACACCCTGCTGGAAGACGGTACGTCGCTGTACGACAACGATGGCTACCATGGTCGAGATATGGAGCAGAAAAAGAACGTCGCCTATTTGCGTCCGGTGGTGTCATGGGCGAAAGACGAATTTTCCGTTGCCGCGGCCATGGAAGCGAACGTGGTGCAGAACGCCTACGGCTATAAAGATGCCCAGGGCAACTTTATCGATCAGTCGGGGCGCACCGGCTATGGCCTGACCATGACCTGGAACGGCCTGAAGCGCGACCCGGAGGACGGGGTGGTGGTGAATCTGAACACCGCTTATATGGACGCCAGCAACGAACAGGATTTGACCGCCGGGGTGAACGCGCTGTGGCGGCGCTTCGAGCTGGGATATATCTACGCGCATAACAAAATCAGCGATTATGCCGGGGTGATTTGCGATAACGATTGCTGGATTAAGGATGAAGGCACCTACAATATTCATACCTTCCACGCGTCGTATCAAATTCCGAACGTGATGAATATGCAGAACTTTAATATCTATCTCGGCGCCTATTACTCCATTCTGGATAGCGACAATAAGCTGAGCCAGAGCGATGACGACGATCGCTACGGCGCGCGCGTGCGTTTTAAGTACTTCTTCTAAGAGCTTGAAACGGCTGCCCCGCTCAGCACTACGGGGCAGCCGTAGTTTTACTCCAGATAAAACACCTCTTTAAGCTCCGCGCTCACCGGACTGTTGTCCGGATTGGCAGGCATCACATCACGCATATGCTGCCACCAGCGCTGGCATACCTCGGTCCCGGCGACGGCGTTCCAGCGCGCTTCGGATTCAATCTCCACCGTGGCGAACAGCAGGTGGCGTTCTTTATCGAGATAGATGGCGTAGTGGTGCGCGCCGTGGGCTTTCAGCGTAGCCTCCAGCTCCGGCCAGATGGGGTTATGACGGCGCTGGTACTCCTCGTGCGCGTCGGGGTTCACCTGCATGACAAAGGCTTTACGGATCATAATGCCTCCAGATAGAGCTCGCGGACCTCATCGCGGCTGGCGGGGCGCGGGTTACATGGCGCGCACGGGTCGGCCAGCGCTTTGTCCAGCCAGCCTTCGATATCGGCTTTGCTGACGCCAAGCTGGCTGAAGCCCTGGGGGATCCCCACGCGTTTGCTCAGCGCGCGAATGGCGTTGATGGCCTCCATGCTGGCGGCTTCATCGCTCATGCCGCGGGTATCGACACCCATCGCCTGCGCCACGCGGGCGAAGCGCGCCACGGCGTTCGGGCGGTTAAAGTTTTCGATGATCGGCAGCAGGATGGCGTTGCACACCCCGTGCGGCAGGTTGTGGGTGGCGCCAGGCTGATGGGCCAGGGCGTGTACCAGCCCGAGGCCGGCGCTGTTGAACGCCATGCCCGCCAGATACTGGCCAAACGCCATCTGCTCGCGGGCCTGCAGATCGTGTCCATCGTCTACCGCTTTCGGCAGCCACAGGTTGATCAGGCGGATGGCCTCGAGGGCGTTGGCGTCGGTCAGGGGATGGGCGCCAACGGAGACAAAGGCCTCGATGGCGTGGGTCAGGGCGTCCATGCCGGTGGCGGCGGTAACGGCTGGCGGGATGTCGAGCATCACGCTGGCGTCGTCGACGGCGATATCCGGGATCAGGTTCGGGTCGATAATCACCTCTTTTACCTGACGCTCGCTATCGATAATCACTGCGTTGCTGGTCATCTCCGCCGCCGTGCCGGCAGTGGTGTTGATGGCCACCAGCGGCACGCCAGCGTTTTTCACTTTGCCGACGCCGGAATAGGCTGTGGAGGGGCCAGGGTTGGCGGTGAGGATTTTTATCGCCTTGGCGGTATCAATCGGGCTGCCGCCGCCGAAGGCGATCAGGTAATCGCAGCGGGCCGCCTGGTACGCCGCATAGCCTTGCTGCACCAGCGCTTCGGTAGGGTTGGGGAACACGTCGTCAAACAGCTGATATGCCATCTGCTGTTCATCCAGCGCGGAAAACAGACTGTCCAGCAGGCCCAGCTTCACCAGCTGCCCGTCGGTGACGATCAGCGCCTTGCCCCACTGTTTGCCCGCTACCAGCTTGACCATATCGCCGATAGCGCCTGCGCCGTGGAGGCTAATTTTAGGTAGTGCCAACATAAAACTCATGATAATTCTCCTTAATGTTGATTTGGGTAATCCGTTTCCCTTCACCCGCTCCCGGGTCGCGGCTGGCGCCTTACCCGGGCTACAGGTTCACTGGCGTCTGCAGGCCGGTAGCCAGGACAGGTGCGTAGCACCGCCTCCGGGATTTAGGGCGAGGGGGAAATTAACATCGTCTTCGCTGCAGCATCCGCCGGGTCATAATCGGCAGGGAGATAACCACGATCAGCATCGCGCCGATAATCACCGACATCACGATGCCGGGGACGTTGAGCAGGCTCAGGCCGAAGGTCACCAGCCCCATCAGAAAGGCGGCGATGATCACTCCGGGCATGCTGCCGGAGCCGCCGAGAATATTGACACCGCCGAGCACCGCCATGGTGACAACCGCCAGCTCCCAGCCCATCGCCAGGGTAGGGCGGGTACTGCCGAGCCGTGAGGTCAGCAGGACCGCCGCCAGTCCGGCCATCAGCCCGACCAGCGCGAACAGCGCCAGGTTATGGCGCTTCACGTTGATCCCGGAGTACCAGGCGCCGGTCGGGTTATTGCCGATGGCGTAGGTCCGGCGACCAAAGTTGGTTTTATGCAGCAGGAAGGTGAAGGCGGCCGCGAGGAGAATAAACAACGCAAACTCAAAAGAGAGCGCGCCCCACACGTACCCCTGGCCGAACCAGGCAAAGCTCTCCGGGTAGTGGTTGAGCGCCTGATCGCCCAGCAGGATATAGGTGATGCCGCGATACAGGCTCATGGTGCCGATGGTGATCACGATCGACGACAGGTTAAAACGCGTCACCAGGATACCGTTGAACAGGCCGCACAGCAGACCCACGCCCAACCCGACCAATACCAGCAGCGGCGTATCCATCCCCGCCGCCGCGCAGAAGCCCATCACCGTTGAGCTGAGCGCCATCGTCGAGGCTACCGACAGATCGATTTCCCGGGCGATAATCAGCATCGCCATCGGCAGGACGACGATCGCCTTCTCGGTAAAGGTGAAGGTGGCGTCCGACAGGTTCCAGATATTAAGGAAATAAGGGGAAGCCAGGGCGTTGCCGATAAATACCGCCAGGGTGACCGCCAGTAAAAACCCTTCCCAGCACAGCAGGCGGCGCAGCGGCGACGGCGCGGCCGGGGCGTTTTTCATCTCTTCAGATACCATCATCTTGCTCATGATTTCACCCCCTGTTTCTGCCGGGCTAGCGCCGCGTTACGCAGGATTAACCGCCCGTGACCGCGATTGCCGCGCTCGTTAAGCAGCACCGCCATGACGATCACCGCCCCGGAAATCGCCATTTGCCAGAACGGCGAGATGCCGATCACCGGCAGGGCATTATTGATGACGCCGAGGAACAGCGCGCCGCACAGGCAGCCCAGCACCCGTCCGCATCCGCCCATGGTGCTGATACCGCCGATCACGCAGGCGGCGACCACCTGCAGTTCAAAGCCGTTCGCTACGTCGACATAGGCAACGGCGAAGCGCGAGATCCACAGATAGCCGCAGAAGCCGGCCAGCGCGCCGGAGAGACAGAAGCTGACGAACTGCATTTTCCCGGCGTTAATACCGGTGTAGTACGCCGCCGTCGCGTTGCCGCCTGCGGTGTATAAGGCCCGGCCGGTGCGGCTGTAGCGCAGGAAATAACCCACCAGCAGCAGCGCGGCGATGGCGCACCAGCTCAGCAGCGGCAATCCCAGGAGGGCGCTGCGCGGCAGACTGAGGAAATCAGCGCTCATCTGATGTGAGTTAACCCAGCCGCCGTCGGTCAGCAGAAAGATAATGCCGCGATAAATGCTCATGGTGCCCAGGGTCACCACGATGGCGGGAATGCCGAGGCGCCAGACCAGCAGGCCGTTAATCACCCCCATCAGCAGGCCCAGCAGGGTTGCCAGCGCCAGCAGCGCCACCACCGGAATACCCGGATAGTGGGCGTTAAGCAGGGCGACGATCATCCCGGTCAGCGCCAGGTTGGCGGCCATCGACAGATCGATGCCTTTGGTGAGCAGCACCATCATCTGCCCGAGGGCGAGGATGATAAGGATGGCGGTATCGTTAAACATCTCCACCAGATTGCCCGGTGAAACGAACGATGGCGCCCGGCTGCCAATGGCGCCGATCATCAAAATGATGACCACCGCCAGCAGCGCTTCGCGATGCTTCAGCCATGCGTGTCCCATCATGCTGCCTCCTGGCCAATGCCGCTGGCGGCGCTGACGATGGTTTCCGCCGTCGCTTCTCCGGCCCGGTACTCGGCGACCATCAGCCCTTCGTGCATCACGATAATCCGGTCGGCCATGCCCATCACTTCCGGCAACTCTGACGAGACCATAATCACCGCCAGCCCCTGGCTGACCAGCTCGGACATAAACTGATGCACGGCGGCTTTTGAGCCGATATCGATGCCTTTGGTCGGCTCGTCGAGGATAATCACCTCGGGATGGGTCGCCAGCCATTTGCCGATCACCACTTTCTGCTGGTTGCCGCCGGAGAGGGTCTCCACCGGCTGCCGCCAACTGAAGGCTTTAACCTGCAGGCGCGAGGCGTACTCGTCCGCCAGCCGCCATTCCCGGGCGTCGTTCAGGACGCCGTTAGGGTTGAGCTTACTGAGCTGCGGCAGACTGATGTTTTGGGCGATGGGCAGGGCGATGATCGCCCCCTGTTTCTGCCGCTCTTCCGGTACGCAGACGATGCCCGCGCGGATGGCGTCGGCGGGCTGGCGAAAGCGCATGGGGCTGCCGTTCAGCCGGATCTCGCCGGAGGAGGGATGCGTTACGCCGGAGAGCGCCTGCATCAGCTCGGTGCGTCCGGCGCCCACCAGGCCGTAAAAGCCGAGAATTTCTCCCTTGCGCAGGCTGAAGCTGATATGGGCAAACTCGGTAGGATGACAAAGATCGTTTACCTCCAGCACCGTTTCCCCTGGGGTACAGTCAACTTTCGGGTAGGTTTGGGTAATCGCGCGGCCCACCATCATCGCCACCATCCGCTCTTCGGTGATGTCGTTTATCGCTCCGGAGCTGACGTAAACGCCGTCGCGCAGAATGGTGTAGTAGTCCGCCAGCTCGAAAATTTCATCGAACTTATGCGAGATAAACAGGATCGCTTTGCCGTCCTGCTTCAGACGCTCAACGATCTGATAAAACTCCAGAATTTCATGTTGCGAGAGCGCGGCGGTCGGCTCATCCAGGATCACCACCTGGGCGTCGAAAGCCAGCGCCCGGGCAATCGCCACCATGTGCCGTTGGGCGATGCTGAGCGTTTTCAGCGTGGCGCGCGGGTCGATCAGAACTTCAAGCCGGGCGAGGATCTCGCCAGCCCGGCGATGCATCGCGGGCCAGTCGAGCGTTTTGAACAGCCCCTTATACAGATACTGGCCGACGAAAATGTTTTCGCTGACCGAGAGTTCGTCAAACAGCACGGTTTCCTGGTGAATGGCGGTGATCCCCACCTTGTGCGCCGATTCCGGCGTCGGCAGATGAATGGGGATCGCTTTATAGAGGATCTCCCCCTCTTCGGGCTGATAAATACCGGTCATGACTTTGACCAGCGTGGATTTCCCCGCGCCGTTTTCGCCGATGAGGGCGGTCACTTTGCCGGGCCAGAGATCAAGCTGTACGTTCTCAAGGGCACGCACACCGGGAAAAATCTTGGTGATGCCCTTCAGCGACAGCAGTGGCGTTGATGCTGACATGATAGTTCTCCGTAAAATCGCCCCTCACCCTAACTCTCTCCCCAAAGGGGAGAGGGAACGGTCCGGCGCCCGCTGGCCGCATCGCGCAGAGGGCCGGGGTGAGGGAACAAGGGTTAGAAAATCTTCGAGAACTTATCGATGTTGCTCGCATCGTAGACAAACGGCTCGGCCATCGCGCCGTTCCCCTCTGCATCCAGCTTCACTTTGCCCAGCTTGCCCATACTGGCTTCGGTTTTGGTCGCGGTGCCTTTGACTAAATCGTCGGCCAGATAGGTGGCGGCGTAGCCCAGGTCAATCGGGTTCCAGATGGCGAAACTTTTGCTGGCGCCAGACTTGATCGCGCCGGCCATTTCCGACGGCAGCCCCAGCCCGGTGACATACACTTTGCCGATTTTGCCCTGGTCCTTCACCGCCTGCGCGGCGGCAACGATCCCCACCGACGAAGGCGAAACAATGACTTTCAGGTCCGGATATGATTTCAGCAGGCCCACCGCTTCGCGGTAGCTTTTATCCGACAGATCGTCACCGTAGGCGACCGTGACAAGGTTTACGGACGGATACTGCGGCAGCACCTTTTTCATCTCCTCAATCCAGATATTCTGGTTAGTGGAGGTCGGAGTGGCGCTTAACACTGCCACATCCCCCTTCTCCACGTTCAGCGCCTTCAGCGCATCGGCGGCGAGCTTGACGTTGGTCTCGCCAATTAAGGCGTTATTGGAGGGATTAAGATGGATTTGGCGGCCTGCCGGCGCCACGCCGGAGTCCCACGAGACCACCTTGATGCCGCGCTGCATCGCTTTTTTCAGCACCGGCACCACCGCGTCCGGATCGTTAGCGGAAATGGCGATCGCATCCACCCCCTGGGCGATCAACCCGTTCAGCACGTCGATCTGCGCTTCGGCGGTAGTGGTGGTCGGGCCGGTGTAGATCACTTTGACATCACCTAACTCTTTGGCTGCCTGTTGGGCGCCAACGTTGGCGGCTTCGAAGAAGCCATTTCCCAGCGATTTCGCCACGAGGGCGATTTTGACTTCTGCTAAGGCGGAACCGGACAACGCCAGGGCGGCAACGGTGAGGATCAAGCTTGTCTTTGTTTTCATTGCTTTTACTCCACATGAGTCAGTTTTGTAGGGTTTGCAGGTGAGGCTTCGCCCCGTCTCGGTGAGCGGGGCGCGATGTTGTTATGGATAAAGATCTAACGCGGACTGCAGCGGCTGCACGTTGAAGCGTTTGCCAAGGGCGATAAGCTCTTCGCGAGTGATGGTCTGCTTCATACCGCCCATGGACAAGACTTTCACCAGCACTTCGGCGGACTTCTCGGCGGTGTCGATCAGGCCGAAGGTCTCATCCAGGGTTGGGCCGCTGCCGAAGACGCCGTGGAACGGCCACAGCACCAGCGAGTGTTTTTGCATGGTTTCCGCAGTCGCCTGGCCGATTTCATCGGTGCCTGGCACCATCCACGGCAGAATGCCGACGCCGTCCGGGAAGACCACCAGACATTCGGTGCTGCCTTCCCACAGCTTGCGAGTGAACAGATCGCTGTGGTTCTCCAGGACGTAGGTCAGGGCGATCAGGTTGGTGGCATGACAGTGCATGATCACCCGGTCCTTGCCGTCGGTCAGTTTGATGCGCTCGCTGTGCGACAGGAAGTGTGCCGGCAGCTCGGAGGTCGGCACTGCATCCTCCGTCAGACCCCACAGGATATGGTATCCCGCGCCGTCGCTGTCGACTTTCACCACGCCAAGGTTAGCGGCCGGGTCGAGCTGGACATTACGGAAGAATTTGCCGGAGCCGGTGACGATAAACGGCTGGTTAGCCAGGGTTGGCATCGGCTGGCTGAGGGCGATATAGCGCGGTTTAGCGTGGAAATCCGCCACGTAAGGTTCGATATCCGCCTCATCCAGACGCAGCGTCAGGTTGCCGCCGTTGCGCTCGTCCCAGCCTTTCAGCCAGGCGTCGGAGGTGGCTTTGATCATGCCCTGGACGAACCAGGCGTCGATAATGTTCTGCATAGTCTTGTCTTTCCTGTTGATTCGGTGAGGGGTTGACCCCCTCACCCTAAATATGTGCGTGCCCCCGGATTGCGCCGTAAACGGCTTATCCGGGCTACCGGTTCGTAGCCCGGGTAAGGCGTCAGCCGCGACCCGGGGAAGCCCGTGCATTACCCGCGCTGGCTCAGAACCGCATTCTCATAAGCCCGCACGTTGTCCAGCCACTGGCTGCCCGCCGGCGTGTCGTGACGCTGGCAGTACATCTCCCAGATGGCCTGCCACGGCAGGGATTTTTGCTCTTCGAGCAGCGCCAGGCGGGCGGTGTAATCGCCGTCGTTCTCCAGCTGGCGCAGCTGGTCGGTCGGTTCCAGCAGGGCGCGCAGCAGCGCTTTTTTCATATTGCGGGTACCAATCACCCAGGCCGCGATGCGGTTGATGGAGGCATCGAAGAAGTCGAGGCCGATGTGCACGCGGTCAAACAGGTTATGGCGAATGATTTCGCTGGCGATGGCCTGGGTCTCATCATCCAGCAGCACCACGTGGTCGCTGTCCCAGCGCACCGGGCGGCTGACGTGCAGCAGCAGACGCGGGATGTAGAGCATGGCGGCGGAGATCTTGTCGGAGATGACCTCCGTCGGGTGGAAGTGGCCGGCATCCAGGCACAGCGCCGTCTGGCGGCTGGTGGCGTAGCCCATATAGAACTCGTTGGAGCCGACGGTGTAGCTTTCGGCGCCGATACCGAACAGCTTGCTCTCCACAGCGTCAATGTGATGCGCCGGGTCGAATTTTTCGCTGATGACTTCATCCAGCGCGTTCAGCAGCCGCTGGCGCGGCGCGAAGCGGTCAACGGTAATATCCTTCATGCCGTCCGGCACCCAGATATTCATCACCGACGGGGTGCCCAGCTGTTCGCCAAAATAAGCGGATACGCGGCGGCTGGCTTTGCAATGGTCGATCCAGAACTGGCGGATCTCAGCGTTGGCATGCGACAGGGTAAAGCCGTCGGCGCTCAGCGGATGCGAGAAGCAGGAGGGGTTGAAATCCAGCCCCAGTTTGTTGGTTTTCGCCCACTCAACCCAGTTTTTAAAGTGCTCCGGCTTAATCTCATTGCGCGCCACCGGCGCGTCGGATTCCAGATAAATAGCGTGCAGGTTGAGACGCTTTGGCCCCGGGATCAGGCTCAGCGCCTGCTCAAGGTCGGCGCGTAGCTCCTGAGCATTGCGCGCTTTGCCCGGGTAGTTGCCGGTGGCCTGGATGCCGCCGGTCAGGCTTCCCGCCGGATTTTCGAACCCGGCGACGTCGTCACCCTGCCAGCAGTGCATGGATACGGGCAGACGGTCCAGCTGGCGCAGGGCCTCCTCGACATCCACGCCGACGGCGGCGTAGCGCTGCTTAGCAATTTCCCAGGCTTGTTCAAGTTGAGTGGTCATGCGCAAAGCTCCTTGGTCTGTTGTGGCTGAAACTGCGCCACGAAACGGGCAATTTCACTATCAGGATTGGGGGTAAAGGTGGTGAGGGACGCGTTGCCGCGCACCACCTGACGAAACTCATCGACGCTGGCCAGCTCGTCGAGGGTCATTAGCTGGATGCCGATATTGCCGAGGGTGGAGGCCTCTGTCGGGCCGGCCACGACGGTGATCCCGCAGGCGTCGGCGCACAGCTGGTTGAGCAGTTCGTTCTGGCAGCCGCCGCCGACGATATGCAGCTGGCTGAAGGGCTGGCCGCGCAGCGCCGCCAGCTCGTTAAGCACCCGGGCGTAGAGCAGCGCCAGGCTGTCGAAAATGCAGCGCGCCAGTTCGGCGTCGCTGTCAGGCACCGGCTGACCGGATCCGCGGCAGGCGGCCTGGATCTCGGCGCTCATACTGGCCGGGTTGATAAAGCGGTCGTCATTGCAGTCAATGATGAAGCGGCACGCCGGCAGCGCGGCGGTGCGGGCGATTAGCCCCTGCAGGTCGCTGACGTTTTGCTCTTTCAGCACCCGCTGCAGCAGCCACAGGCCCATAATATTTTTCAGCACCCGATAGCGGCCTTCGGCCCCGCCTTCGTTGGTGATATTGGCCTGCAGCGCCGCGTCGCAGGTGTACGGGGTCAGGCTTTCAAACCCCATCAGCGACCAGGTCCCGGAGGAGAGATAGGCGGCATGGCGGTCGGCCAGCGGGGAGGCGATCACCGCGCTGGCGGTGTCGTGGCTGGCGACGGCGACCACCGGGATGTTATTACCCTGCGGACAAATCCAGTGGCCGATAACGTTGCCGGGATGCGTCGGCGCACCGAACCATTCGCGCGGCGCGCCGGTCCAGTTCAGCAGCGTCTCATCCCAGCTATCGCTGTGGATGTTGACCAGCTGGGTGGTGGTGGCGTTGGTATATTCCCAGTTCAGATTGCCGGTCAGGCGGAAGCTGAAATAGTCGGGGATCAGCACGGCATGGGCGGCCTGACTGACCAGCTCCGGCTGCTGCTCCACCAGGGCGCGCAGCTGATAAAGGGTGTTAAACGGCAGAAACTGAATGCCGCTGCGGCGATAGATCTCCGCCCGGCCCAGCTGTTCTTCAGCGTGACGTAGCAGGCCCTGGGTGCGGTCGTCACGATAGGAGACCGGCAGCCCGACGCGCTGACCCTGCTTATCCAGCAGGACATAATCCACGCCCCAGGTATCGATGCCGATGCTGTCGATCAGGATGCCCTGCTCACACACTTTCTCCAGCCCGCGGCGGATCTCGCCTTCGAGGCTATCGAGATCCCAGCAGTCGAAGCCATCCACCTTCTGCAGGCTGTTGGTGAAGCGATGAATTTCACGCAGCGTCAGGGCGCGCGGCCCGGACTGATAGCTGGCGAGCATGACCCGCCCGCTGGAGGCGCCTAAATCGACGGCGACACAATGACGAATACTCATGGAACGACCCTTCTTAAAATCATTGTCCGCAGTCTAAAAAAGGGCGCTGACTAACACCTTCTCGCTACGGACAGCCGAAACTGGCCGCTGGCAAGAAAGCAAAGGTGACCGTGAGGAAAATCACAAATTGCGGTTTTGGGCGGTGGTGAGGAGGATGTGATGGGGTCCGCAGTTCCGCATCTTTCCGGCTGATTCTTGAAAAAGCGGCAGGATTTACGAATTTCGCGGTCAAAAATTGAAGGCCGGATAGCCAACCCTTCATTACTATCAGCCGGTGACTGATAATTTTTCTCATTACGAGGGTGGCATCATGACCATATTGCACAGTACGGATTTCTTTAAGGCCGGGATCTCGACGGTGGCTATTGAACCCCGCCTCCCTCAGTCGGCCTTTCCGGAGCATCACCATGATTTCCATGAAATTGTCATCGTGGAGCAGGGCACGGGCATTCACGTCTTCAATGGCCAGCCTTATACCATCGGCGGCGGCTCGGTCTGCTTTATTCGCGATCACGACCGGCATCTTTACGAGCACACGGACAATCTGTGTCTGACCAACGTGCTCTATCGCGCGCCGGATGCGTTTCGTTTTCTCGCCGGGGTCAGCCAGCTGCTGCCCCAGGAGCAGGAGGGCAACTACCCATCGCACTGGCGGGTGAACCAGACGGTCCTGCAGCAGGTGCGGCATATCGTGGCGCAGATGGAGGCCATGGGGAGCGAAACGGATACCCATGCCGTCGCCAGCCGTGAGATCCTGTTTATGCAGCTGCTGGTGCTGCTGCGGAAAAGCAGCCTTGCGGAAGAGGCCACCAACAACGATGCGCGGCTGAATCAGCTGCTGGCCTGGCTGGAAGACCATTTTGCGCAGGAGATCTGCTGGGAGGAGGTGGCGGCGCAGTTTTCGCTGTCGCTGCGTACTCTACACCGCCAGCTGAAGCAGCAGACCGGCCTGACGCCGCAGCGCTATCTCAACCGGGTGCGCCTGATGAAAGCCCGCCACCTGCTGCGCCACAGCGATGAAAGCGTGACTGATATCGCCTATCGCTGCGGATTCGGCGACAGTAACCACTTTTCGACGCTTTTTCGCCGCGAGTTTTCCTGGTCGCCGCGCGATATCCGCCAGGGGCGCGACGCTATTCTTCAGTAACGCGAGAGGAGTCAACGTATTGCGGACCAAAAACGCGAATAATGCGCCGTTATCCGCGTTGGGAGTGTGAGCCGTGGCCGGTCTGATTCTACGTAAAGAGGAGTTTTTCCCTTCCGCCACGCAGGCGGTGGCGGTGGCCGACCGCTACCCGCAAAACGTCTTCGCTGAACACACTCATGAGTTCTGCGAGCTGGTGCTGGTGTGGCGGGGCAACGGGCTGCACGTTCTCAACGACCGTCCCTGGCGCATTACCCGCGGCGATCTGTTCTATATTCGCGCCGAAGATAAACACTCCTATGCTTCCGTTAACGATCTGGTTCTGCAGAACATCATCTATTGCCCGGAGCGGCTGCAGCTCAATTTCGACTGGGCGGGGGCGATCCCTGGCCTTTTTGGCACCCCGTGGAAGCCCCACTGGCGCATGGGCAGCACCGGTATGGCGCAGGCGCGCCAGGTAATTAGCCAGCTTGAGCATGAGTGTTCCCGGCACGATGCGCAGGGGAATGCGATGGCCGAGCTGCTGTTTGCTCAGCTGGCGCTGACCCTCCAGCGCCATCGCTACGCGACGGATAATCTGGCGGCGACGCAGCGCGAAGCGCTGTTGGACAAACTGCTGGCCGCGCTGGCGGCCAGCCTGAGCCGACCCTTTGTCCTGGAGCGTTTCTGCGAGCAGGAGGGCGGCAGCGAGCGGGCGCTACGGCAGCAATTTCGCCAGCAAACCGGCATGACCATCAATCACTATTTACGCCAGCTACGGATCTGCCATGCGCAGTATCTGTTGCAGCATACTGAGCGCTTAATCGGTGATATCGCCATGCAGTGCGGCTTTGAGGACAGTAACTACTTTTCGGTGGTGTTCAGCCGGGAAATCGGCATGTCGCCGGGGCAGTGGCGGCAGCGCAGTCGCGCCGCCGCCTGAAGAGCGTCTTTGTCAGGCAGATGATCCGGTGCTTAACTGGCCATTCCCAGACCGACGATGTTGGCGGCGATGATGATCACCACGCAGCCGAGGCTCAGGACGCTCACCGGACGACGACCGGCGTTGTTCCACTCTTTCAGCACCAGACCCACCAGACCGCCGCACAGTACGTAGAAACTCATGTGCAGCATCCAGCTCATATAGTCATACTGCGCCGGAATGCTGGCGTGGCCCCAGGCATAGAAGAAGAACTGGAGATACCACATCAGGCCGCCGAGGGCGGAAAGCAGCAGGTTGCTGATGATGAGCGGTTTGGCCAGTGAGAAATCGGCTTTGACTGACAGGGTCTTCACTTTCGCCAGACGAATAAAGCAGAAGCCAAGGTTGACCAGCGCCCCGCCGCCCATAATCACCACGTAGCTTGGCAGCGCCGCATATAACGGGTCGACGCCGAGCGCCGCGGCGGCATCATGCATCGGTTTGGCGGCGTTCATCGCGAACGACATCCCTGCCGAGAAGATACCGCACATCACCGCCAGCAGAAGCCCTTTCTTCAGATTGAACTCTTCGGCTTTGATGCCCATTTTGCGCTCTTTCAGCTGGCCCGCGCGGGTGACGATGCCAACGCCAACCACCGCCACCAGCACGCCGAGCAGCGTCATTTGACCGCCCTGGGTGTGCATCAGCACCGAAAACTGACCGTTAATAATCGGCGTCATCAGCGTACCGACAATCAGCGTGATGCCAATGGCGATGCCAATCCCCATCGACATGCCGAGATAGCGCATGGTCAGGCCATAGTTGATATTACCGATGCCCCACATGGCGCCGAACAGAAAGACCGGCAGCAGCGTGGAGGCGTTAAAGGAGCGGTAGTAGGCCCAGAAATCGGGTAACAGGGTGGCGCTGATGGCCCAGGGCAGGATCAGCCAGGAGACGATCCCCCCGACCGACCACATGGTTTCCCACGACCAGTGTTTTACTTTCTTGAACGGGGCATAGAAACAGGCGGCACTGGCGGCCCCTATCAAATGCCAAAAAATACCCATCGTAATCGCGTGGTTCATTGATTTTATCCTCATCTTTTTTATCGGAGACGGCGGCTTCCGATGCGATGAGTGTAAAAATTAGCCGCTTTGGCCGCCTTCAGGACGTTGCCACAGGATGGCGAACTCTGGCAACCATGGGCTTAATTAGTTGTTCTACATCACAAAACGACGGGTATTTCTTCTGGTTATATCCATATGAAAAATACGGCATTGATAAGCATTTTCAATACCATTTAATTAACTATAATGGACAAACTGCTTACGCGGCGTTAACACTTGAGCCGCTCGACAATAATGGAGATGATTATGAGCTATACCCTGCCATCCCTGCCGTACGCTTACGATGCTCTGGAACCGCACTTCGACAAGCAGACGATGGAGATCCATCACACCAAACACCACCAGACCTACGTGAACAATGCCAACGCCGCGCTGCAAAGCCTGCCGGAGTTCGCTAACCTGTCCGCTGAAGAGCTGATCACCAAGCTGGATCAGCTGCCGGCTGACAAAAAAACCGTACTGCGTAACAACGCCGGCGGCCACGCGAACCACAGCCTGTTCTGGAAAGGCCTGAAAACCGGTACCACCCTGCAGGGCGACCTGAAAGCGGCTATCGAGCGCGATTTCGGCTCTGTGGACAACTTCAAAGCGGAATTCGAAAAAGCCGCTGCGACCCGTTTCGGTTCCGGCTGGGCGTGGCTGGTCCTGAAAGGTGACAAACTGGCCGTTGTCTCCACCGCAAACCAGGATTCCCCGCTGATGGGCGAAGCCATTTCCGGCGCTTCCGGCTTCCCGATCCTGGGTCTGGACGTGTGGGAACACGCTTACTACCTGAAATTCCAGAACCGTCGCCCGGACTACATCAAAGCCTTCTGGGACGTGGTGAACTGGGACGAAGCTGCAGCGCGTTTTGCCGCCAAAAAATAAGGTTGCAATGTGCTAAGAGAGAAGCGAGTCTGATGGCTCGCTTTTTTTATATCGGTAGCAAGGAGAGCAGACATGCATTATCCGGTGAATGTCTTTGTCGGCAAAATCAGGGACTACACGGGCAGTCGTCCCAGCGCGATCGGCAAAATCCAGGTTGACGGCGAGTTGCAGCTCGGCGATCTCGGTCTCGAAGGGGATGAGCAGGCGGAGAAGAAAATACACGGCGGGCCGGACCGCGCGCTGTGTCACTATCCGCGCGAACACTATGCCGACTGGATCCGTGAATTCCCCCAGCAGGCCGATCGGTTCTGCGCCCCGGCGTTCGGTGAAAACCTCTCCACTACCGGCCTCACCGAACAAAACGTCTACATTGGCGATATCTTTCGCTGGGGCGAGGCGCTGATCCAGGTCACCCAGCCGCGCTCTCCGTGCTTCAAGCTCAACTTTCATTTTGCGATCGGTGATATGGCGCAGCTGATGCAAAACAGCGGGAAGACCGGCTGGTTGTACCGGGTGATCGCCGGGGGGCAAGTCTCCAGCGATGCGCCGCTCGAACTGGTCTCTCGCCTGAGCGATGTCAGCGTCCATGAGGCCGGGGCGATTGCCTGGCATATGCCGTTTGATGACGATCAGTACCACCGCTTATTGTCGGCAGCGGGCCTGTCGGTGAGCTGGAGCCGAACCATGCAGAAGCGGCGTTTAAGCGGCAAGATCGAGGATAATTCACGGCGATTGTGGGGGAAATAATTCCCCCATATTGGCGCTTTCCGCAGCGTCTCCCGGGTAGCGGCGCAAGCGCCTTACCCGGGCGACCTGACCGTTCCTGGCGGTAACCCGGCGCAGCGCAGGCCGGGTCAGCGTCAGGTCCGCTTATACAGCGGTAGCCAGAGGGTTAAGCGCAGACCGCCCAGCGGGCTGTCGTCGGCCTTCACCCAGCCACGGTGCTGCTGAATAGCGGTTTCGACAATCGCCAGCCCCAGGCCGGTGCCGCCGGACTCGCGGTCGCGCGCCTCGTCGGTCCGGTAGAATGGCCGGAAAATCTGCTCGCGATCCTCCGGGCTGACTCCCGGGCCGTCGTCATCGACGTTAACCGTAATCCCGTCTTTATCCACTGAGAAGCTGACGGAAATCTTCGTGTGCGAGTAGCGCAGGGCGTTGCGGACGATATTCTCCAGCGCGCTTTCCAGCGCATTGGGGTTACCGTACAGCGGCCACGGACCCGGCGGATACTCAACGGTGAACGATTTACCCATCTGCTCGGCTTCAAACGCCGCGTTGTCCAGCACTTCGCCCCACAGCTGATTGGCTTTGACCGTCTCGCTCACCAGGGCGTTTTTCGCCTGATTGCGCGACATCACCAGCAGGTCGTTGATCATGCTGTCCAGTCGGTGCGCTTCAGTTTCGATACGCTCCAGCTCTTTGCTCTCACCGCTGCGGCGGCGCAGCAGGGCGGTGCCCAGCTGCAGGCGCGTGAGCGGCGTGCGCAGCTCGTGCGAGATATCGGACAGCAGCCGTTGCTGGCTGGTCATCATCCGCTCCAGGGCCGTCACCATCTGGTTAAAGCTGGCGCCGGCGGCTAAAAACTCCTGCGGTCCGGCTTCCAGCTCCGGATGCTGCCGCAGGTTGCCCTGGGCGACCTCGTCAGCGGCATTTTTCAGCTTACGCGCCGGTTTCGCCAGGCTCCACGCCAGCCACAGCAGCAGCGGGGCGCTAACCAGCATTGTGACGATCAGCAGCAGCAGCGGCCGGTCAAACAGCAGGTTGATAAAGTCGGATTGTGAGGTGCTGGCGGGACGGATCAGATACAGCTGATAGTTATCCTCCCCATCCCTGACGGAGAACGGGCCCACCATTTCCAGGCGGCCATAGCGTTTTTTCTGCGGATGATCGGCGTTATCGGCCTGGCCGATAAAGTTGCGAATGATCTGCATCTCGTTGCGTTCTGCGCCGATCACGCGGCCTTCGCTGGTCACCAGCAGCAGGCGCTGACCCGGAGGCGCCCATTTATCGATGGCGCGAAACAGACGACGCCACCACATCAGGTCGTTTGGCGGATCGTTGGCCAGCTCGGCCTCGACGTGCTGCTCGATCATGATGCCTTGACGCTGCTCGCTTTCCAGCAGCTCGGTCATCTGCCGGGAGTCCAGTTTGGGCAGCATCAGCACCAGCATCAACACCAGCGCCAGCGTGAGCCAGAAGATGGCGAAGATGCGTGCAGTCAAACTTCCAATCATGAAGCGGAAACCATCAGATACCCGCGGCCACGCAGCGTTTTAAACCACGGATGGCCATCTTTGCGCTCCGGCAGCTTACGCCGCAGGTTGGAAATATGCATATCGATGGCGCGGTCGAACGGCGTCAGGCGCTTGCCTAACACTTCCTGGCTTAAATGTTCGCGTGACACCACCTGGCCGAGATGCTGCGCTAACAGATAGAGCAGGGTGAACTCGGTGCCGGTGAGCTCCAGCGTCTGGCCATCGAAATTGGCTTCCTGACGGCCCGGATTGAGGCTTAAGGCATCCACTTCCAGGGTCGGCGAGCCGGCTTCGGTCGTCTGCTGCTGTTCGCTCCAGTGGGAACGGCGCAGAATCGCGCGTATACGCGCCACCAGTTCGCGATCGTTGAACGGCTTAGGCAAATAGTCATCTGCGCCCAGCTCGAGGCCGAGAACGCGATCCAGCTCGCTCCCGCGCGCTGTTAGCATGATAACCGGAGTCTGGTGTGTCTGACGCAGCTCTTTAAGCGTATCGATACCGTTTTTCTTCGGCATCATTACGTCGAGCAGCAATAAATCAATGCTGTCGTCCAGAAGGGCCAGCGCCTGTTCCCCATCATGGGCCACCAGCACGTTAAAACCTTCCATATCGAGCAGCTCTTTTAACAGGGAGGTGAGCTCCCGGTCATCATCAACTAACAGGATTTTATTCATTGTTTAAATACCTCCGAGGCAGAAATTACGTCATCAAGGCCCGCTAATCCATGACTTTACGTTGTTTTACACCCCCTGACGCATGTTTGCAGCCTGAATCGTAGACTGTCTCTCGTTGAATCGCGACACAAACGTTTTGGGAGTATGTGATGCGCAATGTTATCGCTGCCGTCATGGCCTCAACGCTGGCGCTAAGTGCATATAGCCAGGCCGCTGAAGTCGTTACCAGCGTTAACTGGCTCCCCGGAGACGAAGGGGGACAGCGCGGTAGCCAGAGCCATATGTTTGACGGCATAAGTTTAACCGAGCAGCAACGTCAGCAGTTACGGGATCTTATGCAACGGGCACGCCACGACAGGCTCCCCGTTAATGTTAGCGAAATGGAGACAATGCATCGCCTTGTCACCGCAGAAAATTTTGATGAAAACGCTGTGCGCGCTCAGGCAGAAAAGATGGCGCAGGAACAGGTTGCTCGCCAGGTCGAGATGGCTAAGGTCCGCAACCAGATGTACCACCTGCTTACGCCAGAGCAGCAAGCGGTTTTAAATGCTAAGCACCAGCAACGTATGGATCAGTTGCGTGAGGTTGCAAGGACGCAGAAAGGCTCAGCGATGATGCTTTCGAGTAGTAGCAACACCCTGCAACCCCAGTAACAAACCCTGTTTTCCTTGCCATAGACACCATCCCTGTCTTCCCCCACATGATGTGGGGGTTTTTTTTGTCCTTTTTTCGGCAAATCAACTTCTTCGCCTGTCCCGTGAGCGTCACCAGTTCAGGTTATACTAAGCGCAGTGCAGGAGAAGGAGCCTATATGAATCAATCTTATGGCCGGTTGGTCAGTCGCGCCGCTATCGCTGCGACGGCGATGGCCTCCGCGTTACTTTTGATCAAAATTTTTGCGTGGTGGTATACCGGTTCAGTCAGTATTCTGGCCGCGCTGGTGGATTCGCTGGTGGATATTGCCGCCTCGCTGACCAACCTGCTGGTGGTGCGCTATTCGCTGCAGCCTGCTGATGAAGAACATACCTTTGGCCACGGCAAAGCGGAGTCGCTGGCGGCGCTGGCGCAAAGCATGTTTATCTCCGGTTCGGCGCTGTTTCTGTTTCTTACCGGTATTCAGCACCTGGTGCGTCCGGAGCCGCTACAGGCCGCCGGCGTCGGGGTTGTCGTCACGTTGATTGCCCTGTTCAGCACGCTGGCGCTGGTGACCTTCCAGCGCTGGGTGGTGCGAAAAACCCAAAGCCAGGCGGTGCGGGCGGATATGCTTCATTATCAGTCTGATGTTATGATGAACGGCGCCATTCTGGTGGCGCTGGGCCTCTCCTGGTACGGCTGGCATCGCGCCGATGCGTTGTTTGCCTTAGGAATTGGCATCTATATTTTATATAGCGCGCTGCGGATGGGCTATGAGGCGGTTCAGTCGTTACTCGACCGCGCTTTGCCTGACGAGGAGCGTCAGGACATTATCACCATCGTGACCGCATGGCCCGGCATCCGCGGGGCGCACGATCTACGAACGCGGCAGTCAGGGCCGACCCGCTTTATTCAGATTCATTTGGAAATGGAAGATAACCTCCCGCTGGTGCAAGCCCACGTGATTGCAGACCAGGTGGAGCAGGCGATTCTGCGCCGTTTCCCGGGTTCCGATGTCATTATCCATCAGGATCCCAGTTCTGTGGTGCCGGCGGCGCAGCAGGGCTTTTTTGAGCGTTAGGTTATAGTCTGTAAACTCGATGTAAAAATGTGGGTCAACTCGGCATTTTTTGTATAAATTACCGCCGTTTGGTCTGACCTGAATCAATTCAGCTTGAGGCGTTTGATATACTATTGTCATTAGCGTCGTGCACTCCTGGTGAGGGAGCGCTTCAGGCAACAGAATTATTTTTTGCTTCCTAAGTTCAGAGGTAGTCATGATTAAGAAAATCGGTGTGTTGACAAGTGGCGGTGATGCGCCGGGCATGAACGCAGCAATTCGTGGCGTTGTGCGCGCGGCATTAACGGAAGGTCTGGAAGTTTTTGGAATCTATGACGGTTACCTCGGCTTGTACGAAGACCGTATGGTTCAGCTCGACCGTTACAGCGTTTCCGACATGATCAACCGCGGCGGCACCTTCCTGGGCTCCGCTCGCTTCCCGGAATTCCGCGAAGAACACATCCGCGCAGTGGCTATCGAAAACATGAAGAAGCGTGGCCTGGACGCGCTGGTGGTTATCGGTGGTGACGGGTCCTATATGGGGGCGATGCGCCTGACCGAGATGGGCTTCCCGTGCATCGGCCTGCCGGGCACCATCGACAACGATATCAAAGGCACTGACTACACCATCGGCTTCTTCACCGCTCTGAGCACCGTGGTGGAAGCGATTGACCGTCTGCGCGACACCTCCTCTTCGCACCAACGTATCTCCGTGGTGGAAGTGATGGGCCGTTACTGTGGCGACCTGACTCTGGCGGCGGCGATTGCCGGCGGCTGTGAGTTCATCATGGTGCCGGAAGTGGAATATACCCGTGACGATCTGGTAGCGGAAATCAAAGCCGGCATCGCGAAAGGGAAGAAACACGCTATCGTGGCGATCACCGAGCACATGTGCGACGTTGACGAGCTGGCAAGCTACATCGAGAAAGAGACCGGCCGTGAAACCCGCGCTACCGTCCTCGGCCACATTCAGCGCGGCGGTTCCCCGGTTCCTTACGACCGTATCCTGGCTTCCCGCATGGGCGCCTATGCGATTGAGCTGCTGCTGCAGGGCCATGGCGGCCGTTGCGTCGGCATCCAGAACGAGAAGCTGGTGCACCACGACATCATCGATGCCATCGAGAACATGAAGCGTCCGTTCAAGAACGACTGGCTGGATTGCGCGAAGAAACTGTACTAAGTTACGCGCCGGATAAACAAAAGGCCTTCTCATGGAGAAGGCCTTTTTTATGGCGCAAGGTTTATTCGATATCCAGCGGGTCTTCCGACAGAATCATCCCGGTGTTATCGGCATACAGATGGTCGCCGCTGAAGAAGGTCACGCCGCCGAAATTGACGCGCACGTCGCTTTCGCCGATGCCTTCGCCAGCCGCGCCGACCGGAATGGCCGCCAGCGCCTGGATGCCGATATCCAGTTCCTCAAGGTCGTCAACCTGGCGCACCGCGCCATAGACCACCAACCCTTCCCATTCATTCTGTACGGCCAGACGCGCCAGGTCAGCGTCAATTAACGCGCGTCGTACTGAGCCGCCGCCGTCGATCAGGAGAATATGACCACGGCCATTCTGCTCGAGCAGATCGTAGAGCAACCCGTTATCCTCGAAACATTTTACCGTAATGATCTGTCCACCAAACGACGACCGTCCTCCAAAGTTAGAGAACAGCGGTTCCACGACGTTGACATCTTCCTGGTAGATGTCACAAAGCTCGGAAGTATCGTATTTCATAGGCTTAACGTTCAGTTGCTGCGAGAGTTTTTAGTATATCCCGCGAATCGCATTGTTGGCAAAATCATCAATTGTTAATTGATATTTGTCAGTTAAGCCGCCAGCTTACTGGCAATAATCCCGATAACAAACAGCAGGTTGGTCAGCAAAGCCCCTTTGACCGTCTTTTCGAGCATCGGCCGCATCGCCAGCGGATCGGATTCGCGCAGGACGTAACGCGCCTGTTTGACCAGCATCGGCGTGGCGAGAATAAACAGCCAGCCCCAGGCAGAATGCAGCGCCAGCAGGTTAAACAGCGCCAGACACAGCAGGGCGCCGAGCAGCAGGCAGGCATGATAGCGGCGGGCATTGACCGGCCCCAGGCGCACGGCGAGGGTGTTCTTCCCGTTCTGCCGGTCGCTGTCGATATCACGCAGGTTATTGATGTTCAGTACGGCGGTCGCCAGCAGACCGCAGGCCGTTGCCGGCAGAAAAATGGCCGCTTCCACATTGTGGGCTTGCAGATACCAGCTGCCGAGGACG
This sequence comes from Klebsiella sp. K5-204, assembly GCF_030128585.1. NCBI lineage: Bacteria > Pseudomonadati > Pseudomonadota > Gammaproteobacteria > Enterobacterales > Enterobacteriaceae > Klebsiella > Klebsiella sp. K5-204. The sequence goes on from NZ_JAKUZS010000012.1 coordinate 68,891, forward strand.
CTCAGCCAGCCGAAGAAAACGAGTACCGAAATATCACCGAGGCCAATATAACCATACGGGCGGGTGCCCACTGTGTAGGTGATGGCGGCCACGATCGACAGGCCACCCAGCGCGAGGAAACCGATGAAATCGCCGACGCTCTGCCAGGCGACGCACAGTAGCGCCAGACCAAACAGACAGATCAGCGCGACGGTGACAATCAAGGCGCGCTTCATCTGCTGGGGGGTAATCACCCCTTTCTGCATCCCGCGCAGCGGCCCGATGCGGTCCGGTTTATCGCTCCCCTTGACCGCGTCGCCGTAGTCATTGGCGAGGTTGGAAAGAATTTGCAGCAAGCCGGCGGTGATCAGCGCCAGCAGAGCGACCCAGGGATCAAAATGCCCCTGCTCCCAGGCAAGGACGGTGCCAACAATAATCGCGGCAAACGCCAGCGGTAACGTTTTAGGACGCAGGCTTTCCAGCCACGCCTGAGAACGGCTGATATCAGTCATAGTTATTTTAGCCAATAAAAATGGGGGCGATAGCCCCCATCAACAGTGATGAAAATGCATTGCACCGGATTATAGGATAAAACGGCTCAGATCTTCATCTGCCACCAGAACATCCAGGTGCTTACTCACATATTCGGCATCGATAGTGACGGTCTGGCCGTTCATCTCGCTGGCATCATAGGAGATATCTTCCACCAGGCGCTCCAGCACGGTGTGCAGACGGCGCGCGCCGATGTTCTCGGTGGTTTCGTTTACCTGCCATGCGGCCTGAGCGATACGCTTGATACCGTCTTCGGTGAATTCGATATTCACCCCTTCGGTCGCCATCAGCGCCTTGTACTGCACGGTGATGGAGGCGTTCGGTTCGGTCAGGATGCGCTCGAAGTCATGGGTGGTCAGCGCCTTCAGCTCAACGCGGATCGGCAGACGCCCCTGCAGTTCCGGGATCAGATCGGACGGGCTGGCCACCTGGAACGCGCCGGAGGCGATAAACAGGATGTGGTCGGTCTTGACCATCCCGTGCTTGGTGGAGACGGTGCAGCCTTCCACCAGCGGCAGCAGGTCGCGCTGTACGCCTTCACGGGAGACGTCCGGGCCGGAGGTGTTGCCGCCGCGCTTACAGATTTTGTCGATTTCGTCGATAAAGACGATACCGTGCTGCTCAACAGCGTCGATGGCTTCCTGCTTCAGCTCTTCCGGATTGACCAGTTTGGCCGCTTCTTCTTCAATCAGCAGCTTCATCGCGTCTTTGATTTTCAGCTTACGCGGTTTCTGCTTCTGGCCGCCGAGGTTCTGGAACATGGACTGCAGCTGGCTGGTCATCTCTTCCATGCCCGGAGGGGACATGATTTCAACGCCCATCGGCGCCGCAGCGAGATCGATTTCAATCTCTTTATCGTCCAGCTGGCCTTCGCGCAGTTTCTTACGGAACGCCTGGCGCGCCGCAGACGGTTCCTGCGACGGCTCAGTCTGGCCCCAGTTGTTCTTCGCCGGTGGGATCAGCACGTCAAGCACGCGCTCTTCCGCCAGCTCTTCCGCGCGGTAACGGTTCTTATCGATGGACTGCATACGAACCATTTTGATCGCCGCATCGGTCAGATCGCGGATGATAGAGTCCACTTCTTTACCGACATAGCCCACTTCGGTGAACTTCGTCGCTTCAACTTTAATAAACGGCGCGTTGGCCAGTTTCGCCAGACGACGAGCGATTTCGGTTTTACCGACGCCGGTTGGGCCGATCATCAGAATGTTTTTCGGCGTGACTTCATGACGCAGCTCTTCGTTAAGCTGCATCCGGCGCCAGCGGTTACGCAGGGCGATAGCAACAGAACGCTTGGCGGCGTCCTGGCCGATAATGTGTTTGTCCAGTTCGCTGACAATTTCGCGTGGGGTCATTTCAGACATGGGAGATCCTTACGCTTTAGAAGGTAATTCTTCGATGGTGTGGAAATGGTTGGTATAGATGCAGATATCACCTGCAATATCCAACGCTTTCTCGGCGATATCGCGCGCGCCCATATCGGTGTTTTCCAGCAGCGCGCGGGCCGCGGCCTGGGCGTAAGGACCGCCGGAGCCGATAGCAATCAAATCGTTTTCCGGCTGTACCACGTCACCGTTACCGGTGATGATAAGCGACGCGTTTTCGTCCGCGACGGCCAGCAGCGCTTCCAGCTTGCGCAACATCCGATCGGTTCGCCAGTCTTTAGCCAGCTCAACGGCGGCCTTCACCAGATGGCCCTGGTGCATTTCCAGTTTGCGTTCAAACAGTTCGAACAGCGTGAAGGCGTCGGCGGTGCCGCCAGCGAAACCGGCAATCACTTTGTCGTTGTACAGACGACGCACTTTTTTCACGTTGCCCTTCATTACGGTGTTGCCCAGCGTGGCCTGGCCATCACCGGCAATAACAACATGGCCGTTACGGCGAACACTTACAATTGTAGTCACGAGCAGACCCCTTGGTTGCAAAAGCGGAACAGGGGCCCCGCGCTGTCCGCGGGGCCGAATGCAATTATAGATGGGGGGGATTTTGAGGGTTTCAACCCCTGGCGGCGAGACGAATGCAGTTCGCGTGTCCAGCCATCTTCAGGCGGGTGATCATCTCGTTGGCGCTTTCTTTGCCTTTCAGCGGGCCAATGACCACGCGGTTCCAGCCGTTGTTGGTGGTGATGTGCGAAGCAAACCCTTCGAAAGCCAGCTGAGCGCGGACGGTTTCGGCCTGCTCGGCGCCTTTAAAGGAGCCGCACTGGATCATCCAGCTACGATCGTCTTTTTTCTCGGCGGTCGTTTTCGGCGCTTCCTCCACTCGAGTCACTGGCGCGGCGGCCTGCGCGCGCGGCTGCGTAGTCGTAGTGTGCGCCGGCGTCTGCAGCAGATCCTGGTACGGCTGCTGGTTTGACGCGGTCTGCTTCGGCTGTTGCTGCTGGACCGGCTTCGGCTGCTGAACGCGCGGCGGCTGCTGCACGGTCTGCTGCTGAGTTTGCGCCCACTGTTGCTGTTGCGCCTGCTGCTGTTGCTGCGCTAAACGCTGACGCTGCAGCGTCTGCTGGCGCTGGGCCGGCGTTTGTTCGTTCCACGGCACTTCGGTCAGCTGAGTCGGCTGTTGACGCATATCGGCCTGCATCTGGGCCAGCAGCTGACGCTGTTCGTCGGTCAGTTGCTCCGGTTTCATTACTTCGCCGCCGGCGGTCGGTTCGGTCGGCGCGCGAACGCCCGGCTGGCGGCTTTCCAGCTCTTTAATATAGCGCCAGCGCTCTTCCGGTTTTGGCGGCAAGCCGTTGCCGGCGGCCTGGCGATTTTGCATCGCTTCCGCTTCTTCTTTCTTATGGTGCGTAATGAAATAGAGTCCACCGATAAAGGCCACCAGCACAGCCGCCGCGATCGCCACCATAGCCGGTGAAATTGCCGGGAGGCTGCTTTGCTTATTCCTTGAGCTTCGGGTAGTGCTCTTTTTGCGCCGCGAAGAAGCCGGTTGGCTGCGGCGTACATAATCTCGTTGTGCCACTATCGTTTCGCTGTCTTATATTCGTTCGTCAGCCCGCCATGTTACTTAAGCGGCGGGCCTTTGACCAGAAGAGCAGGCCCGAAAGCCTGATGGTTATCGTCTGATTTTTTGCGTACTGCCGCGAACAATCAGTTCGCAATCGAGCAGGCGCGAGCCGCTGTTCACGTTATGACCCTGCATTTGCTCAAGTAATAGCAGCATTCCTTCACGGCCGATATCAAAACGCGGCTGTGACACGGTGGTCAATGGCGGATCGCAAAATTCAGACAACGCGATGTTATCGAAGCCGACAATCGACAGGTCGTCCGGCACTTTCAGACCGCGGCGTTTCGCCAGCGATAAGGCGCCCAGCGCCATCACATCGCTATGGCAAAAGACCGCGGTGGGCGGTACCGGCTGCGACAGCAGCTGCTCCAGCGCATTGGCGCCAGCTTCGAAGGTAAAGTTGCCGCGAGCGATATAGTGCGGATCAACGGTGATACCGCTGCGGCGCAGCGCCTGCACGTAACCCTGCAGGCGATAATGGCACAGCGGCATATCTTCCGGGCCGGCGATGCAGCCGATACGCTGGTGTCCCAGCTCGTGAAGATAGTTTACCGCGTTAAAAGCCGCCGTCAGGTTATCGATGTGGACGGTGGGCAGCTCCAGCTCCGGCGCGAACTCGTTCGACATGACCATCGGCGGCAAATTGCGCTGCTCTTCCACGCTGGCGTCAAACGGCAGGCGCGAGCTGAGCAGCACCATGCCGTCAATCTGCTTGGTGATGATAAGGTCGATAAAGGTTTTTTCTTTCTGATTCTGGTGGGCGCAATCGCCGATTAACACCAGATATCCGTGCTCGGCGGCAGTGACTTCAATACCGCGGATCACTTCGCTAAAAAAGGGATCGCAGATATCCGGGACGATCACGAGAATCGTCCGCGATTCGTTGCGCTTCATATTGCGTCCGAGCGACTGCGGTAAATAGCCGACTTCCAGCGCCGCCTGCTCGACCCGGTTACGGGTGGCTTGCGACACCTTATCAGGGTTCATCAACGCTCGGGACACGGTTGCCGTGGAAACGTTTGCCTTTAAGGCGACGTCTTTCATGGTGGCGGCAACCACTTGTTTTTTGGGCTTCACCTGGTTTCTCCTCGCTGAATGGCGCTGGCATTTCCCTTGCGCGCTAACTGCTGCATCATTTTTATCAGATAGTCGCGGCAGTGAGTTACAGAATTTTCATGAAAAACGTGATGCTTGTTAAATTTTTCGATCCGGCTCGCAAGAGAAGGCTTACCCTTCAATAGGATCGACATCCAGCACCCACTTTACTTTTTTCGCCTCCGGCAGCGTATTGATCAGCGCCAGCGTACCGCTGACGATATGCTGCAGGCGTACCCGCGAAGGATGCTGCAGCAATATCTGCCACCGCCAGCGGCCGCCGCGCTTCGGCGCCAGCGCCGGAACCGGACCGAGCACCCATAGCTTGTCGTCGGCCAGCGGACTGGCCTGCAGCAGATTGCGCAGCTGTTGTAAAAACAGCGGCGCCTGCTGGTTGTTATGGTCTTCCGCACGAATCAGCACATGGCTGGTCCACGGCGGTAGCTGCATTGTCTGCCGCTCTGCCAGCGCCTGTTCGGCGAAGGCGTCGTAGCCTTTATACAGCAGGGTCTGCAGCAGAGGGTGTTCAGGATGGTGGGTTTGCAGGATCACTTCGCCCTGTTTTCCTGCCCGTCCCGCTCGCCCGGAGACCTGGGTATAGAGCTGAGCGAAACGCTCGGCGGAGCGGAAATCCGCGGAAAACAGCGCCCCGTCGACGTCCAGCAGGGAGACGAGGGTGACGTCCGGGAAGTGGTGGCCTTTGGCCAGCATCTGGGTGCCAATTAAAATACGCGCTCCGCCGCGATGGACGGCGGCGAGATGCTCCTCCAGCGCCCCTTTGCGGCTGGTGGTATCGCGGTCGATACGCGAGATAGGCACGTCAGGGAACAGCGGTGCCAGGGCCTGCTCCAGCTGTTCGGTGCCGATACCCACCGGCACCAGGTGCGTGGAGCCGCAGGAGGGACATTGGCGCGGGATAGGGCGCTGACTGTCGCAATGGTGGCAGCGCAGATGGTGCTGCGCCTGGTGCAACGTGTAGTAGCTGTCGCAGCGCGGACATTCCGCTATCCAACCGCAGTCGTGGCACAGCAGCGCTGGCGCAAAGCCGCGGCGGTTAAGAAACAGGATCACCTGGTTATCCGCCTGCAGATGCTGGCGCATACGGTTAATCAGCGCGGGAGACAGACCCGCCTGCAGCGGTTGCCCTTTGAGATCGAGCACGTGCTGCTGGGCAGGGCGCGCATTGCCCGCGCGTTTGCTTAAGGTTAACTGGCGGTATTTGCCCTGGCGGACGTTATGCAGGGTCTCCAGCGCCGGCGTCGCCGAGCCGAGAATAATCGGGATCTGTTCGCTGTGGGCGCGCCATACCGCCAGGTCGCGGGCATGGTAGCGCCAGCCCTCCTGCTGCTTGTAGGAGCTGTCATGCTCTTCGTCGATAACGATGACGCCGAGGTCTTTAAACGGGGTAAACAGCGAGGAGCGGGTGCCGATCACAATGGCCGCTTCGCCGTTTTTCGCCTTCAGCCAGGCCGAAAGACGTTCGCTGTCATTGAGTCCGGAGTGCAGCACTTCCACCGGCGCGTTAAAGCGCTGGCGGAAGCGGGCGATGGTCTGCGGCGTCAGACCGATCTCCGGCACCATCACCAGCGCCTGGCGCCCCTGCGCCAGCACATTCTCCAGCACGCTCAAATAGACTTCCGTTTTCCCTGAGCCGGTAATACCCGCCAGCAGCCAGGCGGAGAAGCGATCGGCGGCGCTGTGGATCGCCCCGACGGCGGTGGCTTGCTCGGTATTAAGACGCAGGCGTTCGCCGGCAACCGAATACGCGCTGCGCCAGTCGATGAGGGCGGGCGCTTCGCAGGCCAGCTCCGCCAGCCCTTTGCCGCGCAGCGCCTGCAGCGCCGCTTCATTAAATTCCAGTTCGCCAACCTGATGACGCCAGATTTTTCCCTGGCGCAGCGCCGCCAGCGCCTGCTGCTGCTTCGGCGAGCGTTTCAGACCGTTAAGGTCGACGGCCTGCCCCTGCTCGGTGGCGAACCAGTACCACAGCGGCGTCGCGCTGGCGGGTTTGCCCTGGCGCAGCAGAATGGGCAGCGCATGGAACAGCACATCGCCAATCGGATGATGGTAATACTCAGCCGCCCACATCAGCAGCCGCCAGACGGTACCGGAGAAGACCGGTTCGTCGTCCAGCGCTTCCGCGACCGGTTTTAGCTCGTCCAGCGGCAGCTCGCTGCGTTCGCTGACCGCCGCGACAATACCGATCCGCTCCTGTTTGCCGAACGGCACCCGCACCCGACAGCCCGCTTTGACCGCCATGCCTTCAGGCAGCAGATAGTCAAAAGTGCGCGGTAGCGGAACGGGTAGGGCAACGTGGGCGACGGGCATGTCATCTTCCTGACTTGAAATCTGGCGGGATAGTATACACATTACGATAAGGCGGCGCGGATCAGTTTGCATATGCTGGTCAAATTCTGTATGATTCGCCGCCTTTGATGCGCTTTATATCGCATTGAAGATTGACCATTACCGCGTGCTTCACGCTGTCAACAGCGTAGAGGGCGACGGGAAATTACTAATATCGCGTGGTGTCTGGCGTTAGGGCTGGAAGAGCGACGCGGCCTTAACTGAGGTTCTCCCATGAAAAAAGGTATTCACCCAAATTACGACGAAATTACTGCTACCTGTTCTTGCGGTAATGTCATGAAAATCCGCTCCACCGTAGGTCACGACCTGAACCTCGACGTGTGCGGCAAATGCCACCCGTTCTTCACCGGCAAACAGCGTGATGTTGCTACCGGTGGCCGTGTTGACCGCTTCAACAAGCGCTTCAGCATCCCGGGCAGCAAGTAAGTTGCCAGAAGAAGCCGCCTCAGGGCGGCTTTTTTGTGTCTCTCGCCTGCCTGGGCGGGAAAGAAAAAGGGCGGAAGCGTGCTTCCGCCCTTTTTATCGTCTCAGTATTCCCACGTATCCGGGTCGATACCCAGTTCACGCATAATCGCTTTCGCCGCTTCCGGGATCTCATCGCTGCGCTCTTTACGCAGGTCTTCATCGTTAGGCAACGGTTGTCCGGTAAAGGCATGCAGAAACGCTTCGCACAGCAGTTCGCTGTTGGTCGCGTGACGCAGGTTATTCACCTGACGACGCGTGCGTTCATCGGTGAGGATTTTTAACACCTTCAGAGGAATGGAAACCGTAATTTTCTTTACTTGCTCACTCTTCTTACCGTGCTCAGCGTATGGGCTGATATATTCGCCGCTCCATTCAGCCATGAGATACCTTAATCCTCTGTTTATTAGTGAAGGGCCAGAATATTCCGCCCGGGCTATAATCGCGCGTAGTTTACCGTATGCGCGGGCTTTCTGACATGAGATAAGCCGCCGCCGACGTGCGCTAATGCATATAATTTTAACGGCTATTTGCACTTTGCTCAATCTATACGCAAAGAAGTTTAGATGTCCAGATGTATTGACGTCTATTGTGACAATGTTTACTCTGAAGCCTGACTTTTCACCGATTCAGCCCAGGAACTTCCCAACATGACGCGTAAACAGGCCACCATCGCAGTGCGTAGCGGTTTAAATGACGACGAGCAGTACGGTTGCGTTGTCCCGCCGATCCACCTCTCCAGTACCTATAACTTCACCGACTTTAATGAACCTCGCGCTCACGACTATTCCCGCCGCGGCAACCCGACGCGTGATGTGGTGCAGCGCGCTTTAGCGGAGCTGGAGGGCGGCGCTGGCGCGGTGCTGACCAATACCGGTATGTCGGCGATCCTGCTGGTGACGACGGTGTTCCTTAAGCCTGGCGATCTGCTGGTGGCGCCGCACGACTGCTACGGCGGCAGCTACCGTCTGTTCGATAGCCTGGCGAAGCGCGGCTGCTATCGCGTTCAGTTCGTCGATCAAAACGATGAGCAGGCGCTGCGGGCGGCGCTGGCGGAAAAACCGAAGCTGGTGCTGGTCGAAAGCCCAAGTAATCCATTGCTGCGGGTGGTGGATATTGCGAAAATCTGTGGTCTGGCGCGCGAAGCCGGGGCGATCAGCGTGGTCGATAACACCTTCCTGAGTCCGGCGCTGCAAAACCCGCTGGCGCTGGGCGCCGATCTGGTGTTGCACTCCTGTACTAAATACCTTAATGGTCACTCTGATGTGGTGGCCGGGGTGGTGATTGCCAACGATCCGGCGACTGTCACCGAACTGGCATGGTGGGCGAATAACATTGGCGTCACCGGCAGCGCCTTCGACAGCTATCTGCTGTTGCGCGGGCTGCGGACGCTTTCTCCCCGCATGGAAGTGGCGCAACGTAATGCCCTGGCGATCGTCGAGTATCTGAAAACCCAGCCGCTGGTGAAAAAGCTGTATCATCCGTCGCTGCCGGAAAACCAGGGGCATGAAATTGCGGCGCGTCAGCAAAAAGGTTTTGGCGCAATGTTAAGCTTCGAGCTGGATGGTGACGAGCAGACGCTGCGCCGCTTCCTGAGCGGGCTGTCGCTGTTTACACTGGCGGAATCGCTGGGGGGCGTTGAAAGCCTGATTTCCCATGCGGCAACGATGACGCATGCCGGCATGGCGCCTGAAGCGCGTGCCGCCGCCGGAATTTCAGAAACGCTCCTGCGTATTTCGACCGGTATCGAAGATGGTGAAGATTTAATTGCCGACCTGGAAAATGGCTTCCGGGCAGCAAACGAGGAATAAAGATGAGTGTGATTGCGCAGGCAGGGGCGAAGGGTCGTCAGCTGCACAAATTTGGTGGGAGTAGTTTAGCGGATGCGAAATGTTACCTGCGCGTCGCGGGGATCATGAAGGAGTATTCGCAGGCGGGGGACATGATGGTCGTCTCCGCCGCTGGCAGCACCACCAACCAGCTGATCAGCTGGCTTAAGCTTAGCCAGAGCGATCGCCTTGCTGCGCATCAGGTTCAGCAGTCGCTTCGCCGCTATCACACCGAGCTGATTGGCGGTCTGGTGGAGCCTGCGGCGGCGGATACGTTGATCGCCGCCTTTATCCACGACCTTGAGCGTCTGGCTGGTCTGCTGGACGGCGGGGTTTCCGAAGCGGTCTATGCGGAAGTGGTCGGCCATGGGGAAGTGTGGTCCGCGCGCCTGATGGCGGCGGTTCTCAACCAGCTGGGAATGGAAGCCGCCTGGCTGGACGCGCGCGCGTTCCTGCGCGCGGAACGCGCCGCGCAGCCGCAGGTGGATGAAGGATTATCCTATCCACTGCTGCAGCAGCTGATGGCGCAGCATCCTAACAAGCGTCTGGTGGTGACCGGCTTTATCTCCCGCAACCAGGCCGGTGAAACCGTCCTGCTGGGCCGTAACGGGTCTGACTACTCTGCCACCCAGATCGGCGCGCTGGCGGGCGCTTCCCGCGTCACTATCTGGAGCGACGTCGCCGGGGTGTACAGCGCGGATCCGCGCAAGGTGAAAGACGCCTGTCTGCTGCCGCTGCTGCGTCTGGACGAAGCCAGCGAGCTGGCGCGTCTGGCCGCGCCGGTGCTCCATGCCCGCACGCTACAGCCGGTTTCCGCCAGCGATATCGATCTGCAGTTACGCTGCAGCTATACGCCGGAACAGGGTTCCACGCGCATTGAGCGCGTGCTGGCCTCCGGTACTGGCGCCCGGATTGTCACCAGCCATGACGATGTCTGCCTGGTGGAGTTTCAGGTGCCGGCCGGTCACGATTTCAAACTGGCGCATAAAGAGCTGGACGCCCTGCTCAAACGCGCCCAGCTGCGCCCGTTAGCCGTTGGCGTCCATGCAGACCGCAAACTGCTGCAGTTCTGCTATACCTCCGAGGTGGCCGACAGCGCGCTGAAGCTGCTCGATGAGGCAGGTCTGCCGGGCGAGCTGCGTCTGCGTCAGAAGCTGGCGCTGGTGGCGATGGTGGGCGCGGGCGTCACCCGCAACCCACTGCACTGCCACCGTTTCTGGCAGCAGCTGAAAGGGCAGCCGGTGGAGTTCACCTGGCAGTCGGAAGAGGGGATCAGCCTGGTGGCCGTCCTGCGCGCCGGGCCGACGGAAAGCCTGATCCAGGGGCTGCACCAGTCCTTGTTTCGTGCCGAAAAGCGTATCGGCCTGATGCTGTTCGGCAAAGGGAACATCGGTTCCCGCTGGCTGGAGCTGTTCGCCCGTGAACAAACCACGCTCTCGGCGCGCACCGGCTTTGAGTTTGTGCTCGCTGGCGTGGTCGACAGTAAACGCAGTCTGCTGAACTACGACGGGCTGGACGCCAGCCGGGCGCTGGCTTTCTTCAACGATGAAGCGGTGGAGCAAGATGAAGAGTCGCTGTTCCTGTGGATGCGCGCGCACCCGTATGATGATTTAGTGGTGCTGGACGTCACCGCCAGCGAGCGGCTGGCAGACCAGTATCTTGATTTCGCCAGCCATGGCTTCCACGTGATCAGCGCCAACAAGCTGGCGGGGGCCAGCAGCAGCGATAAGTATCGCCAGATCCACGACGCGTTTGAGAAGACAGGGCGCCACTGGCTGTATAACGCCACCGTGGGCGCCGGCTTGCCGGTGAACCATACGGTGCGCGACCTGATCGACAGCGGCGATACCATCCTCGGCCTGAGCGGTATCTTCTCGGGAACGCTCTCCTGGCTGTTCCTGCAGTTTGATGGCACCGTGCCGTTCACCGACCTGGTGGATCAGGCGTGGCAGCAGGGTCTGACCGAGCCGGATCCGCGCGTCGATCTGTCCGGTAAAGATGTGATGCGCAAGCTGGTGATCCTCGCGCGGGAAGCGGGTTACGACATCGAGCCGGATCAGGTGCGCGTGGAATCACTGGTCCCGGCGCACTGTGAAGAGGGTTCGGTCGATCACTTCTTTGAGAATGGCGAAGAGCTGAACGAGCAGATGCTGCAGCGCCTGGAGGCGGCCCGCGAGATGGGGCTGGTGCTCCGCTACGTGGCGCGTTTTGATGCCAACGGCAAAGCACGCGTCGGCGTGGAAGCGGTACGCGAAGAGCACCCGCTGGCGGCGCTGCTGCCGTGCGATAACGTGTTCGCTATCGAAAGCCGCTGGTATCGCGATAATCCGCTGGTGATCCGCGGGCCCGGCGCCGGGCGCGATGTGACCGCCGGGGCGATCCAGTCGGATATTAACCGTCTGGCGCAGCTGCTGTAGTCCCGGGAAAAAGACCAGGCGCGGCCTGGTCTTTTTTGTTAGTGCGCCGCAAAAACTGCTTTAGCGGCAAACAGGCCGTTTAGCGCCGCCGGGAATCCGGCGTAGACCGCCATCTGCATGATCACTTCCGTAATTTCCTCTTGCGTCAGACCGACATTTAATCCCGCAGCAATATGCACTTTCAGCTGCGGCTCGGCGTTACCCAGCGCGGTGAGCGCGGCGATGGTGGCGATTTCCCGGCTACGCAAATCAAGCCCTGGCCGGGCGTAAATATCGCCGAAGGGGAACTCAATCAGATAGCGGGCGAAGTCGGGGGCGATATCCCGCAGGCTGTTGACGACGGCCTCCCCGCCGCTACCGTCCACGCGCTGAAGCATTTCCTGACCGGTGGTATAACGTTCGCTGGACATCGTTTTTTCCTCTCTGTGATGATGCGTTGAGAGGAAGGGTAGGGAAGTTTACCGGACTTGAGTAATACCCTTTTCGTGATACCTTTTCAGTATGACAACTTCGCGATTACATTCTCTTGATATCCGCCTGCTGCGTGCCTTTGCCGTGGTGGCGGAGGAAAATAACATCAGCCGGGCGGCGCAGCGGTTATTTATCTCGCAGCCGCCGCTGAGTCGCCATATGCGCTATCTGGAAGCGCAGCTGGGGGTGACGCTGTTTCAGCGCCATAGCAAAGGCCTGATCCTTACCGACGCGGGCAGAGAGGTGCTGGCGATCATTCGGCCCATGCTGGCGCTCCAGGAACGCACGCTGGCGGCATTGAGTGAGCTCTCCGTTCACTCGCCGCCGTCTCTGCGTCTGGGCGTGACCACCGCCTTCGAACAAGGCATTTTCGCTGCTGTTGAATCTGCGCTGAGCGAACATACCCGCGGGTTGCATATCACCCGCCACGCCTCACCGGCGCTGGCGCAGCAGGTGCGCAAAGGCAAACTCGATGCGGCGCTGGTCGCGCTGCCGCTCAATACTGAAGGGCTGCACCTGCATCCATTGCCGTACCAGGAGCCGCTCATCGCGGCAGTGCCAGCCTCCTGGCCGGAAGCCGTCATACCAGCGTTAACGCTAAGCGCGCTCAATCATCGGCCGCTGTTCTGGTTTAAACGCGAGCGTAACCCCGATTTCTTTGACTACACGCGGCGCATTTTCGACCGGGCTGGCTATACCCCCGCTTATGTGGAAGAGCCTGCCGAACATGATGTGCTGCTGGCGCGAATCGCGCGTGGGGAAGGCATGATCCTCCTGCCGGCGTCCTTTTCCGCGATCCAGCGTCAGGGGGTAGTGTTCTGTCCTGTCGCTGAAGGCGACAGCATGCCGTTAAGCCTTGGGGTGATCTATGCGCCTCACCAGGCAGGAGCCGTGCAGCAATGGCTCTCACTGCTGGATGATCGCCTGACGGCTCGCTCGTCTCATGCTGAATATCGTTCTACCCCATGTTGACCGCAGAGCGGGCTCTTTCGGCTGGCAAAGCGCCGGTAGATGAAGTTTTTTCATGTTGGCAGCCTTTTCCTCACTCTTTACGCAGATTTTTCTATTGACGCCCGGGCGCTTTTCCGTCATTTTTACATCTGGACGTCTAAACGTATAGAAGTTCGCAACACAACAGCCATTACATGCGATTGATGAGGTAAGGTATGAGCTTTTTTCACGCCAATCAGCGGGAAGCCCTGAATCAGAGCCTGGCGGAAGTCCAGGGCCAGATTAATGTGTCCTTTGAATTCTTTCCGCCGCGCACCAGTGAAATGGAGCAAACCCTGTGGAAATCCATCGATCGCCTGAGCAGTCTGAAACCGAAGTTTGTCTCGGTGACCTATGGCGCGAACTCCGGCGAGCGCGATCGCACCCACAGCATCATCAAAGGTATTAAAGAGCGAACCGGTCTGGAAGCGGCGCCGCACCTGACCTGTATCGATGCTACTCGCGATGAGCTGCGCACTATCGCCCAGGATTACTGGAACAACGGCATCCGCCATATCGTCGCTCTGCGCGGCGACCTGCCGCCGGGCAGCGGTAAACCGGAGATGTACGCCGCCGATCTGGTCACTCTGCTGAAAGAGGTGGGGGATTTTGATATCTCCGTCGCCGCGTATCCGGAAGTGCATCCGGAAGCGAAAAGCGCGCAGGCGGATTTGCTCAACCTGAAACGCAAAGTCGAGGCAGGCGCCAACCGCGCGATCACCCAGTTCTTCTTCGATGTGGAAAGCTATCTGCGTTTTCGCGATCGCTGCGTCTCGGCGGGCATCGACGTGGAAATTATTCCGGGTATCCTGCCGGTTTCCAACTTTAAACAGGCGAAAAAGTTTGCGGATATGACCAACGTTCGTATCCCGGTGTGGATGTCGAAAATGTTCGAAGGGCTGGATAATGACGCCGAAACCCGTCAGCTGGTGGGGGCGAATATCGCCATGGACATGGTGAAGATCTTAAGTCGGGAAGGGGTAAAAGATTTCCACTTCTACACCCTTAACCGCGCCGAAATGAGCTACGCCATCTGTCATACGCTGGGCGTGCGTCCGGCCTGAGTGCTTGCCGTTTCCGCCGTCAGTAGGCGACGCGTCCGGCTGATAAACATAAAAAACACCCGGCTGACGCCGGGTGTTTTGTTTTGCTCTGGATTATTCCCATTCCTGCAGGAAGCGCTGGCCATATTGGTCGGCGACCAGCAGCGCGGCGTAGACCTGGTCGGCGTCGACGCCGCCCGGCATATTGTGGATGGTTTCGCCTTCAGCGCAGGCGGCTTCCGCCACCAGGCGCATTTTGGTCGGGATGTCGCCTTTGATATCCAGCTGCGCCAGCGTGATCGGCAGCCCAACGCTGTGACACAGCGCGGCGACAGTCTCGATCTCTTCCACCGGCGCGTTTTCCAGCACCAACTGCGTCAGGGTGCCGAACGCCACTTTTTCACCGTGATAATAGTGGTGGGCGTCAGGGATGGCCGTCATGCCGTTATGAATCGCGTGGGCTGCCGCCAGGCCACCGCTTTCAAAACCGACGCCGCTCAGATAGGTGTTGGCTTCCACCACCCGCTCCAGCGCCGGAGTGACCACGTGCTGTTCGGCGGCCAGCATCGCTTTTTCACCCTCTTCGAGTAAGGTGTTGTAGCACAACTCGGCCAGCGCCAGCGCCGCCTGGGTGCATTTCCCGCCCGCCATGGTGGTGGCGCCGCTGCGTGAGCAGGCGCGGGCTTCGAACCAGGTGGCCAGCGCATCGCCAATCCCGGCGGCCAGCAGGCGAGCCGGCGCGCCAGCAACGATCTGCGTATCGACAATGACCATGTTAGGGTTGTGCGGCAGCATCAGATAGCTGTCGAACTCGCCTTCGTCGGTGTAAATCACCGACAGCGCGCTGCACGGCGCATCGGTGGAGGCGATGGTGGGGGCGATCGCCACCGGCACCTTCATAAAATGGGCCAGCGCTTTCGCGGTATCCAGGGTTTTACCACCGCCGATCCCCAGCACGGCGGTGCATTTCGCACTGCCGGCGATATCGCGCAGGCGATTGATTTCATTATGCGAACATTCACCGCCGAACGGCGCGATTTCCGCCGCCAGGCCGGCGTCAGCCAGGCTTTTGCGTAGCATCTCTTCCGCGAATCCCAGCACGAATTTATCGCCAACGACCAGCCAGCGTTCGGCCAGCGGTTTCAGGTAGTCGCCAAGGCGCTTGATGGCGCCTGCGCCCTGGATGTATTTGCCTGGTGATTGAATAATGCGATCCATTTCGATTCCTCCTCGATGACCGTGATGCCGCCCGCAGGCGGCGCGCGGGTCCGGTTACAGGTTCAGCGTGCCAAAGGCGTTATTCCAGTCCTGTTCAAACTTCTCTATGGCTGACTCTACCGCAGGGGTGCCGAGCATTTGTTGCGCTACATCTAGTGGAAGGGTGATTGCTTCGCAGCCAGCCAGCAGGCAATCCAGCGCCTGACGGGGCGTTTTGAAGCTTGCCGCCAGCACTTTGCTTTCGGGCGCATGCATTTCCAGCAGGGATTGCAGTTCCTGCACCATGCGGATGCCGTCCCCGCCCTGAGCGTCGACGCGGTTAACGTAAGGCGCGACGTACTTTGCGCCAGCCAGCGCGGCCAGCAGACCCTGTGAAGCGCTGTAGACGGCGGTGCCAAGGGTCGGGATGCCTTCTTTCTTCAGCATCTTGATAGCGGCGAGGCCTTCGGCGGTGACCGGGATTTTGACCACGATGCCCGGCACGGCGTTGCTCAGGCGTTTGGCTTCTGCCACCATGCCCTGCGCATCGCGGCTCATGGTCTGCGCGAACAGAATCCCTTCCGGACCAACGGCTTTTTGCAGGCGCGGCAGTACATCCCACACCGGGGTTTTACCGGCGGCGATAATGCTCGGGTTGGTGGTCACCCCGGCCAGCGGGTAGATGCGGGCCAGGCGTTCCACTTCGGCGACGTTGGCGGTATCCAGATAGAGTTCCATAGCGTTTTCCTCAATGCTTAATTCGGTGCTGTCGTTGAGGTAAGCATACGGCTTTCGTTCGAAGGATCGCCAGATGACAAATTTGCCAAAAACTGGATAAATGTACGCATCGCGATTAAGGATGATTTAGATCACATTTATCGACGCTGGCTGGGATGGCAGGAAACTATAGCGCGCACAAAAGTCAGGTTTAACACACAAAAATCTAGTTCTTTGCCGCGGACGATTTTTCCGTCAGCTGGCTATGGTACTGGCGGCGGTATTCAGACGGCGAGCGTTCCGTGGTTTTGCGGAACAGGCGGCAGAAGTAGTTGCTGTCGGCGAAGCCGCAGGCGTGGGCGATGTCTTTCACTTTCATATCGTGGCCCTTCAGCAGCATACGGGCCTGTTCGAGACGAATGTGGTTTAGATATTCATTGAAGCCCATTGGCCCACATTTCTGGAACAGATGGGAAAGATAGTTGGGAGAGAGATAGAACGCCTGGGCGACCGATTCCCGGCTCAGCGGCTCCGCGTAATGGACCTCGATGTACTGACGGATTGCCTCGAACAGCGCCTGGCTGCGCGAGGAGGTTTGCGCCTGGCTGCCGAGAAGATCATGGCAGTGGCTGAGCAGGCTGATGACGATGCTGCGGGCGGTTTGCTGCTCCTGCGGCTGCATCCGGATCTCGTTGAGCGCCTGCAGCAGGAAGGAACCGACGCGCGGCCCGCGACGCAGCGCCTGTAGCTTTTCAACAACGGCGATCGTCTTGCCATTCCAGCGCTGCAGCGAGCACTCCAGCTGCTGCTTAGCGAACAGGATGCTTAACAGCAGGCAGGGCGCCTGCCACTGTGGGCAGTTCCAGCTATCGCCAGGAATATAGAGCACGTCATGGGCCTCCAGGAGCGGGGCGTTATCGCCGAGCGCCTGGTCGCGCAGCTGACCATCGAGGAGGATATTCAGACGGGGAAAATCAACCTGCACCACCGGTTCAGCAGGCGAGCGCGTCTCGCCGGCGAAATAAACCCGTCCGAGGCTGGTCTGCTTTTTTAGCAATGCATCAATAAGTTGATTGATATCGTTGTCCATCATTGTTCCGCCCCGCGCATCACCCTTTTCATCATACCGGACATTATTCCAGCGGTAAAAGCGCCAGCCTGTCGCTATTGCTTCTCAGTTACGATATGTTATATCGTAACAATTTGTCGCCATTGATAGCAAACTCAGGAGAGAGTAATGACCAGAAAGATCCCCCTGCTGGCCTTGGGACTCGGCATGGCGCTAGCCAGCGCCCAGGCGTTCGCCCACGGCAACCATAGCCATGGGCCGGCGCTAACCGAAGTGGAGCGTCAGGCCAGCGAAGGCATTTTTGCGGATAAAGATGTGCAGGACCGCGCGCTGAGCGACTGGGAGGGCGTCTGGCAGTCGGTGAACCCGTATCTGCTCAACGGCGATCTCGATCCGGTGCTGGAGCAGAAGGCGAAAAAGCCCGGCGGCAAGAGCGTGGAGGAGTATCGCGCCTATTATAAGAAGGGCTATGCCACCGATGTGGAACAGATTGGCATTGAAGATGACGTGATTGAGTTCCACATTGGCGAGACCGTCAACAGCTGCAAATACCGCTATTCAGGCTACAAAATCCTGCATTACGCCTCCGGTAAGAAGGGCGTACGTTATCTGTTCGAGTGCCAGCAGGGCGATGCCAGCGCGCCAAAATATGTCCAGTTCAGCGACCACATCATTGGCCCGCGTAAATCGCAGCATTTCCATATTTTCATGGGCAATGAATCACAGGAAGCGTTGCTGAAAGAGATGGATAACTGGCCGACCTATTATCCGTATGCGCTGCATAAAGAGCAGATCGTTGATGAGATGCTGCACCACTAGAACGGGTGAAAAATCCCCCGGCCGGGCGGCCGGGGGAAAGATAGCGATTAGCCGGTGTTACGCATACCGGCGGCGACGCCGGCGATGGTGACCATCAGCGCTTGTTCAACGCGCGGATCCGGGTCTTTGCCCTCTTCTTCAGCCTGGCGCGAACGGTGCAGCAGTTCCGCCTGCAGGACGTTCAGCGGGTCGGTATAGATATTACGCAGCTGGATAGACTCGGCGATCCACGGCAGGTCAGCCATCAGATGAGAGTCGTTGGCGATGGCCAGCACGACGTTGATATCGGCAGCCAGCAGCTTGCGCAGCTCGGTACCCAGCGCCCACAGCTCTGGTTTCACCAGGCGCTGATCGTAGTACTCCGCCAGCCACAGGTCGGCCTTCGAGTAAACCATCTCCAGCATGCCGAGGCGGGTGGAGAAGAACGGCCAATCGCGACACATCGCTTCCAGTTCACTCTGTTTTCCGCCTTCAACCACCTTCTGCAGCGCAGCGCCAGCGCCCAGCCAGGCTGGAAGCATCAGGCGGTTCTGGGTCCAGGCGAAGATCCACGGAATGGCGCGTAGCGACTCGACGCCGCCGGTCGGACGACGTTTTGCCGGACGCGAACCCAGCGGCAGTTTGCCCAGCTCCTGCTCCGGAGTGGCGGAGCGGAAATAAGGCACGAAATCTTTGTTTTCACGCACGTAGCCGCGATACATCTTGCACGACACGTCGGACAGCTCGGCCATGATGTCGCGCCACTGCGGTTTTGGTTCCGGCGGCGGCAGCAGGTTGGCTTCGAGGATCGCGCTGGTATAGAGCGACAGGCTGCTGATGGTGACTTCCGGCAGGCCGTACTTAAAGCGGATCATCTCACCCTGCTCGGTAACGCGCAGGCCGCCCTTCAGGCTTCCCGGCGGCTGTGAGAGGAGCGCGGCGTGGGCCGGCGCGCCGCCGCGGCCAATGGAGCCGCCGCGACCGTGGAACAGCGTCAGTTCGATCCCGGCTTTCTCACAGGTTTTGATCAACGCGTCCTGCGCCTGGTACTGCGCCCAGGAGGCGGCCATCACGCCTGCGTCTTTCGCGGAATCAGAGTAGCCGATCATGACCATCTGTTTGCCTTGGATAAAGCCGCGGTACCAGTCGATATTCAGCAGCTGGGTCATGACGTCGTTGGCGTTGTTCAGGTCATCCAGCGTTTCGAACAGCGGGGCCACCGGCAGGGCAAAGCCAATCCCGGCCTCCTTCAGCAGCAGATGAACCGCCAGCACGTCGGACGGCGTTTTGGCCATCGAGATCACGTAGGCGGCGATCGATCCGCGCGGCGCCTCGGCGATCACTCTACAGGTGTCGAGAACTTCGCGGGTCTCTTCGCTTGGCTCCCACTGGCGCGGCAGCAGCGGACGTTTGGAATTTAGTTCGCGGATCAGGAAAGCCTGTTTGTCGGCTTCTGACCAGCTTTCGTAATCGCCGATCCCGAGGTAACGGGTCATTTCGCCCAGCGCTTCGGTGTGGCGGGTGCTTTCCTGACGGATATCAATACGCACCAGCGGTACGCCGAAAGACTTCACGCGGCGCAGGGTGTCGAGCAGCTCGCCGTTGGCGATAATGCCCATGCCGCAGGCCTGCAGCGATTTATAACAGGCGTATAGCGGCTCCCACAGCTGCTCGTTCTGAGTGATCAGTCCCGCCGGTTTCGGCAGCTTCTGACCTTTCAGACGCGCTTCCAGCCAGGCCTGGGTTTCCATCAGCTGAGTGCGCAGTTTTTTCATCAGGTAACGGTACGGTTCCTGAGCGCCCTCGGCGCCGGCCAGGGCGCGCAATTCGTCAGTACACTCCACCATCGACAGCTCGGAGATCAGCACCTGCACATCTTTGAGGAACAGATCGGTCGCTTTCCAGCGGCTGAGCAGCAGCACGTGGCGGGTGATATCGGCGGTCACGTTCGGGTTGCCGTCGCGGTCGCCGCCCATCCACGAAGTGAAACGCACCGGGACAAAGTCCACCGGCAGCTGATAGCCGAGGTTGGCTTCCAGCTGTTCGTTCAGCTCGCGCAGGTAGTTAGGCACCCCTTCCCACAGGCTGTTTTCCACCACCGCGAAGCCCCATTTGGCTTCATCGACCGGGGAAGGGCGGTGCTTACGAATTTCATCGGTATGCCAGGACTGGGCGATCAGCTGGCGCAGGCGGCGCATCAGCTGGTGGTGCTCGTAGTCCGCGATATCTTTGTTATCCAGCTGCTTGAGGCAGTTGTTCACTTCCACCATTTTATGGATCAGCGTCCGGCGGGTGATCTCGGTCGGGTGGGCGGTTAACACCAGCTCCAGGGACAGAGATTCCACCGCTTTTTTGATGGTGTCTTCGTTGAGATTGGGTTGGTCTTTGAGCTTTCTCAGGGTGCGCGCAATGACTTCCGGATTGCTGGCCGCTTCGCCATTCGGCGAAATGCTGTGGTACTGCTCAGCGGTGTTGGCCAGATTCAGGAACTGGCTGAAGGCACGGGCCACCGGCAGCAGTTCGTCGTTAGACAAATTCTGCAGCGTGGTCAGCAGCTCCTGGCGGTTAGCTTCGTTGCCGGCGCGTGAAGATTTGGACAACTTACGGATAGTTTCGACACGATCAAGAATATTTTCTCCCAATGCATCCTTGATGGTATCGCCCAGCACCTTGCCGAGCATACTGACATTACTACGCAATGCGGAATATTGTTCGTTCATGTTACCCCAGACACCCCATCTCATTTTATTTTGTTATATCCGCTGCGCTGGAACGTGAGCAACGGATAAGCAACCCGTCTTTTATAAAGCCACGTAAATACCCCCACGTCAATTACTGCGAAATCGCTTCAGCAAACGAGTAAATACCCGTAATTTGCGAAATTTAACTCAGGGGGCGCTGGATAAGCATCGCTTATGGAAATGTGACGATCGTCACCGTTCCGCCCCGGGAGAGCGGGGTGGAAAAAGAGGGCGATTTTAGTGCCAGCAGAAGTGGTGAACCACCTGGCTAATCAGCTCCCGCGTTGGCTTGATAAAGCGCGTCTCCAGAAACTCGTCAGGCTGATGGGCCTGATTGATCGAGCCCGGGCCGAGAACCAGCGTTGGGCACAGCGTCTGGATAAACGGCGCTTCGGTACAGTAGTTCACCACGTCGGTCTGGGCGCCAAGCAGTTTCTCAACCACCTGCACCAGCTTATGGTCCGGCGGGCACTCGTAGCCGGGGATCGGCGGATGCAGCTCC
Organism: Klebsiella sp. K5-204; assembly: GCF_030128585.1. Classification (NCBI taxonomy): domain Bacteria; kingdom Pseudomonadati; phylum Pseudomonadota; class Gammaproteobacteria; order Enterobacterales; family Enterobacteriaceae; genus Klebsiella; species Klebsiella sp. K5-204. Next base: position 90,126 of record NZ_JAKUZS010000012.1, read on the forward strand.
GAGACCGTCAGGCGGCCCGGCCAGCGTTCGCTGACCGGGGCCAGCGCCTCGTCCAGCAGACCATTGAGGTCGTTGAGGGTCATCCCCGGCAACGGGCGGATGTCCATATGCAGTTCACAGCAGGCGCAGATACGGTTTGAGGCATCGCCGCCATGGATGGCGCCGAGGTTGAGGGTCGGGTAAGGGACCGTGAACGCCTCGAAGTGGTAGCGCTCTTTTAGCAAATCGCGCAGCTGCATAATCCGACCGATGGCGTCGTGCATCAGCTCGATCGCGTTGACCCCGCGCGCCGGATCGCTGGAGTGGCCGGACTGGCCCTGAATACGGATCGCGTTGGACATATGTCCTTTATGGGCGCGGATCGGCTGCAGGGAGGTGGGCTCGCCGATGATGGCGCAGTCGGGGCGCAGCCGGGTGGTTTCGGCAAAATAGCGCGCGCCGGCCATGCTGGTCTCTTCGTCGGCGGTGGCCAGAATATACAGCGGTTTTTTCAGCGTGGTGACGTCGACATCGCGCAGGGCGTCGAGAATAAAGGCGAAGAAGCCTTTCATATCGGCCGTGCCGAGGCCGTAGAGCTTGTTATCGTATTCGGTAAGGGTGAACGGATCGCGCGTCCAGCGGCCATCATCGAACGGCACGGTATCGGTATGCCCGGCGAGCAGCAGGCCGCCGGCGCCGTGTCCGGTGCTGGCCAGCAGGTTGAATTTATGGCGCGTATCCGGCACCGGCTGTACCTCGACATTAAAGCCGAGATCGCGGAACCAGCCGGCCAGCAAATTGATTAAAGACTCATTGCTCTGATCGAGAGCCTCTTCGGTCGCGCTGATGGACGGTGTGGCGATCAACGCGCGGTAAATCTCGATAAAGGGCGGTAAATTGTTTTTCATTGTTGACACACCTTGGGTCGTGATAGTATCAATATTCATGCATTTATTGTGAATAAAAATACAATATCGTTGAGCGTAAGAAAACCCATCGAATGTAAGGAGATGCGCTTCCAATGTTAAATACGCTGATTGTGGGTGCCAGTGGTTATGCCGGCGCAGAGCTGGTGACCTATATCAATCGTCATCCGCATATGAACATAACCGCTTTGACGGTCTCCGCGCAAAGCAATGATGCGGGAAAATTAATTTCCGACCTGCATCCGCAGCTCAAAGGCATTGTCGATATGCCGCTGCAGCCGATGTCCGATATCAGCGAATTCAGCGCTGGCGTGGACGTGGTGTTTCTCGCCACCGCGCACGAAGTGAGTCACGATCTGGCGCCGCAGTTCCTTGCCGCCGGCTGCGTGGTGTTCGATCTCTCCGGTGCCTTCCGCGTTAACGATGGGGCGTTCTACGAAAAATATTATGGTTTCACTCATCAGCATCCCGACCTGCTCAAACAGGCGGTGTATGGTCTGGCGGAGTGGAGCGCGGATGCGCTTAAAGAAGCGCAGTTAATCGCGGTGCCTGGCTGCTACCCGACGGCGGCGCAGCTGTCGCTGAAGCCGCTGATTGATGCCAGTCTGCTGGATCTCAACCAGTGGCCAGTGATCAACGCCACCAGCGGGGTGAGCGGCGCGGGACGCAAAGCCGCGATCGGCAACAGCTTCTGTGAAGTCAGCCTGCAGCCATACGGCATCTTTAACCATCGTCATCAGCCGGAGATTGCCAGCCACCTCGGAGCGAAGGTGATTTTTACCCCGCATCTGGGTAATTTTAAGCGCGGCATTCTGGAAACCATTACCTGCCGCCTGAAGCCGGGCGTTGGCCATGCGCAGATCGCGGCGGTTTACCAGCAGGCTTACGCCGATAAACCGCTGGTACGTTTATATGATAAAGGCGTGCCCGCATTGAAAAGCGTCGAAGGTCTGCCATTCTGTGATATCGGTTTTGCCGTGCAGGACGACCATCTCATCGTCGTCGCGGCAGAAGATAACCTGCTGAAAGGCGCCGCAGCGCAGGCGGTGCAGTGCGCGAATATTCGTTTCGGCTTCGCTGAGACGCAGTCTCTTATTTAAGGTGTGATGATGAACCCATTAATTATCAAACTCGGCGGCGTATTACTCGATAGCGAAGAAGCGCTGGAGCGTCTGTTTACCGCGCTGGTCAATTACCGTGAAGCGCACCAGCGTCCGCTGATTATCGTCCATGGCGGCGGCTGCGTGGTGGATGAGCTGATGAAGCAGCTCAACCTGCCGGTGCAGAAGAAAAATGGTCTGCGGGTGACGCCGGCTGAGCAAATCGACATCATCACCGGCGCGCTGGCGGGTACCGCCAACAAGACGCTGCTGGCGTGGGCGAAAAAGCACGGTCTGGCCTCTGTCGGCCTGTTCCTCGGCGATGGCGATAGCGTGAAGGTGACACAGCTGGATGCTGAGCTGGGCCATGTCGGGCTGGCGCAGCCGGGCTCTCCGACGCTGATCAACACCCTGCTGGCGGGCGGTTACCTGCCGGTGGTGAGCTCTATCGGCGTGACCGACGAGGGCCAGCTGATGAACGTCAATGCTGACCAGGCGGCGACGGCGCTGGCGGCTACCCTGGGGGCGGATCTGATCCTGCTGTCTGACGTCAGCGGTATCCTCGACGGTAAAGGGCAGCGTATTGCCGAGATGACCGCCGAGAAAGCGGAGCAGCTGATCGAGCAGGGGATTATCACTGACGGCATGATTGTCAAAGTGAATGCGGCCCTCGACGCGGCGCGTGCTCTGGGCCGTCCGGTGGATATCGCCTCCTGGCGTCACGCCGAGCAGCTGCCGGCGTTGTTTAACGGCACGCCTATCGGCACACGTATTCTGGCTTAAGATTTCATGCCCGGCGGCGCGTTGTCTGCCGGGCTTACAAGACCGTAGGCCGGGGAGGCACAACGCCACCGGCGGAACTAACGAATAAAGGAAGCATGTTATGGCACTTTGGGGCGGGCGTTTTACACAGGCAGCAGATCAACGGTTCAAACAGTTCAACGACTCGTTGCGCTTCGACTATCGTCTGGCGGAGCAGGATATCGTTGGCTCTGTCGCCTGGTCGAAAGCGCTGGTAACGGTCGGCGTTCTGAGTGCCGATGAACAACAGCAGCTGGAAGAAGCGCTGAACGTGCTACTGGAAGAGGTGCGCGCCAATCCGCAGCAAATCCTCGCCAGCGATGCTGAAGATATTCACAGCTGGGTGGAAGGCAAACTGATCGACAAAGTGGGTCAGTTGGGCAAGAAACTGCATACCGGCCGCAGCCGTAACGACCAGGTCGCTACCGATCTTAAACTGTGGTGCAAAGATACCGTTGTCGAACTGCTGTCGGCGAACCGCCAGCTGCAGAGCGCGCTGGTGGAGACGGCCCAGCATAACCAGGATGCGGTGATGCCGGGGTACACCCACCTGCAGCGCGCCCAACCGGTGACGTTCGCGCACTGGTGTCTGGCCTATGTCGAAATGCTGGCGCGCGATGAAAGCCGCCTGCAGGACGCGCTGAAGCGCCTCGACGTTAGCCCGCTGGGCTGCGGCGCGCTGGCGGGGACGGCGTATGAAATCGACCGCGAGCAGCTGGCCGGCTGGCTGGGCTTTGCCTCCGCCACCCGCAACAGCCTCGACAGCGTGTCCGACCGCGACCATGTTCTGGAGCTGCTTTCCGATGCCTCTATCGGCATGGTCCATCTGTCGCGCTTTGCGGAAGATCTGATTTTCTTTAACTCCGGCGAAGCGAATTTCGTCGAGCTTTCCGACCGCGTAACCTCAGGCTCCTCGCTGATGCCGCAGAAGAAAAACCCGGACGCCCTGGAGCTTATCCGTGGCAAATGCGGCCGCGTGCAGGGCGCGCTGACCGGCATGATGATGACCCTGAAAGGGCTGCCGCTGGCCTACAACAAAGATATGCAGGAAGATAAAGAGGGACTTTTCGACGCTCTGGATACCTGGCTCGACTGCCTGCATATGGCGACCCTGGTGCTGGATGGCATCCAGGTGAAACGTCCGCGCTGTGCGGAAGCGGCGCAGCAGGGCTATGCCAACGCCACTGAGCTGGCGGATTATCTGGTGGCGAAAGGCGTACCGTTCCGCGAGGCGCACCATATTGTCGGTGAAGCGGTGGTGGAAGCCATTGCGCAAGGGAAACCGCTGGAAGCGCTGGCCCTGGCCGACCTGCAGAAATTCAGCCCGGTGATTGCGGACGATGTTTATCCGATCCTGTCGCTGCAGTCCTGCCTTGATAAACGCGCGGCAAAAGGCGGCGTCTCGCCGCAGCAGGTGGCGCAGGCTATCGACGAGGCGAAGGCCCGTCTGAGCTAATCCACAGATATCTGCCTTCCCTGACCCGGCCGAGCCCAGCGACGCCGGGTTTTTTATGCAAAAAAAAGCGGACGCAAGGTCCGCAAAAGTTCACGTTGGCTTTAGTTGTTCGGGTAGAGAAACAGTGTGACGGGTCAGTGGTTTTCACAGGTTCACCGTCTTTATGGGCGTATTATTGAACAGAAAACTTGATAGGGATAATCGTTCGTTGCTATGCTATCTATCGCCATGGACTATCGTGGCGATGGAGGATGAATAATGAATATTCGCGATCTTGAATACCTGGTAGCGCTCGCCGAACACCGCCACTTCCGGCGGGCGGCTGACTCATGCCATGTGAGCCAACCGACGCTCAGCGGACAGATCCGCAAGCTGGAGGATGAGCTTGGCGTCATGCTGCTGGAGCGCACCAGCCGTAAGGTTCTGTTTACCCAGGCGGGGCTGTTGCTGGTGGATCAGGCGCGTACCGTGTTACGCGAAGTAAAAGTGCTCAAGGAGATGGCAAGCCAACAAGGGGAAACCATGTCCGGGCCGCTGCATATCGGCTTGATCCCGACAATTGGCCCGTACCTGCTACCGCACATCATTCCGATGCTGCATCAGACCTTCCCGAAGCTGGAAATGTATCTGCACGAAGCGCAGACCCATCAGCTGCTGGCTCAGCTCGACAGCGGTAAGCTCGACTGCGCCATCCTGGCGCTGGTCAAAGAGAGCGAGGCCTTTATCGAGGTGCCGCTGTTCGATGAGCCGATGATGCTGGCTATCTATGAAGATCATCCGTGGGCAAACCGCGACCGGGTGCCGATGTCGGATCTGGCCGGTGAAAAGCTGCTGATGCTGGAAGATGGCCACTGCCTGCGCGATCAGGCGATGGGCTTCTGCTTTGAAGCGGGGGCGGATGAGGATACCCACTTCCGCGCGACCAGCCTGGAAACGCTGCGCAATATGGTGGCGGCAGGCAGCGGTATTACCCTGCTGCCTGCGCTGGCAGTGCCGCAGGAAAGAAAACGCGATGGCGTGGTCTACCTGCCGTGCATTAAGCCAGAGCCAAGACGCACCATCGGTCTGGTTTACCGTCCGGGCTCACCGCTGCGCAGCCGCTATGAACATCTGGCGGAGGCCATCCGCGGCACGATGGATGGCCATTTCGACAAGGCGTTAAAACAGGCGGTTTAAGCCGTTCAGCGCGGCAACCCGGTACGCTTCCGCCATGGTCGGGTAGTTAAAGGTGGTGTTGACGAAGTACTCAATGGTGTTACCACCACCTTTCTGCTCCATGATCGCCTGGCCGATGTGAATGATTTCGGCTGCGCGTTCGCCAAAGCAGTGAATGCCGAGGATCTCCTTGGTTTCCCGGTGGAACAGGATCTTCAGGGTTCCCACGCTCATGCCAACGATTTGCGCCCGCGCCAGGTGTTTAAACTGAGCGCGACCCACCTCATACGGCACTTTCATCGCCGTCAGCTGCTGCTCGGTTTTCCCGACGGAGCTGATTTCCGGAATGGTGTAGATCCCGGTCGGGATATCTTCAATCAGATGCGCTGAGGCTTCGCCTTTCACCAGCGCCTGGGCGGCAATGCGTCCTTGATCGTACGCCGCGGAGGCGAGGCTCGGATAGCCGATGACATCCCCAACCGCATAGATGTGCGGAAGGGCGGTCTGGTACATGCTGTTGACCTTCAGCTGGCCGCGACTGTCGGTCTGCAGACCGATGTTTTCCAGCGCCAGAGTGTCGGTATTGCCGGTGCGGCCGTTGGCGTACAGCAGGCAGTCCGCTTTGAGCTTTTTGCCGGATTTCAGATGCATGATGACGCCGTCATCAACGCCTTCAATCTTTTCGTACTCCTCGTTGTGGCGAATGACCACGCCGCTGTTCCAGAAGTGATAGGAGAGTGAATCTGACATCTCCTGATCGAGGAAGGCCAGCAGACGATCGCGGGTGTTGATCAGATCGACCTTCACCTCCATGCCGCGGAAGATCGACGCATATTCACAACCGATTACCCCGGCGCCGTAAATGATCACATGGCGCGGCTCATGCTGCAGGCTGAGAATCGAATCGCTGTCATAGATGCGCGGGTGGTGGAAATCGACATCCGCCGGATGATAGGGGCGAGATCCGCAGGCGATAACGAATTTCTCCGCGGTCACCGTCTCGACCGTGCCGTCATGGCACTCCAGCGCCAGAGTATGCTCATCAACGAAGTGGGCATTGCCCTGCAGAATTTCACAGTGGTTGCGCTCATAGAATCCCTGGCGCATATGAGTCTGCTGGTTGATGACGCTGTCGGCATGGTTAAGGATGTCGGCGAAAGAAGAGCGAAGAAGGCGGGAGTGGTCGCTGTAGAGGGGGTTTTGGTTAAACTCGATAATACGGCTGACGGCATGGCGGAGGGCTTTCGACGGGATGGTGCCCCAGTGGGTGCAACCGCCGCCGACATTATGGTAGCGCTCGATGACGGCAACGCGTGCTCCCTGTTTCACCAGTCCCATGGCGGCGCCTTCGCCGCCAGGACCGGAACCAATCACTATTGCATCATAATCCCAAGAGTGTGACATGGCATTACTCACCTGTTTTATACATAAAATAAACACGATGATAACATTCGCTGCGCTTTAACCCAATTATCGTTGTGCTTTTTTGCGGCATAAAAGCAGAAACGGCTCGTAAACAATCATTCACAATCCAGGGCAAACCGATTAGTTTTAATCTCTGGTATAGTGCCAGCAGGGCTATTGGAAGGATTCATACATCGTGATGGGCGTAAGAGCACAACAAAAAGAAAAAACCCGCCGTTCGCTGGTGGAAGCGGCATTCAGCCAACTTAGCGCTGAGCGGAGTTTCGCCAGCCTGAGCTTGCGTGAAGTGGCGCGGGAAGCAGGGATCGCGCCGACGTCCTTCTATCGTCATTTTCGCGATGTCGATGAGTTAGGCCTGACGATGGTCGATGAGAGCGGACTGATGCTGCGCCAGCTGATGCGCCAGGCGCGCCAGCGGATTGCCAAAGGCGGCAGCGTGATCCGCACCTCGGTCTCGACCTTTATGGAGTTTATCGGTAACAACCCGAACGCTTTCCGCCTGCTGCTGCGCGAGCGCTCGGGAACGTCTGCGGCGTTTCGCGCCGCCGTCGCACGCGAAATCCAGCATTTTATTGCGGAACTCGCCGACTATTTAGAACTCGAAAACCATATGCCGCGCGCCTTTACCGAAGCGCAGGCTGAAGCTATGGTCACCATCGTTTTTAGCGCTGGCGCGGAAGCGCTGGATGTCGGCCCTGAACAGCGCCGACAGCTGGAAGAACGGTTGGTACTGCAGCTCAGAATGATCTCTAAAGGCGCGTATTACTGGTATCGCCGTGAACAAGAAAAAATGTCACATCATTCCGAATAACGTGAAGGACGAGCAATGAAACACTCAGTTCAAGATAAAGGTACGCTGCTGCTGGCGCTGATTGCCGGGTTATCTATTAATGGCGCCTTTGCGGCGCTGTTCAGTTCGATAGTTCCGTTTTCCGTCTTCCCCATCTTATCCCTGCTGCTGACGGTCTACTGTCTGCATCAGCGCTATCAGAATCGCAGTATGCCCGTCGGGCTACCGGGCCTGGCCGCCGCCTTTTTTATTCTCGGGGTGCTGTTGTACAGCACCGTCGTGCGTGCGGAGTACCCGGATATCGGCTCTAACTTCTTCCCGGCCGTTCTGTCCGTCGCGATGGTCTTCTGGATCGGCTACAAGATGCGTAACCGCAAAAATACCGCCGCCGAATAAGCGCCAGTGATAAAAAACCGGCAATATGACGTTGCCGGTTTTTTTTGGCCTATTTCCGGGTCAGCAGAACGCCGCACTCCATGTGATGGGTATACGGGAACTGGTCGAACAGCGCCAGCCGGGTAACGTTGTGCGTCTGGCTTAGCGTTTCCAGATTACGGCACAGCGTTTCCGGGTTGCACGAAATGTACAGAATGCGCGGATAGGCCTGCACCATTTTCTCCGTTTCACTGTCCAGCCCGCTACGCGGCGGATCGACGAAAATAGTCTCGCACTGATAGCTTTGCAGATCGATACCCTGCAGCCGGTTGAACTCACGCACGCCGTTCATCGCCTGAGTAAACTCTTCAGCCGCCATGCGGATAATCTGCACGTTGTCGATATGGTTGGCGGCGATGTTGTACTGCGCCGCCGCCACCGACGGTTTGGCGATTTCGGTGGCCAGTACGCGATCGAAATTACGCGCCAGCGCCAGCGAGAAGTTACCGTTGCCGCAGTACAATTCCAGCAGGTCGCCGGTCGCCCCTTTGGTGACATCCAGCGCCCACTCCAGCATCTGAATGTTCATGGCCGCGTTCGGTTGGGTAAAGCTGTTTTCCACCTGACGGTAGATCATCTCCCGACCGCCAACCGGCAGGCGTTCATCTATATAATCCTGATCGAGCTCGATTTTAGTTTTAGTCGCCCGACCAATCAGATGCACATTGAGCCCCTGGGCTCGCAGGGCGTCACGCAGCGCCTCCGCTTGCTCACGCCAGGCATCATCGAGCTTTTTATGATACAGCAGCGAGACGACCGCCTGGTTGCTGAGGGTGGTCAGATAGTCAATCTGAAACAGCTTATGGCGCAGCACGGGATTGTTGCGCACGCCCTCCAGCATGGCGGTCATCAGCTGATTGATGAGCGCGCTGGCGGCCGGGAAGCTGTCAACGCGAATCCGCGACCGGGTCTGCTGATCGAAAATAATATGGTACAGGTCGTCGCCATCGTGCCACAGACGGAACTCGGCGCGCATACGGTAGTGGCTGACCGGCGAACGAAACACTTCCGGAACCGGCGCGGCGAAAGGCGCCATCATGGTTTGCAAACGGACGACTTTTTCTGCCAGCTGCGCTTCGTATTGTTCGGTAGGAAGGTGTTCGGGGGTCATGATGTATCCTGAATAAAATAAGTACGCGGGGATTGTAGGGAAAGCGCCGGGGATGTCCAGCCTCGAATGCCGCGGGAAATATAATTAGCAGTCTGGACATCTATATGTTTCTGATTGTAGCATTCGCCTACCGGTCCTGTGAGTTAAAAGGGAACCCAGTGGAAATCTGGGGCTGACGCGCAGCGGTAAGGAAGGTGAGAAATGAGCGCACTCGGTGCAGACACTGCGGTTAGCCGTGGGAAGTCATTATTTCTTGAAACAGCCTCCAAGCCCGAAGACCTGCCGGAATACGTCGCACTGGGTTTTATCGTCGCGAGCAACTGATAAAACCTGCGGCATCCTTTTTCTGTTTCGGATGCTTTTACAATGATTAAAAAAGCTTCGCTGATGACGGCCTTATCCGTCACGGCATTTTCCGGCTGGGCGCAGGACAGCAATTCAGACACGTTGGTGGTGACAGCAAACCGTTTTCAACAGCCGGTCAATACCGTGCTGGCGCCGACCGATATAGTGACGCGCGATGACATCGACCGCTGGCAGTCCAAAGATTTAAACGATGTCATGCGTCGTCTTCCCGGCGTCGATATTGCCCGCAACGGCGGCATGGGGCAGAGCGCTTCGCTGTATGTTCGGGGGACGGAGGCTCGCCACGTGCTGGTGCTGATCGACGGTGTGCCGATGGCGCGTCCGGGGATCTCCAACGGCGTGGATATCAGTCAGATCCCTATCTCTCTGGTCCAGCGGGTGGAATACATCCGCGGCCCGCGCTCCGCGGTGTACGGCTCCGGGGCGATCGGCGGGGTGGTGAACATCATCACCATGACCGATGCTGAGCGTTCGCAGATCAACGCCGGCGCGGGAACGAACGGCTATCAGTCCTACGATGGCGCCTTTAACAAGCGGTTTGGCGATACGCTGGTTACCGCTGCCGGCGCCTATCAGACCACCAAAGGGTTTAACGTCCAGCCGAACTCCTCTTATAGCGGCGACAGCGATCGCGACGGCTACCGCAATAAAATGCTATGGGGCGGGGTACAGCATCAGTTCGATGACAACTTCTCGGGGTTCTTCCGCGGCTATGGTTATTCCGCCAATGCTGACTATGACCAGGGTAACTGGGGCTACGCAGGTGGAAACGATGAAGATCAGTCCTATACCCAATCCTGGGACACCGGTCTGCACTACCATTCCGGAATTTACTCCTCCCAGCTGATTGCGAACTATCAGCGTATTAAAGATTACAACTACAGCAGCGACGCTGGCCGCTATGCCGCGGGCACCACCCTGGATGATATGGAACAACGCTATATCCAATGGGGAAATAATGTTGTGGTGGGCCATGGCGCAGTGAGCGGTGGCGTAGACTGGAAACAGGAGAAGCTGAAATCCAGCGGAACGACCAGTACCGACGTGTATAAGCGCGATACCACCGGTCTTTATCTGACGGGCCAGCAGCAGATTGACAGCGTGACGCTGGAAGCTTCCGGCCGTGAGGATCATGACGAGCAGTTTGGCTGGCACGGTACCTGGCAGACGGCGGCAGGCTGGGAATTTATCGAGGGTTATCGGACAACGCTCTCGTACGGTACAGGATTCCTCGCCCCCTCCCTCGGACAGCAGTACGGCGCAGAACGTTTTGGCATCGCCTCTAACCCGAACCTGAAGCCAGAGGAGTCGAAGCAGTGGGAAGCGGGCCTCGAAGGGTTGACGGGGGCGGTCGACTGGCGTCTCTCCGCGTATCGCTATGAGATTCAAAACCTCATCGATTACGACAACAACGCCTATTACAACGTCAAGTCTGCGACGATCAAGGGGCTGGAGTGGACGGGGAATGTCACCACAGGGCCGGTGGAGCACCATCTGACGCTGCAGTATGTTGACCCTCGCGATGATGAAACTAACAAGATCCTCTATCGCCGGGCGAAGCAGCAGGTGAAATACGAGCTGAACGGCCAGGTCTACGATCTGGGGTGGGATGTGACGTATCACTACATCGGCAAGCGCTACGATTATGATTACGACAACTCGCGTACCGTCAATATGGGTGGGTTGAGCCTCTGGGATGTCGGTTTATCGTATCCCGTCACCTCACACCTGACAGTTCGTGGTAAAATAGCCAACCTGTTCGATAAAGATTACGAGACAGTTTATGGCTACCAATCTGCAGGACGGGAATACACCTTGTCTGGCAGCTACACCTTCTGATCCACGTCCCACCGTGCTGGTGTTTGATTCCGGCGTCGGTGGGTTGTCGGTTTATAATGAGATTCGGCAGCTGCTGCCGAATCTGCATTACATCTATGCTTTCGATAACGTTGCCTTCCCCTATGGCGAGAAGAGCGAGGCGTTTATCGTTGAGCGCGTTGTGGAAATCGTCACCGCTGTCCAGCAGCGTTATCCCCTGGCGCTGGCGGTGATCGCCTGCAATACCGCCAGTACCGTCTCCCTGCCTGCTCTGCGTGAAAAGTTCGCCTTCCCCGTTGTCGGCGTGGTGCCGGCGATCAAACCCGCCGCCCGCTTAACGGCGAACGGCATTGTCGGCCTGCTGGCGACGCGCGGCACCGTAAAGCGTCCTTATACCCGTGAGCTGATCGACCGCTTTGCCAATGAATGTCGGATTGAAATGCTGGGGTCGGCGGAGCTGGTGGAGCTGGCGGAAGCGAAGCTGCACGGCGAGCCTGTGCCGTTAGAAGAACTGCGCCGTATCCTGCGCCCGTGGCTGCGGATGCAGGAGCCGCCGGATACGGTGGTGCTGGGCTGCACCCACTTTCCTCTTTTACAGGAGGAGCTGCAGCGCGTTCTGCCCGAGGGCACGCGGCTGATCGATTCCGGCGCGGCGATTGCCCGTCGCACCGCCTGGCTGTTAGAGCATGAAGCGCCGGATGCGAAGTCCAGCGACGAGAATAAAGCATTCTGCATGGCGTTGACGGCAGAAACGGAACAACTTTTACCCGTTTTGCATCGCTATGGCTTCTCGACGCTGGAAAAATTACCGCTTTAACGGCGTTTTGCACAAAAAAGAGACGGTTGAATAATTTTTTGAAAACAGGGCTTGTCAACGTCTCAGAACTCCCTATAATGCGCCTCCACTGACACGGAACAACGGCAAGCAAGCCGCCGGGTCAGCAGGGTTTCGGCGATGAAGTTCAGCGCTGAAAACCGACAGAGAAAAGCAAAATAAGGGCTTGACTCTGAATGAGGAAAACGTATTATACGGGACCTCGCAACGGTGAGCTGAAAGCCGCGTTGCAACTGCTCTTTAACAATTTATCAGACAATCTGTGTGGGCACTCAAAGTGACATGGATTCTTAACGTCCTCGGACGAAAAATGAATACCAAGTCTCAAGAGTGAACACGTAATTCATTACGAAGTT
>NZ_JAKUZS010000013.1:0-83852 GCF_030128585.1 Klebsiella sp. K5-204
GTAAGCCGGGGTGACAACCGGTGGTAATAAAGCGAAAAAATTCGGTGGAGCGGTAGTTCAGTCGGTTAGAATACCTGCCTGTCACGCAGGGGGTCGCGGGTTCGAGTCCCGTCCGTTCCGCCACTTATTTAACATTAAGCCTGCTCAGATAGCAGGCTTAGTGGTAAGAAAGCTTTAGGGGCGTAGTTCAATTGGTAGAGCACCGGTCTCCAAAACCGGGTGTTGGGAGTTCGAGTCTCTCCGCCCCTGCCATTTATAAGAATCCTTTGCTCAGGCAAAGGATTTTTTTTTATCTCTACTCTCCATCTGCAATATCCCTGTTCAAAATACCTTGCTTCTCTCCGTCCATGGAGAGTACCGCTTATTCCAGGATAGGGCTTTTCAGGATCTCGTGGATCTGCGCCTGCTTATCGCTATTTTGTAACCAGATCGCATAGAGTGGGCGGGAAAGCGTAGCGCTGTCCATGACCGTATGTAACCCATGTTTCTCTTTCGCCCAGCGAACAGGTAGCCAACAGCAGCCGTTCAGGCGTGATAATTGCTGGTAGATCAATTCAGCTGAAGAGGTAGTGAGCAGCGGAACATCATCGCTTCCTATCAGACCCACTTCGTTTTGCTGAAAATCAGGCCCCCATTCAAGGCGCAAGTAATTCAATTCATTTCTGTTTTTTGCTGGCGATGCGCAATACAAGGCAAGGGTAAAATTACCCAACAGCTGGCTGCTTAATTCATCCATCTTCGGCGATTCGGTGGTGATCAGCAGATCCAACTGGCGTTCATGAAGCTGTTTAACCAGCGACTGCCGCTGTGCGATACGCGCTTCAAACTGGAGATTGTAAGGTGCGCTGTAGAGGGTGCCGAGCCAGCCGTTAAGCATGCATTCCCACAGCGAGGCGCTGGCTCCGATGGAGAATTCATTATGTCGCGAAGAGTGTGCGACCTCCTTGCGCGCAGCCTGCCAGGTATTCATTAACGTTTCGGCGTAAGGCAGGAGCTTTTCTCCGGCCGTCGTCAGGCGAATGTTATTACGATGTCGGGTGAACAGGTTCACACCAAGTTGATTTTCCAGCTGACGAATACGAAAGCTGACCGCTGACTGCGTCAGGTAAAGCGCCTCTGCTGCTCGCCCAAAGTGACGAGTTCTGCTCACTTCCAGGAAAGTCTTGAGCAATTCCGTATCCACACCGTTCTCCACAAAATTATTTGTCGTGATGATTTAAATGTTTTGTTTGACGCTCTGTCAAGCGTAACTAATACTCCGCGCCATAAATAGCTCGGCCAAAGAATCAGGAGCGTGTAGGATGGCGGAAAGCTTTACGACGACTAATCGTTTTTTCGACAATAAAAATTATCCACGCGGGTTCTCCCGTCACGGTGATTTCACCATCAAAGAGGCGCAACTGCTGGAACGTCATGGTTATGCCTTTAACGAACTGGAACTGGGTAAACGCGAACCTGTTACCGATGATGAAAAACAGTTTGTCTCGGTGTGCCGTGGTGAGCGTGAGCCGGTAACGGAAGCAGAACGCGTATGGATTAAGTATATGGCGCGCATCAAGCGGCCGAAGCGTTTCCATACCCTTTCCGGCGGCAAACCGCAGATGGAAGGCGCTGACGATTACACCGAAAGCGATGACTAAGAAAAAAGGGCGTAAGCCCTTTTTTTACGCCATCATTTTCTGCAGATGGTTTAGCATCCGGTCTATCGCCCGATAGCTGAGCGCCTCCTGCAAATGACGGCGTTCAATCTCTTCAGCCTCTGCCAGATCGGCAATGGTTCTCGCCACCTTTAACAGACGCTGCCAGGCTCGAATAGAGAGCCCCAACTGCGTTAGCGTCTGTTCCAGCCAGACAGCGTCCTCCCGCCGTAAGTGGCAGCAGCTCTTCATTTCACGATTCTCAAGATGAGCATTGAGCTTATTTTGCCTGAGCATTTGCCGTTCGCGCGCCGCCAGCACCCGCTGCCTGACCGTTGCGCTAGACTCTTCGCCCTGTGTGCCCTGGCTCAGTATCCCTGGCGGCGGCAGCGGGATCTCTAAGGAGAGATCGAAGCGGTCAAGGAAGGGGCCTGACAGACGTCCCAGATAACGTAATGTCTGCTCAGGCGATGTACGATTATGTTTGCCCTGATAATGCCCTGTCGGGCTTGGGTTCATCGCCGCGATAAGCTGAAAGCGCGCCGGATAGTCAATTTTGGCGCGCGAGCGTGATATGTGGATCTTGCCTGACTCAATGGGTTCGCGCAGCGCATCCAGTACACGCCGCTCAAACTCAGGCAGTTCATCAAGAAACAGCACGCCATTATGGGCCAGGGAAATCTCACCGGGGACCGGTATTGAACCGCCGCCCACCATCGCTGCCAGCGAGGCGCTATGGTGAGGCGCGCGAAACGGCCTCTGACGCCACCGGGTCTTCGCGGTATGCAGATTGACCAGGCTCTGAATGGCGGTGCTCTCCAGTGCTTCCTGATTGCTTAATGGCGGCAGGAGACCGGGTAGCCGGCTGGCAAGCATGGTTTTCCCGGTGCCGGGCGGGCCTATCAGGAGCAGGTTGTGACCCCCGGCGGCCACAATCTCCAGCGCTCGTTTTCCCTGCTGCTGGCCGATAACATCGCGCAAATCTTCGCCGCGTTCATCAACAATAGGTGCCTCGGCAAGAGGCGGTGAAAGCGATGTCTGCCCCGCGAGAAAAGCGCATACCTCCTGCAGATGGTCGGCGACGAGGCAATCGCTGCCGCCGATCAGGCCGACCTCAGCCGCATTATCAGCGGAGACGACGATACGCCGGCCGGCTTTGATGGCCTCCATTGCGCTGGGGATCGCCCCTGGAACGCCGCGTAACCCACCTGTGAGGGCGAGTTCGCCCACAAACTCATAGTGATTCAGTCGCGTCGTATTGAGCTGCTCTGAGGCGACGAGAAGCGCGAGAGCGATAGGCAGATCGTATCGTCCGCCCTCTTTAGGCAGATCCGCTGGCGCCAGGTTAATGGTTATTTTCTTCGCAGGGAAAGCGTAGCCGCTGTTGATCAGGGCGCTACGGACCCGGTCACGGGCCTCTTTCACGGTCGTCTCCGGCAGTCCGACCATAGTCAGGCCGGGCAGACCGTTGCTGAGATGAACCTCGACAGTAATCAATGGCGCTTCGATACCGAGCGCCGCGCGAGTATAGACGATGGCGAGCGACATAAAACCTCCTGGACCAGGCAGGATTATGGCTGATCTGTGGTAAAACGGGAGCGGTAATAGTGAGAATTTAGGACCATAAATCCATACTTTTCGCGCTATATCGTTACATTTAGCCGAAAATGGAATTTCGCTCGCAAAAGAGAGTGGCGTGGGCAAGGCACGCGCAAAAGCGCGCGCCAGGCGAGAGAAAACTGAATTTTTTTCATTTCTGATTTTTTTCATATAAAACAATTATTTTTGCTGAAACTGTTAGGCTGCTCAGCAACGGAGATATAAAAAAATCTTGTGTTTTATGTGATGTCTGTGGTACCTCTTTAGGTATTCCTTCGAACAAGAAGCCAGAAAGTACAGAAAATGACAGCCCTTCTACGAGTGATTAGCCTGGTCGTGATTAGCGTGGTGGTGATTATTATCCCACCGTGCGGGGCTGCACTTGGACGAGGAAAGGCTTAATAATCAAGCCTTAACGAACTAAGACCCCCGCACCGAAAGGTCCGGGGGTTTTTTTATAACTGAAATAACCTAAGCGAGGAGCAGATGATGACTTTTAGCATAAAATTCTGTTTCTCCCGATTTATGACGGGGAACTAACTATGAATGGCGCGCAGTGGGTGGTACATGCTTTGCGGACACAGGGGGTCGACACCGTTTTTGGCTATCCGGGTGGCGCAATTATGCCGGTTTACGATGCACTGTATGACGGCGGCGTGGAGCACCTGCTGTGCCGGCATGAGCAAGGGGCAGCCATGGCGGCCATTGGTTATGCGCGAGCAACCGGTAAAACCGGAGTGTGTATCGCGACCTCCGGCCCGGGCGCGACCAATCTGATCACCGGCCTGGCGGACGCTTTGCTTGACTCCATCCCCATTGTCGCCATCACCGGCCAGGTGGCCGCGCCCTTCATCGGCACGGATGCGTTTCAGGAAGTAGACGTTCTCGGTTTGTCACTGGCCTGTACTAAGCACAGTTTCCTCGTGCAGTCTCTGGACGAGCTGCCGCGGGTCATTGCTGAAGCTTTCCAGGTGGCAAACTCAGGCCGTCCAGGCCCGGTGCTGGTTGATATCCCTAAGGATATTCAGATGGCGCAGGGCGATCTCGATCCCCATTTCTCTACGGTCGCCGATGAGATGGCATTTCCGCAGGCGGAAGTGGCTCAGGCTCTGCAGATGCTGGCTCAATCGCAGCAACCGATGCTGTATGTTGGCGGCGGGGTCGGCATGGCGCAGGCGGTACCGGCGCTGCGTGAATTTCTCGCCGTAACCCGGATGCCGGCGACCTGCACTCTGAAAGGGCTGGGCGTGGTGGACGCCGATTACCCGTATTATCTCGGCATGCTGGGAATGCACGGCACCAGGGCGGCCAACCTGGCGGTACAGGAGTGCGATCTGCTGATCGCCGTCGGCGCGCGCTTTGACGATCGCGTGACCGGCAAGCTCAACACCTTCGCGCCGCATGCCAAAGTGATCCATATGGACATCGATCCGGCGGAGCTGAACAAGCTGCGCCAGGCGCACATCGGTCTGACCGGCGACCTGAACCGCTTGCTGCCGGCGCTGCAGCAGCCGTTAGCTATCGATGGCTGGCGCGAGCGGAGTGCCGCGCTGCGTGCCGATCACGCCTGGCGTTACGATCATCCCGGTGAGGCAATCTACGCGCCGCTGTTGCTGAAACAGCTTTCCGACCGCAAGCCGGCGGACAGCGTGGTGACAACCGACGTTGGCCAGCATCAGATGTGGTCGGCTCAGCATATGACCTATACCCGCCCGGAAAACTTCATCACCTCCAGCGGCTTAGGCACCATGGGCTTTGGCCTGCCGGCCGCCGTTGGCGCCCAGGTGGCGCGCCCTAACGATACAGTGATCTGTATCTCCGGTGACGGCTCCTTCATGATGAATGTGCAGGAGCTGGGCACCGTTAAACGCAAGCAGTTACCGCTGAAGATCGTATTACTCGACAACCAGCGGTTAGGGATGGTTCGACAATGGCAGCAGCTGTTTTTCCAGGAACGTTATAGCGAAACCACTCTGACTGATAACCCTGATTTCCTCACGCTGGCCAGCGCCTTCGGTATTCCTGGCCAACACATCACCCGTAAAGACCAGGTTGAAGCGGCACTCGACACCATGCTTTCGAGCCAGGGGCCATACCTGCTTCATGTCTCAATCGACGAACTTGAGAATGTCTGGCCGTTGGTGCCGCCCGGCGCCAGTAACTCTGAAATGCTGGAGAAATTATCATGATGCAACATCAAGTCGCTTTACAGGCACGTTTCAACCCGGAAACCTTAGAGCGCGTGCTGCGCGTTGTCCGCCACCGTGGTTTCCAAATCTGCGCAATGAACATGGAAACCGCGGCGGACGCACAGAACATAAATATCGAATTGACCGTTGCCAGCCCGCGGCCCGTCGAATTACTGTTTAGTCAATTAAGCAAACTGGTCGACGTTGCCTGCGTCGAGATCCAGCAACCCACATCACAACAAATCCGCGCCTGAGCGCAAAGGAAGAAAAATGACGACGAAAAAAGCTGATTACATCTGGTTCAATGGCGAGATGGTTCCGTGGGGCGAAGCGAAAGTTCATGTGATGTCCCATGCGCTGCACTATGGCACCTCGGTATTCGAAGGCATCCGTTGCTATGACTCGCACAAAGGCCCGGTGGTGTTCCGTCATCGCGAACATATGCAGCGTCTGCATGATTCAGCCAAAATTTATCGTTTCCCGGTCTCCCAGAGCGTCGACGAACTGATGGAAGCCTGCCGCGAAGTCATTCGCACCAATAATCTGACCAGCGCTTATATCCGCCCGCTGGTGTTTGTTGGCGATGTCGGCATGGGGGTAAACCCGCCTCCGGGTTACAACACTGACGTGATCATCGCGGCGTTCCCGTGGGGAGCCTACCTCGGCGCAGAAGCGCTGGAGCAGGGGATCGATGCAATGGTCTCTTCCTGGAACCGCGCGGCGCCGAACACCATCCCGACGGCGGCGAAAGCCGGCGGCAACTATCTCTCCTCGCTGCTGGTTGGCAGCGAAGCGCGTCGCCATGGCTACCAGGAGGGTATCGCCCTCGATGTTAACGGCTATATCTCGGAAGGCGCAGGCGAAAACCTGTTTGAAGTGAAGGACGGCGTGCTGTTCACCCCGCCGTTTACCTCTTCCGCGCTGCCGGGCATTACCCGTGACGCCATCATCAAGCTGGCGAAAGATCTCGGTATTGAAGTCCGCGAGCAGGTATTGTCCCGTGAATCCCTGTACCTGGCGGATGAAGTCTTCATGTCCGGTACCGCGGCGGAAATCACCCCGGTACGCAGCGTGGATGGCATCCAGGTCGGCGCAGGCCGTCGCGGTCCGGTCACCAAACGCATTCAGGAAGCCTTCTTTGGCCTCTTCACCGGTGAAACAGAAGATAAATGGGGTTGGTTGGATCCGGTAAGTAAGTAATTAAAAATGGGACGGCACGCACCGTCCCATTTAATAAACACAGATGGGAGTAAAAAGAGCATGCCTAAGTACCGTTCCGCCACCACCACACATGGCCGCAATATGGCGGGCGCCCGCGCGTTGTGGCGCGCAACCGGGATGACCGATGCCGATTTCGGCAAACCGATTATCGCCGTCGTTAACTCCTTTACCCAGTTTGTTCCCGGGCACGTGCACCTGCGCGACCTCGGCAAACTGGTTGCCGAGCAGATTGAAGCCGCCGGTGGCGTGGCCAAAGAATTCAACACCATCGCAGTGGATGATGGGATCGCCATGGGCCACGGGGGTATGCTCTATTCACTGCCATCCCGCGAGCTGATCGCCGACTCGGTGGAGTACATGGTTAACGCCCACTGTGCGGATGCGATGGTCTGTATCTCCAACTGCGACAAAATCACTCCGGGGATGTTGATGGCTTCCCTGCGCCTGAACATTCCGGTGATCTTTGTGTCCGGCGGCCCAATGGAAGCCGGGAAAACCAAGCTGTCAGATAAAATCATCAAGCTCGACCTGGTGGATGCGATGATCCAGGGGGCGGATCCGAAAGTGTCCGACGAGCAGAGTAATCAGGTGGAACGCTCCGCCTGTCCGACCTGCGGCTCCTGTTCCGGGATGTTTACCGCCAACTCCATGAACTGCCTGACCGAAGCGCTGGGCCTGTCGCAGCCGGGTAACGGCTCTCTGCTGGCGACCCACGCCGATCGTAAGGAGCTGTTCCTTAACGCCGGGAAACGTATCGTTGAGCTGACCAAACGCTATTACGAGCAGGATGACGCTTCCGCGCTGCCGCGCAATATCGCCAGCAAGGCGGCCTTTGAGAACGCCATGACGCTGGATATCGCCATGGGCGGTTCCACCAACACCGTTCTGCACCTGCTGGCGGCGGCGCAGGAAGCTGAAATCGATTTCACCATGAGCGATATCGATAAGCTCTCCCGCAAAGTGCCGCAGCTGTGTAAGGTGGCGCCGAGCACGCAGAAATACCATATGGAAGATGTGCATCGCGCCGGCGGCGTGCTGGGCATTCTGGGCGAGCTGGACCGCGCCGGGCTGCTGAATCGCGAGGTTAAAAACGTCCTCGGCCTGACGCTGCCGCAGACCCTGGAACAGTACGATGTGATGGTGACTCAGGACGATGCGGTGAAAAAGATGTTCCGCGCCGGCCCGGCGGGCATCCGTACCACCCAGGCGTTCTCGCAAGACTGCCGCTGGGATACGCTGGATGACGATCGCGCCGAAGGCTGTATCCGTTCTCTGGAACACGCTTACAGCAAGGACGGCGGCCTGGCGGTGCTGTACGGCAATTTCGCGGAAAACGGTTGTATCGTGAAAACCGCCGGCGTGGACGACAGCATCCTGAAATTTACCGGTCCGGCGAAAGTATATGAGAGCCAGGACGATGCGGTTGAGGCCATCCTCGGCGGCAAAGTCGTTGAAGGCGACGTCGTCGTGATCCGCTACGAAGGGCCGAAAGGCGGGCCGGGGATGCAGGAGATGCTTTACCCCACCAGCTTCCTGAAGTCGATGGGGCTGGGCAAAGCCTGCGCGCTGATCACCGATGGCCGTTTCTCCGGCGGCACCTCAGGGCTCTCTATCGGTCACGTCTCACCGGAAGCGGCGAGCGGCGGCAACATTGCGCTCATTGAAGATGGCGACATGATCGCGATTGATATTCCAAACCGCAGTATCCAGCTGCAGCTGAGCGATGCGGAAATTGCGGCGCGTCGTGAAGCCCAGGAAGCGCGTGGCGACCAGGCGTGGACGCCGAAGCATCGCCAGCGTCAGGTCTCCTTTGCCCTTCGCGCCTACGCCAGCCTGGCGACCAGCGCTGACAAAGGCGCGGTTCGCGATAAATCGAAACTGGGTGGCTAATCATGGCGGATTCACAACCCCTCTCCGGCGCCCCCGAGGGCGCCGAATACCTGAGAGCAGTGCTGCGCGCGCCGGTTTATGAAGCGGTGCAGAAAACGCCGCTGCAAAAAATGGACAAACTCTCTTCTCGCCTGGATAACGTTATTCTGGTGAAGCGCGAAGATCGCCAACCGGTACACAGCTTTAAGCTGCGCGGCGCCTACGCGATGATGTCCAGCCTGACCGCGGAACAGAAATCCCACGGGGTGATCACCGCCTCGGCGGGCAATCATGCCCAGGGCGTGGCGTTCTCCGCATCGCGGCTGGGCGTTAAGGCGCTGATCGTGATGCCGGTAGCGACCGCCGACATCAAAGTGGATGCCGTTCGCGGCTTTGGCGGCGAAGTACTGCTGCATGGCGCCAATTTTGACGAAGCGAAGGCGAGAGCGATTGAGCTGGCGCAGCAGCAGGGCTTTACCTGGGTGCCGCCGTTCGATCACCCGATGGTCATCGCCGGTCAGGGAACCCTGGCGCTGGAGCTGCTGCAGCAGGATGCCCACATCGACCGCGTGTTCGTCCCGGTGGGCGGCGGCGGCCTGGCGGCAGGCGTGGCGGTGTTGATCAAGCAACTGATGCCGCAGATTAAAGTGATAGCGGTGGAAGCGGAAGATTCGGCCTGCCTGAAGGCGGCGCTGGATGCCGGTCATCCGGTGGATCTGCCGCGCGTCGGCTTGTTTGCCGAAGGCGTGGCGGTCAAACGCATCGGCGATGAAACCTTCCGTCTGTGCCAGGAGTATCTGGACGACATCATCACTGTCGACAGCGACGCTATTTGCGCGGCGATGAAAGATCTGTTCGAAGATGTGCGGGCGGTGGCAGAGCCTTCCGGCGCCCTGGCGCTGGCGGGGATGAAGAAATATGTCGCCCAGCACAATATTCGCGGCGAGCGACTGGCTCACATTCTGTCCGGGGCCAACGTCAACTTCCACGGTCTGCGCTACGTGTCTGAACGCTGCGAGCTCGGGGAACAGCGCGAAGCGCTGCTGGCGGTGACGATCCCGGAAGAGAAAGGCAGCTTTCTGAAGTTTTGCCAGCTGCTGGGGGGGCGTTCGGTGACCGAGTTCAACTACCGCTTTGCCGATGCCAAAGACGCCTGCATCTTTGTGGGGGTGCGTCTGAGTCGTGGGCTGGAGGAGCGGAAAGAGATCCTCCAGTTACTGAATGATGGCGGCTACAGCGTCGTTGACCTTTCCGATGACGAAATGGCCAAGCTCCATGTGCGCTATATGGTTGGCGGCCGACCGTCCAAAGCGCTGCAGGAGCGGCTGTTCAGCTTCGAATTTCCAGAGTCCCCGGGGGCGCTGCTGAAGTTCCTGCACACCCTTGGCACCCACTGGAATATTTCGCTGTTCCACTACCGTAGCCACGGCACCGACTATGGTCGGGTTTTGGCGGCCTTCGAGCTGGGCGAGCACGAGCCGGACTTTGAAACTCGTCTCAATGAGCTGGGCTATGAGTGTCACGATGAGACCCATAACCCGGCATTCCGCTTTTTCCTCGCGGGCTAGTGGTTCGGCAGGATTTTCCAGAAAGCATCAATAAGCGGCTCATGCAGCCGCTTTTTTTGTGCGCAAACGCCGAGCTCGAATGGGGTTTGCTCATCGCTGCGCTCCAGAATCATCACCCTGTTGCGTACCGGCTCCGGACTGTTCTCCAGCACCACCTCCGGCAGCAGCGCCACGCCGCATCCCAGGGCGACCATCGACACCATCGCTTCGTGGCCCCCGACAGTGGCGTAGATCGACGGATTGCTGATTTTATGCCGTCGAAACCACAGCTCGATGCGCCGACGTACCGGCCCCTGGTCAGCCATGATAAACGGCACTGTCGACCAGTCCGGACGCTCGACGGTCACCTGGTTGCGCACCGGGCAGGGAAGGGCCGGGGCAATTAACACCACGGCGAGGTTCTCCAGCATCGAAAACGCCACCGACCCTGGCAGGGTCTCCGGCTTACCGGCAATCGCCAGGTCGGCTTCGCCGGTGACCACCTTTTCCATGGCGTCGGCGGCGTCGCCGGTCGACAGCTTGATCTCTACCGAGGGATGCGCGGCGCGAAAGCGGTCGAGGA
This sequence comes from Klebsiella sp. K5-204, assembly GCF_030128585.1. Lineage (NCBI taxonomy): Bacteria > Pseudomonadati > Pseudomonadota > Gammaproteobacteria > Enterobacterales > Enterobacteriaceae > Klebsiella > Klebsiella sp. K5-204. The sequence continues at coordinate 10,646 of NZ_JAKUZS010000013.1, forward strand.
TCGGCGGCAGATGGCTATAGGCGGCGGTGACAGAGCAGAAGATGTGTAGCTCGCCGGAGAGCGAAGGGCCCTGCTGATCGATGGCGTGGCGAAGCTGCTGATACTGCAGTAAAGTCTGCTGGGCAAAGGTGCGTAACTCTTCCCCGGCTTCGGTCAGGGTCACCGTGCGATTATCTCGCACGAACAGCGGCTGGCCGAGGTCCTCTTCCAGGCGCTGGATCTGGCGCGAAAGCGTCGACGGGCTGACGTGCATGGCCCGCGCGCTGCGGCCAAAATGGCGGCTTTCCGCCAGATGCAGAAAGGTTTTCAGATCGCGTAAATCCACGGCGCGTACTCCCCGGTTTTGTATTTCATAAAATGCAACGTGACGTTGTGAATATATCAATTTCCGCAATAAAATTCCTGTCATATAGTAAGTTCATTCTCGCAAAAGCGAACCGAACAATAAGCACGACACAACATCACGGAGTTACAGACATGGCTAACTACTTTAATACACTGAACCTGCGCCAGCAGCTGGCACAGCTGGGCAAATGCCGCTTTATGGCGCGCGACGAATTCGCCGATGGCGCAAGCTACCTTCAGGGTAAAAAAGTGGTCATCGTCGGCTGCGGCGCGCAGGGTCTGAACCAAGGTCTGAACATGCGTGACTCCGGCCTGGATATCTCCTATGCGCTGCGCAAAGAAGCGATCGCCGAGAAGCGCGCCTCCTGGCGTAAAGCGACCGAAAACGGTTTTAAAGTCGGCACTTATGAAGAGCTGATCCCACAGGCGGACCTGGTGGTTAACCTGACCCCGGACAAACAGCACTCTGACGTTGTGCGCTCCGTACAGCCGCTGATGAAAGACGGCGCGGCGCTGGGCTACTCCCACGGCTTCAACATCGTGGAAGTGGGCGAGCAGATCCGTAAAGACATCACCGTGGTGATGGTGGCGCCGAAGTGCCCGGGTACCGAAGTGCGTGAAGAGTACAAACGCGGTTTCGGCGTACCGACGCTTATCGCGGTACACCCGGAAAATGACCCGAAAGGCGAAGGCATGGCCATTGCGAAAGCATGGGCAGCGGCGACCGGCGGCCACCGTGCGGGCGTCCTGGAGTCTTCCTTCGTGGCAGAAGTGAAATCTGACCTGATGGGCGAGCAGACCATCCTCTGCGGCATGCTGCAGGCGGGTTCTCTGCTGTGCTTCGACAAGCTGGTGGCGGAAGGTACCGACCCGGCGTATGCAGAAAAACTGATTCAGTTCGGCTGGGAAACCATCACCGAAGCGCTGAAGCAGGGCGGCATCACCCTGATGATGGATCGCCTCTCTAACCCGGCGAAACTGCGCGCTTATGCGCTCTCCGAGCAGCTGAAAGAGATTATGGCGCCGCTGTTCCAGAAACACATGGACGACATCATTTCCGGCGAATTCTCCTCCGGTATGATGGCGGACTGGGCGAACGACGATAAGAAACTGCTGACCTGGCGTGAAGAGACGGGTAAAACCGCGTTCGAAACCGCGCCGCAGTATGAAGGTAAAATCGGCGAGCAGGAGTACTTCGATAAAGGCGTTCTGATGATCGCGATGGTGAAAGCAGGCGTTGAGCTGGCGTTCGAAACCATGGTCGATTCCGGCATCATTGAAGAGTCCGCTTACTACGAATCACTGCACGAGCTGCCGCTGATCGCCAACACCATCGCCCGTAAGCGTCTGTACGAGATGAACGTGGTTATCTCCGATACCGCTGAATATGGTAACTACCTGTTCTCTTACGCTTGCGTACCGCTGCTGAAAGAGTTCATGACCACCCTGCAGACTGGCGACCTGGGTACGGCGATTGCCGAAGGCGCGGTAGACAACGCCCAGCTGCGTGATGTCAACGAAGCCATCCGCAGCCACCAGATCGAGAAAGTGGGTCACAAACTGCGTGGCTATATGACCGATATGAAGCGTATTGCGGTTGCCGGCTAATTCCTCGTCGTCTTTCGACTGGCCGATGCGTTGGCTACGGTACGTACACCCCAGTCACATAGTTATCTATGTTCCTGGGGATGTACTTCCTGGCCGCCTTCCGGCAAGCTGAAATCCATAGAGGAATGAATTTGTTTAGTAGGCCTGATAAGCGAAGCGCCATCAGGCAAAAACCCGGAGATTAAGATCCCCGGGTTTTTTTATTATTTCCGGTACAGGACTTTGATGATGTGGTAGCCGAACTGGGTATGCAGCGGTCCGGTTGGCTCCAGCACCGGGCAGGAGAAGACCACTTTATCGAACGCCGGGACCATCTGGCCCTGGCGGAATTCACCTAAATCACCGCCGCGTTTGCCTGATGGGCAAATAGAGTGTTTCTTTGCCAGCTTACCGAAGTCGGCGCCGTTTTTAATCTGCTCCAGAAGATCCAGAGCCAGTTTCTCTTCTTTAACAAGAATATGCAGTGCTGCTGCTGTTTTTGCCATGATCGTGCCTTGAATAGGTTGAGATAAATCAGGGCGCAATATACCACGCGTCAGCGGCGATAAAGCACCTTAATGATATGGTAGCCAAACTTGGTTTTTACCGGACCGTAGGGCTTGAGAAGCGGGCAGCTAAAGACCGCCTGATCGAATGGGCCGACCATCGCGCCTTGCTGAAACTCGCCCAGGTCGCCGCCGTTGCGCCCCGAGGGACATTGGGAATAGCGCTTCGCCAGATGATCGAAGCTGACGCCCCGCTCCAGTTTGGCGAGGATCTCCTGGGCCAGTTTTTCTTCTTTGACCAGGATATGCAGGGCTGCTGCGGTCTTTTTCATGGTTCTGCTCTATGGGTTAATCGCGATTTCTTCACTTTACCATCAGTCGGTAAATCTCGGCTCCGCTTTCTGCTACAATCCCCACCCCGTTCGAAGATTGAGCAAGACTCCCATGCGTTTAAACCCTGGCCAACAACAAGCCGTCGAATTTGTAACCGGACCGTGCCTGGTGCTGGCGGGCGCCGGCTCCGGTAAGACCCGCGTGATCACCAATAAAATCGCCCACCTGATCCGCGGCTGCGGCTATCAGGCGCGCCATATCGCGGCCGTGACCTTTACCAACAAAGCCGCGCGCGAGATGAAAGAGCGCGTTGGGCAAACGCTGGGGCGCAAAGAGGCGCGCGGGCTGATGATTTCCACCTTCCACACCCTGGGGCTGGATATCATCAAGCGGGAATACGCCGCGCTGGGCATGAAGTCTAACTTCTCCTTATTCGACGATACCGACCAGGTGGCGTTGCTCAAAGAGCTGACCGAAGGGTTGATCGAAGATGACAAAGTGGTGCTCCAGCAGTTGATATCGACGATCTCCAACTGGAAAAACGATCTGAAAACCCCGGCCCAGGCCGCCGCGGGTGCGAAAGGCGAACGGGACCGCATCTTCGCCCACTGCTATGGACTGTACGATGCGCATATGAAGGCCTGCAATGTCCTCGATTTTGACGATCTGATCCTGCTGCCGACGCTGCTGCTGCAGCGCAACGAGGAGGTGCGCGAACGCTGGCAGAATAAGATCCGCTACCTGCTGGTGGATGAGTATCAGGATACCAACACCAGCCAGTATGAGCTGGTGAAGCTGCTGGTGGGCCAGCGGGCGCGTTTTACCGTGGTAGGCGACGATGACCAGTCGATCTACTCGTGGCGCGGCGCGCGGCCACAGAACCTGGTGCTGCTCAGCCAGGACTTCCCGGCGCTGCAGGTTATCAAGCTTGAGCAGAACTATCGCTCCTCCGGGCGTATTCTGAAAGCCGCTAACATTCTGATCGCCAACAACCCGCACGTTTTTGAAAAGCGTCTGTTCTCCGAACTGGGATACGGCGCTGAGCTGAAAGTGCTCTCCGCCAACAATGAAGATCATGAAGCGGAGCGCGTGGCCGGGGAACTGATCGCCCACCACTTTATCAATAAAACCAATTACAAAGACTACGCGATCCTTTATCGCGGCAATCACCAGTCGCGGGTCTTTGAAAAGATGCTGATGCAGAACCGCATCCCGTACAAAATCTCCGGCGGCACGTCGTTTTTCTCGCGCCCGGAAATTAAAGATCTGCTGGCCTATCTGCGCGTGCTGACCAACCCGGACGACGACAGCGCCTTCCTGCGTATCGTCAACACGCCGAAGCGCGAGATCGGCCCGGCGACGCTGCAAAAGCTCGGTGAGTGGGCGATGGGCCGCAACAAAGGATTGTTCACCGCCAGCTTTGATATGGGTCTTAGTCAGACGCTGACCGGGCGCGGCTATGAATCACTCACCCGCTTCACCCACTGGCTGCGCGAGATCCAGCAACTGGCCGAACGCGAGCCGGTCAACGCCGTGCGCGACTTGATCCGCGGGATTGATTACGAATCCTGGTTGTATGAAACCTCGCCCAGCCCGAAAGCCGCGGAAATGCGTATGAAAAACGTCAACCAGCTGTTCACCTGGATGACCGAGATGCTGGAAGGCAGCGAAATCGATGAGCCGATGACCCTGACGCAGGTGGTCACCCGCTTTACGCTGCGCGACATGATGGAGCGCGGCGAATCGGATGAAGAGCTGGATCAGGTGCAGCTGATGACCCTCCATGCCTCAAAAGGGCTGGAGTTCCCGTATGTTTACCTGGTGGGCATGGAAGAGGGATTGCTCCCGCACCAGAGCAGCATTGATGAAGATAACGTCGATGAAGAGCGCCGGTTAGCCTACGTGGGCATCACCCGTGCGCAGAAAGAGCTGACCTTTACGCTCTGTAAGGAGCGCCGGCAGTATGGTGAGGTGGTGCGCCCGGAACCGAGCCGTTTCCTGCTCGAGCTACCCCAGGACGATCTGATTTGGGAGCAGGCGCGCAAAGTGATTACCGCTGAAGAGCGAATGCATAAAGGACAGGCTAACGTGGCGAACATTCGCGCCATGCTGGCAAAAGCTAAAGAGAAAGGATAGCGATAAGCAGGCCGGGTAAGGCGAAGCCGCCGCCCGGCAATGTTCAGCGTATTACTTCACCTCAAGCATCCAGTGCACATAGCTTTGCCACTGGCATTCCTGTTCGATCAGCTCAGCCCCAAGCGGGTGATTATCCAGCCAGTTTTCCGGCAGCGTCAGGGACAGTTTTTCATCATCGGCCACCAGATTGATGGCGGGCAGCAAATCGTCACGCCGCCGGCTGGCAAAGAGTATCGCCAGTCGCAGCAGGCGACAAAGATGTTCGGCAACCCGCGGCGGGACGGCGTTCTGCTGATGAAGCGATGAGAGGTCGATGGCGTTAGTCTGGTTAAGCAGCAGCGTCGCAATCAGCTTCTTCTGCGCTGGGGTAAAGCCGGGCAGGTCGAGATTATTGACCAGATAGGCCGCGTGCTGCGGCGCGCGCTTAAAATCCACGCTCAGGCCAATCTCATGCAACGCACAGGCGCTGAGGAGCAAATCGCGGCTCAGCGGATCCAGTTCCCAGCAGCCGTCCAGCTGGCTGAGCAGGTGGCTGGCGAGACCAGCGACGCGCTGGGCCTGTTCGGTGTCGATCATAAAACGACGCTGAATATTACGCAGAGTGCGGCTGCGGATGTCCTGTTCAACGGAGAGATGCAGCATGCCATACACCAGCCCTTCCCGTAATGCGCCGCCCGCGAGGGTCATACACTGAATATTCAGTTCGCTGAAGATAGCGATAAGGATCGCCAGCCCGCTCGGAAACACCAGCGCTCGCTCAAGGGTTAAGCCTTCGATCTCCAGCTCTTCCAGGCGTCCGCACTGGATGGCGCGCTGTTTAAGCTGCTGGAGTTTGGTCAGGGTGATCCGCTCATCCATCCCCTGCGCCATCATAATTTCCTGCAGAGCCTGAACGGTGCCGGAGGCGCCAACGCACACTTTCCATCCGTGATAGCGCAGCACATCGGCGATGGGCAGTAGCACCTCACGCGCGGCCGCCTCGGCAAGATCGAAATTCTCTTTCGTCAGGCTGCGGTCGGCGAAATAGCGTTCAAGCCAGGTCACACAGCCCATCGACAGGCTAAATAGCGAGGTCGTTTGCGCGCCGGTGCCGGTCACCAGTTCGGTGCTGGCGCCGCCGATATCGACCACCAGACGCTGATCGGCGCCGCCGGTGGTGTGGGCGACACCCTGATAAATCAGGCGCGCTTCTTCTTCACCGCTAATGACCTGTACCGGACTGCCGAGGATCTCCTGCGCTTTCGCCAGAAATTCGCCGGCATTGACGGCAAGACGCAGCGTGGCGGTGGCCACGACGCGGATTTGCGCCGGCGGAATATCCTGCAGGCGTTCGGCAAACAGGCGTAAGCACTGCCAGCCGCGCTCCATCGCTTCTGCGGAGAGCGTGTTGTCGCTATTCAGGCCGGCGGCCAGACGAACTTTGCGCTTAATCCGGCTCAGCGTCTGGATACTGCCAGCCACCTCGCGCACCACCAACATATGGAAACTGTTGGAGCCCAAATCAATGGCGGCATACAGCGAGGTGGAGCTCATGCTCTTCATCGTTCAGAAGGCTCCCTGGTCGACGGGGCGCTTGTGCCCAATCCGTGTAACTGAGCGGGTTGCCGGGGAAACGCGCCCTGGCACATTCTGAATGATTGAGCGTATAGCATAGAGTTCTTAACCTGAACGACGACGATTGCGCGGTGGACCGCTGCGGCGCGGGCCGTTGCCTGGACGCGCACGGGTCAGGCGCAGCGGCTTAGGCAGGTCGGTCATCAGCGCGTCCGGGTTGTACTTGCTGACCGGAATTGAGTGACCAATATAGGTTTCGATAGCCGGCAGGTTCAGCGCATACTCTTCGCAGGCGAGGCTGATGGAGTGACCGCTGGCGCCAGCGCGACCGGTACGGCCAATGCGGTGAACGTAATCTTCGCAGTCGTCCGGCAGATCGTAGTTAAAGACGTGGGTCACGGCCGGAATGTGCAAGCCACGAGCGGCAACGTCAGTCGCGACCAGAATATCAAGGTCGCCGCGGGTAAATTCTTCGAGAATCCGCAGACGTTTTTTCTGCGCCACGTCGCCGGTCAGCAAACCTACGCGATGGCCGTCGGCGGCGAGATGGCCCCAGATATCTTCACAACGATGCTTGGTATTGGCGAAGACGATGGCGCGATCGGGCCACTCTTCTTCCAGCAGCGTCTGCAGCAGGCGCATTTTTTCTTCGTTGGACGGGTAGAAGAGCTCTTCTTTAATACGGTGGCCCGTTTTCTGTTCCGGCTCGACTTCAACGTACTCGGCGTTGTTCATTTGTTCGAACGCCAGTTCGCGTACGCGATAAGAAAGCGTCGCGGAGAACAGCATGTTCAGACGCTGAGTGGCCGGCGGCATGCGGCGGAACAGCCAGCGGATATCTTTAATAAAGCCGAGATCGTACATGCGATCGGCTTCGTCCAGCACGACGACCTGAATGGCGCCGAGGTTAATGTGGTTTTGCTTCGCGTAATCGATCAGACGACCGGTGGTACCGATCAGAATATCGACGCCGCTTTCCAGCACTTTCAGCTGCTTATCGTAGCCGTCGCCGCCGTAAGCCAGACCCAGCTTCAGACCGGTGGCCTGCGCCAGCGGTTCAGCGTCCGCGTGGATCTGTACCGCCAGTTCGCGCGTCGGCGCCATAATCAGCGCGCGCGGCTGGTTAACCTGGCGATCGGCGATAGCCGGGTGAGAGAGAAGATAATGAAACGTCGACGTCAGGAACGCCATCGTTTTACCGGTACCGGTTTGCGCCTGCCCGGCGACATCGCGGCCTTCCAGCGTCAGCGGAAGGGCGAGGGCCTGAATAGGTGTGCAATTATGAAACCCTTTCTTTTCAAGGGCTTCAATGACTGCCGGGTGCAGGGCGAAGTCGGAAAACTTCTGTTCTGTTAAATGTGTTTTGCTCATAGTGTGGTAGAATATCAGCTAACTATTGCATTAAGAAAGCGTATCCGGTGAAATAACGTCAACCTTTCGTTGGCGGTGTACGAAATTATTCAAGGTACGTCTACGGTAACTGAACGAATCCAGGATAGCTTAGACCACTAAGCGAGCCGGGAGCGATAAATCTGCAATATGCAGTGCGCGTTCAGGTGACCCTGGCGTCAAAGGGTGGGTCCATGAGGGATCGCGCCAGTTGGCAGACCAGAGAATTGAGGTATCCTGAAGAATAGCGTGCATAACGTAGCCGCAGCGCGTCGTTGATGGCTACGACACCAACACACCAGGCTTATTCCTGTGGAGTTAAATATGAGCGATAAAATTATTCACCTGACTGACGACAGTTTTGACACGGACGTACTCAAGGCTGACGGGCTGACCCTCGTCGATTTCTGGGCAGAGTGGTGTGGTCCGTGCAAAATGATCGCCCCGATTCTGGATGAGATCGCTGAAGAGTATCAGGGCAAACTGACCGTAGCTAAGCTGAACATCGACCAGAACCCGGGCACCGCGCCGAAGTACGGCATTCGCGGCATCCCAACCCTGCTGCTGTTCAAAAACGGCGAAGTGGCGGCCACCAAAGTCGGCGCACTGTCCAAGGGTCAGCTGAAAGAGTTCCTCGACGCCAACCTGGCGTAAGCGAATTGCTGTTCCGGCGTCCAGATTCCTATTTTTTGCGGAACTCTGGACGCCCGGCTGGAGTCGTGCTAAGTTAATCCACAGACTTCGTTTTAAACATACCTTGTTTGAATCTTGTTTTACCCGAAGCATCCCGCAAAAAATGCGCGTGAAGCTATTAATTCCGGGCTTTTCACTCATTCCGTCTAGTCGTTTCAGTTCTGCGTTCTTTCCTGTGACCAGGCGACGTACAGACACGAGATGAAGGCCGTTAACAGGCATGGAAGTTCCTGCCATACCATTCACAACATTAAGTTCGAGATTTACCCCGAGTTTAAGAACCCACACCACTATGAATCTTACCGAATTAAAGAATACGCCGGTTTCTGAGCTGATTACTCTCGGCGAAAATATGGGGCTGGAAAACCTGGCTCGTATGCGTAAGCAGGATATTATTTTTGCCATCCTCAAGCAGCATTCGAAGAGTGGCGAAGATATCTTTGGCGACGGCGTACTGGAGATACTGCAGGATGGATTTGGATTCCTCCGCTCCGCAGACAGCTCCTACCTCGCCGGCCCTGACGACATCTACGTATCCCCCAGCCAAATCCGCCGTTTCAACCTCCGCACTGGTGACACCATTTCCGGTAAGATTCGTCCTCCGAAAGAGGGTGAGCGTTACTTTGCGCTGCTGAAAGTTAACGAAGTTAACTACGACAAGCCGGAAAACGCCCGTAACAAGATCCTGTTCGAGAACTTAACGCCGCTGCACGCGAATTCTCGTCTGCGTATGGAGCGTGGTAACGGTTCTACCGAAGACTTAACCGCTCGCGTACTGGATCTGGCTTCCCCGATTGGCCGCGGCCAGCGTGGTCTGATCGTCGCGCCGCCGAAAGCCGGTAAAACCATGCTGCTGCAGAACATCGCGCAGAGCATCGCTTACAACCATCCGGACTGCGTGCTGATGGTGCTGCTGATCGACGAACGTCCGGAAGAAGTGACCGAGATGCAGCGTCTGGTGAAAGGTGAAGTGGTTGCTTCCACCTTCGACGAACCGGCATCCCGTCACGTTCAGGTTGCTGAGATGGTTATCGAGAAAGCGAAACGTCTGGTTGAACACAAGAAAGACGTTATCATCCTGCTTGACTCCATTACCCGTCTGGCGCGCGCCTACAACACCGTGGTCCCGGCTTCCGGTAAAGTGCTGACCGGTGGTGTGGACGCCAACGCCCTGCACCGTCCGAAGCGTTTCTTCGGTGCGGCGCGTAACGTCGAAGAGGGCGGCAGCCTGACCATCATCGCCACGGCGCTGATCGACACCGGCTCCAAAATGGATGAAGTTATCTACGAAGAGTTTAAAGGCACCGGTAACATGGAGCTGCACCTCTCTCGTAAGATTGCTGAAAAACGCGTCTTCCCGGCTATCGATTACAACCGTTCCGGTACGCGTAAAGAAGAGCTGCTCACCACTCAGGAAGAGCTGCAGAAAATGTGGATCCTGCGCAAAATTATCCATCCGATGGGTGAGATCGACGCGATGGAATTCCTCATTAATAAACTGGCAATGACTAAGACGAATGATGACTTCTTCGATATGATGAAGCGCTCGTAAGGTAAAAAAAGCCAAAAACGCCACGCCTTTGCGTGGCGTTTTCATTTTGGGATTTGTATGATCCAGAGACAGAGAAAGCGGGACGAAAGTTGTCGTATAATGGCGCCGGACAGCAGGCGGAGACAGCTTTAACAGACTAAAATCTATACAATAAATTTGTAATGTTCTGCTTTTCCCCTTCTGGAGTTGGGGCATCATCGCTATACTTCCCGGATTAACTATGCTGAGAGCACATGCGTTGTGAATTTACTCACTGCTATTACTGAATTAATCAGTATTTTCTTATTCACGACCCTCTTTATTTTTGTCGCGCGGAAAGTGGCAAAAAAGATTGGGTTAGTGGATAAACCAAACTATCGCAAACGGCATCAGGGGTTGATTCCGTTGGTCGGTGGTATCTCAGTTTATGCAGGCATCTGTTTCACCTTCGCCATCGCCGATTATTATATTCCTCACGCCTCGCTGTATCTGGCCTGTGCGGGGGTATTGGTGCTGGTTGGCGCGCTGGACGATCGCTTCGACATCAGCGTGAAAATTCGCGCGGTCATTCAGGCCGCGATCGCCGTGATTATGATGATGGCAGGGAATCTGCATCTGAGTAGTCTGGGCTTTATTTTTGGCTCGTGGGAGCTGGTGCTGGGGCCTTTCGGCTTCTTCCTCACTCTGTTTGCCGTCTGGGCCGCCATCAACGCGTTTAATATGGTCGATGGGATTGACGGCCTGCTCGGCGGCCTGTCATCCGTCTCCTTTGCGGCGACCGGGATCATCCTCTGGTTTGACGGTCAGTACAGCCTGGCGATGTGGTGTTTTGCGATGATCGCCGCCATTCTGCCCTATATTCTTCTTAATCTTGGCGCCCTCGGCCGCCGCTATAAAGTTTTTATGGGTGACGCCGGCAGCACCATGATTGGCTTCACCATCATCTGGATCCTGCTGGAAACCACACAAGGTAAAACGCATCCCATCAGCCCGGTCACCGCGCTGTGGATTATCGCTATCCCGTTGATGGATATGGTGGCGATTATGTATCGCCGCCTGCGCAAAGGCATGAGTCCTTTCTCACCGGACCGGCAGCATATTCATCATTTGATCATGCGCGCCGGGTTTACTTCCCGCCAGGCGTTCGTCCTGATCACCCTGGCCGCTGCCCTGCTGGCGCTGGTTGGCGTCGCGGCGGAATATACCCGCATTGTGCCGGAATGGGTGATGTTAATTCTCTTTTTGGTGGCCTTCTTCCTTTATGGCTACTGTATTAAGCGCGCCTGGAAAGTGGCGCGTCTGGTTAAGCGCATCAGACGCAGAATTCGGCGACACAGCGGCAATAATCCGAAACTAACCAAGTAAAGCTGGGGATGTGATGACTCAACCATTACCGGGAGCACAATCAGTGAACGTTGAGAACGAGCTGGATATTCGCGGGCTGTTTCGCGCTTTATGGGCAGGAAAAGGCTGGATAGTCGGCGGTGCTGTACTCTTCGCCGCTATCGTGTTGGTGTACACCTTCTTTGCTCGCCAGGAGTGGAGCGCCACGGCGATCACCGATCGGCCTACTGTCAACATGTTGGGGGGGTACTATTCCCAGCAGCAGTTCTTACGCAATCTGGATATCAAAGCCGACCTGGCCTCGGTAGATCAGCCTTCCGCCATGGATGAAGCGTATAAAGAGTTCATCATGCAGTTGGCCTCCTGGGATACCCGGCGTGATTTCTGGCTGCAAACGGACTACTACAAGCAGCGACAGTCGGGTAATGCTCGCGCCGATGCGGCGATGCTGGATGATTTAATTAACAATATCCAGTTTATGCCAGGCGATGCGGCCAAGAGCGTCAACGACAGCGTCAAACTGACCGCCGAGACCGGGCAGGATGCCAATAATTTGCTGCGCCAGTATGTGGCTTTCGCCAGCCAGCGGGCGGCTGGCCATCTTAACGACGAGCTCAAAGGCGCCTGGGCGGCGCGAACGGTGCAAATGAAGGCGCAGGTGAAGCGCCAGGAAGAAGTGGCCGAGGCTATTTTCAACCGCCGGACCCACAGCGTGGAGCAAGCACTGAAGGTCGCTCAGCAGCATAATATCTCGCGCAGCGAAACGGATGTTCCTGCCGATCAGTTGCCGGATTCAGAGCTATTTTTATTGGGCAGGCCGATGCTGCAGGCCAGACTGGAAAACCTGCAGGCCGTCGGACCGGAATATGACCTCGATTACGACCAGAATCGCGCCATGCTGAGCACGTTGAACGTCGGTCCAACGTTGGATCCGCGTTTTCAGACTTACCGGTATTTGCGAACGCCGGAAGAACCTGTAAAACGCGATAGCCCGCGCCGTGTATTTCTGATGGTGATGTGGGGGATTGTGGGTGCGCTCATCGGCGCAGGCGTGGCGTTATCGCGTCGTCGTGTCCTGTGATTGCGGCCTGTGGTGAAGGGCAAATGACCTTCATCGCCTAATCGAAGAGAATCGATGTGAAAGTACTAACTGTATTTGGCACGAGGCCGGAAGCCATCAAGATGGCTCCTCTGGTCCATGCGCTGGCAAAGGATCCTCATTTTGAGGCGAAAGTATGCGTGACCGCGCAGCATCGGGAGATGCTCGATCAGGTGTTGAAACTATTCTCCATCACCCCGGACTACGATCTTAACATCATGAAGCCGGGGCAGGGGCTCACCGAGATCACCTGCCGTATTCTTGAGGGGCTGAAGCCAGTTCTGGAGTCGTTTAAACCCGACGTGGTGCTGGTGCATGGCGATACCACCACCACGATGGCGGCGAGCCTGGCGGCGTTTTACCAGCGCATACCGGTGGGCCATGTAGAGGCGGGTCTGCGGACCGGCGATTTAAGTTCGCCGTGGCCGGAAGAGGGCAACCGTACGCTGACCGGGCATCTGGCGACGTACCATTTCGCCCCTACGGAAACCTCGCGGCAGAATCTGCTGCGGGAAAACATTGCCGACAGTCGCATCACGGTGACCGGGAATACGGTCATCGATGCCCTATTCTGGGTGCGCGATCGCGTTCTGGGCGATGAAGCGCTACGGGAGACCCTGCTGCAGCGCTATCCTTTCATTAGCCACGGTAAAAAAATGATTCTGGTTACCGGCCATCGGCGGGAAAGCTTTGGGCTCGGCTTTGAGCAGATCTGCCAGGCGCTGGCGGAGATAGCCCATACCCACCCTGAGGTGCAGATTGTCTATCCGGTTCACCTGAATCCTAACGTCAGCGAACCGGTGAACCGTATTCTCGGCCATATCGACAACGTGATGTTGATTGAACCGCAGGACTACCTGCCGTTCGTCTGGTTGATGGATCGGGCCTGGCTCATCCTGACCGATTCCGGTGGTATTCAGGAAGAGGCGCCTTCCCTGGGGAAACCGGTGCTGGTCATGCGCGATATGACCGAACGTCCGGAAGCGGTGGCCGCCGGTACCGTCTGTCTGGTGGGCACCGACAGCCAGCGCATCGTGGCGGAAGTCACGCGACTGCTGGAGGATGATGCCGCATACCAGGCGATGAGCCGCGCGCATAATCCTTATGGCGATGGCGAAGCATGTCGTCGAATTTTGTCTGCACTTAAAAATAATCAGGTAATGCTATGAGTTTTTCTACCATTTCAGTGATTGGCCTTGGCTATATCGGGCTGCCAACCGCTGCCGCGTTCGCCTCCCGGCAGAAGCGGGTGGTCGGCGTTGATGTCAATCAACATGCCGTGGAGACCATTAACCGTGGAGAGATTCATATCGTGGAGCCGGACCTGGCGAGCGTGGTGAAGACCGCGGTCGAGCAGGGATATTTAAGCGCCACCACCACCCCGGTGGCAGCGGATGCCTACCTGATTGCCGTGCCGACGCCGTTTAAAGATCGCCACGAGCCGGATATGGTGTTTGTCGAGTCGGCGGCTAAATCCATTGCGCCGACGTTAAAGAAAGGCTCGCTGGTGATCCTCGAGTCCACCTCGCCGGTCGGGTCGACCGAACAGATGGCTGAGTGGCTGGCGGAGATGCGCCCGGACCTCAGCTTTCCCCAGCAGGTGGGTGAAGCGGCGGACGTGAATATCGCCTACTGCCCGGAGCGGGTATTGCCCGGCCAGGTGATGGTCGAGCTGATTAAAAACGACCGCGTTATCGGCGGCATGTCGCCGGTCTGCTCCGCTCGCGCCAGCGAGCTGTATAAAATCTTCCTCGAAGGCGAATGTGTGGTGACCAACTCGCGTACCGCCGAGATGTGCAAGCTGACGGAAAACAGCTTCCGCGACGTCAACATCGCTTTTGCCAACGAGCTGTCGCTGATTTGCGCCGATCAGGCCATTAACGTCTGGGAACTGATCCGCCTGGCGAACCGCCATCCGCGAGTGAATATCCTGCAGCCGGGACCGGGCGTCGGCGGCCACTGTATCGCCGTCGACCCGTGGTTTATCGTGGCGCAAAACCCGCAGCAGGCGCGTCTGATCCGCACGGCTCGTGAGGTCAACGACCACAAGCCGGAATGGGTTATCGAACAGGTGAAGGCGCAGGTAGCTGACTGCCTGAATGCCACCAACAAACGGGCCAGCGAGCTGACCATTGCCTGTTTTGGCCTCGCCTTTAAGCCGAATATTGACGACCTGCGCGAAAGCCCGGCAATGGAAATTGCCGCGCAGATTGCCCGCTGGCACAGCGGCACGACGCAGGTAGTTGAGCCCAACATTCACGCGCTGCCGAAGAAACTCGAGGGTCTGTGTACGCTGGCGACCCTCGATGCGGCGCTGGCCAGCGCCGACGTGCTGGTGATGCTGGTCGATCACAATGAATTTAAAGCCGTTAGCGGCGACAGCGTCACCCAGGCGTATATCATCGACACCAAAGGAGTGTGGCGGTGAGAACCATTCTGGTCACCGGCGGCGCGGGCTTCATTGGTTCGGCGGTAGTGCGGGAGATTATCCAGCACACCGCCGATCGCGTGGTGGTGGTGGATAAACTGACCTACGCCGGCAATTTAATGTCGCTGGCGCCGGTGGCGCAGGATGCGCGTTTCGCCTTTGAACAGGTGGATATCTGCGACCGCGGCGAGCTGGACCGTATTTTCGTGCAGTATCAACCGGATACAGTGATGCACCTGGCGGCGGAAAGCCATGTCGATCGGTCGATTGACGGCCCGGCGGCATTTATTGAAACCAATATCGTGGGCACCTATACGCTGCTGGAGGCGGCCCGTAGCTGGTGGAATACGCTGGCTACGGCGCAAAAATCGGCGTTTCGCTTCCATCACATCTCCACCGATGAGGTGTATGGCGATCTGCACGGCAGCGATGATTTCTTTACCGAGACCACGCCCTATGCGCCAAGCAGCCCCTATTCGGCCTCGAAAGCCAGCAGCGACCACCTGGTGCGTGCCTGGCTGCGGACCTATGGCCTGCCGACGCTTATCACCAACTGCTCGAATAACTACGGCCCATATCACTTCCCCGAGAAGCTGATCCCGCTGACCATCCTCAACGCGCTGGCAGGCAAGCCGCTGCCAGTGTATGGCAATGGACAGCAGGTCCGCGACTGGCTGTACGTGGAAGATCACGCCAGAGCGCTGTATCTGGTGGCGACCCGCGGCGAACCGGGCGAGACTTACAATATCGGCGGTCATAACGAGCGTAAAAACATCGAGGTGGTGGAAACCATTTGCGAATTGCTCGAAGCGCTGGCGCCGCATAAGCCGCAGGGCGTGGCGCACTATCGCGACCTGATCGCCTTTGTTGCCGATCGCCCGGGCCACGATCTGCGCTATGCCATTGATGCCTCGAAGATCGCCCGTGAGCTGGGCTGGACGCCGGCTGAGACCTTTGCCTCTGGTATGCGTAAGACCGTGGCGTGGTATCTGGCGAACGAGACATGGTGGCGCCAGGTTCAGGACGGAAGCTATCAGGGCGAGCGTCTTGGACTGCAAGGCTAATCATCTCTGGGGGGAATGATGAAAGGTATTATTCTGGCGGGGGGTTCCGGAACGCGACTGCATCCCATCACCCGCGGCGTGTCGAAGCAGCTGTTGCCGATCTACGATAAGCCGATGATCTACTACCCGCTGTCGGTATTAATGCTGGCCGGGATCCGTGAGATCCTGATCATCACCACGCCGGACGATCTACGCGATTTCCAGCGCCTGCTCGGCGATGGCTCAGAATTTGGCATTGCGCTGCACTATGCCGTACAGCCGACGCCGGATGGTTTAGCCCAGGCGTTTATCATCGGCGAAGCCTTTCTTAACGGCGAACCGGCGTGCCTGGTGTTAGGCGACAATATTTTCTTCGGCCAGAGCTTCAGCCCCAAGCTGCGCAGCGTGGCTGCCCGCACGGAAGGGGCGACGATTTTTGGCTATCAGGTGATGGATCCTGAGCGCTTTGGCGTGGTGGAGTTTGATGACAACTTTCGCGCGCTGTCGCTGGAAGAGAAGCCGAAGCAGCCGAAGTCGAACTGGGCGGTCACCGGTCTCTATTTCTACGATGGCAAGGTGGCGGAGTACGCCAAACGGGTCAAGCCATCCGAGCGCGGCGAACTGGAAATCACCTCTATCAACCAGATGTACCTTGAAGATGGCGCATTGACCGTCGAACTGCTTGGACGCGGCTTTGCGTGGCTGGATACCGGCACCCACGATAGCCTGATCGAGGCCAGCATGTTCGTGCAGACCGTCGAGAAGCGTCAGGGCTTCAAAATCGCCTGTCTGGAAGAGATCGGCTGGCGCAACGGCTGGCTGGACGACGACGGCGTCAAACACGCGGCGAAGCGGTTGGAAAAAACCGGCTACGGCCAATATCTGCTGGATCTGCTCCGTGCCCGTCCGCGCCAGTATTGATCCCCTGGAGTGGGAGAACCGCTTCTTTGCCGTTAACAGCGCCGTCGTTCACTTTGACGAGCATGCGCCGCGGCTGACGCCTGAGGCGCTGGCGGGGTGGTCGCGAGTGCAGGCGAAGGTAGCCGCCAGCGACACCGTCCGGCTCGACGCGCTGCAGCAGCTGGGTTTTCAGCTGGTGGAAGGCGAGGTCGATCTGGCGCTACCGGTGGGCAACCCTGCGGATGCGGGCGCCGACGTCGCCGTGGCGGCGGATATTGCGCCACTGCGCGAGCAGGCGGCGCAGGCCTTTGCGATGAGCCGCTTTCGCGCGCCCTGGTATGCTGCCGACGCCAGCGGCCGTTTCTATGCCCAGTGGATTGAAAATGCGGTGCGCGGCACCTTCGATCATCAGTGCCTGATTTACCGCCATCCAGAGGGCGATATTCGCGCCTTTGTCTCCCTGCGCCAGCTCAATGCCACCGAGGCGCGTATCGGCCTGCTGGCCGGACGCGGCGCCGGGGCGCAGCTGATGCAGGCGGCGCGGTACTGGGCCGCTTCGCGCGGACTTTCTACACTGCGGGTGGCGACCCAGATGGGCAACACCGCCGCGCTTAAACGTTATATTCTCAGCGGTGCTAATGTGGAAAGCACCGCCTACTGGCTATACAGGTGACCCCATGATCCCATTTAACGCGCCGCCGGTGGTTGGAACCGAGCTTGATTACATGCAGTCTGCGATGAACAGCGGCAAGCTGTGCGGCGACGGCGGCTTTACGCGCCGCTGCCAGCAGTGGATGGAGCAGCGTTTTGGCACGGCAAAAGCCCTGCTAACCCCTTCCTGCACGGCTTCGCTGGAGATGGCCGCGCTGCTGCTGGATATCCAGCCGGGCGACGAAGTGATTATGCCCAGCTATACCTTTGTCTCCACCGCCAATGCCTTTGTGCTGCGCGGGGCGAAAATCGTCTTTGTCGATATCCGTCGCGATACGATGAATATCGATGAAACGTTAATCGAAGCCGCTATCACCGATAAAACCCGGGCGATCGTCCCGGTGCACTATGCTGGCGTAGCCTGCGAGATGGATACCATCATGGCCATCGCCGACAAGTACAACCTGTTCGTGGTGGAAGACGCCGCGCAGGGGGTGATGTCCACCTACAAGGGGCGCGCGCTGGGCACCATCGGCCATATCGGCTGCTTCAGCTTCCATGAAACTAAAAACTACACCGCCGGCGGTGAGGGCGGGGCGACGCTGATCAACGATCGCACGCTGGTGGAACGTGCGGAGATCATTCGCGAAAAAGGCACCAACCGCAGCCAGTTCTTTCGTGGCCTGGTGGATAAATATACCTGGCGGGACATTGGCTCCAGCTATCTGATGTCCGACCTGCAGGCCGCCTATCTGTGGGCGCAGCTGGAAGCGGCGGAGCGCATCAACCAGCAGCGTCTGGCGCTGTGGCAGAATTACTATGACGCGCTGTTGCCGCTGGCCCGCGCGGGACGTATCGAACTGCCGACGGTCCCGGCTGACTGCGGGCAAAACGCGCACATGTTCTACATTAAGCTGCGCGATATCGAGGATCGCAGCAGGCTTATCGCCTGGCTGAAAGAGGCGGAGATCCTCGCGGTATTCCATTACATTCCCCTGCACAGCTGTCCGGCAGGCGAACACTTCGGCGAATTCCACGGTGAAGACCGCTATACCACCCAGGAGAGCGAGCGCCTGGTACGCCTGCCGCTGTTTTACAATCTGTCTGTGGTGAACCAGCGGACGGTGATTAACTCGCTGCTGAGCTACTTCTCCTGATATGTCGTTAGCAAAAGCCTCATTGTGGACGGCGGCCTCGACGCTGGTCAAAATCGGCGCCGGGCTGTTGGTCGTCAAGCTGCTGGCCGTCTCGTTTGGGCCCGCGGGCGTTGGCCAGGCCGGTAACTTCCGGCAACTGGTCACCGTGCTCGGCGTGCTGGCCGGGGCCGGGATATTTAACGGCGTCACGAAGCTGGTGGCTCAGCATCACGACGATCCCCCGCGCCTGAAGCAGGTGGTGGGCACCTCGTCGGCGATGGTGCTTGGCTTTTCCACGCTGCTGGCGCTGGTGTTTTTACTGGCGGCGGCGCCGATAAGCCAGGGGCTGTTCGGTCATACTCATTATCAGAATCTGGTACGGCTGGTGGCGCTGGTGCAGATGGGGATCGCCTGGGCGAACTTCCTGCTGGCGCTGATGAAAGGCTTTCGCGATGCGGCGGGAAACGCCTTCTCGCTGATTGCCGGCAGCCTGATTGGCGTGGCGGCCTATTATGCCTGTTACTACTTCGGTGGTTACCAGGGGGCGCTGCTGGGGCTGGCGTTAGTGCCGGCGCTGGTGGTGATCCCGGCGGGCATCATGCTCTGGCGGCGGGGTAATATTCCGCTGAACGCCCTGCGTCCGCGCTGGGATAACGGTCTGGCGGGACAGCTATCGAAATTTACCCTGATGGCGCTGATAACCTCAGTGACCCTGCCGGTGGCTTATGTGATGATGCGTAATCTGCTGGCGGCGCATTATGGCTGGGAGGCGGTCGGTATCTGGCAGGGGGTGAGCAGTATCTCTGATGCCTATCTGCAGTTTATTACCGCCTCGTTCAGCGTCTATCTCCTGCCGACGCTGTCGCGGCTGAGCGCCAAAACGGATATCACCCGCGAGATAGTCAAGTCGCTGAAATTCGTCCTGCCGGCAGTGGCGGCGGCGAGCCTGACGGTCTGGCTGCTGCGTGATTTTGCCATCTGGCTGCTGTTTTCCGATCGCTTTACCGCGATGCGAGACCTGTTCGCCTGGCAGTTGGTGGGCGACGTTTTAAAAGTAGGCGCCTACGTCTATGGCTATCTGGTGATCGCTAAAGCGTCGCTGCGTTTTTATATTCTGACGGAAATCAGCCAGTTCACGCTGCTGACCGCATTCTCACACTGGCTTATACCGGCGCACGGCGCGGTTGGCGCGGCGCAGGCGTATATGGCCACTTATATTGTTTATTTCGCCCTTTGTAGTGGCGTGTTTTTACTCTGGCGTAAACGGGCATGACAGCACTGATACATGTACTGGGATCGGATATCCCGCATCATAACCAGACCGTACTGCGGTTCTTTAACGACGAACTGGCCGCCGATCCGCAGGCCAGGAGATTTATGGTCGTCGGTGATGAGGCCAGCGTGCGTGATGGGTATCCGGCGCTGGACATCACCTGCTATCCGGGGAAGAAGTCGCTGGCGCAGGCGGTGATTGCGCAAGCCAAAGCCAACCGTCAGCAGCGCTTTTTCTTCCACGGCCAGTTCAATACCGGCCTGTGGCTGGCGCTGTTGAGCGGCGGTATCCGCCCATCGCAGTTTAACTGGCATATCTGGGGGGCGGATCTGTATGAAAATGCGACCAGCCTGAAGTTCCGCCTGTTCTATCCGCTGCGCCGCCTGGCGCAGGGGCGGGTGGGGCGCGTTTTCGCCACCCGCGGCGATCTTAGCTGGTTCGCTAACCGCCATCCGCGCGTTCCGGGCGAACTGCTCTACTTCCCGACGCGTATGGATCCGGCGCTGAATACCCTGGCCGAAAACGCGCCGCGCGGCGACACGCTGACCATTCTGGTGGGCAACTCCGGGGATCGCAGCAATGAACATATTGCCGCGCTGAAGGCTATCCATCAGCAGTTTGGCGATACGGTAAACGTCATCGTGCCGATGGGCTATCCGGCGAATAACGAGGCCTATATCAATGAGGTTCGTGAGGCGGGGGCGGCGCTGTTTAGTCGCGAGCATCTGCAGATCCTCAGCGAGAAGCTTGAGTTTCATGATTATCTGGCGCTGCTGCGCCGCTGCGATCTGGGCTATTTCCTGTTTGCGCGTCAGCAGGGGATCGGCACCCTGTGCCTGTTGATTCAGGCGGGCATTCCCTGCGTGCTCAACCGCGAAAACCCGTTCTGGCAGGATATGACCGAGCAGCATGTGCCGGTGCTGTTCACCAGCGATGCGCTGGACGTCAGCGTGGTGCGCGAAGCGCAGCGCCAGCTGGCGAGCGTGGATAAGTCGGGTATCGCTTTCTTCCGGCCGAACTATCTGACGGGCTGGCAGCGGGCGCTACGGTTAGCGGCGGAGGGGCAGGCATGACGTTAATGCAATTTAGCGGGCTGCTGGTGGTCTGGCTGCTGTCGACGCTGTTTATCGCCACCGCCACCTGGTTTGAGTTCCGTCGGGTACGCTTCAACTTCAACGTCTTTTTCTCGTTGCTGTTTCTGCTGACCTTTTTCTTCGGTTTCCCGCTGACCAGTATTCTGGTGTTCCGCTTTGACGTCAGCGTGGCGCCGCCGGAGATTTTGCTGCAGACGCTGCTGATCGCGGTGTGCTTCTACGCGATCTACTACGTGACCTATAAAACGCGGCTGCGTCCGGCATCGCGTGAGGTTACGCGTCGGCCGCTGTTTACCATGAACCGGGTGGAAACCCATCTGGCGTGGGGCATACTGATGGGGCTGGCGCTGCTGTGCGTCGGCATCTTCTTCGCCCACAATGGTTTCCTGCTGTTTAAGCTCAACTCCTACAGCCAGATTTTCTCTGCTGAAGTCTCCGGCGTGGCGTTGAAGCGCTTCTTCTACTTCTTTATCCCGGCGATGCTGGTGGTCTATTTCCTGCGCCAGGATTATAAGGCGTGGATTTTCTTCCTCGTCAGCACCGTGGCCTTTGGTCTGCTGACCTACGCTATCGTCGGCGGGACTCGCGCCAATATCATCATCGCCTTCGCCATCTTCCTGTTTATCGGCATTATTCGCGGCTGGATCAGCTTGTGGATGCTGGCTGCGGCGGGCGTGCTGGGCATCGTCGGCATGTTCTGGCTGGCGCTGAAGCGCTACGGGATGAACGTCAGCGGCGACGAAGCGTTTTATACCTTCCTCTATCTCACACGCGATACCTTCTCGCCGTGGGAGAACCTGGCGCTGCTGCTGCAAAACTATGACAAGATCTATTTCCAGGGGCTGGCGCCGATGATCCGCGACTTCTACGTCTTTATCCCCAGCTGGATGTGGCACGGTCGTCCGACGATGGTGCTCAATACCGCCAACTACTTCACCTGGGAAGTGTTAAACAACCATTCGGGGCTGGCGATTTCGCCGACGCTGATTGGCTCGCTGGTGGTGATGGGCGGCGTCTGGTTTGTGCCGCTGGGCGCTGTGGCGGTCGGGTTGATTATTAAATGGTTCGACTGGCTGTATGAGCTCGGCAACCGGGAGAGCAATCGCTATAAAGCGGCAATCCTGCATAGTTTCTGTTTCGGCGCTATCTTCAACATGATAGTGCTGGCGCGCGAGGGGCTGGATTCGTTCGGCTCCCGCGTGGTGTTTTTCCTCGTGATCTTTGGTATCTGCTTGCTGGCGGCGAAACTGCTGTACTGGTTCCTGGATAGCGTGGGACTGATTCATAAGCGCGTAAAACCGCTTTCGCAACCGCAAGTCTGAGAAGGATGGACATGACTGGGACCATTTCCGCGCCGTTGTACCTGTTAAGAGGGCTGCAGCTCATAGGCTGGCGCGATATGCAGCACGCTCTGGATTATTTGTATGCCGACGGCGTTCTCCGGGAGGGGACGCTGGTGGCGATTAATGCCGAGAAAATGCTGGCCGTAGAGGATAACCCCGAGGTGCGGGCGCTGATTGAGGCGGCGGAGTTTAAATATGCGGATGGCATCAGCGTGGTACGTTCGCTGCGTAAAAAATATCCGCAGGCCCAGGTGTCCCGCGTGGCGGGAGCCGATCTCTGGGAAGCGTTAATGCAGCGCGCCGGCGCTGAAGGCACTCCGGTGTTTTTGGTCGGCGGTAAACCTGAAGTCCTGGCGCAGACGGCGTCCAGCCTGCGCCAGCGCTGGCAGGTGAATATCGTCGGCAGCCAGGACGGCTATTTTGCGCCTGAGCAACGGCAGGCATTGTTCGAACGCATTCGCGACAGCGGGGCGAAAATCGTCACCGTCGCCATGGGGTCCCCGCGTCAGGAGATCTTTATGCGCGACTGTCGGCGCCTGTACCCGCACGCGCTGTATATGGGCGTCGGCGGCACTTACGATGTTTTCACCGGGCACGTTCATCGGGCGCCGAAGTTCTGGCAGGATCTGGGGCTGGAGTGGTTTTACCGCCTGGTTTCCCAGCCGAGCCGGATTAAAAGGCAGGCTCGGCTGCTACGATATTTACGTTGGCATTACACCAATAAACTCTAATATTCCTCTGCATTCTGGCGAGTTTGTGTCCATTTTCTGTTTAATGTCTTTACTCGCCTGATACTTTATTTGCCATTTCCATAAAATTCATTAACCATTCGCAGGCTTCATACGCGCGGGGGGAGACCTGCGCGTCGGCAAGGCTATGAGTTCAGTTAATAACAATAACCGGGAGTACCCGGAATACGGCAAACACAAGAGGATATATGACTGAGAAAAAAGCGGAGCTCCAGCGTGGACTGGAGGCCCGGCATATTGAACTGATCGCCCTTGGGGGGACGATTGGCGTGGGGTTGTTTATGGGGGCGGCCAGTACCCTGAAGTGGGCTGGGCCTTCCGTGCTGCTGGCGTACATTATCGCTGGCCTGTTCGTCTTTTTCATTATGCGCTCAATGGGCGAAATGCTGTTCCTTGAGCCCGTCACCGGCTCCTTCGCGGTGTATGCGCATCGCTATATGAGCCCCTTCTTCGGCTACCTGACCGCCTGGTCGTACTGGTTTATGTGGATGGCGGTGGGCATCTCTGAGATTACCGCCATCGGCGTCTATGTGCAGTTCTGGTTCCCGGAGATGGCGCAGTGGATCCCGGCGTTAATTGCCGTGGGGCTGGTGGCGCTGGCTAACCTCGCGGCGGTCCGGCTGTACGGTGAAATCGAGTTCTGGTTCGCCATGATTAAAGTGACCACCATTATCGTGATGATCGTCGTGGGCCTGGGCGTCATTTTCTTCGGCTTTGGCAACGGCGGCCACTCCATCGGTTTTGGCAACCTGACCGAACATGGCGGCTTCTTTGCCGGCGGCTGGAAGGGCTTCCTGACGGCGCTGTGTATCGTGGTCGCGTCCTATCAGGGCGTGGAGCTCATCGGCATTACCGCTGGTGAAGCGAAAAATCCGCAGGTCACACTGCGCAGCGCGGTGGGCAAAGTGCTGTGGCGGATCCTGATTTTCTACGTCGGCGCGATTTTCGTTATCGTCACCATCTTCCCATGGGATCAAATCGGCTCCAACGGCAGCCCGTTCGTACTGACGTTTGCCAAAATCGGTATTACCGCCGCGGCGGGGATTATCAACTTTGTGGTGCTGACGGCGGCGCTTTCCGGCTGCAACAGCGGGATGTACAGCTGCGGACGTATGCTGTACGCCCTGGCGAAGAACCGTCAGCTGCCGGCGGCGATCGGTAAGGTATCGCGCAACGGCGTTCCGGCCGTCGGCGTGGCGCTGTCTATTCTGATTCTGCTGGTAGGCTCCTGCCTGAATTACATCATTCCTAATCCGCAGCGGGTGTTTGTCTATGTCTATAGCGCCAGCGTCCTGCCGGGGATGGTGCCCTGGTTTGTGATCCTGATTAGTCAGCTGCGTTTCCGTCGCGTACATCAGGCAGCGATAGCCAGCCATCCGTTCCGTTCGCTGCTGTTTCCGTGGGCCAACTATTTCACCATGGCTTTCCTGATCTGCGTGCTGGTCGGGATGGGGCTGAATGATGAAACCCGGATGTCGCTCTTTGTCGGCATTATTTTCCTTGCTGCCGTTACCCTGATTTATAAGGTGTTTGGCCTTGGAAGGCAGGGGCAAGTCAATAATACGGCTGAATAAGCGCCAAAACGAACAAAGCATGAGCAAACGATAATTTTCTTTTAAAAGGCACTAGACAGCGGGGGAGGAAGTCCGTATTATCCGACCCCGCAACGGCGCTAAGCGCCCGTAGCTCAGCTGGATAGAGCGCTGCCCTCCGGAGGCAGAGGTCTCAGGTTCGAATCCTGTCGGGCGCACCATTAACCCGGTGCTGGAGCTGCGGTGGTTTTAATACCGCGTAAAAGGTTTGCAGTGGTGGCTATAGCTCAGTTGGTAGAGCCCTGGATTGTGATTCCAGTTGTCGTGGGTTCGAATCCCATTAGCCACCCCATTATTTGATAGAGTTGTGAATCTGCGAAGGTGGCGGAATTGGTAGACGCGCTAGCTTCAGGTGTTAGTGTTCTTACGGACGTGGGGGTTCAAGTCCCCCCCCTCGCACCACGACTTTAACGAATTGAACTAAAAATTCAAAAAGCAGTATTTCGGCGAGTAGCGCAGCTTGGTAGCGCAACTGGTTTGGGACCAGTGGGTCGGAGGTTCGAATCCTCTCTCGCCGACCAATTTTGAACCCCGCTTCGGCGGGGTTTTTTGTTTTCTGTGACTTCCTGCCATGACTTATTTCCCTGATCTTGCTGATAAAAAATCTTCTCTTTGCTTAAGAATACGCGTCAGGAAAACTCTCAATTCATCACTGTGGTAGATGCAATTTCCCTGGATCCTGTGCGATAATAATCGGGTAGATGCTCATTCCATCTCTTATGTTCGCCTTTGTGCCTCATAAACTCCGGAATGATGCAGAGCCGTTCTTACGGTGCTTATCGTCCACTGACAGATGTCGCATTTATGCCTCATCAAACACCATGGACATTACGTTGAGTGAAGCACCCAATTTGTTGTCAAACAGACCTGTTTTAACGCCTGCCCTGATTTCAGCGCAGGCGTTTTTTTCTTTCAGGGGGAGCGTCAACGGGAAGGCGGGGGAGAAGGGCTATCGCCCCGCAGGAGGCGACAGCCAGGTGAGGTTATTGCTGAGGGTTATTCTGCAGCGTCAGCAGCAGACCATCGCGGCGCATGGTAGCCGCTTCCTCAGGTTGATGGAGACGATCCAGAGCATCCGCCAGCCAGGCGTAATCAAAGGCATCCGGACGCTGCTTAAGCGCGGCGCGGAAGGCGATGCTGGCCTCCTGCCATTCGCCGTGCCGCATCAGCGACTGGCCCAGGGTGCTCCACAGCAGCGGACGATCGCCAACGGCTTTGATCTGCTGGCGCAGTACTTTCTCCAGCTGTTCCGGGTTATTGGTCTTCAGGCGCGGGATCGGCATCACCAGACGGTCGTCATACTGTTTCTTCAGACCATCAATAATAATTTGCTGCGCGGTATCGTGATCGTCGCTCTCGATGAGGCGTTCGGCCATCGCCACCTGCAGCGGCACCAGCGCCCGCGTTTTACGGCTCTGGTTGCGCCACCATTCGCGCAGCCCCTCGCTGCCGCCGTCGGCCAGCGCTTTGTCCATCAGGCCAACCCATGCCAGCTGTTCCAGCGCGGCGCGGTGCTCTTCATCGCCGACGTTAGCTTTCGCCATCGACGGAATGATATCCAGCAGCGACTGCCAGGCGCCGGTACGGGTATAAGCCTGTTCGGCGAGGCGCAGCACTTCCGGATGACGCGGGGTGATTTCCAGTAGCTTATCGATGCCATGGCGCGCGGCGTGATTTTCATTGCGCGCCAGCTGCAGGCGAACGCGGGTGATTTCCACCGGGATCAGGTCATCGCCCGCCAGGTCGGTGGCGCGCTCCAGATGCTGGTTAGCCCGCGCTTCATCGCCGCGCTGCTGGGCCGCTTCCGCCGCCAGCAGATAGTTCACCACCGGCTGTTCGGCGTGATCGGCGTTTTTCGCCATCAGCTTCTCAACCTGCTGGTAATCACCTTCCGCCAGCTTAAGCAGCGCCTGCTCGGTTTGCTTACGCGCGCGACGGCGTTTACGGCCGACAAACCAGCCGCGCGTATGCGCCCCGGTGCGGAAAATACGGCGCAGCAGCCATTCAATGGCGAACAGCACCACCATGGCGAGGATCAGGATGATCACCAGCCCGGTCACGCTGGTCTCGATATTGTAATTATCGGTCTGGATCAGGACGTAGCCCTGATGCCCGGCGATCATCGGGCCAAGCACGATCCCGGCGATCAACAGTGCGAAGAGTAAAAGAATTTTCAGCATGCGTTACTCTCCTTGCGGCGCAGCGGGGGCGGCCGGTGCTGCAGGTGCAGGCGAGGGCGCGCCGCCTGCGGAAACGGCAGGCTGCGCCATCAGATTACGCACCCGGGTCTGCATCAGTTTTTCCAGCAACGCCTGGCTCTGCAGCGTTTCCGGCACCGTCATGGTAATGCTTTGCTGACTGAGCTTATCCACCTCTTCAAGGAAGGCTTTAGTGGTGGCGTCATCGGTATCGTAATAGGCGCGTACCCAGGTCGAGACGTTATCCAGCGACTGTTTCCAGGTCTCTTCCTGATGGCGCGGCACTGCCTGCGCGGCGACCAGCAGGCGAGAGCGAATATTTTCCCGCAGATAGATATCCTGATTCGGCGCCAGCAGCGGGACCGCCGTTTCATCGCGGCGGCGCACGGTGATAAAACTGTCCATAAAATTCTGCCAGCTTTTCTGCAGATTGACGCGCCATTCGCTGATGGAGCTGGAGAGCTCATCGCTATCAGAATCCATCGGCGAATCGTCATCGTTATTATCCGCCAGCCGCAGGTTATCGATTTGGTTCGCCAGCTGATTAACCTTGAGGATCATGCCGTCGTAGTCGACCTGGTTCACCGCGGAGAGGGTGGCGATATCGTCGGTGATCGCCCGGCGGGCGCCGATCAGGCTTGGGTCATTCATGTCGGCGAGGCTGGCGTCGGCGCTTTTCAGCAGCGCGGCGGCGGTGGTGACATCCTGATCGCTCCACAGCTTACGTCCCGCCAGCTTGACGAGGAAGTCGGCCTGGGCCAGCAGCCAGGTTTTGGCGTCGCTACCGGAAATGACCGCCACTTTTTGCTGGACTTCGTCCAGCTGTTTGGCCAGCGTCTCCTGCTGATGTTTGGCTTCGTTTAGCTGCTCGGCCTGCTGTTTGATAATGCCTTCCAGTTCGCTTTTTTGGCTTTCCTGCGCTTTTTGCAGCGCCGCGACCTGGCTTGATAATTCAGAGGTGGTTTCGTTTTGACGCGAGGCCTGCTGTTTGTTCAGGCCATACAGGCCGATACCGGCGGCTATCGCAATGGCGATAGCGATCGCGCTGAGCGCCAGGCTGGTTTTGTTGCCAGCCTTCTTCTTATCAGTGTTCTCTGGCTGTGGTGTGGTCTCCACGGCCTCCCTGGTCTCTTCAACCACGGCGGATTGATTTTGTTGTTCCGTCATTATGGCTTCCAATGTTGAGAGTTATTGTAATGCGCGTAGCAGCGCATCGTTGTCGGCGCTATCGGCAACCTGAATCTCCTGCCAGCCCAGCTCCCGGGCCTGAAGGGCCAGACGTTCGCTGACAACGACAACGCGGCAGTGCAGGAGCCACCGTTCGCGATACCATTGCGGTATTAACGACCATAGCTGCTGCAGCATCTCGCCGCTGGTGACCACCAGCGTGGTGACCCCGCGAGATTGCCAGCGCATCGCTTCTTCTGCGCCATCGTAATGCTTTGCACTACGTTGATAACATTCACAAAATGTGACCCTGGCGCCGCGCTCGGTCAGCGTCGCGCCTAAGAGTTCCCGCCCACCATTGCCGCGTAAGATCAGCGCATTCTTCCCGGCAATGTTTTGTAATTCAGGTAATTGTAGCAAGACTTCGCTAATTTCCCGATCTAACGGGTAATGGATGTGCTGCCCGCTGACCGTATGCAGGGCCAGCGCCGTCGTGCGGCCAATGGCAAAATAACGCGGGGAAGTGGGCCAGGGCATACCCTGTTGCTGCAGACGGGCATGGGCGAACTCCACCGCATGCTGGGACAGCGCGAACAGCAGATCGTCAGGCCCCAGGCGGGCAAGCGCGTCGCCCAGCGCGGGAAGCTCCCGACCGGGCGTAAATTCTATCAGCGGAAAGCTCCAGGCCACGCGTCCCATGGCCCGCAGACGGCTGACCAGCGCTTCTCCTTGCGGTAGTGGACGAGTGACCAGGATGCTCATCGTGGGGCTTCTCCATCATAAACTGCCGCGAGAATATCGCGGGCGCCGTTATCCAGGAGCTCTTCCGCCAGCGAGATGCCAAGCGCTTCGGCCTGCTCTGCTGGCCCGCGCCGTTCGCCGCGTACCATCTGCGAACCATCCGGGGCGCCAACCAGCGCCCGCAGCCACAATTCACCGTCTTTCAGTTCCGCATAGCTACCAATCGGCACCTGACAGCCGCCTTCGAGACGCGTGTTCATCGCCCGCTCGGCGCGCACGCGCACTGCCGTTTCCGTATGGTTGAGAGGCGCTAACAGCCCCTGGGTCCATGCATCGTCGAGACGGCATTCGATGCCCACCGCGCCCTGGCCGACCGCCGGCAGAGATTGCTCAGGCGACAGCGGCTGGCGAATTCGCGCCTCGAGCTGCAGGCGCTTCAGGCCGGCGGCGGCGAGGATGATGGCGTCATACTCGCCGTTATCCAGCTTACTCAGTCGGGTACCGACGTTACCGCGCAGAGAGCGGATCACCAGATCCGGACGGGTGGCGGCCAGCTGGCACTGACGGCGTAAACTTGACGTGCCAACGACGCTGCCGGCCGGGAGTTCATCAATCGAGGCATAGCGATTGGAGACAAACGCGTCGCGCGGATCGTCGCGCTCGCAGATAGTCACCAGCCCCAGCCCCTCCGGGAATTCCACCGGCACATCTTTCATCGAATGAACGGCGATATCGGCGCGTCCTTCGAGCATGGCAAGCTCTAACTCTTTCACAAATAAGCCCTTGCCACCCACCTTTGCCAGGGGAGTATCAAGGATGACATCCCCGCGAGTGACCATCGGCACCAGCTCGACCTTCAGTCCGGGATGCGCTTGTTCCAGGCGCGCTTTAACATATTGCGCCTGCCATAGCGCAAGCGGGCTTTGCCGTGTGGCAATTTTCAAAACTTTGTCTAACATGCTTGTTACCGTCATTGTCGACCACTAACCATCCTAACATTGTTGTCTTACGGATGTTAGTTTTCACGGTTTATGTGGGAGATAGCTCCGGCCCACTCTTTTTTAACCTTTCATGCGCGTGGGCGGTTGCCGGAGGCGTAGTGAGGAATTTACAGGTAATAAACGGTGCTACACTTGTATGTAGCGCATCTTTCTTTACGGTCAATGAGCAAGGTGTTAAATTGATCACGTTTTAAACCATTTGTCTGTCCGCTGCTCTTCACAACCACACCGACGACGAATGGTGACGGTTTTTGTTGAAATACTGAAATCCTCCGTACTATTGTACCTCGGGTTTTTGAACATCAGGCGATATGTCTTGTACCTCTATATTGAGACACTGAAACAGAGACTGGATGCCATCAACCAACTGCGCGTGGATCGCGCGCTTGCTGCCATGGGACCCGCTTTCCAGCAGGTTTACAGTCTACTGCCAACGTTATTACATTATCATCACCCGCTGATGCCGGGTTACCTTGACGGTAACGTTCCCCGTGGCATTTGCCTCTACACGCCTGATGAAACCCAACGCCACTATCTTGAAGAACTGGAACTGCATCGCGGCATGCAGACCCAGGAGCCGCCGAAAGGCGAGCTGCCGATCACCGGCGTCTACTCGATGGGCAGTACCTCCTCCGTCGGCCAGAGCTGTTCTTCCGATCTGGACATCTGGGTATGTCACCAGGCCTGGCTGGATAGCGAAGAGCGCCAGCTGCTGCAGCGAAAATGCAGCCTGCTTGAGAGCTGGGCGGCCTCGCTCGGTGTGGAAGTCAGCTTCTTCCTGATCGACGAAAACCGTTTCCGCCATAACGAAAGCGGCAGCCTCGGCGGCGAAGACTGCGGTTCGACCCAGCATATTTTACTGCTCGATGAGTTCTACCGCACCGCGGTCCGTCTCGCCGGCAAGCGTATTCTGTGGAATATGGTGCCGTGCGATGAAGAAGAGCATTACGACGATTACGTCATGGGGCTGTATGCCCAGGGCGTGCTGACGCCAAACGAGTGGCTCGATCTCGGCGGCCTCAGTTCGCTGTCGGCGGAAGAGTACTTCGGCGCCAGCCTGTGGCAGCTGTATAAGAGTATTGACTCCCCCTATAAAGCGGTGCTGAAAACGCTGCTGCTGGAAGCCTATTCCTGGGAATACCCCAATAACCGCCTGCTGGCGAAAGATATCAAACAGCGCCTGCACGATGGCGAGATCGTCTCCTTCGGCCTCGACCCGTACTGCATGATGCTGGAGCGCGTCACCACCTACCTGCAGGCCATCGAAGATGAAACCCGTCTCGACCTGGTGCGCCGCTGCTTCTATCTGAAAGTGTGTGAAAAACTCAGCCGCGAACGCGCCTGCGTTGGCTGGCGTCGCGAAGTCGTCAGCCAGCTGGTCAACGCGTGGGGCTGGGATGAAAAGCGTCTGATGATGCTCGACAACCGCGCGAACTGGAAAATTGATGAAGTGCGCAAGGCGCACAACGAACTGCTCGATGCGATGATGCAGAGCTATCGTAATCTGATCCGCTTCGCGCGGCGCAATAACCTCAGCGTCTCCGCCAGTCCGCAGGATATTGGCGTGCTGACGCGTAAGCTGTATGCGGCTTTTGAAGCGCTGCCGGGCAAAGTGACGCTGGTGAACCCGCAAATTTCGCCGGACCTGTCGGAACCGAATCTGACCTTTATCCACGTGCCGCCGGGTCGCGCCAACCGTACCGGTTGGTATCTGTACAACCGCGCGCCGGATATGGAATCGATCATCAGCCATCAGCCGCTGGAATATAACCGTTATCTTAATAAGCTGGTGGCCTGGGCCTGGTTTAACGGCCTGCTGACCTCACGCACCCGCCTGTTTATTAAGGGCAACGGCATCGTCGATCTGGCGAAGCTGCAGGAGATGGTGGCCGACGTGTCGCACCACTTCCCGCTGCGCCTGCCGGCGCCGACGCCAAAAGCGCTATACAGCCCATGCGAAATTCGCCACCTGGCGATTATCGTCAACCTCGAATATGACCCGACGGCGGCCTTCCGCAATCAGGTGGTGCACTTTGATTTCCGTAAGCTTGATGTTTTCAGCTTCGGCGAAGAGCAAAAATGCCTGATCGGCAGCGTCGACCTGCTGTATCGCAACTCGTGGAACGAAGTGCGTACCCTGCATTTCAACGGCGAGCAGGCGATGATCGAAGCGCTGAAAACGATCCTCGGTAAAATGCATCAGGACGCCGCGCCGCCGGACAGCGTGGAGGTGTTCTGCTATAGCCAACATCTGCGCGGCCTGATCCGTACCCGCGTACAGCAGATGATCTCCGAGTGCATCGAACTGCGTCTCTCCAGTACCCGCCAGGATACCGGGCGCTTTAAAGCGCTGCGCGTCTCCGGCCAGACCTGGGGGCTGTTCTTCGAGC
The DNA here is from genome assembly GCF_030128585.1 of Klebsiella sp. K5-204. Lineage (NCBI taxonomy): Bacteria > Pseudomonadati > Pseudomonadota > Gammaproteobacteria > Enterobacterales > Enterobacteriaceae > Klebsiella > Klebsiella sp. K5-204. The sequence continues at coordinate 42,869 of NZ_JAKUZS010000013.1, forward strand.
GTCTCAATGTTTCGGTGCAGAAGCTGGAAAACGCCATTGAATTCTACGGCGCTATCTCGCACAACAAGCTCCACGGCCTGTCGGTGCAGGTGGAAACCAATCACGTTAAGCTGCCGGCGGTGGTGGACGGCTTCGCCAGCGAAGGGATTATTCAGTTCTTCTTTGAAGACGCGGATAACAACGACAGCGGCTTTAACATCTATATTCTCGATGAGAGCAACCGCGCTGAGGTGTATCACCACTGCGAGGGCAGCAAAGAGGAGCTGGTGCGCGACGTCAGCCGCTTCTATTCGTCATCGCACGATCGTTTTACCTACGGCTCCAGCTTTATCAACTTCAACCTGCCGCAGTTCTATCAGATTGTCGAGGTGGACGGGCGCACCCAGGTGATCCCTTTCCGCACTCAGGCGATTGCCGCCGCGATACCCACCAGCCAGGACGTTACCGCCTCGCCGGTGCTGCAGCAGCGCTACTCGTAACGCTTATCGGGGCGCGCTTTCCCAGGCCGGGTCAGGCGTCGCGGCTCCGTGCCTGCGTTCGTCGTCCGGCGGTACGGGCCTGGGGACTACCTGAGCCGTCGGGTAGCCCGGATAAGGCGCGATGCGCCGCCATCCGGGAAACGCGTCATTAACGGAATCTCACCGTCTCACCGGCCTGCTGACTTGCCGCCTGCTCCAGCAGATCCCAGAAGGTCTCGCCGCTGCGATCGCAGATCCACTCGTCGCCTTTGAGATCGAAATGGTAGCCGCCCTGTTTGGTGGCCAGCCATACCTGGTGCAGCGGCTCCTGACGGTTAATAATGATTTTGCTGCCGTTTTCAAAGCTGATGGTCAACACGCCGCCGTTGATTTCGCAGTCGATGTCGCTATCGCCGTCCCAGTCGTCCAGGCGTTCTTCGATGGTCATCCACAGGCTGTCGGCAAGGCGATGAAATTCACTGTCATTCATGATTCTGTCCCGCATTTTTGAGATTGGCGGCAGTATAGCGCGAAACAAAAGCGCGCGCAGTCAGATGCTAAAGGCTTGCTTTTACGCCTTCTCCTGCGATGATAGAAAGCAGAAAGAATGAATCACGGGCAACTATCAATGAAAAACGTTTTTCCTACGCTTGCCGTTTTGTTTGCGATCTTCAGCCTGACCGGCTGCGGTTTGAAAGGGCCTCTCTATTTCCCGCCGGCTGACAAAACTGCGCCGCCGCCGACCAAACCGGTTAACCCGGGCATTCAGAGCTCAACGCCGGATCGTAACGATCGTGGCGATACCGGTGGTCCGAGCCAGGTCAATTACTAACGATAACGTTCTGTTCCGCGCAACTGGAGTAGATGATGCAGTTCTCTAAAATGCATGGCCTTGGCAACGATTTTATGGTCGTTGACGCGGTAACGCAGAATGTTTTTTTCTCGCCGGAGCTGATTCGCCGCCTGGCGGATCGCCACCTTGGCGTCGGGTTCGATCAGCTGTTAGTGGTGGAGCCGCCCTACGATCCGGATCTGGATTTCCATTACCGGATCTTTAATGCCGACGGCAGCGAAGTGTCGCAGTGCGGCAACGGTGCGCGCTGTTTCGCACGCTTCGTCCGGCTGAAAGGCCTGACCAATAAACGTGACATCCGCGTGAGTACGGCCAACGGCCGTATGGTATTAAGCGTAACGGAAGACGATCTGGTGCGGGTGAACATGGGCGAGCCCAACTTCGAGCCCTCCCAGGTGCCGTTCCGCGCCAACAAAGCGGAAAAGACCTATATCATGCGTGCCGCCGAGCAGACAGTATTGTGCGGCGTGGTATCCATGGGGAACCCGCACTGCGTTATCCAGGTGGATGATGTGGATACGGCGGCGGTGGAAACCCTCGGCCCGGTAATGGAAAGCCATGAGCGTTTTCCGGAGCGCGCCAATATCGGCTTTATGCAGGTGGTCGGCCGGTCCCATATCCGTCTGCGCGTCTACGAACGCGGCGCCGGGGAAACTCAGGCCTGCGGCAGCGGCGCCTGCGCCGCGGTGGCGGTGGGGATCCAGCAGGGGCTGCTCGCTGAAACGGTACGTGTGGAATTACCCGGCGGTCGTCTTGATATCGCCTGGAAAGGCCCGGGCCAGCCGCTGTTTATGACCGGCCCGGCGGCCCATGTCTATGATGGATTTATTCATTTATGAAACCAATCGGGGAAGAACAACAGGAGGTCGCCAGCGCATTGAACGATCGCGCCGTGGTGGACTATCTGTTGCAACATCCTGAATTTTTTATTCGTAATGCCGCCCAGGTCGAACACCTCCGCGTCCCGCATCCGGTACGCGGTACGATTTCGCTGGTGGAGTGGCATATGATGCGGGCGCGTAACCATATTCATGTGCTGGAAGAGAATATGTCGCTGCTGATGGAGCAGGCGGTCGCCAATGAAAGCCTGTTCCAGCGCCTGCTGCAGCTGCAAACGCGGCTGGCGGCGGCGGAGAGCCTCGACGATATGCTCAACCGCCTTCACCGCTGGGCGCGCGAGCTGGGGCTGGCGGGCGCCACGGTGCGCCTGTTCCCTGACAGCTGGCGCCTCGGCGCGCCTTCGAAGTTTACCCATCTGGCGTTAAGCCGGCAGGCGTTTGAGCCGATCCGTATTCAACGTCTGGGCCAGGCGCGCCACTACCTTGGGCCGCTCAACGGTCCGGAGCTGTTGGTGGTGCTGCCGGAGGCGAAAGCCATTGGGTCAGTGGCGATGTCGCTGCTGGGCGGCGATAATGCCCCCGGCGTGATGCTCTTTAGCAGCCGCGATGCGCAGCATTATCAGCCAGGACAGGGGACGCAGCTGCTGCAGGAGATTGCCCAGATGCTGCCCGGCCTGCTGGAGCGCTGGATTGAACGCGCATGACCGATTCTCCTCTCTTCTCCGCCGTCTCCCGCTTTCTGCGCCACCTGGGCGTTGAACGCCAGCTCAGCCCGATCACGTTACTGAATTACCAGCGACAGCTGGACGCGCTGATCGCCCTGGCGGATGAGGCGGGTCTGAAAAGCTGGTCACAGTGCGATGCCGCTCAGGTGCGAAGCTTTGCGGTGCGCAGTCGCCGCGCGGGGTTAGGCCCGGCGAGCCTGGCGCTTCGCCTGTCGGCGCTGCGCAGTTTCTTCGACTGGCTGGTCGGCCAGGGCGAGCTCAGCGCCAACCCGGCGAAAGGGATCGCCGCGCCGAAAATTCCCCGTCACCTGCCGAAAAATATCGATGTCGATGACGTCAATCGGCTGCTGGATATCGATCTCAACGATCCGCTGGCGGTGCGCGACCGGGCGATGCTGGAGGTGATGTACGGCGCGGGGCTGCGTTTATCCGAGCTGGTCAACCTTGATATCAAACATCTCGATCTCGAAAGCGGCGAGGTCTGGGTGATGGGCAAAGGCAGCAAAGAGCGCCGTTTGCCGATCGGTCGCAACGCCGTGATGTGGATTGAGCACTGGCTGGATTTACGCGGCCTGTTCGGTACCGACGACGACGCGCTGTTTTTGTCGAAACTGGGCAAGCGCATTTCGGCGCGCAACGTACAGAAGCGGTTCGCCGAGTGGGGCATTAAGCAGGGGCTGAACAGCCATGTGCATCCGCACAAGCTTCGCCACTCCTTTGCCACTCATATGCTGGAGTCCAGCGGCGATCTGCGCGGTGTGCAGGAGCTGTTGGGTCATGCTAACCTCTCCACCACCCAAATTTATACCCATCTCGACTTTCAACACCTTGCCTCGGTGTACGATGCCGCGCATCCGCGCGCAAAACGGGGGAAATAATGCGTTTTTACCGACCTCTGGGCCAGATTTCCGCGCTGACGTTTGACCTGGACGATACCCTTTATGATAACCGCCCGGTAATTGACCGGACGATGCACGAGTCGCTGGCTTTTGTGCGCAGCTACCATCCGTCGCTCAGCCAGTTCGACGCCCATGAGCTTAATCAGCTGCGCCAGACGCTGCTGGCATCCGAGCCTGAGATCTATCACGACGTGACCGTCTGGCGCCACCGTGCGCTGGAGTTAGGCATGCGTAACGCCGGCCTCTCCGCCGACGCGGCGAAAGCGGGGGCCGATGCGGCGATGGAACACTTCGCCCACTGGCGCAGCCGCGTCGATGTCCCGCAGGAGACCCACGATACGCTGGCGAAGCTGGCGGAGAAGTGGCCTCTGGTGGCGATTACCAACGGCAACGCCCGACCAGAGCTGTTCGGCCTGAGCGACTATTTCCGCTTTGTGCTGCGCGCCGGGCCGGATGGCCGCTCCAAGCCGTTTGCCGACATGTACCATCTGGCGGCGGAGCGCCTGAACTTACCGCTCGGGCATATTCTGCACGTCGGCGATGACCTGACCACTGACGTCGCCGGATCGCTGCGCTGTGGCATGCAGGCATGCTGGATCAAACCGCAAGGCGCGGACCTGATGCACACCGCGGACAGCCGCCTGCTGCCGCATATTGAAATTTCACGGTTGGCATCTCTGACCTCGCTGATATAATCACCAGTCACTCTGTATATATTAACAGGGGTTCGTGGAACCCCTTCTCTTCCGGCGGTGCCAATGGACGTTTCTTACCTGCTCGACAGCCTCAATGACAAACAGCGTGAAGCCGTAGCGGCCTCGCGCACCAACATGCTGGTGCTGGCAGGGGCGGGCAGTGGTAAGACGCGCGTTCTGGTGCACCGTATCGCCTGGCTGCTGAGCGTAGAGAACTGCTCGCCGTATTCTATTATGGCGGTGACCTTTACCAACAAAGCGGCGGCAGAGATGCGCCATCGTATCGGCCAGCTGATGGGCACCACCCAGGGCGGCATGTGGGTGGGCACCTTCCACGGCCTGGCCCACCGCCTGCTGCGCGCGCACCATCTGGACGCCAACCTGCCGCAGGATTTCCAAATCCTTGATAGCGAAGACCAGTTGCGCCTGCTGAAGCGTCTGATTAAGGCGATGAACCTCGATGAGAAGCAGTGGCCGCCGCGTCAGGCGATGTGGTACATCAACAGCCAGAAAGATGAAGGGCTGCGTCCGCATCATATTCAGAGCTACGGCAACCCGGTCGAGCAGACCTGGCAGAAGGTCTATCAGGCCTATCAGGAAGCCTGCGATCGCGCCGGGCTGGTGGACTTCGCCGAACTGCTGCTGCGCGCCCACGAGCTGTGGCTGAATAAGCCGCATATCCTCCAGCACTACCGCGAGCGTTTCACCAATATCCTCGTCGACGAATTCCAGGATACCAACAACATTCAATACGCCTGGATCCGCCTGCTGGCGGGCGATACCGGCAAGGTGATGATCGTCGGCGATGACGATCAGTCGATTTACGGCTGGCGCGGCGCGCAGGTCGAGAACATTCAGCGCTTCCTTAACGATTTTCCCGGTGCGGAAACCATCCGCCTTGAGCAGAACTATCGCTCGACCAGCAACATCCTCAGCGCCGCCAACGCCCTGATTGAAAACAACAACGGTCGCCTGGGCAAGAAGCTTTGGACCGACGGCGCCGACGGCGAGCCGATCTCGCTGTACTGCGCTTTCAACGATCTCGACGAAGCACGCTTCGTGGTGAACCGGATAAAAACCTGGCAGGAGAACGGCGGGGCGCTGGAGCAGTGCGCCATCCTCTATCGCAGCAACGCCCAGTCGCGCGTGCTGGAAGAGGCGCTTCTGCAGGCCATCATGCCGTACCGCATCTATGGCGGCATGCGCTTCTTCGAGCGCCAGGAAATCAAAGATGCGCTCTCGTACCTGCGTCTGATCGCCAACCGTAACGACGATGCGGCGTTTGAGCGCGTAGTCAATACGCCGACCCGCGGCATCGGCGACCGCACGCTGGACGTGGTGCGCCAGACGTCGCGCGATCGTCAGCTGACGCTGTGGCAGGCCAGCCGCGAGCTGCTGAAAGATAAAGCGCTGGCCGGTCGCGCCGCCAGCGCCTTGCAGCGCTTTATGGAGCTGATTGACGCGCTGGCGCAGGAGACCACCGATATGCCGCTGCACGTCCAGACCGATCGGGTGATTAAAGACTCCGGGCTGCGCGCGATGTACGAGCAGGAGAAAGGCGAGAAGGGCCAGACCCGTATTGAAAACTTAGAGGAGCTGGTGACGGCGACGCGCCAGTTCAGCTACAACGAAGAAGATGAAGATCTGATGCCGCTGCAGGCGTTCCTCTCCCACGCCGCGCTGGAAGCGGGCGAAGGGCAGGCGGACACCTGGCAGGACGCGGTTCAGTTGATGACCCTGCACTCGGCGAAAGGGCTGGAGTTCCCGCAGGTGTTCATCGTCGGCGTCGAAGAGGGGATGTTCCCGAGCCAGATGGCCCTTGATGAAGGCGGCCGCCTGGAAGAAGAGCGTCGTCTGGCCTACGTTGGCGTGACGCGCGCCATGCAGAAGCTGACGCTGACCTACGCGGAAACCCGCCGTCTGTACGGCAAAGAGGTTTACCATCGCCCGTCGCGCTTTATTGGAGAACTGCCGCAGGAGTGCGTAGAAGAGGTGCGTCTGCGGGCCACGGTAAGCCGCCCGGTAAACCATCAGCGACTGGGCGCGCCGATTGCCGAGAGCAATACCGGCTACAAATTAGGCCAGCGCGTACGACATCCGAAGTTTGGCGAAGGCACCATCGTCAACCTCGAAGGCAGCGGCGAGCACAGCCGGCTGCAGGTGGCTTTTCAGGGTCAGGGGATCAAATGGCTGGTAGCGGCTTACGCCCGGCTCGAGGAAGTGTAACTTTAAGAAAAATATCATTATTTTGTAATATTCTGCTACCTTTATACGTTAAGGCGCCTGATTTGCGCTTTCGCGTTCCGTTGCGTGTTGACGCCGATTTTGCGCTGGCGTAACATGCGCGCACGATTACGCTAAGAGGACATTCGCCTTGGACACACCCAGTAGATGCTGGCTCAACTTCCTGTCATTCAGGAACAACTCCTAAGGCTATCCTCTTATGCTGATAGCCTTAGCGGTTGTCAGCGACCTGCCCCATTCCCGTCGCGCTGAGTCAGGCTTAATGGTCTGAAACCCAATTTGTTTCTGTGTGCCCACCGAACTGTCCGATAATTTTTTTGCATTGGGAGTCCCGGTCATGCTGAGCGCATTTCAACTGGAAAACAATCGTTTAACGCGCCTGGAAGCCGATGAGATCAAGCACCTCGCCAGCTCGGTGTGGGTCGATCTGGTCGAGCCTGACGATGATGAGCGAAGCCGCGTGCAGACGGAACTGGGTCAGAACCTGGCGACGCGCCCGGAACTGGAAGATATCGAAGCCTCCGCACGTTTCTTTGAAGATGAAGACGGGTTACATATCCACTCCTTCTTCTTTTTCGAAGATGCCGACGATCACGCGGGTAACTCTACCGTGGCGTTTACTATCCGCGAAGGGCGCCTGTTTACGCTGCGCGAGCGTGAACTGCCGGCTTTTCGCCTCTACCGCATGCGCGTGCGTAACCAGACGCTGGTGGACGGCAACGCTTACGAGCTGTTGTTAGATCTGTTCGAGACCAAAATCGAACAGCTGGCGGATGAGATAGAAAACATCTACAGCGACCTGGAAAAGCTGAGCCGCGTGATTATGGAAGGCCACCAGGGCGATGAGTACGACGAAGCGCTGTCGACGCTGGCGGAACTGGAAGATATCGGCTGGAAGGTCCGCCTCTGTTTGATGGATACCCAGCGCGCGCTGAACTTCCTCGTACGTAAGGCGCGCCTGCCGGCGGGCCAGCTGGAGCAGGCGCGGGAGATCCTGCGCGATATCGAATCCCTGCTGCCGCACAACGAATCGCTGTTCCAGAAGGTGAACTTCCTGATGCAGGCGGCGATGGGCTTTATCAATATCGAACAGAACCGCATCATTAAGATCTTCTCGGTGGTGTCGGTGGTGTTCCTGCCGCCAACTCTGGTGGCCTCCAGCTACGGAATGAACTTTGAATTTATGCCGGAGCTGCACTGGAGCTTCGGCTACCCGGGGGCGATCGTCTTTATGATGCTGGCCGGCCTGGCGCCGTATCTCTACTTCAAGCGTAAAAACTGGCTGTAGTTGTTGTGCCGGATGCGCTTCGCTTATCCGGCCTGGGTGCTGGACTTTTGTAAGCCGGATAGGGCATAGACGCTATCCGGCAATCTACTGGCTCCGACGCCCCCGTCTTTGCGTATACACCGCATCCATCACGAATATCGCCAGCGCCACCCAGATAAAGCCAAAGGTGACCATTTTATCCTTGCCCGGCACTTCGCCGTAGAACGTCACCGCCAGCAGGAACATCAGCGTTGGGCCGATGTACTGGAAAAAGCCCAGCGTGGAGAGCCGCAGACGCGTTGCCGCCCCGGTGAAGCACAGCAGAGGGATGGTGGTCACCACGCCCGCCGCCATCAGCAGCAGATTGAGCGACCAGGGGTTCTGCCCCATATGGCTGGTGGGGCTGTCGGTGATGCCGAACAGCCAAATCGCCGCCACCGGCAACAGCCACAGCGTTTCCACCAGCATGCCGGTCTGCGCATCGACAGCGATTTTCTTGCGCACCAGACCATAAAAGGCAAAGCTGAAGGCCAGCCCAAGGCCGATAATCGGCAGCGAACCAAAGGTCCAGAGCTGCACCAGTACGCCGCAAAAGGCGAGGATCATCGCCAGCCACTGCAGGCGACGGAAACGTTCGCCAAGGAAAATCATCCCTAACAGAATGTTCACCAGCGGGTTGATAAAGTAGCCGAGACTGGCTTCCAGCATATGGTGGTTATTCACCGCCCAGATGAACAGCAGCCAGTTGCCGCCGACCAGCACCGCAGAGAGCGCCAGCAGGAAGATCTTGCGCGGCGTCTTCAGTAGCTTTTTCACCTGCGGCCACTGGCGGCTGACGCTGATGAGCGCCACCATGAAGAAGAAAGACCAGATCACGCGATGGGTCAGAATTTCATCGGCGGGAACATAGTAGATAAGTTTGAAGTACGCCGGCGCGATACCCCAGATAAAGTAGGCGGCGAGGGCCAGAATAATCCCCAACCGCGTCTGTTTCACATCCATCGGTAAAATCCATTGCCAAAGAGAGTGATGTTACTCGATTTTGGCTAATCAACCCACCATATAGGTCGCTGTTGCGCTGGCAATATATACCTGCGCTTCGTTATGCAGTTCCACACGGGCTACCGCCACTTTATTGCCGGCGCGCAGCAGGGTGCTGGTCGCGGTAAAACGTTCGCCGCGGCCCGGACGCAGGTAGTCCACGCGCAGGTCGATGGTTCCCATGCGGGAAAGCCGCTGGCGCAGCTCTTCTTCGTTGATAGTGTCATGGCGGGTAAGGGTGCTGCCAACGCAGACCAGCCCTGCGGCGACGTCCAGCGCGGAGGCGATCACTCCGCCATGCAGAATGCTTTGCGCCCAGTTGCCGACCATCATCGGCTGATTATTAAAGCTGAGCTGGGCAAACGCTTTTTCATAGCGCTCCAGTTCGAGGCCGAGGGCGCGGTTAAACGGCATGTGATAGACGAAAATCTCTCCCACCAGTTTCAGAGCTGCTTCGGCAGTAAGTTCGGACATAACACCGGTTCCATTCGTTAATAAAATGTTGATTTTATGCTTCTAAAATATTGATTTCCACTTTCGGAGTGGATTAGGGGGCAGGGGATTAATAAACAGGTAGAATGTCTTCAGGTTAAACAAAAATAAAAACTATTTATCAGGAGACCAGCATGCGTATCTCTTTGGCCTGCCTGGCGGCGCTGTGCGCGCTACCGGCTGGTGTTATGGCGCAGGATGCGTCGGTACACGACAAACCAGCAGTGCGCGGCAGTATTATCGCCAACCTGCTACAGGATCATGATAATCCTTTTCTGCTCTACCCTTATGAAAGCAACTATCTGCTCTACACGTGGACCAGCGATCTCAATAAAGAGGCGATTCGCAGCTATGACTGGGCCGAAAATGCCCGTAAAGATGAAGTGAAGTTTCAGCTGAGCCTCGCCTTCCCGCTGTGGCGCGGCATCCTGGGGGATAATTCGCTGCTCGGCGCGTCCTATACCCAGAAATCCTGGTGGCAGCTCTCCAACAGCAAAGAGTCGGCGCCGTTTCGCGAAACCAACTACGAACCCCAGCTGTTTCTTGGTTTTGCGACCGACTATCAGTTTGCCGGCTGGACGTTGCGCGATATCGAAATGGGATATAACCACGACTCGAATGGCCGTTCCGATCCCACCTCGCGCAGCTGGAACCGGCTTTATGCCCGCCTGATGGCGCAAAATGGCAACTGGCTGGTGGAAGTGAAACCCTGGTATGTGGTGGGCAGCACCGATGATAACCCGGATATCACCAAATATATGGGCTATTACCGCCTGAAGGTGGGTTACCAGCTGGGCGAGGCAATCCTCAGCGCGCAGGGGCAATACAACTGGAATACTGGCTACGGCGGGGCGGAACTTGGGGTGAGCTATCCCATCACCAAACATGTTCGCGCTTACACCCAGATCTACAGCGGCTACGGCGAATCGCTTATCGACTACAACTTTAATCAAACGCGCGTCGGCGTCGGGCTAATGCTTAACGATCTGTTTTAATCGTTGCACTCTGGCTCGCAGGCGCTGAAAATAGCGCCTGTTTTCTTTTCAGGCAAATGGGGTCAACGTGGCACAGGCGGAAGTATTAAATCAGGAATCGCTGGCTAGGCAGGTTTTACAAGAGACCTTCGGTTACCAGCAGTTTCGCCCGGGCCAGGAAACCATTATCGATACGGCACTGGCCGGGCGCGATTGCCTGGTGGTGATGCCGACCGGCGGCGGCAAGTCGCTGTGTTATCAGGTGCCGGCGCTGGTGCTGGGCGGCCTGACGGTCGTGGTCTCGCCGCTCATCTCCTTGATGAAGGATCAGGTCGATCAGCTGCTGGCTAACGGCGTGGCGGCGGCCTGTCTGAACTCGACGCAAAGCCGCGAACAGCAGCAGGACGTGATGGCCGGCTGCCGCAGCGGGCAGGTTCGTCTGCTGTATATCGCCCCGGAACGGTTGATGCTCGACAACTTCCTTGAGCATCTGGCGAACTGGAATCTGGCGATGCTGGCGGTGGACGAAGCGCACTGCATCTCTCAGTGGGGCCATGACTTCCGCCCGGAATATGCCGCGCTGGGCCAGCTGCGTCAGCGGATGCCGCAGATCCCGTTTATGGCGTTGACCGCCACCGCCGATGACACCACCCGCCGCGATATCGTCCGTCTGCTGGGACTTAACGATCCGCTGATTCAGGTCAGCAGCTTCGACCGGCCGAACATCCGCTATATGCTGATGGAGAAATTCAAGCCGCTCGACCAGCTGATGCGCTACGTCCAGGATCAGCGAGGCAAATCGGGCATTATCTACTGCAACAGCCGTTCGAAAGTGGAAGATACCGCCGCGCGCCTGCAGAGCCGCGGCATCAGCGCGGCGGCTTACCATGCCGGCCTGGAAAACGACGTGCGCGCCGACGTGCAGGAGAAATTCCAGCGCGACGATCTGCAGATTGTGGTGGCGACAGTGGCCTTTGGGATGGGCATCAACAAGCCGAACGTCCGCTTTGTGGTGCATTTTGATATCCCGCGCAATATTGAATCCTACTATCAGGAGACCGGCCGTGCCGGGCGTGACGGCCTGCCGGCGGAAGCGATGCTGTTTTACGATCCGGCGGACATGGCGTGGCTGCGCCGCTGTCTGGAAGAGAAGCCCGCCGGACCGCTGCAGGATATCGAACGGCATAAGCTGAACGCGATGGGGGCGTTTGCTGAAGCCCAGACCTGTCGTCGTCTGGTGCTGCTGAACTACTTTGGCGAAGGACGCCAGGAGCCGTGCGGTAACTGCGATATCTGTCTTGATCCGCCGAAGCAGTACGATGGCTTAATGGACGCCCGCAAGGCGCTCTCCACTATTTATCGGGTCAACCAGCGCTTCGGGATGGGTTACGTGGTGGAAGTCCTGCGTGGCGCCAACAATCAGCGCATCCGCGAGATGGGCCACGATAAGCTCCCGGTATACGGCATCGGCCGGGAACAGAGTCACGAGCACTGGGTGAGCGTGATCCGCCAACTGATTCACCTTGGGCTGGTGACGCAGAATATCGCCCAGCACTCCGCGCTGCAGCTGACCGAAGCCGCACGCCCGGTGCTGCGCGGCGACGTTCCGCTGCAGCTTGCCGTACCGCGTATCGTGGCGCTGAAGCCGAAGGCGATGCAGAAATCCTTCGGCGGTAATTACGATCGTAAGCTGTTTGCCAAGCTGCGCAAGTTACGTAAAGCGATTGCCGATGAAGAAAACATTCCCCCGTACGTGGTCTTCAACGATGCGACGCTGATTGAGATGGCGGAGCAGTCGCCGCTAACCGCTGGCGAAATGCTCAGCGTCAACGGCGTAGGAACACGTAAACTCGAGCGTTTCGGCAAGCCGTTTATGGCTCTGATCCGGTCGCATGTCGATGGCGACGATGAGTAGTCAGCTGGCTATAAAAGTGCCAGAATAGTTATCCTCTTCATTATTTTCCTGCGAGTTAACTATGCTGATGCTTTTCCTCACCGTGGCGCTGGTGCATATCATTGCGCTAATGAGCCCGGGGCCGGATTTTTTCTTTGTCTCACAAACGGCCATCAGCCGCTCGCGCAGAGAGGCGGTGATGGGAGTGCTGGGGATCACCTGCGGCGTGATGATCTGGGCGGGGGTTGCGCTGCTCGGCCTGAACCTGATCCTCGCCAGAATGGCATGGCTGCACAACATCATTATGATCGGCGGTGGCTTGTACCTGTGCTGGATGGGCTATCAGATGTTGCGCGGCGCGTTGAAAAAAGAGGCGGTGTCCCCGGCAGAACCGCAGGTTGAACTGGCCCGCAGCGGACGCAGCTTCCTGAAGGGATTGCTGACCAATCTGGCGAACCCGAAAGCGATTATCTACTTCGGATCGGTGTTCTCGCTGTTCGTCGGTGACAGCGTTGGCGCCGGCGCGCGCTGGGGCATTTTTCTGCTGATTATCATGGAGACGCTGGCCTGGTTTTTGGTGGTTGCCAGCCTGTTCGCCCTGCCGGGGATGCGCCGAGGCTATCAGCGGATGGCGAAGTGGATCGACGGTATCGCCGGCACGCTGTTTGCGGGCTTCGGCATCCACCTGATTATCTCGCGTTAACCTGGCGCGATGCTCCACCCGGCTATATCCGGGTGGAGAAAGTGTCAATGGCAAAGCCGCTGCAGCTCGTCTTCAGACAGACCGGTCATTTCCATAATCGCTTCGTCATCAATCCCGCGTTTGCGCATCGCTTCGGCAACCTGCAGCAAGGCCTGATGTTTGCCTTCCTTTATACCTTGCTGTACGCCTTTCCTGATGCCTTTTTCCATACCTTCTGCGAGCCATGTTTCCGCCAGCGTCATCAGTAATCCTCCATGCTGCGGCACGCGCTGTGCCAGCCCGTATAAGAGTGCCCGAGTATCCTCGGCATCCCCTGCCTGAGCCATATAGTTTACCAATACGGTGATTTGTTGTCCGCTCATCTGCTCCAGCATTAAGAGTTGGGTCAACTTATCCAGCAATTGCGCCATATCGCGCTGGCGGATGTGTTTTTGCACCAGCGTCAGGGCCGCCATGCTGCGGTGCTGCATAATGTCGTCGTCGGGGATCACCGTGATATCGACCAGCGGAAACGCCCCGCTATAGAGCTGGCGGGCGGTCTCGGGATCGGCGAAATTATCCAGCCAGCTCATAGACCAGGGATAGGGGCTGCGTCGTCCCTGATAGAAGAGGACCGGAATAACCAGAGGCAGCGTTTTATGGCCGCTCTCCAGATGGCGCTGCATGGCGGCGACGGCATAGCGCATTAAGCGAAAGGCCATCAGTTTATCGGGGGCGCTCTGGTGCTCGATCAGAACATGGACATACCCTTTACCGCGGGTGGTTTCCAGCGAATAGAGAATATCGCTGTAGTAGGGCCTGAGATCGTCTTCAAGAAAGCTGCCGGATTCCAGACGCAGGGTATCCAGTTTGCAGATCGCTGTTAACGACGGTGGCAGGTGGATCTCGATAAAATCGCGCGCTGTCTCTGCCCGCGACAGAAAAGTTTTAAATACCGCATCATGTGGGGTCGCCGTTTCTGCCATCGCCGTTCATCCGTGAATCACGTCTCTGACGGCATCCTGGCACGGCGGGCTCAGCGTCGACAGCGGGCAAAAAGATTAATTTCCCGCTTTGCGCGCCGGCTCGCGCAGAGAGATGGCTTCGCCAGCCAGGCGAACCTCTCTTTGCGAGCGAGATTCCATCATTCAGGCGTGACGGGCGGAGGCAAGCAGCGCCCCAACCAGCATAAACAGTGAACCAAAGACTTTGTTCAGCGCCTTCATCTGCTTTGGCCCCTTAATCCATGCTGAAATGCGCTGTGCGAGGGTTGCATAGCCAATCATCACAATGATATCGACGACGATGGTGGTGACGCCCAGAACGAGATACTGCATCACCTGGGGCTGGTGGGGCAGGATAAACTGTGGAAACAGGGCGGCCAGAAAAACGATGCTTTTAGGATTGGTGAGATTCACGAACACCGCCCGCTGGAACAGTTTGCCGCGGGTCTGCGCCTTCGCCAGCGTATTCAGGTCGATGGCCCCTGCCGCGCGCCATTGCTGGATACCCAGCCAGATCAGGTAGGCTGCGCCGGCCCATTTCAGCACCTCAAAGGCCAGCACCGAGCGAGAGAAGAGAGTGCCGAGGCCGACGCCGACCAGCACGATATGAATGGCCAGCCCGGTCTGCAAACCGGCAATCGACGCCGCCGCGCCGCGGTAACCGTGGTTAATGGAGGTGGTCATGGTATTAATCGCTCCGGAACCCGGGGACAGGCTGAGAATGATTGATGTCAGCAGGTAGGCGAACCACCACTCAATGGTCATGAGAAACTCCCTGATTGTCTGTTTTTATGCCACAATACGCTATTGTGTCAGCATTGTGTGATACACGGCAAAAAAACGATTTTCAGCGGTTAACAGGGGTGTAAACCCGATGTTTGGGCAGAAAAAGGACTGGGAAACACGAGAAAACGCGTTTGCGGCCTTTAGCATGGGGCCGCTGACGGATTTCTGGCGACAGCGCGAAGAGGCTGAATTTAAAGGCGTCGATGATGTACCGGTACGCTTTGTTCGCTTTTGCGCGCAAAATAACGATCGGCTGGTGCTGATTTGCCCCGGGCGCATCGAAAGCTACGTAAAGTATGCTGAAGTGGCCTACGATCTCTTTCACAGCGGCTTTGACGTAATGATCATTGATCATCGCGGCCAGGGACGCTCGGGTCGTCTGCTCTCTGATACCCACCGCGGGCACGTGGTTAACTTCAGCGATTATGTTGATGACCTGGCTGCGCTCTGGCAGCAGCAGGTGGTCCCGGGCCACTGGCGAAAACGGTTTATCCTCGCTCACTCTATGGGCGGGGCGATTGCCACGCTTTTTCTGCAACGCTACCAGGCGCATTGCGATGCCATTGCACTCTGCGCGCCGATGTTCGGGATTATCATTCGGCTGCCGGACTGGATGGTGCGGCATATTCTCGACTGGGCTGAGGGCCATCAGCGCATTCGCGAAGAGTATGCCATCGGCACCGGACGCTGGCGGGCGCTGCCTTTTGCCGTTAACGTGCTGACGCACAGTCGACAACGCTATCGTCGTAACCTGCGCTTCTATGCCGACGAGCCGCGACTGCAGGTCGGCGGCCCGACCTGGCACTGGGTGCGCGAAGGCATGCTGGCCGGTGACGAAGTGCTGGCGAATGTGGAGAAAGATACGGCCCCGACGCTGCTGCTGCAGGCGGAAGAGGAGCGGGTGGTCGATAATCTGATGCACGACCGCTATTGTGAATTACGGGCCGCCGCCGGCCATCCCTGTGAGGGCGGAAAGCCGCTCGTCATTGAAGGGGCATACCATGAGATCCTTTTTGAAAAGGACGCTATGCGCTCAGTCGCGCTCAATGCCATCGTCGAGTTTTTCAATCGACATACTTAATCCGACGATAACGCTCGTCGCCCTGCTTAGAGGTTAACTTTTTTATGTACCAGGTTGTTGCGTCTGATTTAGACGGCACGCTGCTTTCCCCCGATCATTTCCTGACCCCGTATGCCAAAGAGACGCTGAAGCTGCTTACCGCTCGTGGGATCAATTTCGTCTTCGCCACCGGCC
Source organism: Klebsiella sp. K5-204 (assembly GCF_030128585.1). Taxonomy (NCBI): domain Bacteria; kingdom Pseudomonadati; phylum Pseudomonadota; class Gammaproteobacteria; order Enterobacterales; family Enterobacteriaceae; genus Klebsiella; species Klebsiella sp. K5-204. The sequence continues at coordinate 58,977 of NZ_JAKUZS010000013.1, forward strand.
GTCACTACATCGACGTCGGGCAGATCCGCGATAATCTCGGCATCCGGTCGTACATGATCACCTCTAACGGCGCCCGCGTTCACGATAGCGATGGCCAGCAAATTTTCGCCCATAACCTCGACCGCGATATTGCCGCCGACCTGTTTGAAATCGTGCGCAACGACCCGAAAATTGTCACTAACGTCTATCGGGAAGATGAGTGGTATATGAACCGCCATCGCCCGGAAGAGATGCGCTTTTTCAAAGAGGCGGTGTTTAACTACAAGCTGTATGAGCCGGGCGAACTGGATCCGCAGGGGATCAGCAAGGTGTTCTTTACCTGTGAGGATCACGAACATCTACTGCCGCTTGAGCAGGCGATGAACGCCCGCTGGGGCGATCGCGTGAACGTCAGCTTCTCCACCTTAACCTGCCTGGAGGTGATGGCGGGCGGGGTATCGAAGGGGCATGCGCTGGAGGCGGTGGCGAAAATGCTCGGCTACAGTCTGTCCGATTGCATCGCTTTCGGCGACGGCATGAACGACGCCGAGATGCTGTCGATGGCCGGTAAAGGCTGCATTATGGCCAACGCCCACCAGCGGCTGAAGGATCTGCATCCGGAGCTGGAAGTGATCGGCAGCAACGCCGACGATGCGGTCCCGCACTATCTGCGTAAGCTGTACCTCGACTGAAAAAGATTGACGACTGGCGAATAACTGTCCAGTCGTCAACCTGGCTCTTCGCTACAATGCCTGTTCTTTATCCAACGAGACGACCATTGTGGCGCTGTTAATTATCACCACTATCCTGTGGGCCTTTTCTTTCAGCCTGATTGGCGAGTACCTGGCCGGTAGCGTCGACAGCTATTTTTCGGTGCTGATGCGCGTGGGCCTGGCGGCGCTGGTGTTCCTGCCTTTCCTGCGGACGCGCGGCCAGTCTCCGCGCACGATCGTGCTCTATATGCTGGTGGGCGCGATGCAGCTTGGCATCATGTACCTGCTGGCCTTCCGCGCCTATCTCTATCTGACGGTCTCGGAATTCCTGCTGTTTACCGTGTTTACCCCGTTGTATATCACGCTGATCTACGATTTGCTCAGCGGACGTAAACTACGCTGGGGCTATCTGCTGAGCGCCGCGCTGGCGGTGCTGGGGGCGGCGATTATCCGTTACGACAAAGTCAGCGATCATTTCTGGACCGGGCTGTTACTGGTGCAGTTGTCAAACCTCTGCTTCGCCATCGGGATGGTGGGTTACAAGCGCCTGATGGAGGTGCGACCGATGCCGCAGCACAATGCCTTTGCCTGGTTCTATGTCGGGGCCTTTATCGTGGCGGTGGCGGCATGGTTTATGCTGGGCAACCCACAGAAGCTGCCGACCACCAGGCTGCAGTGGAGCGTGCTGGTGTGGCTTGGCGTCGTGGCTTCCGGGCTGGGCTACTTTATGTGGAACTATGGCGCCACTCAGGTGGACGCTGGCACGCTGGGGATCATGAATAACGTCCATGTCCCCGCCGGGCTGTTGGTTAACCTTGCCATCTGGCAGGAGCAGCCGCACTGGCCGAGCTTTATTAGCGGAGCGTTGGTGATCCTGGCCTCGCTGTGGGTCCATCGACGCTGGGTCGCTCCGCACTCCGGACAAACGGCAGATGATCGCACGCGTGGTTCCGCGCGGAGCGAATAAACGCTTCGGTGACCGGTTGACGCTGTTCGCCATCGCGAACGGCCGCGTACAGACGGCTCCATAATCCCTCGCCCAGGGTTTTGGTCACCACCAGACCCTGGCGTTCAAAACTTTCCACCACCCAGTGCGGCAGCGCGGCGATACCCATCCGGGCTGCCACCATCTGGATCAGCAACAGCGTGTTATCGACGCTTTTCAGCTGGGGACTGATGCCGGCCGGCTGCAGGAAATGACGCCAGATGTCGAGGCGTCCGCGCTGCACGGGATAAATCAGCAGCGTTTCCGTGGCCAGATCCTCCGGCGTAATCAGCGTCTTCATGGCTAACGGGTGCTCAGGCGCCAGCACCAGGCGCACCTCATAATCAAACATTGGCGAGTAGTGCAGACCGCTGCGCGGCAGGATATCTGAGGTCATGACCAGATCCAGTTCGCCCTGCTGCAGCGCGGGCTGCGGGTCGAAGGTGACGCCGGAATGGAAGTCGACTTCCACGTGCGGCCAGCGGGCGCGGAAATTCTCCAGCGCCGGCGTGAGCCACTGAATACAGCTGTGGCATTCGATAGCCAGCCGCAGCCGGGTCTGTTGTGGTTCGTTACAGTCCTGCAGGGCGCGAGCGATCTGCGGCAGCACCTGGTTGGCCAGCTGTAAGAGGATCTCCCCTTGAGGAGTAAAACGCAGCGGCTGGCTCTTACGCACAAAGAGACGAAAGCCGAGGCGCTGTTCCAGATCGCTGAACTGGTGAGACAAGGCGGACTGGGTCTGATGCAGGGCAGCCGCTGCGCCCGCCAGTGAACCGCTGTTCCGCAACGCTTGCAGCGTTTTCAGATGTTTAATTTCGATCATGAAAGTCCTTCACTTCGCCATGAGCATTTTGCGCTTGAGGAATATACAGTAACCGCCAATTATGGATGTGTAAACATCTGGACGGCTAAATCCTTTATCTTTCGAATTTATGGTGCGTTGGCTGCACTTCCTCACCCCAGTCACTGACTTCAGTAAGCTCCTGGGGATGAGCAAGTTTGCCGCCTTCCCTAAATCCGAAATCTTTCGGATTGCAATTATGAGGCTCAAAAAATGACAATTATTAACCACACCCTCGGTTTCCCTCGCGTTGGCCTGCGCCGCGAGCTGAAAAAAGCGCAAGAGAGCTACTGGGCGGGCAATGCCACTCGCGAGGAGCTGCTGGCGGTAGGCCGGGAACTGCGCGCCCGTCACTGGGAGCAGCAGAAGCAGGCCGGTATTGACCTGCTGCCGGTGGGCGATTTCGCCTGGTACGACCATGTTCTGACCACCAGCCTGCTGCTTGGCAACGTGCCGGCTCGTCATCAGAACAAAGACGGCTCTGTCGATATCGATACCCTGTTCCGCATTGGCCGCGGCCGCGCTCCCACCGGTGAGCCAGCGGCCGCTGCGGAAATGACCAAGTGGTTCAACACCAACTATCACTACATGGTGCCAGAGTTCGTGAAGGGCCAGCAGTTCAAACTGACCTGGACCCAACTGCTGGATGAAGTGGACGAAGCGTTGGCGCTGGGCCACAAGATCAAGCCCGTGCTGCTGGGGCCGGTGACCTATCTGTGGCTGGGCAAAGTGAAAGGCGAACCGTTTGACCGTCTGAGCCTGCTGAATGACATCCTGCCGGTTTATCAGCAGGTGCTGGCCGAACTGGCGAAGCGCGGCATTGAGTGGGTGCAGATTGATGAACCGGCGCTGGTGCTGGAGCTGCCGCCAGCGTGGCTGGAGGCCTTTAAACCGGCTTATGACGCTCTGCAGGGCCAGGTCAAACTGCTGCTGACCACCTATTTTGAAGGCGTTAGCGACAATCTCGCGACCATTGCTGCGCTGCCGGTCCAGGGGCTGCACGTCGATCTGGTCCACGGTAAAGATGATGTCGCCGAACTGCATAAATGTCTGCCTGCCGACTGGCTGCTGTCCGCCGGCCTGATCAACGGGCGTAACGTCTGGCGCGCCGATCTCGCCGAAAAATATGCGCAAATTAAAAACCTCGTCGGTAAGCGCGAGCTGTGGGTCGCGACATCCTGCTCTCTGTTGCACAGCCCGATCGACCTGAGCGTGGAGACGCGCCTTGATGCGGAAGTGAAGAGCTGGTTTGCCTTCGCGCTGCAAAAATGCGGTGAGCTGGCGCTGCTGCGCGATGCGCTGAACAGCGGCGATACCGCGGCGATTACCGAGTGGAGCGCGCCAGTCCATGCCCGTCGCCATTCGACGCGCGTACACAACCCGGCGGTGGAAAAACGGCTGGCGGCGATCACCGCTCAGGACAGCCAGCGCGCCAGCCCCTATGAGGTTCGCGCTCAGGCGCAGCGTCAACGCTTTAACCTGCCGGCGTGGCCGACCACCACTATCGGGTCATTCCCGCAGACGACCGAGATCCGCGGCCTGCGCCTGGACTTCAAAAAGGGCAATCTGGACGCCAGTCATTATCGTACCGGCATTGCGGAACATATTAAGCAGGCGATCGTCGAGCAGGAGCGGTTAGGATTAGACGTACTGGTGCACGGGGAAGCCGAGCGGAACGATATGGTGGAATACTTCGGTGAGCATCTGGACGGTTTCATCTTCACGCAAAACGGCTGGGTGCAGAGCTATGGCTCCCGCTGCGTGAAGCCGCCGGTGGTGATCGGCGACGTCAGCCGTCCACAGGCGATCACCGTCGAATGGGCGAAGTACGCGCAGTCGCTGACCGACAAGCCGGTGAAAGGGATGCTCACTGGACCGGTGACGATTCTGTGCTGGTCCTTCCCGCGGGAAGACGTCAGCCGTGAAACCATCGCGAAACAGATTGCGCTGGCCCTGCGTGATGAAGTGGCGGATCTGGAAGCGGCCGGTATCGGCATCATCCAGATTGATGAGCCTGCTTTGCGCGAAGGGTTACCGCTGAAGCGCAGCGACTGGGATGCCTATCTGCAGTGGGGTGTGGAAGCCTTCCGCCTTAACGCCGCGGTGGCCAAAGACGACACTCAGATCCATACCCACATGTGCTATTGCGAGTTCAACGACATCATGGACTCCATCGCCGCGCTGGACGCCGACGTGATCACCATTGAAACCTCGCGTTCCGACATGGAACTGCTGGAGTCGTTCGAAGTGTTCGAGTATCCCAATGAAATCGGGCCGGGGGTATATGATATTCACTCGCCAAACGTACCGAGCGTGGAGTGGATCGAAGCGCTGCTGGAAAAAGCCGCGCAGCGTATCCCGGCGGAGCGGCTGTGGGTTAACCCGGACTGCGGCCTGAAAACCCGGGGCTGGCCGGAGACTCGCGCCGCGCTGGCGAATATGGTGCAAGCGGCGCGTAACCTGCGTCAATCTGCCTGATCGTCACCCGAAAAATCAAAAAGGAGGCATTTGCCTCCTTTTTTTCCTGCTTCGGACGATTACCCTTTTTTACCGCCATATTGAGCAAACCAGTCGAGCATCCGCTGCCAGCCGTCTTTGGCTGACTCTTCGTGATAGCTGGCGCGATAGTCGGCGTTAAAGGCGTGATCGGCTTCAGGATAGACCACGATTTCCGCCGTGGCGTTGGCCGCCCGCAGCGCCTGGCGCATGGTTTCGACGGTGTCCTGTGGAATGCTGGCGTCTTTGGCGCCGTACAGGCCGAGTACCGGGGCGTTGAGATCGACGGCGATATCCACCGGGTGTTTTGGCGAATTCAGCGATTTTTCTCCTACCAGTTTGCCGTACCAGGCTACCGCCGCCTTCAACTGCGGGTTATGGGCAGCATATAGCCAGGTGATACGTCCGCCCCAGCAGAAGCCGGTGATCAGCAGACGATGGGCATCGCCGCCATGGCGCGCCGCCCAGCTGGCGACGTGGTCGAGATCCGCCAGCACCTGCGCGTCCGGCACCTTCGTAACCAGCTCTTTAAACAGGGTCGGGATATCGTGATACTCATTCGGATCGCCCTGACGGAAGTACAATTCAGGCGCGATAGCCAGATAGCCTTCCTGCGCCAGGCGACGACAAAGATCGCGAATATGCTCATGCACGCCGAAGATTTCCTGCACCACGATGACGATCGGCAATGGGCCATCGGCGTTTTTCGGGCGGGCATGGTAAGCCGGCATGTTTTCCCCCTGAGAGGGAATAGAGGTCTCTCCGGCGACAATATGCTCTTCCGGCGTATGAACGGCGGTTGCGGCATGCGGCGAGGCTGCAGGTGCGAATCCAGGTTGCTTGGTGGTGGTCATGGTATTCTCCGTACCCTTATTTATTAGCGCATCAGTAACTATAGACCCTTTACCTTTAGTTCGGGCGGTAATAAAGCACAGTGCCTGAAAGCGGCTATCTTTTGTTCAGTGACGATGAATATAACTTGTTAATGTGATGTTTATCACTATTTACTGAAAAACAACTGCAATCATTATTGTTCTTGGTGACTAACATCACAAAATGTTGCCAGGGGCTTCTGTACAGTACCGTTTTGCTTCTGCTGATAATTCGACCCACAGAGGAGTTTTTTATGTCCAAGTCTGATGTTTTTCATCTCGGCCTCACCAAGAACGATTTACAAGGGGCTACGCTGGCTATCGTCCCTGGCGATCCGGAGCGTGTGGAAAAGATCGCCGCGCTGATGGATAAGCCGGTTAAGCTGGCATCTCACCGCGAATTTACCTCCTGGCGCGCGGAACTGGACGGCAAACCGGTGATCGTCTGCTCCACCGGCATCGGCGGCCCGTCTACGTCTATCGCTGTGGAAGAGCTGGCGCAGCTTGGCGTGCGTACCTTCCTGCGCATTGGCACCACCGGCGCCATTCAGCCGCACATCAACGTTGGCGATGTGCTGGTGACTACCGCTTCCGTTCGTCTGGACGGCGCCAGCCTGCACTTCGCGCCGATGGAATTCCCGGCCGTCGCAGATTTCGCCTGCACCACCGCGCTGGTGGAAGCAGCGAAATCCATTGGCGCCACCACCCATATCGGCGTGACCGCTTCCTCGGATACCTTCTACCCGGGACAGGAGCGTTACGACACCTTCTCCGGCCGCGTAGTGAGCCGCTTCAAAGGCTCCATGGAAGAGTGGCAGGCGATGGGCGTGATGAACTATGAAATGGAATCCGCTACGCTGCTGACCATGTGCGCCAGCCAGGGCCTGCGCGCCGGGATGGTGGCCGGGGTTATCGTTAACCGTACCCAGCAAGAGATCCCTAACGCCGAAACCATGAAGCAAACCGAAAGCCACGCGGTGAAAATCGTCGTGGAAGCGGCGCGCCGTCTGCTGTAATTCAACGCTTTCCCTGTCAGGCCGGATCCTCCGGCCTTTTTTTTGCGTCGCCTCTCGCAGGAAATTCCTTTTAAACTGGACGTTTGTACAGCACAATTCTATTTTGTGTCATCAGGTTATCGCAGGGGGCGTCGTGGATCTCTCCATTATTATCAGCGCGGTTATCGCACTGGCTGCTGGATTAATCGTCGGCTGGCTGGCGACCAAAGCGCGCGCCGATCAAATTCGGGCCGATCTTATCGAGGAGCGGCGAGAGCTGGATATTGAGCTGAGCGCCGCCCGTCAGCAGCTGGTACAGGAAGCCCACTGGCGTGAAGAGTGCGAGCTGCTGAACAACGAGCTGCGCAGCCTGCGGGATATCAATACCTCGCTGGAGGCCGATCTGCGAGAGGTTACCACCCGGCTCGAATCCACCCAGCTGCATGCGGAAGATAAGATCCGCCAGATGGTGAACAGCGAGCAGCGCCTGAGCGAGCAGTTTGAAAACCTCGCCAACCGCATTTTCGAACACAGCAACCGACGCGTCGATGAGCAAAATCGCCAGAGCCTGCATGGCCTGCTGACACCGCTGCGCGAACAGCTGGACGGGTTCCGCCGCCAGGTGCAGGAGAGCTTCGGCCAGGAGGCGCGGGAAAGGCACACCCTGGCGCATGAGATCCGCAACCTGCAGCAGCTGAACGCGCAGATGGCGCAGGAGGCGCTGAACCTGACCAAAGCGCTGAAGGGCGATAACAAAACTCAGGGCAACTGGGGGGAAGTGGTTCTCACCCGCGTGCTGGAAGCCTCCGGCCTGCGGGAAGGCTATGAGTACCAGACCCAGGTCAGCATCGAGACCGACAACCGCTCGCGGATGCAGCCGGACGTCATCGTGCGCCTGCCGCAGGGTAAAGACGTGGTTATCGACGCCAAAATGACCCTTGTCGCCTATGAGCGCTATTTCAACGCCGAGGACGACTACACCCGCGAAGTCGCGCTGCAGGAGCACCTTGCCTCGGTGCGTAATCATATTCGCCTGCTGGGACGCAAGGATTATCAGCAACTGCCGGGCCTGCGCTCCCTCGACTATGTGCTGATGTTTATTCCCGTCGAGCCGGCATTCCTGCTGGCCATTGATCGTCAGCCCGAGCTCATTAGCGAGGCGCTGCAAAATAATATTATGCTGGTCAGCCCGACGACGCTGCTGGTGGCCCTGCGCACCATCGCCAATCTGTGGCGTTATGAGCACCAGAGCCGCAACGCGCAGAAGATCGCCGAGCGGGCGGGGCGCCTTTACGACAAAATGCGCCTGTTTGTGGACGATATGTCCGCTATCGGCCAGAGTCTGGATAAAGCGCAAGAGAACTATCGCCAGGCGATGAAAAAGCTCGCTTCCGGGCGCGGTAATCTGCTGGCTCAGGCGGAGGCTTTTCGCGGGTTGGGCGTGGAGGTCAAGCGCGGGATTAATCCTGATTTAGTCGAACAAGCCACTGCTCAGGACGATCAATATCGTCTCGAAGAGGAGGATAACCTGCCGGAAAATGACGCATTTTCGCCCGACTCTGCCGAGGCGGTGCGCAGCCGGGAGGCGGCTCCGCCACGCTGAAACGTATGGGAAATGCGCTGAGTCTGATACACTCAGTGAACATTTTCTTGAAAAGCAAGCAGGCATAAAGATGGTTGAGGATTCACAAGAAACGACGCACTTTGGCTTTCAGACGGTCGCTAAAGAGCAGAAAGCGGACATGGTGGCGCATGTATTCCATTCTGTCGCCGCAAAGTATGATGTGATGAATGACTTAATGTCGTTTGGTATCCATCGTTTGTGGAAGCGTTTCACCATCGACTGCAGCGGTGTACGTCGCGGGCAGACCGTGCTGGATCTGGCGGGGGGTACCGGTGATTTGACGGCTAAGTTTTCCCGTCTGGTAGGGGAAACCGGCCGCGTTATGCTTGCTGATATCAATGATTCAATGCTCAAAATGGGCCGCGAAAAGCTGCGCAATATCGGCATCGTGGGTAACGTTGAGTATGTTCAGGCCAACGCGGAAGCCCTGCCGTTTGCTGATAATACCTTTGACTGCATCACCATCTCTTTCGGTCTGCGTAACGTGACCGACAAAGAAAAAGCGCTGCGTTCGATGTACCGCGTGCTGAAGCCGGGCGGACGTCTGCTGGTGCTGGAGTTTTCTAAACCCATTATTGAACCGCTGAGCAAAGCCTACGACGCTTACTCCTTCCATATCCTGCCGAAGGTGGGCGAGCTGGTGGCAAAAGACGGCGACAGCTATCGCTACCTGGCGGAGTCGATCCGTATGCATCCGGACCAGGAATCCCTGAAAGGGATGATGCAGGATGCAGGCTTCGAAAGCGTGGACTACTACAACCTGACGGCAGGTATCGTTGCTTTGCATCGCGGTTACAAGTTCTGACAGGAGGGACGCTATGCCTTTCACACCCCTGGTGACCGCTGGCATTGAAACGGCGCTGAATACTTTCCTCTGGCGCGACAAAGCGCTAAAACCCGCCCGCCAGCGCCTGCTGGGCAAGGTATTGCGGGTACAGCTGCAGGACTTCTCCACGCCCGTGGTGCTGGTGTTCAGCGAACGCCAGGTGGATGTCCTGAGCGCCTGGGAGGGAGAGGCCGACTGCACCGTGATTACCCGGCTCAGCGTACTGCCAAAACTGCGCAACCGTCAGCAGCTCACGGCGCTTATCCGCAGCGGCGAGCTGGAAGTGCAGGGCGATCTGCAGGTGGTGCAGAACATGGTCACCCTGTGCGATCTGGCGGAGTTCGATCCCGCTGAACTGCTGGCGCCTTACACCGGCGACATCGTGGCCGAAGGCGTCGGTAAAGTTCTCCGCGGCGGCGCTCAGTTTTTACTGAAAGGGGCGCAGCGCCAGCAGCGCTATGTCGCGGAAGCGATCACTGAAGAGTGGCGCCTGGCGCCGGGGCCGCTGGAGCTGGCCTGGTTTGCTGAAGAGACGACGGCTATTGAACGCGCGCTGGCCGCACTGGAAAAACGGCTGGAAACGCTGGAGGGCAAATGACGCCAGGAGAATTACGGCGCCTGTATTTCATCGTCCACACCTTTTTGAGCTACGGGCTCGATGAGCTCATCCCCAAAATGCGGATCACGCTGCCGCTGCGTATCTGGCGGCGGATGCTGTTCTGGATGCCAAACCGCCATCAGGATCAACCCCTTGGCGCCCGTCTGCGGCTGGCGCTTCAGGAGCTGGGGCCGGTGTGGATTAAATTCGGCCAGATGCTTTCCACGCGGCGGGATCTCTTTCCGCCGCATATTGCCGATCAGCTGGCGCTGTTGCAGGACCGCGTGGCGCCCTTTGACGGGAAGCTCGCGCAGCAGCAGATAGAGAAAGCGATGGGTGGCCTGCCGGTGGAGGCCTGGTTTGATGATTTCTCCGTTGAGCCGTTAGCCTCGGCGTCTATCGCCCAGGTGCATACCGCGCGTCTGAAAGAGAACGGCAAAGAGGTGGTGATCAAGGTTATCCGTCCGGATATTTTGCCGATCATTAAAGCGGACATGAAGCTCATCTACCGCCTGGCGCGCTGGGTGCCGCGTCTGCTGCCTGACGGCCGCCGTCTGCGCCCGCAGGAGGTAGTTCGTGAGTATGAAAAAACGCTGCTGGACGAGCTGAACCTGCTGCGGGAATCCGCCAACGCCATTCAGCTGCGGCGTAATTTCGAAGACAGCCCGATGCTGTATGTGCCGGAGGTGTACCCCGACTACTGCAGCGAAAGCATGATGGTGATGGAGCGCATCTACGGCATTCCGGTGTCCGACGTCGAGGCGCTGGAGGCTCAGGGAACCAACCTGCAGCTGCTGGCGGAGCGGGGCGTGCAGGTCTTCTTCACCCAGGTGTTCCGCGACAGTTTTTTCCATGCTGATATGCACCCTGGCAACATATTCGTCAGCTACGAGCACCCGGAAGATCCGCAGTATATCGGCATCGATTGCGGCATTGTCGGCTCGCTGAACAAAGAAGATAAGCGCTATCTGGCGGAAAACTTTATCGCCTTTTTCAACCGCGATTATCGTAAGGTTGCCGAGCTGCACGTCGACTCCGGTTGGGTTCCGCCGGACACTAATGTCGAAGAGTTTGAGTTCGCGATCCGCACGGTCTGCGAGCCCATTTTTGAGAAGCCGCTGGCGGAGATCTCCTTCGGCCACGTGCTGCTTAATCTGTTCAACACCGCGCGGCGCTTCAATATGGAAGTCCAGCCGCAGCTTGTTTTGCTACAGAAGACATTACTTTACGTAGAAGGGGTAGGCCGGCAGCTCTATCCTCAGTTAGACTTGTGGAAAACGGCGAAGCCTTTCCTTGAGTCGTGGATCAAAGATCAGGTCGGTATTCCGGCGCTGGTGCGCGCGTTTAAAGACAAAGCGCCGTTCTGGATCGAAAGAATGCCTGAAATACCTGAGCTGGTGTATCAGAGCCTGCAGCAGAGCAAACAGCTGCAGACCAGCGTCGATACTATCGTGCGGGATATGCATGTGCGTCATGTGCGCCAGGGCCAATCCCGTTATCTGTTTGGTATAGGCGCGGTTTTATTGCTCAGTGGTACGCTGCTCTTTATCCATCGCCCTGAGTGGGGAATGATGCCCGGCTGGCTGATGGCCGGCGGTGTCGTGACCTGGCTGATTGGCTGGCGAAAAACCCGCTGATCGGTTCGCCACTTCATGACGCAGGCTTATTTGCGCAAAATCATGCCGGTGGTCTGACGGCGAGGCGGCTGGCAGGATGGCGTGTATAATGCGTCCACATAATTCATCATCTGTCATAGGGGAATGTGTATGGGTGGTATCAGTATTTGGCAGTTATTAATTGTTGTCGTCATCGTAGTTCTGCTTTTCGGGACGAAGAAGCTGAGCTCACTGGGGTCAGACTTAGGGGCATCCATCAAAGGCTTTAAAAAAGCCATGAGTGATGATGATAAACCCGAAAAGTCGGCGCCAGACGCAGATTTCACGGCGAAAACTATCGCCGACAAACAGGATGATGCAAAAAAAGACGAGACAAAACGCCACGACAAAGAGCAGGTGTAACTCGTGTTCGATATTGGTTTTAGTGAACTACTGCTGGTGTTTGTAATTGGCCTCATTGTTCTGGGGCCACAGCGGCTTCCCGTCGCGGTTAAAACGGTGGTTGGCTGGATCCGTACGCTACGGTCGCTGGCGACCACGGTGCAGAATGAGCTGGCTCAGGAGCTAAAACTGCAGGAGTTCCAGGAGAGCCTCAAGAAGGTGGAAAAGGCCAGCCTGAATAACCTGACGCCGGAGCTGAAAGCCTCTATGGACGAGCTGCGCGAGGCCGCGGAGTCGATGAAGCGCTCCTATAGCGCCCACGATCCGGAAAAGGCCAGCGACGAAGCGAATACCATCCATAATCCGGTGGTGAAAGGCAGCGAAGCGCAGCGGCAGGACGTCACGCCGGCGACGGCCGAACATCAGGCCAGCGCTCCGGCTCATGCGCCAGAGCCCGTGGCCGACGAGCAACCCGCTTCACCGGCAGAGAAAACATCCGCTACGGCGGCTGCCCCCCATTCTTCCCCCGCATCGAGTGATAAACCGTAAACATGGGCGTAGACGATACACAACCGCTAATTTCGCATCTGATTGAGCTGCGCAAGCGTCTGCTCAACAGCATCATTGCTATCCTGGTGATCTTCCTGGCGCTGGTCTATTTCGCCAATGATATCTATCAGCTGGTCTCGGCCCCGCTTATCAGCAAGATGCCGGTAGGCGCGACGATGATCGCCACCGATGTCGCTTCACCTTTCTTTACGCCGATAAAGCTGACCTTTATGGTGTCGGTGATCCTGTCGGTGCCGATTATTCTGTATCAGGTATGGGCCTTCGTCGCGCCGGCGCTGTATAAGCACGAGCGCCGGCTGGTGGTGCCCTTGCTGGTCTCCAGCACGCTGCTGTTCTATATCGGCATGGCTTTCGCGTATTTTGTCGTGTTTCCGCTGGCGTTCGGCTTTCTGACCCATGCTGCCCCGGAGGGGGTGCTGGTCTCGACCGATATCCGCAGCTATCTCGACTTCGTGATGGCGCTGTTTATGGCGTTCGGGGTCTCTTTTGAGGTGCCGGTCGCCATTGTGCTGCTCTGCTGGATGGGCGTCACTACGCCGGAAGAGCTGCGCAAAAAACGGCCGTATGTGCTGGTGGGCGCCTTCGTGGTGGGCATGCTGCTGACGCCGCCGGACGTGTTCTCGCAGACGCTGCTGGCCATTCCGATGTACTGTCTGTTTGAAGTCGGGGTGTTCTTCGCCCGCTTCTACACCGGGAAGCGCCTGACACGCGATGACGATGCCGCGGCCGAAGCTGAAGCTGCTGAGCACAGAGAAGAGTAACACCGCCAACCGCCCGTCAGGGCGGTTGTCATATGGAGCGATCATGTTTGATATCGGCGTTAATCTGACCAGTTCGCAGTTTGCCCGCGACCATGATGAGGTGGTGGCGCGCGCCCGGTCGGCGGGGGTCCACGGCATGCTGCTGACCGGCACAAATTTGCCGGAGAGCCAGCAGGCGCAGAGAATGGCGAGCCATTACGCCGGCTGCTGGTCCACGGCGGGGGTTCATCCCCATGACGGCAGCAGCTGGACGCCAGCGGTCGCCGAGGCGATTTATGTCCTTGCCCGCGAGCCGCAGGTGGTGGCGATAGGGGAATGTGGTCTGGATTTTAATCGTAATTTCTCCACGCCGCAGGAGCAGGAGGCGGCATTCAGCGCCCAACTGGCGCTGGCCGCCGAGCTGTCGATGCCGGTGTTTTTACACTGCCGCGACGCCCACGACCGGTTTCTGACGCTACTTAAACCCTGGCTTGGGAAGATCCCGGGCGCGGTGCTGCACTGCTTTACCGGCAGCCGCAGCGAGGTGCAGGAATGTCTGGATCTGGGGCTGTTTATCGGCATTACCGGTTGGGTGTGCGATGAGCGGCGCGGGCTCGAGCTGCGAGAGCTACTGCCGGCGATCCCGGCGGAACGTCTGCTGCTGGAGACCGATGCGCCCTATCTGCTGCCGCGCGACCTCAAGCCGAAACCCGCCTCGCGTCGTAACGAGCCCGCGTATTTGCCGCATATCCTGGCCAGCGTCGCGGCCTGGCGCGGCGAGGAGGCGCAGTGGCTTGAGGCGCAAACGGACGCAAACGTCAGAGCGCTGTTTGGCGTCGACGTTATCGGCGCTTAGATTTTCTGGAAATCGGTGTTTTTTACGCTCTGCAGGACTTGCTTATTCAGCAGGTTTAACAGCAACATAGAGCGTGCTTCACCGTCCGGCTCGGTAAAGATAGCCTGTAAGCCTTCGAACGCGCCGTCGGTGATCAGTACGCTATCGCCCTCATGCGGCGTTTCCGGGTCGGTGATGCCTTCCGGTTTATAGATAGAGAGCTGATGGATGACCGCCGAGGGGACGATAGCGGGTAGGGCGCCAAAGCGCACGAAGTTGTTAACCCCGCGGGTGGCGCTGATGGTGGTGGTATGAATCACCTCTGGATCGAACTCAATAAACAGGTAGTTCGGAAACAACGGTTCGCTGACCATGGTGCGTTTACCGCGAATGATTTTTTCCAGCGCAATCGTCGGCATCAGGCAGTTAACTGACTGACGTTCCAGATGTTCCTGGGCTCGTTGTAGCTGCCCACGTTTGCAATACAGTAAGTACCAGGCTTGCATAATGACTCATTCCACTTCTAATAACGGCAAGCATAACAAATGGCTGGTGTAATCGCGAAAGCCATTATAATTGAAATCCAAATTTCAGCGTTCTTTCACGCTAATTTAACAAAATTACAGCATCTCGCCGTTGAACACCGTATAATTAGCCGCCTGTAGAGAGGTCAATAACACTTTCATGAAATATCACGATCTTCGCGACTTTCTGACACTCCTGGAACAACAGGGCGAACTAAAACGTATCACTCTGCCGGTCGATCCCCACCTGGAAATCACCGAAATTGCCGACCGCACCCTGCGCGCTGGCGGTCCGGCGTTGCTGTTTGAGAATCCGAAAGGCTATACCATGCCGGTGCTGTGCAACCTGTTCGGCACGCCGCGGCGCGTGGCGCTGGGGATGGGTCAGGAGGACGTCAGTTCGCTGCGCGAGGTGGGTAAGCTGTTAGCCTTTCTGAAAGAGCCTGAGCCGCCCAAAGGTTTCCGCGATCTGTTTGATAAGCTGCCGCAGTTTAAGCAAGTGCTGAATATGCCGACCAAACGTCTGCGCGGCGCCCCCTGCCAGCAAAAAATCATCCAGGGCGATGACGTCGACCTGAGGAAAATCCCGATTATGACCTGCTGGCCGGACGATGCCGCGCCGCTGATCACCTGGGGGCTGACGGTGACCCGCGGGCCGCACAAAGAGCGGCAGAACCTGGGGATTTATCGCCAGCAGCTGATTGGCAAAAACAAACTGATTATGCGCTGGCTGTCTCATCGCGGCGGCGCACTGGATTTCCAGGAGTGGAGCGCGGCGCGTCCGGGCGAACGCTTCCCGGTTTCTGTGGCGCTCGGCGCCGACCCAGCGACCATTCTTGGCGCGGTGACCCCGGTGCCGGATACTTTGTCGGAATATGCCTTTGCCGGGCTGCTGCGCGGCACCAAAACCGAAGTGGTGAAATGCGTCTCGAACGATCTTGAAGTGCCTGCCAGCGCAGAGATTGTGCTGGAAGGTTATATCGAGGCCGGGGAGATGGCGCCGGAAGGTCCGTATGGCGACCATACCGGCTACTACAATGAAGTAGACCAGTTCCCGGTGTTTACGGTCACCCATATTACCCAACGTGAAGACGCGATTTATCATTCGACCTATACCGGCCGTCCGCCGGATGAGCCTGCGGTGCTGGGCGTGGCGCTGAATGAAGTCTTCGTCCCGATCCTGCAAAAACAGTTTCCGGAAATCGTCGATTTCTATCTGCCGCCGGAAGGGTGCTCCTACCGCCTGGCGGTGGTGACGATGAAAAAACAGTATGCAGGCCATGCCAAGCGCGTGATGATGGGCGTCTGGTCGTTCCTGCGCCAGTTTATGTACACCAAATTCGTGATTGTCTGCGATGACGATGTCAACGCTCGCGACTGGAACGATGTGATTTGGGCGATCACTACCCGTATGGACCCAGCTCGTGATACGGTACTGGTAGAGAATACGCCAATTGATTATCTGGATTTTGCCTCGCCGGTTTCCGGCCTGGGTTCAAAAATGGGGCTGGATGCCACCAATAAATGGCCTGGCGAAACCCAGCGTGAATGGGGTCGCCCAATCAAAAAAGATCCTGCCGTCACGGCGCGCATTGACGCCATCTGGGATGATCTGGCCATCTTTAAACAACAGTAAGCGGGGCTAACGCCGCTGTTTTGCTCTATAGACCCGACAGAGGGGACGCATGACAACCTTAAGCTGTAAAGTGACCTCGGTGGAGGCGATTACCGATACCGTGTATCGTGTTCGATTAGTACCGGAAGCGGCATTCTCTTTCCGCGCTGGCCAGTATCTGATGGTGGTAATGGATGAGCGCGACAAACGCCCATTCTCCATGGCCTCCACGCCGGCGGAACAGGAATTTATCGAACTGCATATCGGCGCCTCGGAGCTCAATCTGTACGCGATGGCGGTCATGGATCGCATCCTGAAAGAGCGCGAAATTGAGGTTGATATCCCGCATGGCGAAGCCTGGCTGCGTGAAGATGAAGACCGCCCGCTGATTTTGATTGCCGGCGGCACCGGCTTCTCTTATGTGCGTTCTATTCTGCTGACCGCGCTGTCACGCAATCCTCAGCGCGATATCGCGATTTACTGGGGCGGCCGCGAGACCAAACATCTGTACGATCTGGCTGAGCTGGAAGCCTTGAGCGTCAAACATCCGAATCTGCGTATTGAGCCGGTGGTTGAGCAGCCGGAAGAGGGCTGGCGTGGGCGTTCCGGCACCGTGCTGACCGCGGTGCTGCAGGATTACGGTACCCTGGCCGATCACGATATCTATATTGCCGGGCGTTTTGAGATGGCCAAGATTGCTCGCGACCTGTTCTGCAATGAACGCGGCGCGCGCGAAGATCGCCTGTTTGGCGACGCGTTTGCTTTTATCTGATATCTGCAAATAAAAAACCCGCCCCTGACAGGCGGGAAGAACGGCAACTAAACTGTCTCTCTTCGCCAATGACGTCATAACTGCGTCGGCTGCGCTCGCTCACCCGAATCACTTACTTCAGTAAGCTCATCGGGATTCGCTCGCTTGCCGCCTTGTTCTGACGCCATTGGCTGTGAGATACCCTTTTGTAAATTTACACCCGCTCAAACACGGTGGCGATCCCTTGTCCCAGGCCAATGCACATGGTGGCGAGGCCGAACTGGGCATCTTTACGCTCCATCTGATTGATCAACGTGGTGCTAATACGCGCCCCGGAACAACCCAGCGGATGACCGAGCGCGATCGCCCCGCCGTTAAGGTTGATCTTCTCATCGATCTGCTCCATCAGGCCCAGATCTTTAATGCACGGCAGGATCTGCGCGGCAAAGGCCTCATTCATTTCAAAGACGTCGATATCGCTGGTGGATAAGCCCGCTTTTTTCAGCGCCAGCTTCGAGGCGGGAACCGGGCCATAGCCCATAATGGACGGGTCGCAGCCGACCACCGCCATCGAACGGACGCGGGCGCGTGGCTTCAGCCCCAGTTCGCGGGCGCGACTTTCGCTCATCAGCAGCATCGCCGCCGCGCCATCGGAAAGGGCGGAAGAGGTACCCGCCGTTACCGTACCGGTCACCGGGTCAAACGCCGGCCTCAGGGTAGACAGCGTCTCGACGGTGGTTTCCGGGCGGATCACTTCGTCATAGTTAAAGGACTTCAGTACGCCATCGGCATCGTGGCCGCCGGTGGGGATAATCTCGGCTTTGAATGCGCCGGACTGGGTCGCAGCCCAGGCGCGGGCGTGGGAGCGCGCGGCGAACTGATCCTGCATTTCCCGGCTAATGCCGTGCAGACGCGCCAGCATTTCAGCGGTCAGCCCCATCATCCCTGCCGCCTTCGCCACGTTGCGACTCAGGCCCGGGTGGAAATCGACGCCGTGGCTCATCGGCACATGGCCCATGTGCTCCACGCCGCCAATCAGGCAAACGCTGGCATCGCCGGTCATGATCATGCGTGCGGCATCGTGCAGCGCCTGCATGGAAGAACCGCACAGACGGTTAACCGTGTTTGCCGGTACCGAATGCGGGATCTCCGCCAGCAGCGCCGCGTTACGGGCGATGTTAAAACCCTGCTCGAGGGTTTGCTGCACGCAGCCCCAGTAGATATCGTCTATTGCGCTTGCCTCAAGCGACGGGTTGCGCGACAGCAGGCTACGCATCAGGTGCGCGGAGAGGTCTTCCGCGCGCACGTGGCGAAATGCGCCGCCCTTTGAACGGCCCATCGGGGTGCGAATAGCATCGACAATGACAACCTGTTCCATTGTGACTCCTTAAGCCGTTTTCAGAGCGCCAACCGGACGGGCTGGCTCTACCTGGGGATAATACGCTTCGTTATGGCGCGCTTTGTCACGCAGACCGGCAGGGACTTCATACAGCGGCCCAAGGTGCTGGTACTGCTGCGCCATATCGAGATACTTCGCGCTGCCGATGGTATCCAGCCAGCGGAAGGCGCCGCCGTGGAACGGAGGGAAGCCGAGGCCGTATACCAGCGCCATATCCGCTTCCGCCGGGCTGGCGATAATGCCTTCTTCCAGGCAGCGGACGACTTCGTTAACCATCGGGATCATCATGCGGGCGATAATCTCTTCATCGCTGAAATCGCGCTTCGGCTGGCTGACGTCGGCCAGCAGGCTGTCGACGGCGGCATCTTCTTCTTTCTTCGGCTTACCTTTGCTGTCGTCTTTATAGCGCCAGAAGCCGAGGCCGTTCTTCTGGCCGAAACGGTTGGCGTCAAACAGGGCGTCGATGGCGTCGCGATAATCTTTCTGCATCCGCTGCGGGAAGCCCGCCGCCATGACCGCCTGAGCATGGTGCGCGGTGTCGATGCCGACCACGTCCAGCAGATAGGCCGGGCCCATCGGCCAGCCAAACTGTTTCTCCATCACTTTGTCGACTTTGCGGAAATCCGCCCCGTCGCGCAGCAGCTGGCTGAAGCCGGCGAAGTAGGGGAACAGCACGCGGTTGACGAAGAAACCGGGACAATCATTGACCACGATTGGCGTCTTGCCCATTTTGCTGGCCCAGGCGACGACTTTGGCAATGGTATTATCCGAGGTTTTTTCGCCGCGGATCACTTCTACCAGCGGCATGCGATGCACCGGGTTAAAGAAGTGCATGCCGCAGAAATTTTCCGGGCGCTGCAGAACGCTGGCCAGCTCGCTGATGGGGATCGTTGAGGTGTTGGACGCCAGCACGGTATCCGGGCGGATTTTATTTTCCGTTTCCGCCAGCACTGCTTTCTTCACTTTCGGGTTTTCCACCACCGCTTCAACGACCACGTCCACGCGATCAAAACCGCTATACTCCAGCGTTGGCTGAATGGTGCTTATTACTCCGGCCAGCTTCAGACCGTCGATTTTGCCGCGTTCCAGCTGTTTATTCAGTAGCTTCGCCGCTTCGGTCATGCCGAGCGTCAGCGATTTATCGTTGATGTCCTTCATGATGACCGGTACGCCTTTCCACGCCGACTGATAAGCGATGCCGCCGCCCATAATGCCCGCGCCCAGGACGGCGGCCTGCTTCGGCGTTTCGACATCTTTGGTCAGTTTTTTCGCTTTCGCTTTGACGTACTGGTCGTTGAGGAAGATACCGACCAGCGCGCGGGCCTCATTGGTATGAGCCAGCGGGACAAAGCTTTTATTTTCCAGCACCAGGGCCTCTTCACGACCAAGACGCGCGGCGGCTTCAATGGTTTTCACCGCGGTGATCGGCGCCGGATAATGCTTCCCGGCGGTTTGCGCGACCATGCCTTTGGCGATGGTGAAACTCATCGTCGCTTCAATTTTGCTGAGCTTCAGCGGCTCCAGCTTCGGTTGACGTTTCGCTTTCCAGTCCAGGTCGCCCTGAATCGCCTGGCGCAGGATCGCCAGCGCGCCGTCGCGCAGTTTGTCGGCAGCAACTACGCCATCCACCAGGCCGATTTTCAGCGCTTGATCGGCACCGACATCTTTCCCGGCAGCAATGATCTCCAGCGCGCTGTCGGCGCCGAGCAGGCGCGGCAAACGGACTGAGCCGCCGAAGCCTGGCATAATGCCGAGTTTGGTTTCCGGCAGACCAATGCGCAGATCCGGCGTCGCCAGGCGATAATCGGTCGCCAGGACGCATTCACAACCGCCGCCCAGCGCGTAACCGTTGACGGCGGAGACAGTGGGGACCGGAAGATCTTCCAGACGGTTGAAGACGCTGTTAGCAAAATGCAGCCATTGGCTTAACTGCTCCTCAGGGACCAGGAACAGTGAGAGGAATTCCGTAATATCCGCGCCGACGATAAACGCCGCTTTTTCAGAGCGCAGCATCAGGCCTTTGAGATCGTTTTGTTTTTCCAGTACGTCCAGCGCATGACCGAGGCTGGCTACGGTTGCGGTATCAAGCTTGTTGACCGAACCTGGGGCATCGAACACCAGTTCGGCGATGCCATCTTCCAGCCAGTCGAGGTACAGGGTGTCGCCTTTGTAGAGCATGTCAGTCTCCTGAATCCAGCAATATGATCTGGTCATACCAGATGAAACGGAGTGTGGAATTTATGTTAAAGAATTGCAAATTACTCTTTAAATAATTGCTGGTCGGATCACATCCGGTGGAAATCACCCGCACGCAGGTCGATGTGCTAAGATGCGGAGTATCACGATCCCATAAAAGCAAAGGACAAAAGATGGAATCCCTGGCCGCGCTCTATAAAAATCATATTGTTACCCTACAAGAACGTACCCGCGACGTCCTGTCCCGTTTTCAGATGGATGCTCTGCTGATTCACTCCGGCGAGCTGGTTAACGTCTTCCTTGATGACCATCCGTACCCGTTCAAGGTCAATCCGCAGTTCAAAGCCTGGGTGCCGGTGACTCAGGTGCCTAACTGCTGGTTGCTGGTGGACGGTGTGAATAAACCGAAGCTGTGGTTCTATCTGCCGGTTGATTACTGGCATAACGTTGAGCCGCTGCCGACCTCGTTCTGGACCGAAGAGGTCGATGTAGTCGCGCTGCCGAAGGCCGATGGCATCGGCAGCCAACTGCCTGCCGCTCGCGGAAATATTGGTTATATCGGGCCGGTTCCGGAGCGCGCGCTGGGTCTGGGAATCGCCGCGGATAAGATCAACCCGAAAGGGGTTATCGATTATCTGCATTACTACCGGGCTTACAAAACCGATTACGAGCTGGCCTGTATGCGTGAAGCGCAGAAGTCGGCGGTGAATGGTCATCGTGCGGCCTATGAAGCTTTTCAGTCCGGGATGAGCGAATTCGATATCAATCAGGCCTATCTTACCGCAACCGGACACCGCGATACCGACGTGCCTTACAGCAATATCGTGGCGCTGAACGAGCATGCTTCTGTCCTGCACTACACTAAACTGGACCACCGCGCTCCGGCGGAAATGCGCAGCTTCCTGCTCGACGCCGGTGCGGAATATAACGGCTATGCTGCGGATCTGACGCGGACCTGGGCGGCACACAGCGATAACGATTTCGCCCATCTGATTAAAGACGTTAACGACGAGCAACTGGCGCTGATTAGCACCATGAAAGCCGGGACTCGCTACGTCGATTACCATATCCAGTTCCACCAGCGTATTGCGAAGCTGCTGCGTAAACACCAGTTAGTCACTGACATGAGCGAAGAGGCGATGGTGGAAAACGATCTGACCGGGCCATTTATGCCGCACGGGATTGGTCATCCGCTGGGTCTGCAGGTGCATGATGTTGCTGGCTTTATGCAAGACGACTCCGGTACGCATCTGGCGGCGCCAGCGAAATACCCGTATCTGCGCTGCACCCGTATTATCGAGCCGCGTATGGTGTTGACCATTGAACCCGGCATCTACTTTATCGAGTCGTTACTGGCGCCGTGGCGTGAAGGTCCGTTCAGCAAACACTTCAACTGGCAAAAAATTGACGCCATGAAGCCATTCGGCGGGATCCGTATCGAAGATAACGTGGTGGTTCACGAAAACAGTATCGAAAACATGACGCGCGATCTGAAGCTGGCCTAATGGAGAGCTGGTTAATCCCGGCGGCGCCCGTTTCCGTCGTTGAGGAGATCAAAAAGAGCCGTTTTATCACGCTGTTGGCGCATACCGACGGCGTGGCGGCGGCGAAAGCCTTTGTCGAGTCCGTCAGAGCGGATCACCCCGATGCCCGTCACCACTGCGTGGCGTGGGTCGCCGGACCGCCTGATGATTCGCAACAGCTTGGGTTTTCTGATGATGGCGAACCGGCGGGAACGGCGGGTAAACCGATGCTGGCGCAGCTGATGGGAAGCGGCGTCGGCGAGATAACCGCTGTCGTCGTGCGTTACTACGGTGGTATCCTGCTGGGCACCGGCGGCCTGGTGAAAGCCTATGGCGGCGGTGTTCATCAGGCGCTGGCGCAGTTGACGACACTGCGCAAGACGCCGTTAACAGCATATACTTTGCAATGTGAATATGGGCAACTGGCCGGCGTCGAAGCGCTGCTCGCCCAATTTTCCGGCAACGTCGTTGAAAGCGAATATCTGGCGTCGGTTCGGCTGCGCGTGGCGCTTCCCCAGGCTGAAGTGGCGGCTTTTTCAGCAAAACTGGCTGATTTTAGTCGCGGTTCATTGCAATTGCTGAAGATTAACGAATAATCCCCTCTGTTTTTTTGCCTATCAAAGGAAGCGCCAGAGATGCATTTTCGCGCCATAACCCGAATCGTTGGACTGCTGGTCATCTTGTTTTCGGGGACGATGATCGTCCCGGGATTAGTGGCCCTGATATATCGCGATGGCGCGGGACGGGCCTTCACTCAAACTTTTTTTGTCGCTCTGGCGATCGGCTCCATGCTGTGGTGGCCGAACCGTAAGCAAAAGGGTGAACTGAAATCCCGTGAAGGATTTCTGATCGTGGTGCTGTTCTGGACCGTGCTGGGTAGCGTAGGGGCCTTGCCCTTTATTTTCGCCGAACAGCCGAACCTGACGGTGACGGATGCCTTCTTCGAGTCATTTTCCGGCCTGACGACGACCGGGGCGACCACCCTGGTGGGGCTGGACTCGCTCCCGCACGCTATCCTCTTTTACCGGCAGATGCTGCAGTGGTTCGGCGGTATGGGGATCATTGTGCTGGCGGTGGCGATTCTGCCTATCCTCGGCGTCGGGGGGATGCAGCTCTACCGTGCGGAAATGCCCGGCCCGCTGAAAGATAACAAGATGCGCCCGCGCATCGCCGAGACGGCAAAAACATTGTGGCTCATCTATGTGTTACTGACGGTCGCCTGCGCATTGGCGCTCTGGTTTGCCGGTATGCCGGCCTTCGATGCGATAGGGCACAGCTTCGCCACCATCGCCATCGGCGGTTTCTCGACTCACGATGCCAGCGTCGGCTATTTCAACAGCCCGATGATCAACTCCATCATTGCCATCTTCCTGCTGATCTCCGGCTGTAACTACGGTCTGCATTTTTCGTTGTTGAGCGGACGCAGCCTGAAGGTGTACTGGCGCGACCCTGAGTTTCGAATGTTCATTGGCGTCCAGTTGACGCTGGTCATCGTCTGTACGCTGGTGCTATGGCTTCATAACGTGTACGGCTCGGTGCTGACGACGCTGAATCAGGCGTTTTTCCAGGTGGTGTCGATGGCGACCACCGCGGGATTCACCACCGATAGCATTGCGCGCTGGCCGCTGTTCCTGCCGGTGCTTCTGCTGTGCTCCGCATTTATCGGCGGCTGCGCAGGCTCTACGGGCGGTGGCTTAAAGGTTATCCGTATCCTGTTGCTGTTCAAGCAGGGCAACCGTGAGCTTAAGCGTCTGGTTCACCCGAATGCGGTGTATAGCATTAAATTAGGTAACCGCGCGCTGCCGGAACGTATTCTGGAAGCGGTATGGGGATTCTTCTCCGCCTATGCGCTGGTCTTTATCATTAGTATGCTGGCTATTATCGCCACCGGGGTGGATGACTTCTCCGCTTTCGCCTCCGTGGTGGCGACATTGAACAACCTCGGGCCTGGGCTCGGCGTCGTCGCGGACAACTTTGCCACCATGAACCCGGTCGCGAAATGGATCCTGATTGCTAATATGCTGTTTGGTCGTCTGGAAGTGTTCACCTTACTGGTGCTCTTTACTCCCACTTTCTGGCGCGAATAACAGGAGTGCTCGTGAAAACTTTAATTCTCTTTTCCACCCGCGACGGGCAGACACGTGAAATCGCTTCGTTTCTCGCCTCTGAGCTTAAAGAGCTGGGTATCGATGCGGACACCCTGAATCTGAACCGTACCGATGACGTGGAATGGCATCATTATGATCGCGTGGTGATTGGCGCGTCGATTCGCTACGGACACTTTCATCCGGCGGTGGACCGCTTTGTGAAAAAGCACCTTGCAGCATTGCAGGCGCTGCCGGGGGCATTCTTTTCGGTGAACCTGGTTGCGCGCAAACCCGAGAAGCGCACGCCGCAGACCAACAGCTATACGCGCAAGTTTCTGCTCAACTCGCCGTGGCAGCCGCAGAGCTGCGCGGTGTTTGCCGGGGCGCTACGTTACCCGCGTTACCGCTGGTACGATCGGTTTATGATCCGCCTGATTATGAAAATGACCGGGGGCGAAACGGATACCCGTAAAGAAGTGGTCTATACCGACTGGCAACAGGTCTCCCGATTTGCCCGAGAAATCGCGCAAATGATCCGCAAACAGGGCGTTTAAACAGCGTCTTGATAGAAAAGCGAGCGAACGAAAAGTTTTTTTGCATTTCCCCTTGTCACCTCAGAATTACTCCCTATAATGCGCCTCCACTGACACGGAACAACGGCAAGCAAGCCGCCGGGTCAGCGGGGTTCCGGTGAGAACCTCGCAGAGAAA
>NZ_JAKUZS010000014.1:0-41544 GCF_030128585.1 Klebsiella sp. K5-204
TTGCCTGGCGGCACTAGCGCGGTGGTCCCACCTGACCCCATGCCGAACTCAGAAGTGAAACGCCGTAGCGCCGATGGTAGTGTGGGGTCTCCCCATGTGAGAGTAGGGAACTGCCAGGCATCAAATTTAGCGTGCTGATATGGCTCAGTTGGTAGAGCGCACCCTTGGTAAGGGTGAGGTCCCCAGTTCGACTCTGGGTATCAGCACCACTTTTTAGGTTAAAGTTCGGCACGTTGTAAAGAATTTGCCTGGCGACAATAGCGCGGCGGTCCCACCTGACCCCATGCCGAACTCAGAAGTGAAACGTCGTAGCGCCGATGGTAGTGTGGGGTCTCCCCATGTGAGAGTAGGGAATCGCCAGGCATCAAATAAAGCAGAAGGCCCAGTCGAAAGACTGGGCCTTCTGCTTTTGTGTTATCTGTCGATAAGTAGTCCTGCCGCCAGGGGGAAACCCGTCAAAGCCGATTTGCGCGTAATGCAGCAAGGGACAGTGAGTTTGTTTGTTCGGTTGTCATGTGGATGATGCGCAGAAGAGCAGATACAGGTTCGACGCTAGCCCCTGTATCTGCTGGTCGGGGGAGAATTAGCGGGTCAGCGCGACGATCCCTAACGTGAGGCCGGCTACCGCGGCGGCGCCCCCGGCGATCGCGCCTGCGGTGTCCCAGTTGTCTTCTGTTGTGCCTTTCATACAGGTATTGGTGTGGACTAAGCGGCCTTGCGAGTCATACACCGGCACGCAGGGAGAGTCATGGGCACAGCCTGCGAGCAGAGAGGCCAGCAGCGCCACGATTAAATACTTTTTCATGATATTACCTCTGGATAATCCGCAGGGTTGTACTGAAAGCCAGTGCAGAACGGAATGGCTTATTTTATCACCGCGGATTGTCCGGCCCGGATGCCGAAATCATCTCAATATATGAGCCACGTAAATATCGTGAAGATAGGCAGGGGAATATGCAGAAAAGATGGAGAGAACGATCGTGTCCCAGCGCTGCCGCGCGCGATAGCGGTTGTCAGATAGCGGGAAGCTGTAGTGGTTGCTCATATACCAGGCGAAAAAAAAGCGCCCGCAGGGGCGCCTTTAATACCAGGCCGGGTTATTCAGCGTGCCGGGTAAAACGTCGTCTGACGACCACAAAGAAGACCGGAACAAAGAAGATCGCCAGCAGTGTCGCGGTTAGCATCCCGCCCATGACACCGGTACCCACCGCATTCTGCGCCCCGCTGCCGGCACCATGGCTAATCACCAGCGGCATGACCCCGAGAATAAAAGCCAGAGAGGTCATCAGAATGGGTCGCAGGCGCATCCGCGATGCCTCCAGGGTTGCTTCAATGATCCCTTTCCCTTCTTTCTCCATCAGATCCTTGGCGAATTCGACGATCAGGATCGCGTTCTTCGCCGACAAACCGATCGTGGTCAGAAGGCCTACCTGGAAGTAAACGTCGTTATTCAGCCCACGCAGCGTGGCGGCTAACAGCGCGCCGATGACCCCCAGCGGAACCACTAGCATGACTGAGAACGGAATCGACCAGCTCTCATACAGCGCCGCCAGGCACAGGAAGACGACAATCAGCGAGATGGCATAGAGCGCGGGAGCCTGGTTGCCGGAAAGGCGTTCCTGGTAAGACATCCCAGTCCAGTCGTAACCAATACCGCTCGGCAGTTTACTGGCCAGCGCTTCCATCAGCGCCATGGCTTCCCCGGTACTCTTGCCCGGCGAGGCTTCACCGAGGATCTCCATGGAGGGTAAACCGTTGTAGCGTTCCAGACGCGGCGAGCCATATATCCAGCGCGAGGTGACGAAGGCGGAGAACGGAACCATCTCGCCATTGGCGCTACGAACATACATATTGTTAATGTCGCTCGGCAGCATACGGAAATGGGCATCAGCCTGAACGTACACTTTCTTGACGCGACCACGGTCAATAAAGTCATTGACGTAGTACCCGCCCAGCGCAGCGGATATCGTTTCATTGATATCGGAGAGCGATACGCCCAGCGCCTGCGCTTTTTCCTGGTCGACATCCAGTTTGAACTGCGGCGTATCTTCCAGCCCATTAGGCCGTACCCGTACCAGCTGATCCGGATGCTGTTTCACCATGCCCAGCAGTTGATTGCGCGCCTGCGTCAGGGCAGTATGACCTAGCCCGCCCTGGTCGATCAGCTCAAAGTCGAAGCCGGTGGCGGTACCCAGCTCAATAATGGCAGGCATGTTGAACGGGAAAACCATGGCGTCTTTGATCTGGCTGAAGGCCACGGTGGCTCGCTTGATGATGGACTCCACGCTGTTTTTATCGCCGCTGCGCGCTTCCCATGGTTTCAGGCTGACAAACGCCATGCCGGAGTTTTGTCCCTGGCCGCTGAAGCTGAAGCCGTTAACGGTAAAGACGCTTTCGACGTTAGCCTTCTCGTTATGCAGATAGTAGTCGGTCACGGTATCCAGCACTTTCTGTGTCCGCTCCTGTGTAGCGCCGGAAGGCAGCTGGATCATGGTCAGGAAGACCCCCTGGTCTTCATCGGGTAGAAAGGATGTCGGGAGACGCATAAACAGCACGGCCATTCCCACGACGATCAGCAGATAGATCACCAGGTAACGGCCGGTTCCACGCAAAATACCGCTGACGCTGTTGGTGTAGTGGTTAACGCTCTGGTCAAAACGGGCGTTAAACCAGCCGAAAAATCCTTTTTTCTCATGGTGTTCAGCTGAGGCTGGCTTCAACAACGTGGCGCAGAGCGCTGGTGTCAGCACCAGGGCAACCAGCACGGAGAGCGCCATGGCGGAAACGATGGTGATCGAAAACTGGCGATAAATCGCGCCGGTGGAACCGCCGAAGAAGGCCATCGGCACGAAAACCGCAGAGAGCACCATGGCGATACCCACCAGCGCCCCCTGGATCTGCGACATCGACTTTTCCGTCGCTTCTTTTGGCGAGAGCTTCTCCTCAACCATCACACGTTCGACGTTTTCCACCACCACAATGGCGTCATCGACCAGCAGACCTATCGCCAGCACCATACCAAACATCGTCAGGGTGTTGATGGAGTAGCCAAACATCGACAGTACCGCGAAGGTACCCAACAGCACGACGGGCACGGCAATGGTCGGAATGAGCGTAGCGCGCATGTTCTGCAGGAACAGATACATGACAAGGAAGACGAGAATAATCGCTTCAAAGAGCGTTTTGACCACTTCGTGAATAGAGATTTTGACGAAAGGGGTCGTATCGTACGGATAGACCACCTTCATTCCCTGGGGGAAGTAAGGCTGCAGTTCGGCCAGCTTCGCTTTAATCGCGGTGGCAGTATCCAGCGCGTTGGCGCCGGTCGCGAGCTTAATACCCAGACCAGAGGCGGGCTTGCCGTTAATTCTGGCGACGACATTGTAGTTCTCTCCGCCCAGCTCAACGCGGGCGACATCTTTCAAATGGACGACAGAACCATCGGCATTGACCCGCAGCGTGACCTTGCCAAACTCCTGCGGATCTTTAAGCCGCGTCTGGGCAATGATCGACGCGTTCAACTGCTGGCCTTTCAGCGCTGGCGTACCGCCCAGCTGGCCGGCGGCAATCTGATCGTTCTGAACCTGCAGCGCATTGATGACGTCCACCGGCGTCAGGTTGTATTTGTTCAGCAGGTTGCCATCCAGCCAGATGCGCATGGCGTACTGCGCGCCGAACAGCTGTACATCGCCCACACCGTTGAGTCGGCTGATGGGATCTTTAACATTAGAGGCGACATAGTCGGAAATATCATCCTGGGTGGTGACCGGGTTATCAGAGATAAAGCCGGCCACCAGCAGGAAGCTGCTGCTGGACTTCTCTACGCTAATTCCCTGCTGCTGGACTTCCTGAGGCAGCAGCGGGGTGGCCAGCTGCAGTTTGTTTTGCACCTGCACCTGGGCGATATCCGGATCGGTGCCGGACTTAAAGGTAAGCGTGATGGTTACTGAGCCGGCGGAATCGCTGGTCGACGACATATACATCAGGTTGTCGATACCGTTCATGTTCTGCTCAATAACCTGAGTGACCGTGTCCTGCACGGTCTGAGCATCCGCACCGGGATAGGTGGCGGAGATCGCCACCGCAGGGGGCGCAATCGTCGGATACTGCGCTATCGGCAGCTGGAGAATGGCCAGACCGCCAGCAATCATCATGATGATGGCCAGCACCCAGGCAAAGACCGGTCGATGGATAAAAAACTTAGACATGGCTGGGTATCCTTATTGCGCGACCGGTGCCGCACGCTCCACTTCTGCTTTAACGGTGACGCCGGGACGGACTTTCTGTAAGCCGCTGACAATCACCTTATCGCCCGGCTTCAGCCCGCTGGTGATAAGCCACTTATCGCCCACGGCCTGGGAAGCCACCACTTGACGGGGTTCAACCTGATTTTTGTCATTCACCAGCATGACGGAGGCATCGCCCCGCGGCGTTCGAGTCACCCCCTGCTGCGGCACCAGGATGGCCTGCGGATCGGTGCCTTCATCGATGCGGGCGCGGACGAACATCCCCGGCAGCAGGACATGCTGCGGGTTAGGGAAGATAGCGCGCAGGGTAATTGAACCTGTACTTTCATCGACAGTGACGTCGGAGAACTGCAGCGAACCCTTAAGCGGATAGGCCTGACCGTTCTCCATCAGCAGTTCAACGCTTTTGGTGTCGCCGCCGCGTTGCAGGCTTTCCTGCTTAAGGCGCATGAAGTCATTGCTGGATTCCGTCACGTCGACGTAGATCGGATCGAGCTGCTGGACGGTGGCCAGGGCATCCGACTGACCGTTGGTAACCAATGCCCCCTCGGTGACGCTCGATTTACCGATGCGTCCGCTAATGGGAGAGGTCACTTTGGTGTAGGCCAGGTTGATGCGGGCGCTTTCCACGGAGGCTTTGGTAGCGATGACGTCGGCATCGGCCTGGCGGGCGGTGGCCACCGCCTGATCGTATTCCTGTTGACTGATATACTTGGTACCCAGCAGCGGAACGTAGCGTTTCACCGTCAAGTGGGCGATGGCGGCTGCGGCTTCGGCTTTTGCTTCATCGCCCTTGGCGCTGTTCCACGCCGCCTGGTAGGTTGCCGGATCGATCTGATAGAGCGACTGGCCTGCTTCGACATCGCTTCCTTCAACAAAGTTACGCTTCAGGATAATACCGCTTACCTGAGGGCGGACTTCCGCCACGCGAAAAGCTGAAGTTCGGCCTGGCAGTTCGGTGGTGACCGACAGCGGCGCGCTGTTCACGACATGGACCGTCACCTGCGGCGCCTGGGCATGGGGTTGCGGATTGTCCGAATTATCGCAGCCGGTAAGCAATAAGGCCGAGATAATTAAACCGGATAAAAGTGTCACTCTGGCGTGAGTAGTCATGGCGGTTCCTTATAGATTACGTGCCAAATTCGGCGGCGAATCTGTGAAAGAAAGAGGGAATTAAAAAGCAGTTTGCCATCCTACAAATAAACGCCACTGGATGTAAGGGATAGTTATTTTGGGACAATCAGCAAGGCACGCAAAAACAAAAAAACGCGCTGCCTTTTTATTCTGTTTACCTTAATTGTAAATCTTAATAAATAGACATCAATTCCGTGAATGAGTTATTTATTAATATTGATTTGGGTAATTTATTTGACGATGGCGTCAGAATTAACTTGTTTGCATTTTTGCTAAAAAATATTCCATGACAAATGTTAGGTTAAGCGATCTTCAGAAAATCCTAAATATCCTGTCCGGCGGGAAGGGGGCTTGTATGGCAAGAAAAACGAAAGAAGAGGCGCTACGCACGCGGCAGCTCCTGATTGAGTCCGCGATCCAGCAGTTCGCTCTGCGGGGGGTGACCAACACGACCCTGACGGATATTGCTGATGCGGCGGGAGTGACCCGCGGCGCCGTCTACTGGCATTTTGCCAGTAAGACCGAGCTGTTTAATGAAATGTGGCAGCAGCAGCCACCGCTCAGGGATTTGATTCAGCATAGCCTCGCAACAGAGAATGAACAGGAGCCTTTAAATGCATTGCGCGAGCGGTTTATTACCGGGCTCCGCTATATTGCTGCGAATCCTCGCCAGCGCGCGCTGATGCAAATTCTTTATCAGCGCTGCGAGTTTGCCAATGATATGCTTTCGGAAAATGAAATTCGCCAGCGCATTGGCTTTAATTATTCGCTCATCGGCGGCATGCTGCAGTGCTGTGTGCGTAACAATATATTGCCAGCCGAAACAAATATTGAAGTGATATTAATTGTTTTACACAGCGCCTTTTCCGGACTAATTAAAAACTGGCTGCTCGATCCGCAACGCGTCGATCTTTATCAGCAGGCGCCTGCGCTGGTGGATAATATTATGGCGGTAGTCTGTGCTGCTCGTGTATCGGAGACGCCGGTACTGCGGGCGGTGAATCAGTAATGTGTCCCGCTGCCGCAGGTAATAAAAAAGGCGCTTCCCCATGCCGAAGAGCGCCTTTTATATCAAGCAAGCAACTGACTAGTATCAGTTCATGCCGTATTTTTTCAGTTTTTTACGCAGCGTACCGCGGTTGATGCCCATCATCAGGGCAGCGCGGGTCTGGTTACCACGGGTGTATTGCATCACCATGTCCAACAGGGGCTGTTCAACTTCAGCCAGTACCAGCTCATACAGGTCATTCACATCCTGACCGTTCAGTTGAGCAAAATAGTTCTTCAGTGCCTGTTTAACCGAGTCACGCAGGGGCTTTTGAGTTACCTGATCCTGAGAGTTAACGGTAGAAACGGTCAGTACGTCAGAATTTACGCGTTGTTCGAACATAGTTCTGTCAGCTCTTTATTTCTATTACGCAAAATTTTCGAAGTATGCCTCCAACGCCTCCAGCTGTTCGCTGGCATCCTCAATGGCGTTGAATGTGCGCCGAAACTGGTCATCTGGAGCATGTTCCTGAAGATACCAGGAGACGTGTTTACGCGCGATTCGGTACCCTTTTGCCTGACCATAAAAGTCATGCAATTCCCGAACGTGCGCACAAAGCAAGCGCTTGACCTCTGCCAGCGGCAGCGGGGGCAGCAGCTCTCCAGTGTCCAGATAATGCTGGATTTCCCGAAAGATCCAGGGTCTTCCCTGAGCTGCACGGCCTATCATCAGGGCATCAGCCCCTGTATAGTCGAGCACAGCTCTGGCTTTA
The DNA here is from genome assembly GCF_030128585.1 of Klebsiella sp. K5-204. Lineage (NCBI taxonomy): Bacteria > Pseudomonadati > Pseudomonadota > Gammaproteobacteria > Enterobacterales > Enterobacteriaceae > Klebsiella > Klebsiella sp. K5-204. Next base: position 7,142 of record NZ_JAKUZS010000014.1, read on the forward strand.
AGCGGGTCAGTAATGTCGCCATTCGCGATAATCGGAATGGAAACTTTCTGCTTAACTGCCCGAATACTGTCGTACTCAGCGTCTCCGTTAAACAAGCAGGCGCGGGTGCGTCCGTGAATAGTCAGAGCCTGAATGCCACACTCTTCGGCCAGTTGGGCAATCTCTACGCAGTTACGGTGTTCCGGTTCCCAACCGGTGCGAATCTTGAGAGTCACAGGAACGTCCACCGCATTCACGACCGCCGTCAGGATCGACTTCACCTGGTCGGGGTACTGCAAGAGGGCTGAACCTGCAAGCTTGCGATTCACCTTTTTCGCCGGGCATCCCATATTGATATCAATAATCTGGGCGCCGCTTTCCACGTTAATCCGCGCGGCGGCAGCCATCTCTTCCGGCACGCTACCGGCGATTTGCACGGTACGAATACCGGGCTCATCAATATGCACCATCCGTAAACGGGACTTGTCGCTCTCCCACACCTGTGGGTTAGAGGACATCATCTCGGAAACGGTTAAACCCGCTCCCATCTCGTAGCACAGCGTCCGGAATGGTCTGTCAGTAATGCCAGCCATGGGCGCTGCGATCAGGCGATTTCTGAGCTGGTGGTGTCCGATGCGCATGAGTTAAGAAATGACCATACTGTGACTGCAAGGCGGCGTATATTACGCATTTTTTGCACGAGATGAAAGGCCAAACTTTGAGCAATCCTCTGTTGCAGATCAATGAATCCGGGACTAACGTAAAAGGAATGAATAAATACTTATATTAATCATTGATTTAATGGGTGATGGATAATTTGTGTCCATTTATAAAATCATAAAACTTCTCGATTTTTCTTAGAAAAACTCGCTACCAGACGATATAAAACGCTGTTTTTATAGCCAAAAAAGTGCTCTGTAGTGCGATCTGCCTCTCATTTCCTGGCATTATTTGGTGGCTACTGGAAACAAAAATGCGGCCCACAGGCCGCATTGCGCTTAGTTTTTCCGGCCGGTGATCCGGCACCACTCCTCTTTCTCGACCACCGGGTCAAGGGTGAAGAGATCGGCGTAGGCTTCACAGACGCTCTCCGCCTGGCTGGCAAGGATGCCGGAAAGCCCCAGCAAACCGCCTGAAACGGGCAGGACGCTGATTAACGGCGCCAGCTCACGTAACGGGCCTGCCAGGATATTGGCGACCACGACGTCGGCTTTCATCGACTCCGGCTGGTCCTGAGGAAGATAGAGCTCCAGACGCTCAGATACGCCGTTACGCTGCGCGTTATCGCGGCTGGCCTGAATAGCCTGCGGGTCGATATCAATGCCGATCGCTTTTGCGGCCCCCAGCTTCAGCGCGGCAATCGCCAGGATGCCGGAACCGCAGCCGAAATCAATGACCGTTTTTCCGTTGAGGTCGAGTCCATCGAGCCACTGCAGGCACAGGGATGTCGTCGGGTGCGTGCCGGTACCGAAGGCCAGACCCGGATCGAGCATCACGTTGACGGCATTTTCATCCGGAACGTCGCGCCAGCTCGGGCAGATCCACAGCCGCTCACCGAAACGCATCGGATGGAAGTTATCCATCCATTCCCGCTCCCAGTCTTTATCTTCCAGCTGCTCGATCTTATGCGCGAAGCCGGCGCCCAGCAGCGGGTGCTGCTCCAGTTGGGCAACGACCGCTTTCATATCGGTTTCGGCATCGAACAGGCCGATCACGTCGGTATCGCCCCACAGCCGGGTTTCCCCGGGCAACGGCTCAAATACCGGCGTATCGTGCGTATCCTGGAAGGTGATCGAGACCGATCCGGCCTCCATCAGCACATCGCTAAGATCTTCAGCGTTCGCGCCGGTGGTATTTAGTTTCAGTTGGATCCATGGCATAGCAAAACTCTTTATTTATCAGTAGTCAAAATAGGTGGCTGTGGTGCGGGACGGCCGAAACGGTTCCCTGCCACAAACGCCAGTAAACTCAGCAGCAGCGCGGGAACGATCGGGTGGAAGCCGAGAAACTGCACTTTCAGCGTGGCAAGTACGGCATACAGCACGCCGCCCACGATCATCGCGCTCAGCGCGCCAGCCGCGTTAGCACGTTCCCAATACAGGCCCAGTACCAGCGGCCACAGGAAGACGGCTTCCAGGCCGCCGAAGGCCAGCAGATTCAGCCAGATAATCATCTCCGGCGGTCGCCAGGCCGCGAGCAGCAGCAGAACACCCAACAGGAGCGTGATGCCGGCGGACATGCGTTTTAGCCGCTTTTCGTTAGTCGCCTGATCCGGACGCCAGTTCAGATACAGATCCTTGATGATCGTAGCGGAACTTTGCAGAAGCTGGGCATTGATCGTCGACATAATCGCCGCCATCGGCGCGGCCAGAAAGATCCCTGCCGCAAAGGGCGGGAGCACTTTGACCATCAGCGTCGGGATCACCAGATCCGGTACGGTTAAGTCGGGGAGCACCGCCCGACCTAACGCGCCGGCCAGGTGCATGCCAAACATCAGGATCGCCACTACGATGGTGCCGATCATAATGCCGCGATGCACGGCTTTGCTGTCTTTGTAGGAGATACAGCGAACGGCGGTATGCGGCAGGCCAATGACGCCGAAGCAGACCAGCACCCAAAACGAGGCCATAAAGGTTGGCGAGAGGATATCTTCCGCCCCCTGCGGGGACACCAGCTTGACGTCGATCGACTGCAGAGTCTCTACCGCATGGCCAATCCCGCCGGCGGCGTGGATCACCCCCACCAGCAGCACGATCGTGCCGATCAGCATCACCATGCCCTGCATGGTATCGTTGAGCACGCTGGCGCGAAAGCCGCCATAGGCGGTATACAGCGCGATGCTGATGCCGAAGATCAGCAGACCGGTATCGTAGGGAATACCCGCAGCTGTCTCCAGCAGGCGGGCGCCGCCGATAAACTGGACGGTCATGGCGCCAACGAAGGCTACCAGCAGGCTCAGGCTGGCCAGCCAGACCAGCAGACGGCTCTGGTAGCGCGCAAACAGCATGTCATTGAGGGTGACGGCATTATAACGACGCGCAAGGATGGCGAATTTTTTTCCCAGTACGCCCAGCGACAGCCAGATGGCGGGGAGCTGGATCATCGCCAGCAGTACCCAGCCCAGGCCGTATTTATAGGCGGCGCCGGGTCCGCCGATAAATGAGCTGGCGCTGATATAGGTGGCGGTTAGCGTCATGGCCAGCACGAAGCCGCCCATCGAGCGGCTGCCGAGAAAGTACTCATTAAGAAAGCTTCCTGAGGCGCGTTTTCTCATGGCGTAAAGGGATAAGCCGAACACCACCACCAGATAGGCGATCAGGGGAATAATGACCTCAAACTGCATCATCGTCCTCCAGAGGAATGTCGCGGAAAACCAGTTTGACCATCGCCCAGCACAGCAGAATAAACAGCAGCGGAACCAGCAGGCAGGCCATTTCAAACCAGTGGGGCAGGCCGGTAAAACCGATAGCCACCCCCGGCAGATAGGCGGCGGCCAGCCAGGCGGCAAGATAGAGAAGGGTCAGCCACAGCGCCCAGCGCGCTTCTTTGTGGGCCTGAACAAAGCGTTTGTCCATTTTTTGTCCCTTGAGGATAAAGAAAGCGGGGATTGTACCGCATGGTATAGATGAGGAGAGAGAAAAAGAAAAAAGGCCGGAAAATCCGGCCTTTTGCTGAGAGAGCAGAATTATTTTTCCTGCAAGCCGAGTTTTTTCTCCAGATAGTGGATGTTGGTGCCACCATGCTGGAAGTTCTCGTCGCTCATAATACGCATCTGCAGATCGACGTTGGTCTTGATGCCATCGATGATCAGCTCCTGCAGCGCATTCTTCATGCGGGCAATCGCCACGTCACGGCTTTCGCCGTAGCAGATCAGTTTGCCGATCATGGAGTCATAGTACGGCGGTACGGTGTAGCCGGCGTAAATATGGGACTCCCAGCGCACGCCAAAGCCGCCCGGCGCGTGGAAACGGGTAATTTTACCCGGGCTCGGCAGGAAGGTGTTCGGGTCTTCGGCGTTGATACGGCATTCCACCGCATGGCCGCGAACCACCACTTCATCCTGCTTGATGGACAGCGGCTGGCCGGCTGCGATACGCAGCTGCTCTTTGATCAGGTCAACGCCGGTGATCATTTCAGTTACCGGATGCTCTACCTGGATACGGGTGTTCATTTCAATGAAGTAGAACTCGCCGTTTTCGAACAGGAACTCAAAGGTACCCGCTCCGCGGTAGCCGATATCGACACAGGCTTTCGCGCAACGCTCGCCGATGTAGCGACGCAGTTCCGGAGTGATGCCCGGCGCCGGCGCTTCTTCGACCACTTTCTGGTGACGACGCTGCATGGAGCAGTCACGTTCAGCCAGATAGATAGCGTTGCCCTGACCGTCCGCCAGTACCTGAATTTCAATGTGACGTGGGTTTTCCAGGTATTTCTCCATGTAGACCATATCGTTGTTGAAAGCCGCTTTGGCTTCCGCTTTGGTCATGGAGATGGACTGGGCCAGTTCAGCATCGCTGCGCACAACGCGCATACCGCGACCGCCGCCGCCGCCGGAGGCCTTGATGATCACCGGATAGCCGATGCGTTTAGCATGGGCGCGGTTAGCGTCCATGTCGTCGGTCAGCGGGCCGTCAGAACCGGGTACGGTCGGGACGCCGGCTTTTTTCATGGCGGTGATCGCGGACACTTTGTCGCCCATCAGGCGGATAGTGTCGGCTTTCGGGCCGATGAAGATAAAGCCGGAGCGCTCAACCTGCTCAGCAAAGTTGGCGTTCTCGGAGAGGAAGCCATACCCCGGGTGAATCGCTACCGCGCCGGTGATCTCAGCGGCGCTGATGATAGCTGGGATGTTCAGATAGCTTTTTACGGACGGAGCCGGACCGATACAGACCGTCTCATCCGCTAACAATACGTGTTTTAGATCGCGATCCGCGGTGGAATGCACAGCAACGGTCTTGATGCCCAGTTCTTTACAGGCACGCAGGATGCGCAGTGCGATCTCGCCACGGTTAGCGATGACAATTTTATCCAGCATGTTCGCCTCGTTACTCGATAACTACCAGCGGCTCGTCGAATTCTACCGGTTGGCCGCTTTCGATCAGAATGGCTTTCACCACGCCGGCTTTGTCGGCTTCGATCTGGTTCATCATTTTCATCGCTTCGACGATGCACAGGGTGTCGCCCACGTTAACTTTCTGGCCAACTTCCACAAACGCTTTCGCGTCTGGGCTTGGCGTACGATAGAAAGTACCAACCATCGGGGAACGTACGATGTGACCACTGATTTCCGCTTTTGCCGGCGCTTCTGCTGCTGCAGCTGGCGCGGCAGCCGCGGCGGCAGGTGCCTGAGGCTGCATCATCGGCGCAGCATAAGCCTGCTGCATAACCGGATAGCTTGCGGCCGGTGCAGAGCGGCTGATGCGAACAGACTCTTCGCCTTCAGAAATTTCCAGTTCGGAGATACCTGATTCTTCAACCAGCTCGATCAGTTTTTTAATCTTACGAATATCCATGAGTGGGTTCCGTACTCTTTGTTTAGTGTGATTGTGACAGGCGTTTTACCGCCGTCTGTAAAGCGTATGAATAGCCGTCCGCCCCCAGTCCGCAGATGACGCCAGCGGCGACATCTGACAGATACGAATGCTGGCGGAAGGGTTCGCGTGCATGCACATTGCTCAGGTGAATCTCGATAAACGGGATGTTCACGGCAAGCAAAGCGTCACGGATTGCTACGCTGGTATGCGTGAACGCGGCCGGATTAATCAGGATATAGTCCACGTTGTCTTTAGCCTGATGAATTCGGTCGATTAACGCATGCTCCGCGTTGGACTGCAGGTGATCCAGGCTCACATTCAGCGCCGCCGCTTCAGATGTTAAATGGTTAACAATCTCCGCCAGCGTGAGCGGACCATACTTCTCAGGCTCGCGGGTACCGAGCATGTTAATGTTTGGACCATTCAAAAGCAAAATGTGAAACTTCTTTGCCATCGTGTGGCGATCTCCTGCCATTTTCGGGTAAAAAACAACATATACCTTCAATGCGCCCTTGTCACCTTTTCAGGGTCAGAAAACCCCGTCAGGAAAGCCAAAGTCGCACATTATAACGATTTCGTAGCAATTGGCAGCTAAATACTGGTCTTATCAGGGAAGATTATCAACCGCTATCTTAAAAAGAGTCGCGGTTGATAAAGGATCTGCGGGAAACTGCACATTACGGGATTCAGCGCCACCACTGGCGGAACTTCTTGTAACGCCATGCCAGCAGCGCCACTGCCAGCAGGGCATAAATGATGGGCTGCGGCGAGAGGATCTTCACTGACCACAGGTAGTGAATCGGCGCGAGGATCGCCACCAGATAGACGAAGTTGTGTAAAAGTTGCCAGCGGCGGCCCAGTTTTCGCTGCATCGCCTGCGTCGACGTCACCGCCAGCGCCAGCAGGATCGCCCAGCTGACCATGCCTAACGTCAGATAGGGGCGGTTGATAATCTCCGAGCCCAGCAGCGCCAGATTGTTAATGCCCAGCTCCAGCAGGGTATAGCTGGTCAGGTGCAGCGTCGCCCAGGCGAAACACCATAAACCTAACAGGCGACGAACGCGAATCAATAATGGTTGTTTCGCATAGCGCGCCAGCGGGGAGACCAGCAGCGTCGCCAGCAGAAACTTCAGCGCCATCCTGCCGGTAAAATGCTGGATATCCTTGGCCGGATCGGCGCTAAAGTAGCCCTGATGTCCGGCCCAGAATAGCCAGACCAGCGGCAAAAAACCCGCCAGATGAAGTAAAACCTTCAGCCAGGCGATCTGTTTGACGGTGAAACGCACTAGAAGTTCTCCCGCAGATTCATGCCGCGATACAACGACGCCACCTCGTCGGCATAGCCGTTAAACAGCAGCGTCGGTTGACGTTTCACATCGAGCACGCCGCCGGCACCGATAAACCGCTCGCTAGCCTGTGACCAGCGGGGGTGATCGACGTGCGGATTGACGTTGGCGAAGAAGCCGTATTCGTCCGGCGCCGCGAGGTTCCAGGTGGTCGGTGGCCGCTCGCGGGTCAGTTCAATGCTGACGATGGATTTAATGCCTTTGAAACCGTACTTCCACGGCACAGTAAGGCGGACCGGCGCGCCATTTTGCGGCGGCAGCGCTTTGCCATACACCCCGACGGTGAGCAGCGTCAGCGGATGCATCGCTTCATCCAGCCGCAGCCCCTCCACGTAAGGGTAAGCCAGTCCCCCACCGATAAACCGATCTTTCTGCCCGGGCATTTGATCCGGAGCATAGAGGGTTTTGAAGGCCACATAGCGCGCATTGCTGGTGGGCTCCACCAGCGCCAACAGCTTATGCAGCGGGAAGCCGACCCAGGGGACCACCATCGACCAGGCTTCCACGCAGCGCATACGATAAATACGCTCTTCCAGCGGGAAGCGTTTGGTCAGATCGTCATGGTCGAGAGTCAGCGGCTTCGCCACCTCACCGCCGATGGTCAATGTCCAGGGATCGGTGCGCAGGCTACCCGCGTTCGCCGCCGGATCGGCTTTATCGAGGCCGAATTCATAAAAGTTATTGTAGCCGGAGACTTTATCTTCCGGGGTAAGCGTCAGCTTAGCCTGCCATTCAGCGGGTTTAGCAAAGTCCAGGGCTTTGCCCGCCGGGGCTGGCGGACGGTCGTGGCCTTTAAACCAGTCCAGCAGGTCGGCCTGCGCGGCGGCGGGAAGCGAAAGGGCGGTCGCGCTGATGCCCAGCATTTTCAGTACCTGGCGCCGCTGGAGCATAAAAACGGATTCGGCCGTGACGTCGGCTTCCGTCAGTTTTTTTCTTTTCATGGTGTCCTCCGTCATGCGTTTCCTTAAGCATGACGGAGGCGGCGATGAATCGCGAATATGTCACGAAAAATTGCACATTAGGAGCATGAGCCGCCGCCGAAGCAGGGGCGCGGTCGTCCAGGAATCATCGGAAAGTGGCGCAAGACGTTTCCTTTACCGCGCCTGACCCGGCATCTTTAGCAGGGAAAAAAGCGGACGGGAGGCTGGCAGGACGGAAAATCGGCAATAATGTGCGCCGCTGGCGCGGGTTTGCCATCCAGCGTCTAAAATTAAAGCGCTTCTGGCGCAGGCCGCAGGCGGGCGGCGATTGGCAAATTTTTTCTGCCGACTATACTCGCTATCGGCATACTTTCGCCGATAATACGCATTCCATTGCCAGACTCGCCATCTTTGATAGTATGCGTCGCGCTTTAAAAGGTTAATGCTAGCGTCAAGGCGCGCGCCGGCACGGGAGCCTGATGGTTCATCGGGCAGTCATTCACTCGCGGAGTTAACACAGGGATGCGATTAACGACGAAGTTCTCAGCCTTTATCACGCTGCTAACTAGCCTGACCATCTTTGTCACGCTGATTGGCGCTTCGCTGAGTTTTTACAACGGCATTGAGAACAAGGTCGAAAACCGGGTTCAGGCGGTGGCGACCATGCTGGATAACCGGCTCATCACTACCTCTTTTGATAAGCTTGAGCCGCAGCTGGATGAGCTGATGACGCCGATAGAGATCGTGCATATCGATTTCATGCTTAACGGTAAACCGCTCTACAGCCACTCCCGAACCGACAGCTACCGCCCGCTTGGCAGTCATGAGCAATTCCGTGAGATCACGGTCCCGTCGTTGAAACATCCCGGTATCTCTCTGCATCTGGTCTACGTTGACCCGATGGTGAACTATTTCCGTTCGCTGTCGATTACCGCCCCGCTGTCGATCTCCATCGGCTTCATGGTGGTGATTATTTTCTTCGCCGTCCGCTGGATCCGCCGCCAGCTGGCGGGTCAGGAGCTGCTTGAGCTTCGTTCCACGCGTATCCTGAGCGGCGAGCGCGGGCCGCAGGTGCGCGGCTCAGTCTATGAATGGCCTGCCAGCACCAGTAGCGCGCTGGATATGCTGCTGTCGGAGCTGCAGTTTGCCAGCGATCAGCGCAGCCGGATGGATACGCTGATTCGCTCCTATGCGGCACAGGATTCTAAAACCGGGCTGAATAATCGCCTGTTTTTTGACAATCAGCTGGCCACGCTGCTGGAAGATCAGGAGAAGGTGGGGGCGTACGGCATCGTGATGATGATCCGTCTACCGGAGTTTGATCTGCTACGGGACAACTGGGGGCGGGCGGCGGCCGAAGAACATTACTTCACGCTTATCAACCTGCTCTCTACCTTTATTATGCGTTACCCTGGCGCGCTGCTGGCGCGCTATCACCGTAGCGACTTCGCCGTGCTGCTGCCGCACCGCACGTTAAAAGAGGCGGATAGTATCGCCGGGCTGCTGCTGAAGGCCATGGACGCGCTACCTCCGACGCGGATCCTCGATCGTGACGATATGATGCATATCGGCATCTGTTCTTTCCGCAGCGGACAATCGGCGGCGCAAGTGATGGAACATGCAGAAGCGGCGACGCGCAACGCGGTGCTGCAGGGCAGCAACAGCTGGTCGGTCTATGACGATACCCTTCCGGAGAAAGGCCGCGGCAACGTTCGCTGGCGGACGCTGATCGAACAGATGCTGAGCCGCGGCGGGCCGCGGTTGTACCAGAAGCCCGCCGTCACCCGCGACGGTCGGGTGCATCACCGTGAACTGATGTCGCGGATGTACGACGGTAAAGAAGAGGTGATTGCCGCCGAGTACATGCCGATGGTGCTGCAGTTTGGCCTGGCGGAGGAGTATGACCGCCTGCAGGTGACGCGCCTGCTGCCGTTTTTAGGCTTCTGGCCCGAGGAGAATCTGGCGCTGCAGCTGTCGGTGGAGTCGCTGATCCGCCCGCGTTTCCAGCGCTGGCTGCGCGATGCTCTGATGCAGTGTGAAAAATCGCAGCGTCAACGGATTATTTTTGAACTTGCTGAGGCAGATGTTTGTCAATATATCGGCCGTCTGCAGCCGGTTATGCGGTTGGTTAACGCGCTTGGCGTTCGGGTGGCGGTGGTTCAGGCAGGGTTAACCCTGGTGGGAACCAGCTGGATCAAGCAGCTGGATGCGGAGCTGATCAAACTGCATCCGGGCCTGGCGCGCAACATCGAAAAGCGCAGCGAGAACCAGCTGCTGGTGCAAAGCCTGGTGGAAGCCTGTAAAGGCATGCCTATGCAAGTTTTTGCGACGGGCGTACGCAGCCGCAGCGAGTGGCTGGTACTGTCCCAATGCGGTGTCACGGGCGGGCAGGGGGAATTTTTTGCCGCCTCACAGCCACTTGACACAAATGTGAAAAAATATTCGCAAAGATACTCGGTTTGATCTGCCGTTTAGCGTGATTTCACGTAGAATAACGCGCGCCATCGTGAAGGGGGTGTGCTTGTCTACCTGCCGGATCATCGCAATGTAAATGCCAGTGACCCTCCTTTGACAGGTTACAAATTCAGGCGTGGAGCGCTGCTGAAGATTTCAGCAATGAACGGAGTCGGAAAAATTTGTAACAAAGGAAATGAACTGCACTAATTTTCACCGCAGCAGGTGATTTTTGCGCCTTGTCGCTGCTGCGTGTGGTTGGTAAAGTAAGCGGATTTTGTTTTCCGCCCCAGCTTTCAGGATTATCCCTTAGTATGTTAAAAAAATTTCGTGGCATGTTTTCCAATGACCTGTCCATTGACCTGGGTACCGCGAATACCCTTATTTACGTAAAAGGACAAGGCATCGTATTGAATGAGCCTTCCGTGGTGGCCATTCGTCAGGATCGTGCCGGATCGCCGAAAAGCGTCGCCGCCGTGGGTCATGAAGCGAAGCAGATGCTCGGCCGTACCCCGGGTAATATCGCGGCGATTCGCCCGATGAAGGACGGCGTTATCGCTGACTTCTTCGTGACGGAAAAGATGCTGCAGCACTTTATCAAACAAGTGCACAGCAACAGCTTTATGCGCCCGAGCCCGCGCGTACTGGTCTGCGTGCCGGTTGGCGCCACCCAGGTTGAGCGTCGTGCTATCCGTGAATCCGCGCAGGGCGCTGGCGCTCGCGAAGTGTTCCTGATTGAAGAACCGATGGCGGCCGCGATCGGCGCTGGCCTGCCGGTTTCTGAAGCGACCGGTTCCATGGTGGTGGATATCGGCGGCGGTACCACCGAGGTAGCGGTTATCTCCCTGAACGGCGTGGTTTACTCTTCTTCCGTGCGTATCGGCGGCGACCGCTTCGACGAAGCCGTCATCAATTACGTGCGTCGTAACTACGGCTCTCTGATCGGTGAAGCGACCGCTGAGCGTATCAAACATGAAATCGGTTCGGCTTACCCGGGCGATGAAGTGCGTGAAATTGAAGTGCGCGGCCGTAACCTGGCGGAAGGCGTTCCACGCGGCTTCACCCTGAACTCAAACGAAATTCTTGAAGCGCTGCAGGAGCCGCTGACCGGCATCGTGAGCGCGGTCATGGTTGCCCTTGAGCAGTGCCCGCCGGAACTGGCGTCTGATATCTCCGAGCGCGGGATGGTTCTCACCGGCGGTGGTGCGCTGCTGCGCAACCTGGACCGTCTGTTAATGGAAGAAACCGGTATTCCAGTCGTGGTTGCTGAAGATCCGCTGACCTGCGTAGCGCGTGGCGGCGGCAAGGCGCTGGAAATGATCGACATGCACGGCGGCGACCTGTTTAGCGAAGAGTAGTCAGCCTGAAGGTCCGGGGTGGCTTCCGCGCTGCCCCAGGTCTTTACTGACACGAGAATACGCATAGCCTATGAAGCCAATTTTTAGCCGTGGCCCCTCGCTACAGATTCGCCTTATTCTGGCGGTGCTGGTGGCGCTTGGCGTGATTATCGCCGACAGCCGCCTGGGTACGTTCAGTCAAATCAGAACGTACATGGATACAGCCGTCAGCCCTTTCTACTTTGTCTCTAATGGTCCCCGGGAACTGCTCGACAGCGTATCGCAGACGCTGGCTACCCGTGACCAGCTCGAACTGGAAAACCGCGCGCTGCGTCAGGAGCTGTTGCTGAAAAACAGCGATCTGCTGATGCTGGGCCAGTACAAGCAGGAGAATGCGCGCCTGCGTGAACTGCTTGGCTCGCCGTTGCGCCAGGACGAGCAAAAAATGGTGACCCAGGTCATCTCAACGGTCAACGACCCCTACAGCGATCAGGTGGTTATCGATAAGGGCAGCGTCAACGGCGTCTACGAAGGCCAGCCGGTTATCAGTGATAAAGGCGTGGTGGGGCAGGTCGTAGCCGTGGCGAAAATGACCAGCCGGGTACTGCTGATCTGTGATGCCACCCATGCGTTGCCGATCCAGGTCCTGCGGAACGATATTCGCGTCATTGCCGCCGGTAACGGCTGCACCGACGACCTCCAGCTTGAGCATCTGCCGGCAAATACCGATATTCGCGTCGGCGATGTGCTGGTGACCTCCGGTCTGGGCGGTCGTTTCCCGGAAGGGTACCCGGTTGGGGTTGTCTCTTCAGTGAAACTGGACACCCAGCGCGCCTACACGGTGATCCAGGCGCGTCCGACGGCCGGTCTGCAGCGTTTGCGCTATCTGCTGCTGCTGTGGGGCGCCGATCGCAATGGCGCTAACCCGATGACCCCGGAAGAGGTCCATCGGGTGGCTAACGAACGCCTGATGCAGATGATGCCGCAGGTGTTGCCTGCGCCGGATGCGATGGGGCCGCAGATGCCGGCGCCCGCCACCGGGCTGACGCCGTCTCAGCCGTCGCAGCCTGCAGGGGGGCAATAGTGGCAAGTTACCGTAGCCAGGGACGCTGGGTTATCTGGCTCTCGTTTCTTATCGCGCTATTGCTGCAAATTATGCCCTGGCCGGCGGACATCAGCGTTTTCCGGCCCAACTGGGTATTATTGATCCTGCTGTACTGGATCCTCGCGCTGCCGCACCGGGTGAATGTGGGAACGGGCTTCGTGATGGGGGCTATTCTTGATCTCATCAGCGGCTCGACGCTGGGCGTTCGCGCGCTGTCCTTAAGCATCGTCGCCTATCTGGTGGCGCTGAAGTATCAGCTGTTCCGTAACCTGGCGCTGTGGCAACAGGCGCTGGTGGTCATGCTGTTATCCCTCGCCGTGGATATCATTGTTTTCTGGGCAGAGTTTTTAGTGATCAACGTCTCTTTCCGTCCGGAAGTATTCTGGAGTAGTGTAGTAAACGGTATCCTCTGGCCATGGCTCTTCCTGCTGATGCGTAAAGTGCGTCAGCAATTTGCAGTGCAATAAGGTTGATATGACAACTCTGTATCTTGCTTCTGGTTCCCCGCGTCGGCAGGAACTGCTGACTCAGCTTGGTCTCGCGTTTGAGCGTCTGGTTCCTGGTATCGAGGAGCAGCGCCAGCCGCAGGAGAGCGCGCAGCACTATGTCGTGCGCCTGGCGCGCGAAAAGGCGCAGGCCGGAGTGGCGCTGGCATCGCGGGATTTGCCGGTTTTGGGAGCGGATACGATTGTTATTTTGAACGGCGAAGTGCTGGAAAAACCGCGCGATGCCGAACACGCTGCAGCGATGCTGCGCCTGCTTTCCGGCCAAACCCATCAGGTCATGACCGCGGTGGCGCTGGCGGATAAGCAGCAGACGCTGGATTGTCTGGTGGTCACGGAAGTGACCTTCCGGCCGCTCAGCGAGCAGGATATCGCCGATTATGTGGCCAGCGGCGAGCCTTTAGATAAAGCAGGTGCATACGGTATTCAAGGGTTGGGTGGCTGTTTCGTCAGGAAGATTAATGGCAGCTATCACGCCGTAGTCGGCTTACCGCTGGTGGAAACGTATGAGTTGCTCAGTAACTTTAACTCACTGCGTAAAGAAAAGGGATAAAGATGACGGCTGAATTATTAGTGAACGTAACGCCATCCGAAACGCGCGTTGCGTATATTGATGGCGGTATTCTGCAGGAAATCCATATTGAGCGTGAAGCGCGACGCGGAATAGTAGGCAATATCTACAAAGGTCGTGTTAGCCGAGTGCTGCCGGGAATGCAGGCGGCTTTTGTAGATATTGGTCTGGATAAGGCGGCGTTCCTCCACGCCTCCGATATCATGCCGCATACCGAGTGCGTTGCCGGTGAAGAGCAAAAGCAGTTTACCGTGCGCGATATTTCGGAGCTGGTGCGCCAGGGCCAGGACCTGATGGTCCAGGTGGTTAAAGATCCGCTCGGTACCAAAGGCGCGCGTCTGACCACCGATATTACCCTGCCTTCCCGCTATCTGGTCTTTATGCCGGGCGCCTCCCACGTGGGGGTCTCTCAGCGCATTGAAAGCGAAGCCGAGCGCGAGCGGCTGAAAAAGGTCGTGGCAGAGTACTGCGACGAGCAGGGCGGATTTATCATTCGCACCGCCGCGGAAGGCGTTCACGAGCAAGAGATGGCCGCCGATGCCGCCTATCTTAAGCGCGTATGGACCAAGGTGATGGAGCGCAAAAAGCGCAACCAGACCCGCTATCAGCTGTACGGCGAGCTGGCCCTGGCTCAGCGCGTGCTGCGTGATTTTGCCGACGCGCATCTCGACCGGATTCGCGTCGACTCGCGGCTGACCTACGAGGCGCTACTCGAATTTACCGCCGAATATATCCCGGAAATGACCAGCAAGCTGGAACACTACAGCGGCCGTCAGCCGATATTCGATCTCTTTGACGTTGAGAACGAAATTCAGCGCGCGCTGGAGCGTAAAGTCGAGCTCAAGTCCGGGGGGTATCTGATCATCGACCAGACCGAGGCGATGACCACCATCGATATCAACACCGGGGCGTTTGTTGGGCACCGCAATCTTGACGATACTATCTTCAATACCAATATCGAAGCCACCCAGGCGATAGCCCGCCAGCTGCGTTTGCGTAATCTCGGCGGCATTATCATCATTGATTTCATCGACATGAACAATGAAGACCATCGCCGGCGGGTGTTGCACTCCCTGGAGCAGGCCCTCAGTAAAGACCGGGTGAAGACCAGCATCAACGGTTTCTCCCAGTTGGGTCTGGTGGAGATGACCCGTAAACGCACCCGCGAAAGCGTGGAGCATGTGCTGTGCAACGAATGCCCGACCTGCCACGGACGCGGAACGGTAAAGTCCGTGGAAACGGTATGCTATGAGATTATGCGTGAGATCGTTCGCGTGCATCATGCTTATGATTCCGATCGCTTCCTGGTCTATGCTTCCCCTGCGGTGGCGGAAACCCTGAAAGGGGAAGAGTCGCATGCGCTGGCGGAAGTGGAGATCTTTGTCGGCAAGCAGGTGAAGGTACAAATTGAGCCGCTCTATAATCAAGAGCAGTTCGATGTGGTTATGATGTAAGACACTGCGTCATTGTGCGGCTGACAAGGAGAGAGGCGTGAGGCGACTGCCCGGGATTTTATTGCTCACCGTGGCAACACTGATTGTTATCGTCGCGCTGCTGGTGAGTGGCTTGCGTCTCGTGTTGCCGCAGCTCGATGCCTGGCGTCCGCAGCTGCTGGAGAAGATCTCCTCTCTCACCGGCACGCCGGTGGATGCCTCGCAGATCGCCGCCAGCTGGCAAACTTTTGGCCCAACATTAGATGTCCGCGATATTCATGTCGGGCTGAAAGATGGTGGGACAATGGCGGTCAAGCGCGTGACCCTGGCGCTGGACGTCTGGCAGAGTCTGTTGCATATGCGCTGGCAGTTCCGCGATCTCACCTTCTGGCAGCTGCAGATCCATACCAATACCCCTATTCAGACCAATGACGGCGGCGAAAGCCTGAAAACCGACCGCGTCAGCGATCTCTTTTTACGTCAGTTCGACCACTTTACTCTGCGCGACAGCCATCTGAGCTTCCTGACTATTTCCGGTCAGCGGGCGGAGCTGGCGGTCCCGCAGCTGACCTGGCTTAACGGCAGGAACCGTCACCGCGCCGAGGGGCAGCTCAGCCTTTCCAGTCTCACCGGCCAGCATGGCGTCATGCAGGTGCGGATGGATCTCCGCGATGAGGATGGCCTGCTGAACAAAGGCCGGGTCTGGCTGCAGGCTGACGATATTGACGTCAAGCCCTGGCTGGGCCGCTGGATGCAGGACAATATCGCCCTGAAAAGCGCCCGCTTCAGCCTCGAAGGCTGGATGACCATTGAAAAAGGCGATGTGGCCAGCGGCGACGTATGGCTGAAAAAAGGGGGCGCCAGCTGGCAGGGGGATAGCGAGGTTCATCACCTGTCAGTGGATAACCTGACGGCGCATCTCTCCCATGACAAGCAGAGCTGGGGCTTCTACATTCCCGATACGCGGATCGCGATCGACGACAAACCCTGGCCAAGCGGCGCGCTGGCGATGGCGTGGATCCCAGCGCAGGATGTCGGTGGCGACGGTCATCAGCGTAGTGATGAATTACGTATTCGCGCCAGCAACTTAGCCCTCAGCGGTCTGAGCGGACTGCAGCCGTTTGCCGATAAGCTGGCGCCTTCATTGGGCGAACTCTGGCGCACCACGCAGCCCAGCGGCAAAATCAACCTGCTGGCTCTCGATATTCCCCTGCAGGCGACGGAGAAAACGCGCTTTCAGGCGCAGTGGAGCGATCTGGCGTGGAAGCAGTGGAAGCTCCTGCCGGGAGCGGAACACTTTTCCGGCAGCCTGAATGGCAGCGTTGAGCATGGGGAACTGCGCGCGCGCATGACGAAGGCGCTGATGCCGTATACCGGTGTTTTCCGGGCCCCGCTGGAGATCGCCGCTGGCGAAGCCACCCTCAGCTGGGTGAAAAATGACAAAGGGTTTATGCTTGATGGCCGCGATATTGACGTGCAGGCGACGGGGGTACGCGCCCGCGGCGGCTTCCGCTATCTGCAACCGCAGGGGGACGATCCCTGGCTGGGCATTCTGGCGGGGATCAGCACCAACGATGGCGGCCAGGCGTGGCGTTACTTCCCGGAAAACCTGATGGGCAAAGCGCTGGTGGACTATCTCAGCGGCGCGATTAAAGCCGGACAGGCCCGCGATGCGACGCTGGTGTATGGCGGCAACCCACATCTGTTCCCGTATCCGCACAACGAAGGCCAGTTCCAGGTTTACGTCCCGCTGAAGAATGCCACTTTCGCTTTTCAACCGGACTGGCCGGCGCTGACCGGGTTGAATATCGACCTTAATTTTATCAACAGCGGCCTGTGGATGCGGGCGGAGAAAGCGATGCTCGGCAACGTGACCGCCAGCAATCTCGATGCCGCGATCCCGGATTATGCGCAGGAAAAACTGCTGATTGATGCCGATATCAAAGGCCCGGGGAAAGAGGTGGGACCTTATTTCAACACCACGCCGCTGAAAGAGACCCTGGGAGCGGCGCTGGATTCCCTGCAGCTGGATGGTGATGTAAGCGCTCGCTTACATCTGAACATTCCCCTCGATGGCGAAATGACCACCGCGAAAGGCGATGTGCATCTGCAGAATAACAATCTGTTTATCAAACCGTTAGATACCACGCTGCAGAATCTGAGCGGTAATTTCAGCTTTGTGAATGGCGATCTTAATAGTCAAACGTTGAGCGCGACCTGGTTTAATCAGCCGCTGAACCTCAATTTTTCCACCCGCGAAGGCGAAAAAGCGTTTCTGGTGGATGTCGGGATGAACGCCAGCTGGCAACCGTCGCGCACCGGGCTGCTGCCGAAAGCGGTTAATGAGGCGCTGAGCGGTAGCGTTCCGTGGGAGGGTAAAGTCGCTATCGAACTGCCGTACCATGGCAATGCCAGCTATAAGGTTGATATCAATGGCGATCTGAAGAATGTGAGCAGTCACTTACCTTCACCGGTCAACAAGCCCGCTGGCGAACCCCTGCCGGTCAAAATTAATGTTGCCGGCGGTCTGAGCAGCTTCGACCTGACCGGTTCCGTTGGCGCGAAGAATCATATCAACAGCCGCTGGTTGCTGAACCGTAAGCTGACGCTGGACAGAGCGATCCTCACGACGGACAGCAAAGGCCCCTCTCCGCTGCCCGACCAGCCCGGCGTTGAGCTCAATCTGCCGCCGATGGATGGCGCGCAGTGGCTGGCGCTGTTCCAGAAGGGCGCGGCGAATGAAGTCAGCAGCAGCGTCCTCTTTCCACCGCGCATTGTGCTGCGTACGCCGTCGCTGGCGCTGGCCGGCCAGCAATGGAACAACGTGAGTCTGATGTCGCAGCCGGTCACCGGCGGTTCACAGGTTGAGGCGCAGGGGCGCGAGATCAACGCCACTCTGACGATGCGCGACAATGCCCCGTGGCTGGCAAATGTGCGTTATCTCTATTTCAACCCGGCCAGCGCCAGCGGCAAGGGCGGAACGGAGAACGTGGCCCCGCAGGCGGAGACGCGGCTGGATTTCCACGGTTGGCCCGATCTGCAGCTGCGCTGCGCGGAATGCTGGCTGTGGGGGCAAAAATATGGCCGTATCGAAGGCGATGTGGCGATCAAGGGCGATACCTTAACGCTCTCCAATGGCCTGGTGGATACCGGGTTTGGCCGGCTGACGACCGACGGCGTGTGGGTTAACGCCCCTTCCGGGGTGCGCACCTCGCTGAAAGGCAGACTGCATGGCAATAAAACGAATGAATTTGCGGATTTCTTTGGCGTTTCCACACCGGTGAAGGATTCGCCGTTTGATATCGACTACGATCTGCACTGGCGCGCGCCGCCCTGGTCACCCGATGTCGCGTCGCTCAATGGGATCATTAAAAGCCACCTCGGCAAGGGTCAGTTTACCGACCTGAGTACCGGACACGCAGGCCAGCTGCTGCGTTTGCTGAGCGTCGATGCCCTGCTGCGCAAACTGCGCTTCGACTTCAGCGATACCTTTAGCGAAGGATTTTACTTCGACTCGATTAACAGTACGGCCTGGATTAAGGATGGTGTACTGCATACCGATGATACGCTGGTGGATGGCCTGGAGGCGGACATTGCCATGAAAGGGTCGGTCGATCTGGTGCGTCGTCATCTGGACCTGCAGGCGGTGGTGGCGCCGGAGATATCCGCGACCGTCGGCGTGGCGGCGGCCTTCGCCGTCAACCCGATTGTCGGCGCGGCGGTGTTTGCCGCCAGCAAGGTGCTGGGGCCGCTGTGGAACAAAGTCTCGATACTGCGCTATCGCATCACCGGCCCGATTGACCAGCCGCAGATCAATGAAGTGCTGCGCCAGGCGCGCAGCAACAAAAAGCAATGATTTGACGATTGCCGGGAATTGCCGCAATCTCAATAGAAGCCTTCTGTATTTCCGCCTGTCAGGCGGCAACAAACGAGTAGCATAACGATGAGTCTGAACCTGGTAAGTGAACAATTACTGTCGGCAAATGGCCTGAATCATCAGGACCTGTTTGCCATTCTTGGTCAACTGACCGAGCGCCGCCTCGATTACGGCGATCTCTATTTTCAGTCGAGCTATCACGAATCCTGGGTTCTGGAAGACAGCATCATTAAAGATGGGTCGTACAATATCGACCAGGGCGTAGGCGTGCGCGCCGTCAGCGGCGAAAAAACGGGCTTTGCCTACGCTGACCAGATCAGCAAGCTGGCGCTGGAGCAGAGCGCCCAGGCGGCGCGGACCATTGTGCGCGAGACGGGCAATGGCAAAGTACAGACCCTCGGCGCCGTAGAGCACAGCGCCCTCTATACCAGCATCGACCCGCTGCAGAGTATGAGCCGGGAAGAGAAGCTGGATATTCTCCGCCGGGTAGACAAAGTCGCCCGCGCGGCGGACCAGCGCGTGCAGGAGGTTTCGGCCAGCCTGAGCGGGGTCTATGAGCTGATTCTGGTGGCCGCCACCGACGGCACTCTGGCCGCCGACGTTCGTCCGCTGGTGCGCCTCTCGGTCAGCGTGCTGGTGGAAGAGGACGGCAAACGCGAGCGCGGCAGCAGCGGCGGCGGCGGGCGTTTTGGCTATGACTATTTCCTCGCCTCTCAGGAGGGCGAAGTACGGGCCGACGCCTGGGCGAAAGAAGCGGTGCGCATGGCGCTGGTTAACCTCTCGGCGGTCGCCGCCCCGGCGGGGATGCTGCCGGTGGTGCTCGGCGCCGGCTGGCCTGGCGTCCTGCTGCACGAAGCGGTCGGTCACGGCCTGGAAGGCGATTTCAACCGTCGCGGCACCTCGGTCTTTAGCGGCCATATGGGGGAATTAGTCGCCTCTGAGCTGTGCACCGTCGTGGACGATGGCACCATCGTCGACCGTCGTGGCTCGGTGGCCATCGATGACGAAGGCACGCCGGGTCAATACAATGTGCTGATCGAAAACGGCATCCTGAAAGGCTACATGCAGGATAAACTCAATGCGCGTCTGATGGGCGTCGCGCCGACCGGCAACGGCCGCCGTGAATCCTATGCCCATCTGCCGATGCCGCGTATGACCAACACCTATATGCTGGCGGGCCAGTCCACGCCGCAGGAGATTATCGAGTCGGTGGACTACGGTATCTTCGCGCCAAACTTCGGCGGCGGGCAGGTGGATATCACCTCCGGTAAGTTTGTCTTCTCCACCTCCGAGGCCTATCTGATCGAAAAAGGCAAGGTCACGAAGGCGGTGAAAGGCGCTACCCTGATCGGCTCCGGGATTGAGACTATGCAGCAGATTTCGATGGTGGGTAACGATCTGCGTCTGGATAACGGCGTCGGCGTCTGTGGCAAAGAGGGCCAGAGCGTGCCGGTGGGCGTTGGCCAGCCGACCCTGAAGGTCGATAACCTCACCGTCGGCGGCACTGCCTGATCCTGAGCGGGTTCCCGGCGTCGCCGGGAACCGCTTCAGCGGGCGATCCCTCTGCCGTGCATCCCCTGATAGATCTTCGCCACGTCGACAAAATACTCCGTCAGATAATTGATACAGACCTGCACTTTCAGCGGCAGTTTATCCTTTTCGGTGTACAGGGCGTAGACCGGACGCGGATCGGACTGGTAGCTCGGCAGCAGGATCTCAAGCTCACCGCGATTGATCTCTTCGATCGCCCACATCAACGGCACATAGGCGATACCCACCCCGGCGGTCAGCCAGCGCACCAGCGTCATGGGGTCATTGGTCACAAAGCGCCCCTGCGGGGTCAGGCGGGTTGAGATCCCTTCCGGCGCGATAATGACAAACTCATTGTCCGGCCGCACGCTATATTCCAGCCAGGCATGCCCGGCAAGATCGGCTGGTTTCTCAGGATTGCCTGCCTGCGCCAGATAGCTTTTCGCGGCGCATAACACCATCGGCATTGAGCCCAGACGGCGGGAAAAAAGACTGGAATCCTGCAGGGCGCCCACGCGGATCACCACGTCAAGACCGTCGGCGATCAGGTCCGGGGCAGGTATGCCGGTGACCAGATTGACGGAGAGCCCGGGGTATTCTTTCAGCATTTTCGCCGTTATGCGCGCCAGAACATTCTGTGCCATAGTTGAAGAGCAGCCGATACGCAGCGTTCCGATGGGGGTGTTGTTAAATGCGTATAATTGCTCATGGACATCCTGTGCTTCAAACAGCATCCTACGGCAGCCCTGATAGTAAATTTTACCCGCTTCCGTTAAGCCAAGGCTGCGGGTGCTGCGGTTGAGCAGCTTCACCTGCAGTTCATCTTCCAGTTTGGCGACGGTCTGACTGATCGAGGAAACGCTCATCTGAAGCTGGCGGGCCGCTGCGGTGAAGGAACCTAATTCGACCACTTTGGCGAAAACGGACATGCGCTTTAATCGTTCCATTATTCACTCTGGCTTAAAAGTGATTTAGATCACACATTGTAGATAATGCGGCAATCGTTACGTTAATATATTGTTAGCTACATAATAAACGCATCTGCTCACTACCTGTACGCTTCTTATTCAAGGTCATCATGAGTCTGTTTCCTGTCATCGTGATTTTCGGCTTATCGTTTCCGCCGATCTTCTTCGAGTTGCTTTTGTCGCTGGCCATCTTCTGGCTGGTGCACCGATTGCTGGTTCCGACCGGCATTTACGATTTTGTCTGGCACCCTGCACTGTTTAATACGGCGCTATATTGCTGCCTTTTTTATTTGATATCGCGCTTGTTCGTTTGAGGTTGATGTGAAAACACTAACAAGAAATATCCTCCGTACCGCTATTACCGTGATACTGGTCATTTTGGCCTTCGTGGCGATTTTCCGCGCCTGGGTTTACTACACCGCCTCGCCGTGGACGCGGGATGCGCGCTTTAGCGCCGACATTGTGGCCATTGCTCCCGACGTCTCCGGGCTGATTTCCCAGGTAAACGTCAAGGATAACCAACTGGTTAAGAAAGACCAGGTATTGTTCGTTATTGACCAACCTCGTTACCAAAAAGCGCTGGCGCAGGCGGAAGCCGATGTCGCCTACTACCAGACCTTAGCCCAGGAAAAACGTGTCGAAGCCGGTCGGCGTAATAAGCTTGGCGTCCAGGCGATGTCGCGGGAAGAGATTGACCAGGCGAACAACGTGCTGCAGACCGTTGAGCATCAGCTGGCGAAAGCGGTGGCCAGCCGCGACCTGGCCAGACTGGACCTGCAGCGCACAGAGATTCGCGCCCCCGCTGATGGCTGGGTGACCAACCTTAACGTCTATACCGGGGAATTTATCACTCGCGGCTCCACGGCGGTGGCGCTGGTGAAAGAGAATACATTTTACGTCATGGCCTATCTGGAAGAGACCAAACTGGAAGGCGTCCGCCCTGGATATCGGGCGGAAATTACCCCACTTGGCAGCAGCAAAACCATTAAAGGCACGGTGGACAGTATCGCTGCGGGGGTAACCAACGCCAGCAGCAGCAGCGACTCGAAAGGGATGGCTTCGGTGGATTCCAACCTTGAATGGGTGCGTCTGGCGCAGCGTGTGCCGGTTCGTATTCGCCTTGACCACCAGCAGGGGAATCTGTGGCCATCGGGCACGACGGCGACGGTGGTGATCACCGGTAAAGAAGACCGTGATACCAGCCAGGCCAACTTCTTCCAGAAACTGGCTATGCGCCTGCGCGAATTCGGTTAATCGCTATGGGGACATATACTATTGCTCCCCAGCATCTCCGCTTTGCTATTAAGCTTGCATGCGCGGTGGTGTTGGCGCTGTTCGTCGGCTTCCATTTTCAGCTCGAAACGCCGCGCTGGGCGGTGCTGACCGCGGCGATTGTCGCCGCTGGCCCGGCCTTTGCCGCCGGGGGAGAGCCGTACTCCGGCGCGATCCGCTATCGCGGCATGTTGCGTATTGCCGGGACCTTTATTGGCTGTATTGCGGCGCTGGTCATCATCATCCTGATGATCCGCGCCCCTCTGCTGATGATGCTGGTCTGCTGCCTGTGGGCCGGGTTTTGTACCTGGGTTTCGTCGCTGGTCAAGGTCGAAAACTCCTATGCCTGGGGGCTGGCCGGATACACCGCGCTGATTATCATTATTACCATCCACACCGATCCGATGCTGGCGCCGCAGTTTGCCGTTGAGCGCTGCAGCGAAATCGTCATCGGGATTGTCAGCGCCATCGTCGCCGATCTGCTGTTCTCCCCGCGTTCGATTAAAAAAGAGATCGACCTTGAACTGGATAACCTGCTGATTGCGCAGTATAAGCTGATGCAGTTATGCGTTGCGCACGGCGAAAAAGATGAAGTGGATCAGGCCTGGGGAGCGCTGGTGCGTCGCACCACGGCGCTGGAAGGAATGCGCAGTAACCTGATTATGGAGTCCTCTCGCTGGGCTAAGGCGAATCAACGCCTGAAGGCGATCAATACCCTCTCGCTAACGCTTATCACCCAGGCTTGCGAAACCTACCTGATTCAGAACTCGCGCCCGGAAATGGTGACGGACGACTACCGCGAGCTGTTCGCTGAGCCGGTTGAGACGGTGCAGGATGTTCACCAGCAGCTGAAGCGTATGCGTCGCTTCCTGACCTGGAAAGGCGAGCATAATACGCCGGTCACCATCTACAGCTGGGTAGGCGCAGCCACCCGTTACCTGCTGCTTAAGCGTGGCGTGGTGGGCAACACCAAAATCAGCCGCATCGAAGACGGTGTATTGCGCGGCGAAACGGTGGTTAAAGTGGAGTCCGCCGAGCGTCACCACGCGATGGTGAACTTCTGGCGTACCTCCGTCTCCTGTATCCTTGGGACGCTGTTCTGGCTGTGGACGGGCTGGACCTCAGGTAGCGGCGCGATGGTGATGATTGCCGTGGTTACCGCGCTGGCGATGCGCTTGCCTAACCCGCGAATGGTGGCGATAGACTTCCTCTACGGTACTCTGGCGGCGTTACCGCTGGGTACCCTGTACTTTCTGGTGATCATGCCGGCGACGCAGCAGAGTATGCTGTTGCTTTGTATCAGCCTGGCGGCGATGGCGTTTTTTATCGGTATCGAAGTGCAGAAAAGGCGCCTCGGATCGCTGGGGGCGCTGGCGAGCACCATCAACATTCTGGTGCTGGATAACCCGATGCAGTTCCAGTTCAGTCAGTTCCTCGATAGCGCGCTGGGGCAGATCGTCGGTTGTTTCCTCGCCCTGATGGTTATTCTCATTGTCAGGGATAACTCCCGGGCAAGAACCGGTCGGGTGCTGCTGAACCAGTTTGTCTCCGCGGCGGTCTCTTCGCTGACCACCAACTCGGCGCGTCGCAAAGAGAATCATCTGCCCGCGCTCTATCAGCAGCTGTTTTTATTGCTCAACAAATTCCCTGGCGATGTCGCCCGTTTCCGTCTGGCGTTGACGTTAATCATTGCCCACCAGCGCCTGCGCGATGCGCCCGTGCCGGTGAATGAGGATCTGTCGGCGTTCCATCGCCAGCTGCGACGTACCGCGGATCATGTGATCTCCGCCGGGAGCGATGATAAGCGTCGGCGCTACTTTACCCGGCTGCTGGCGGAGCTTGATGTTTATCAGGAGAAGCTGCGGGTCTGGGAGGCTTCGCCGCAGGTGACCGAGCCGGTACGGCGACTGGTTGAGATGTTGCACAAGTACCAGCATGTGCTGACCAGCAGTTAACCCATAAACCGACGCCCAGGCGTCGGTTTTTTTATCGCTATACTTAACGGCGACAGGAAGAGAAGCGGGAGGGGCTGCCATGACCACCTATACGTTTGATTTTGACGAAATCGCCGAGCAACAGGATTTCTACCGGGAGTTTTCCCGCACCTTCGAGCTGGCACAGGATAAGGTCAACAACCTTGATTCGCTATGGGACGCGGTGACCGGTGGGCTGCTGCCGCTGCCGCTGGACATTGAGTTCATCCATTTAAATGACAAGCAGCGTCGGCGCTTTGGGGCGTTAATTTTATTATTTGATGAAGCAGAGGAAGAGCTGGAGGGGGAGTTACGTTTTAACGCCCGGCAGGCATAAAAAAGCCCCCGGCAGGCGGGGGCAAGTCGTCGAAATAAGACGACGAGGGTTTATTTGTACAGCTCAGCGGTGGCGTGCCAGCTATCGCCGGTACGTGCTTCAATAATACGGTAGCTGCTGGCGCCTTCTTTCTCGGCTTTAGCGGCCAGTTCCTGACGCATGTCCATTGGCGCACTACCTACCTGGGAAACCGAGATGGTGCCCATGGACTGCAGGTTCTGGGCTTGCTCAGCGTTCACTTGCTGCACGGCCGCGCTAGCGCCGAAAGAGAGAAGGGAAGCCAGGCCAAGGGATGCGATGATCATTGCGCGTTTCATAATCTTTACTCCAGTCTTTGTTTTGCCGCGGCGGGGCGATGAATGAGGCCGGGCCGCGGTAGAGAATTTTTGTCGGGTTAATCGTTGACGATCTAAAACTTATTTATACAGCTCAGCAGTGGCATGCCAGTGGTCGCCAGTGCGGGCTTCGATAATGCGGTAAGAAGAAGCCCCTTCTTCCTGCGCTTTTTTGTTCAGCATTTCATGCATATCCATCGGGGAAGAGGCTACCGCGCCGACGGAAACTGTACCGATGGCCTCGCGGCCCTGGGCTTGCTCGCTGTTGATAACATCAGCGGCGAAAGCGCCAAACGACATGACGGACAGGATGCTGAGAGCTGCTACAGTGGTTTTGATTTTCATGATGTTCACCTCGTCGAATCTTTTTGTTGAGGGTCTTTGTTTCGTGACCCTCATCACAAAAACAAGTATACACTAATCACCAAAAATATTAATACCATGCTAATTGTTTTGTGCGTTAATAGTTACAATAAATTGCGCTTTTTATAACCGATAAGAATTAAAAATGACGAGTCACCGACAGAGATAAGTTTTATTTCTAATAAAATCATAAAGGTATACGATTTTGATCTTTCGTGCGTTTTAGGCGTTTCCCTTACGTAAAAGAACGTATAGACAGGCTAAATCACACGAAATGTTAAATTTTTGTTGAGTTGAAAGGGGGGGAGGGAGAGAAGAGGGGGAATCACCCTCTGACGGTTGCCAGAGGGGAATGCTCAGAGTTCCTGTTCGAACAGCACCAGGATAGCGTCGTGCAGATCTTTCACTGTGAAACCGCGCGCTGGCGTGGTGAAGATGGTGTCATCCCCGGCGATGCTGCCAAGAATACCTTCCGCCTTGCCCAGCGAGTCGAGAAGACGGGCGATCAGCTGCGCTGCCCCGGGGCTGGTGTGAATCACCACGACGGCATCGTTATAATCGATATCCAGCACCAGATTTTTCAGCGGGCTGGAGGTGGTCGGCACGCCAAGCTCGGCAGGCAGGCAATAGACCATTTCCATTTTGGCGTTACGGGTACGAACCGCGCCAAATTTGGTGAGCATGCGGGAAACCTTCGATTGGTTGATATTCTCGAAGCCTTCTTCCTGCAGCGCCTGGACGATCTCTCCCTGCGAGCTGAATTTCTCTTCTTTAAGCAGCGCTTTAAACGCTTTAACCAGTTCTTCTTGTTTTGCCGAACTTCGCATAAGTCACCCAGATTATGGTGGTAAAATCAACATCATTATGCATAACCGTGAATTTTTATGCAAATAATCCGCGAGGGGATAGGTCAATAATGTTATGAAGGGGGCATATTTTAGCAAAAAAACCGTATAAGGAACATGTTCTCATCACAACGCTTAAAGGCATGTAAAAGTAAATGAAATGTTATTGAGTTGGTGTTGTTTTGCGCAACTGGCTGGGTGTATTGTAACCAATAGTCGATCCGGTACTTCGCTTTGCTGGATGGTCAGTCAGGAAGCATAAAGTGCGCCGCTGTTCTATTGCTACGCACAATAATGCATTCTTCAGCCATAATCATTGTAATTGTTCATCTTGTGAATTAAGGTCCAGGCGACGGAATAACGAAAGACTAAATTAACCATAATAAGGAGTTTAGGATGAAAGTTGCAGTCCTTGGCGCTGCCGGTGGTATCGGCCAGGCGCTTGCCCTACTACTTAAGACCCAACTGCCTTCAGGTTCAGAGCTCTCGTTGTACGACATCGCTCCGGTTACGCCGGGCGTGGCGGTAGATCTAAGTCATATCCCCACAGATGTAAAAATTAAAGGATTTTCCGGTGAAGATGCTACCCCGGCGCTGGAAGGCGCTGATGTGGTGCTGATCTCCGCGGGCGTAGCGCGTAAGCCCGGCATGGATCGTTCCGACCTGTTTAATGTGAATGCGGGTATCGTTAAGAACCTCGTGCAGCAGATTGCCAAAACCTGCCCGCAGGCCTGCATCGGCATTATTACCAACCCGGTGAACACCACCGTGGCCATCGCCGCCGAAGTGCTGAAAAAAGCCGGCGTGTACGATAAAAACAAACTGTTCGGCGTGACTACGCTGGACATCATCCGCTCCAATACCTTTGTGGCGGAGCTGAAAGGTCAATCGGCAACCGAGGTGGAAGTCCCGGTTATTGGCGGTCACTCCGGGGTCACCATTCTGCCTTTACTGTCGCAGATCCCGGGCGTCAGCTTTAGCGATCAGGAAGTGGCCGATCTGACTAAACGCATTCAAAACGCCGGTACCGAGGTCGTGGAAGCGAAAGCGGGCGGCGGGTCGGCGACCTTGTCGATGGGTCAGGCGGCTGCGCGCTTTGGCCTTTCTCTGGTTCGCGCCATGCAGGGAGAAAAAGGCGTAGTGGAGTGCGCCTACGTGGAAGGCGACGGCCAGTATGCGCGTTTCTTCTCTCAGCCGCTGCTGCTGGGGAAGAATGGCGTAGAAGAGCGTCAGTCTATCGGCAAACTCAGCGCCTTTGAGCAGCAGGCGCTGGAAGGCATGCTGGACACCCTGAAGAAAGATATCGCGCTCGGCGAAGACTTCGTCAACAAGTAACCTCGCACGCTCAAAAAAGCCGGAACTGTTGTTCCGGCTTTTTATTACCTCACTTTTCGCCCCAATGCGCCAGCGGTCGGGCAAATCTGCTAAAATCCCCCGCGTTTTAAGCCACCAGCCATGAGGACAGCGTGAAAAAGATCGAAAGAAAACAGACCCGGGACCAAATCGCGCAGATGATTCGTTATCAGATCCTCTCCGGCGCCATGAAACCCGGGGAGGAATTGACTCAGGAGAACATCGCAGAACAGCTGGGACTTTCACGTATGCCGGTTAGGGAAGCGCTACAGTCCCTTGAACAGGAAGGATTTCTGGTGCGCTTGCCTAACCGACATATGCAGGTCTCCACGCTGGCCGTCGAGGACGTGAGCCATATTTTTCGCGTTATCGCGGTGATGGCTGCGGAACTATTTGCCCTCGTGCCGGCGAATCAGGGGGAATTACTTCGCGCACGCGCGCAGGAGCTGGCGTGTGCTGGTGATAACGCCGGTGAACTGGCGTTTCATCAGTTGCTGATTTCCTATCTTGATAACCGCTATCTGGCAAAGGCGTATCAGCAATTTTTGGACGGTTATATTTCCTATGTCATTCTGTACCTGAAAGAGGATGGCCAGGAGTCGGCGCAGATCCTGAGCGAACTGGCGAGCGCCATTGGCCAGGGTGAAGGCGAAAAAATTGCTCAGGCAACACAGCGTTATTTCCTTATCCTTGCGGAGATAATGCGTCAACATATGAAGGATTGGGAAAGTGCAGAAGCCTAAATTAGGGAAAATTAAGCTTCTTTCCGCGAAGGAGCAGGTGGCGGCGGTTTTGCGTAAAGCGATCCTTTCGCGGGATTTAGTGGAAGGGCAGGAAATTACCCTTGAAGGGATTGCCAAAATGGTTGGCGTTTCCAGCATGCCGGTACGTGAAGCGTTTCAGATTTTAGCCGCTGATGGCCTGATTCAAGTGCGGCCGAATAAAGGTGCGTTGGTGCTGGGGATTAATGAGCAGACTATCCGCGAGCATTACGAAATTCGCGCCGTACTGGAAAGTGAAGCGGTGGCGAAAGCTTCTCGCCCAGGGACCGATATTACACGCATCGCTCAGGTTCACTATGCCGCAGAGAAGGCGCTGGCAGACAATAATTCTGCTGAATATTCCGACCTGAATCAGGCCTTCCACATGGAGATCTGGAACGCGGCGGGAAATGAAAAAATGAAGATGCTGCTCTGCAACATGTGGAACGGACTCTCGATGGGGCACAAGGTGACCGAAGAAGAGTACGCCATCATTTCCATTCGTGAACATAAAGCGATCTTACAAGCGCTTGAGCAGCATAACGAAGCGCTGGCCCGCCAGCGAATGCATGAGCATATCATCCGCTCGATGGAGAATATGCTCACGCGTTACCTGCCCGATCCGGCACCCTGACCGGTTCGATCGCCAGCGAATGGCTGGCGTTTGTTGTATTTATCAACATTATTAATTCCTCCTCGTGACGATCTGCGCAGGATCTTGATGCAGATCTCATTGCGCGATCATTCCACAAAAACGCATTGACTTACTTTTTGCATGGGAATAATTTCTCTCTCGTCAATATTGGATACAATATCATATATCATTGATAGGAAAAATTATAAGTATGGAACCGATTACCATCACCCTATGTTTGCTGGTGTTCGCTATCGTCATGTTTATCTGGGAAAAGGTGCCGCTGGCAGTGACTTCCATGGTGGTTTGCGTGGCGTTAGTGGTCACTGGCGTATTGGATCTAAAACAGGCCTTTGCCGGTTTTATCGACAGCAACGTCATTCTCTTTGTCGCCATGTTTATCGTTGGCGGGGCGTTATTTGAGACCGGGATGGCCAATAAAGTCGGTGGGGTGATCACTCACTTCGCCAAAACTGAGAAGCAGCTGATCTTCACCATTATGGTGGTGGTTGGCGTGATGTCAGGTTTTCTCTCGAATACCGGTACGGCAGCCGTATTGATCCCGGTCGTGATTGGCGTGGCCGCCAAATCGGGATTTACCCGCTCGCGTCTGCTGATGCCGCTGGTGTTTGCTGCCGCGCTGGGCGGCAACCTGTCGCTGATTGGCGCTCCGGGCAACCTGATCGCACAATCGGCCCTGCAGAAGATCGGTAGCGGTTTCGGCTTCTTTGAGTATGCGAAAGTGGGCCTACCAATGCTGGTCTGCGGCATCCTCTATTTCCTGACCATCGGCTATAAGTTCCTGCCCAATAACCCGAACAGCGGTGAAGTGGGCAGCGTCGGCGAACAGCGTGATTACAGTCATGTTCCGCGCTGGAAGCAGATCCTGTCCCTGGTCGTACTGATCGCCACGATCCTCGGCATGATTTTCGAAAAACAGACCGGCATTAGACTGGCGGTGGCGGGCTGTATTGGTGCCCTGGTGCTGATTGTTACTGGGGTACTGACGGAAAAGCAAGCTTACAAAGCCATTGATTCACAGACTATTTTTATCTTCGGCGGCACCCTGGCGCTGGCAAAGGCGCTGGAAATGACCGGGGCGGGCAAGCTGGTGGCTGACCAGGTTATCGGTCTGCTGGGCAACAACTCCTCGCCGTTCATGCTGCTGGTGGTGGTTTTTATCCTCTCCGTGGTGATGACCAACTTTATGTCCAATACCGCCACCGTCGCGCTACTGGTGCCAGTGAGCCTGTCTATTGCCGCCGGTATGGGAGCCGATCCGCGTGCGGTGCTGATGGCGACAGTGATTGGTAGCTCCTGCGCCTATGCGACGCCGATCGGTATGCCCGCCAATATGATGGTGCTGTCGGCCGGGGGCTATAAATTCGTCGATTACGCCAAGTGCGGCATCCCTCTGATTATCGTTTCCACCATTGTCAGCCTGATCCTGCTGCCAATCCTTTTCCCTTTTCATCCGTAACTTACGGACGCTGTTCTGACTAAGGAGCCTTTATGAGCAAAAGTGAACAGATATCCCGCATGACCGACATTATGGCCAGATTTGTGGGATATACCGGCAAAGTATTGCCTGATGACGTCACGGCAAAACTAAAAGAGTTGCATAAGAAAGAGACCAGCCAGCTGGCGGATGTCATCTTCACCACCATGATTGAAAACCAGCGACTGGCGAAAGAGCTGGATCGTCCCTCCTGCCAGGATACCGGCGTGATCCAGTTTCTGGTGGAGTGCGGCGCCAACTTCCCGCTGATCGGCGAACTGGAAGCGCTGTTGCGCGAATCGGTGATCAAAGCCACCGTCGACTCCCCGCTGCGTCATAACAGCGTCGAGACCTTTGATGAATACAACACCGGCAAAAACGTTGGCAAAGGGACGCCCACCGTTTTCTGGGAGATTGTCCCGGATTCCGATCAGTGCAGCATCTACACCTATATGGCTGGCGGCGGCTGCTCGCTGCCGGGTAAAGCGATGGTGTTGATGCCTGGCGCTGGCTATGAAGGGGTGACCCGCTTTGTACTGGATGTGATGACCAGCTATGGTCTGAACGCCTGTCCGCCGCTGCTGGTTGGCGTTGGCGTTGCGACTTCCGTTGAAACGGCGGCGCTGTTGTCGAAGAAAGCGCTGATGCGCCCGATTGGCCCGCACAATGACAACGAACGCGCGGCATCGCTGGAAAAAATGCTCGAAGACGGCATCAACAAAATTGGCCTGGGGCCGCAGGGGATGTCCGGCAATACCTCCGTAATGGGCGTCAATATCGAAAATACTGCCCGTCATCCTTCCACTATTGGCGTGGCGGTTAACGTTGGCTGCTGGTCGCACCGCAAAGGACATATCGTTTTCGATAAAGACCTGAACTACACCATTACGTCTCACACAGGAGTGGCATTCTGATGGCTAAAAAAATACTCACTACGCCCATTAAAGATGAAGATTTAGCTGATATTAAAGCGGGCGATATCATTTATCTCAACGGCCATATTGTGACCTGTCGAGATGTGGCTCATCGTCGCTTAATTGAGGGCGGTCGTGAATTACCGGTTAATGTTGCCGGTGGCGCGATATTGCATGCCGGGCCGATTGTGCGACCGATTAAAGGTTCGGAAAATAAATTTGAAATGGTCTCCGTTGGGCCGACCACCAGTATGCGCATGGAGAAATTTGAAAAAGAGTTTATTGCCAGAACCGGCGTGAAATTAATCGTTGGTAAAGGCGGTATGGGGAAGGGAACGGAAGAGGGTTGCGCCGAGCATAAAGCCTTGCACTGCGTGTTCCCGGCCGGCTGCGCGGTCGTCGCCGCGGTCTGCGTGGAAGAAATCGAAGATGCGCAGTGGCGTGATTTAGGGATGCCGGAAACCTTATGGGTATGTCGGGTGAAAGAGTTCGGGCCGTTAATTGTCTCAATCGATACCCACGGCAATAACCTGTTTGAGCAGAATAAAGTGATCTTTAATCAGCGCAAAGACATTGTCACCGATGAAATCTGCAAACATGTGAGCTTCATTAAATAACCCCGATTGAATATATAGCGCAGTAATGGCAGCGGCAGCTGACCGCTAAACAGAGGCTTCTGACCAGGCGGTCCGGGGAAATCCACTCTGCTAACGCGGTCTGCTGTTAGCCATTATTGCGCCCCTCCCAAAGGCTATTTTATGACTGATAATGCCGTCCTGTTAGGCGAAGGCTTCACCCTGATGTTTCTCGGCATGGGCTTTGTGCTGGTGTTCCTGCTGCTGCTCATTTTCGCCATCCGGGGAATGTCCCTCGCCGTCAACCGCCTGTTTCCCGAGCCGCCTGCCGCCCCCAAACCGGCGCCGGCCGCCGTTGCGCCCGCCGGCGACTTCGCCCGCTTAACGCCGGCGATTGTCGCCGCCATTCACCACCACCGCCGTCTTCACCCTTAATTCACGGAGGAATTCATGACCGTTGCCATTACCGATGTCGTCCTGCGCGACGCCCACCAGTCCCTGTTCGCCACCCGTCTGCGTCTCGACGATATGCTCCCCGTCGCCGCTCAGCTTGACGACGTCGGCTACCGTTCGCTGGAGTGCTGGGGCGGCGCCACCTTCGACGCCTGCATCCGCTTCCTCGGCGAGGACCCGTGGGTCCGCCTGCGCGAGCTGAAAAAGGCGATGCCGAAAACCCCGCTGCAGATGCTGCTCCGCGGCCAGAACCTGCTCGGCTACCGTCACTACGCCGACGACGTGGTCGAACGCTTCGTGGAGCGAGCCGTCAAAAACGGTATGGACGTCTTCCGCGTCTTCGACGCCATGAACGACCCGCGCAACATGCAGGCCGCCCTGCAGGCGGTCCGCAGCCACGGCGCCCACGCCCAGGGCACCCTGAGCTACACCACCAGCCCGGCCCACACCCTGCAGACCTGGCTCGACCTCACCGAACAGCTGCTGGAGACCGGCGTCGACTCCATCGCGATTAAAGACATGTCCGGCATTCTCACCCCCGGCGCCGCCTTTGAGCTGGTCAGCGAAATCAAAAAACGCTTTGCCGTCACCCTGCACCTGCACTGCCACGCCACCACCGGCATGGCAGAGATGGCCCTGCTGAAGGCCATTGAAGCCGGCGTCGACGGCGTCGACACCGCCATCTCCTCGATGAGCGCCACCTACGGCCACCCGGCCACCGAAGCGCTGGTGGCCACCCTCGCGGGTACTGAGCACGACACCGGGCTGGATATCCTGAAGCTCGAAAGCATCGCGGCGTACTTCCGCGAGGTGCGCAGAAAATACCACGCCTTCGAAGGCCAGCTGAAGGGCACCGACAGCCGTATCCTCGTGGCCCAGGTGCCGGGCGGGATGCTCACCAACCTCGAGGGCCAGCTGAAGCAGCAGAACGCCGCCCACCGTCTGGATGAAGTGCTGGCGGAAATCCCCCGCGTGCGCGAGGACCTCGGCTTCATCCCGCTGGTCACCCCGACCTCGCAGATTGTCGGCACCCAGGCGGTGCTCAACGTGCTGACCGGCGAGCGCTACAAAACCATCGCAAAGGAGACCGCCGGCATTCTGAAAGGTGAATACGGCCACACGCCGGCGCCGGTGAACGCCGCCCTGCAGGCCCGCGTACTGGACGGCGCTGAAGCCATCACCTGCCGCCCGGCGGACCTGCTGAAGCCGGAGCTGGCGCAGCTGGAAGCCGATGTGAAGCGCCAGGCGCGGGAGAAGAATATTCAGCTGGCGGAGAACGCCATCGACGATGTGCTCACCGTGGCCCTGTTCCCGCAGCCCGGCCTGAAGTTCCTCGAAAACCGCCATAACCCGGCGGCCTTTGAACCGGTGCCGCAGGTGGAAGACGCCAGGCCTGCCGCGCCGGGGAAAGCCGCCGCCTCCGGCGTCTACACCGTGGAAGTGGAAGGCAAAGCCTTTGTGGTGAAGGTCAGCGACGGCGGCGACGTCAGCCAGCTGACGGCGGCCACCCCGTCTTCCGCACCGGTTCCTGCC
>NZ_JAKUZS010000015.1:0-38386 GCF_030128585.1 Klebsiella sp. K5-204
TGCCAGATGCAACTTTCGCCATATACGACGGCGTTCTTTGCCGTGTTTTTTGACTTTCCATTCGCCTTCACCAAAGACCTTCAGCCCGGTGGAATCAATCACCAGATGCGCGATTTCACCCCGGGTGAACGTTTTGAAACTGACATTAACCGACTTTGCGCGCCTGCTGACACTGGTGTAATCCGGGCAGCGCAACGGAACATTCATCAGTGTAAAAATGGAATCAATAAAACCCTGTGCAGCCCGCAGGGTCAGCCGGAATACGCGTTTAATGACCAGAACGGTGGTGATGGCGAGATCAGAATAGCGCTGAGGTCTTCCCCGTGATGAAGGCGTTGCCGACTCATACCAGGCCTGAATAGCTTCATCATCCAGCCAGAAAGTTATGGAGCCACGGTTGATGAGGGCTTTATTGTAGGTGGGCCAGTTGGTGATTTTGAACTTTTGCTTTGCCACGGAACGGTCTGCGTTGTCGGGAAGATGCGTGATCTGATCCTTCAACTCAGCAAAAGTTCGATTTATTCAACAAAGCCCCCTTTACCCTCACCTATGAATTTATCGTCAAATACATGGCCCTAATCCACAAAACGGAAATACCGGAATCCTGGCTTACCGATAACGGTACCAGTCTTGATGAACGCAGAGTTTTGTACATGGAAGCTAGCGATATTCTGACAAAAGATATCGTAAGAGAAATTCGAAAAACGGTGAAATCCCCTCAGGACCAATTACAGGTTTATCGCATAAATGATCAGATCATAACCCTCGAAATGATGGAAAAGTAAGATGCAAAAAACTCACAAACATTTGACCAAAATAGTTACAATTTCTCTGTCATTAGCGTTTGCAGTGCTTGTTGTTCATGGTGTCCTTACATCACCTCCGAACCATGACACAGAAACTCCAGATGTTAACTCAAGTACCTCTAAAACCAGCAGAACCGGAAATGGTCAACGTTGTTAATCGGATACATACTCCTGAAGAGGTTTACAGGCGTTTCCAGGACAACGAATTCAGGGCTACTAATCACTTCAGAACTTGCCGATTAATGGTCACAGGTAGGGTAAAGAACATTGGAACAGCCACCTTTACCAAAGATCTGATCTCCTCCCTGAAAACAGTGCCAGGCTAAACTGAAGTCTCCGGTCTTTCTTCCATCTCACGGAGAGGCAAATCGCCATGAAAAAGACCCGCTATACCGAGGAACAGATAGCATTTGCGCTGAAACAGGCCGAAACCGGCACTCGGGTGGAGGAAGTCTGCCGAAAGATGGGCGATACAGGTGGGACCGTGGTCCCAGGCTGAAAACCTAAACGACGATACAGGTGGGACCGTGGTCCCAGGCTGAAACCTAATCGATAATACAGGTGGGACCGTGGTCCCAGGCTGAAACCTAAACGACGATGCAGGTGGGACCGTGGTCCCAGGCTGAAAACTAAACGACATTTCTGAAGCCACATTTTACAACTGGAAGAAAAAGTTTGGCGGCATGGGCGTGACAGAGCTGCGCCGCCTGCGCCAGCTTGAGGAAGAGAATCATCGTCTGAAACGTCTGGTGGCTGATTTAAGTCTGGACAAGGAGATGCTGCAGGAAGTTATCAAAAAAAAGTTCTGAGGCCGGGCTCAGAAGCGTCAGGCGGTGCATTTTCTGCGGGAGGCTTACCGTATCAGTGTCCGGCGGGGATGCGGACTGCTGATGCAGAGCAGAACCGTTTACCACTGGCAGAGCCGGCGTGATGATCGGGCGATAACCCTGCGTATCCGGGAAATAGCAGAAACCCGGATACGCTACGGTTGCCCGCGTATTCATATTCAGCTGCGGCGGGAAGACTGGCCTGTTAACCACAAGAAAACACACCGGATTTACTGTCCGGAAGGCCTCAACCTGCGCAAAAAGCGCCCCCGCAGGCATGTCAGTGCAGCACATCGTCAGCAACGTCCGGTCCTGACCGGTGTCGATCAGTGCTGGAGTATGGATTTCGTGTCGGATAACCTGTTTAACGGACGACGTTTCCGGGCGCTGACTGTAGTGGATAATTTTAGTCGGGAGTGTGTGGCGATCCATGCCAGAAAGTCGCTGAAAGGTGAGGATGTGGTCGGTGTGATGGAAAGGTTGCGGGTGCCGGGCAAGCGCCTGCCGGTACGTATTCAGACAGATAACGGCAGCGAGTTTATCTCGAAAAGTCTGGATAAATGGGCGTATGAGCACGGGGTCACAATGGGCTTCTCCCGCCCCGGAAAACCAACGGATAACCCGTTTATTGAATCATTTAACGGCAGTCTGCGGGATGAATGCCTGAACATTCACTGGTTTCTGTCGCTGGAAGATGCGCAGGACAAACTCGACAACTGGCGCAGGGAATATAATCATGAGAGAACGCATTCATCATTAAATGACATGACTCCGGCTGAATTCATCCGAAGTCTCCGGAAAGACGAAGCTCTCTGATTTAGCACTGCACTGAATTTAGGCCAGGGTCAAAGTTAAAAAGGAGCACACTAAAAGCCTTAGCTCTACAGAGGTTCCTCCTGGTGCTCCCTCGGGAGACTATCTAATGCTGGAGACCAGTGCTTATATTTTTGCGATGAAGCAACCTAGAGGGTATACCTACATTGGTCTGGTGAAGAATTTAATCAACGAAGGTGAAGGACATATTTGGTGGAAAATATTAATAACGATGTACCACAGCATCAACCTTACCGAAATGAAAAGGTATTTAATTCCGGTAAGACAGCACTTGAGCTCAATTTTTCTGAGACAAATGGCAGTGTGAATCTTATCCTTGCGGGGCCTTTAGTATCGAAGCCGGGAAGTTTTGACTGGACTGGTCAAAAGGCCTTTTCAACAAAGCTGAGTGATGATGAAGTGATCACCTTGTGTATGGCGTTTCTTCGCCTTACTCATGAGGCTGTTCTGAAAGATAAAAAAACAAAGCACCATAATAAGCAAGTCTACAAAAACGTAAAAGTTACTTTTGATGGTAAATCCACAGCAATGATGGAGGGGGGAGTTGTAGCTATCAACAAAGACGAGAGAGACATTAATTTTATACATAAAATTAGTATTGATCCTGCCGCTTGCCTTCGCTTAGGTCTTTTCCTCTTGTCCGTCATACTGGCCCGAAATCCAGGGGTCCCATCTGACGCGGTTCTAACGTGCATGCGTCTTAATGCAAATGCTCAACTACAAAAGTAACTTTTCTATCTTATCATTCCCGTTTTACGGGAATTTCAAAAAAAGATACTTCCCTTAATGGGGAAAATACGCTCGGTTCATAGGATACATTAGATGTAACTATGGACTGACCCCATGCCTGTAGACAAATTCTGTCCTCACGACGAGGCCTGTTCGAAGGCCTCCGGACTGACGCCGCCGGGATGACTGTGGCGCCGGGTCCGATTGTAGAACACTTCAATGTAATCGAAGACATCCGCCCGGGCCAGATCCCGGTTTGGTATGTTCTCTTACTAATGCGTTCTTTTTTCAGTGAACTGAAGAACAATTCGGCCACCGCATTATCCTGGCAGTTGCCACGCCGGCTCAAGCTCGGTGCCAGGTTATTGGCCCGCAGAAGCGGTGCCAGTCGTCACTGCCGTACTGGCTGCCCTTACACAACCACAGACGGAACATGTTAAAGATCATTCCTGCCGATCGCATCTGGAAGGTAGCCGTTTCTCGTCTCCATTAATGCCAGTGTCAACATAGCTGTTTGTCCTGGCATTACCCCATTTCTCCCAAAAACGACGAAAGTGCCTGCAGGCCGCGTCATAACTGGCTTAAGCATAGATCTTAACCGCAAAAGGATCCTTTACGCATTTGGTTTTACCCGCAATAATGTGGGATAAGACAACAAAAGGATCCGCGCGCTGCGATTTATTGTCATGGCAGGATCAGCCGCTTCAGGCCAGAATAGCTGTATCCAAACCCGTTGTGCGCTACGTGAAAAATAACTCATGAACAGCATCCATTCCCCTGCAGAATTCACCAGATCGCGTCTCCCTGCTGCCGATCCGCCCCGGGCGTTGATTTTGCGACCGCGGTGGCACTCCGGCGGATAGCCACCTCAACAGGTGCCACGCCGGCTTACCTCCTGGCGCCGGAAGTGAGCGCCCTCCTCTGGTATATGCCGGACCAGCGTCACCACATGTTGTTCGCCACCATGTGGAATACCGGGAGCCCTATCGGTGAAGCCCGGACGCTCACCCCGGAATCCTTCGACCTGGATGGTCTGCGCCCTTTTGTTAGGGTGCTTTCGGAGAAAGTACGGGCGCGCCGCGGGCGGCCGCCAAAAGATAAAGTGCGCCTGGTGCCGCTGACGGATGGCAGTTTTGTGCGTCAGATGGAAAGCTGGATGGTCACCACCCGCCCCGCCGGCGGGAGCCGTTATGGCCGGTCACGGATGAGACAATGCGCAACTGGCTGAAACAGGCGGTGAAGCGGGCTGAAGCTGATGGCGTGCATTTTTCGATCGCCGTGACGCCGCATACCTTCCGGCACATGCTTTATCACCGGCAGCTCAGGAAGGTCATCCAGGCGCTGGCCGGGCATAAGGATCCGCGCTCGATGGAAGTCTATACCCGGGTATTTGCGCTGGATATGGCTGCCACCCTGGCCGTTCCCTTTACCGCTGACGGTCGAGATGCCGCGGAGATCCTTCGCTCCCTGCCACCGGCCGGCTGAGATTGTCGGGCAGGCGGCCGGGGCTTTGCCACTTAGTGAAGGAGATAAAGACAAACGCATTCCAGACGAGGCAGAGTCAGTCAGTCGCTTCTGAGTCTCTCACCGTGCCGGCTGCAGAAGCGTTACGCTTATCCAGTATGACCCGGGCATCATTCCGTCCGGGTCTGGAGAGAAATATTCATACCGCATCCCGTGTCCCCTCACCTTCTCATTGCACCATGACATCATTCGAATTAAGGAGCCCTGGTCCTCTGGTGACCAGCTGACATCTTCATACCGCAGACAATAAAACTTACTGCGATCCGGATATCAGCAGGTTACAGGGGGTATACCTGAGGGCCTTTCCAACCGGGTAAGCCAGGTCGTTATTCAGTATATCGTCGGTGACTGCGTCCCGGGCCATTTCTGACAGCCATCAGGTTTCCTCTTCATGATTG
Organism: Klebsiella sp. K5-204; assembly: GCF_030128585.1. Taxonomy (NCBI): domain Bacteria; kingdom Pseudomonadati; phylum Pseudomonadota; class Gammaproteobacteria; order Enterobacterales; family Enterobacteriaceae; genus Klebsiella; species Klebsiella sp. K5-204. The sequence goes on from NZ_JAKUZS010000015.1 coordinate 5,119, forward strand.
CAGATATCAGTGCGAAGCTGGCTGAGGGTACGACAGGATTAACGAACTTCGGAGGACTGGTTTTAGCAGCTCTTGTATGGCAATGCCGAAATCAACGCTCTGCTGAGTGGCTTCATTCAGTGCGCACCGGGGATTTACTGAAATATTGACAGTGGGATGCAGTCACGTGGAGAGCTCTCAATTGGTCGGGTAACACCCTCGTCAAACTTGCATGCTGCAGTCAATATCAGCATATTCTGGCCATAAATGACATACCGCAGTCAATATTGTCCGATCTTTACCTGCAGGAAGGAGAGCGAATATTGACTGTAGTATGCGTGATGCACCTCACAGTCAATAACTAATTGCGTATGCATACGGCAGTCATGGTAATGCATATCGCAGTCAATTTTCCGGCTTCATCGCCGATAGCGCTTCAGCAAGTTTCTGCGGATCGATGCCTGCAGCCTTCAGTGCCTTGATGACTTCGTCATAATTCTGCTCCGGCGCCTTCTCTTCTTCCTCCTTGCGCGGTACCTTCACCGTCCCGCTGATGAGTTTGGGATTGCGATAATGAACGCTAAAGTAAGTCGCCCGGCCACGTTTAAACTCGGTGTAATCCAGATAGCCGATATCCCGAAGTTGCTCCATAGCCTTTCGGACCGTGTGGTTCTGCGTATAGACATTTGAGGTAAGATTCAGCCGGTCCCGCATACGTTTCATGGAGATAGGTGCGGGATTCTGGGGAAGGCTCTCGATGTAGGTATACAGCGCCTGGGCAGATTCCTTCCGCTGCAGGGCGTCAATGGCTTTCAGCCGAAGCAGGACCCGCCTGTCCATATGGTAAAGCTCAAAGAGCTTGGGTTCAGCCTTGATCTCCACGATATCCTCGTTGATGTCATAATAGGCTGACTGCACCAGATGGGTGGTCCATCCTTTGGTCTCGCTCTGGAACTTCAGGGTAACCGAGGCGAGTTTAAACAGGGAATTGCTGATGCGATCCCGCATTTTCTTGTTTGAGCGCCGTGAGTCAAATCCACACATCTTAACGAATTCAACGAACGACAGTTCCAGGGTGTCACTTTTTACCCCATACTCAGACATCGAGCGAATGATCCCGAGCCAGACTTTAAAATCCGTGTCCATATCAAGACGCGAACCGGTGATCTTAACGTCGGTGTACCCTTCGCTTTTGGCGATGGACAGCTGTACGAGCTCCTCAGTGGCATCTGTGACGTTTTTACGGTTTGCCTTACTCCTGGAGGTTGATTTCAGGGTTGGAACGAAGAGACCGAGCCTCATGAGCGCTACCGGCTGCACAGTACTGGTACTGTTGACATCCAGCTTAACAACTTCGCCGGTTGTCTTGTCCACTTCCTGAAGATTGAGAGGTAAGCTGTTATTTTCGCTCGTCATCTTGCTCCTCAACGGTTATCCACAAAAGAATGTCGTTATACGTATCGCAGTCAACGGATATACATACCTCAGTAAATACCGTTGCATATCACAGTATTAGATTTCGCATACAGCAGTCAACTTTTTACATTCCACAGTCGATCCAGTATGACGTTCAAGCCAGTTACAGCGCATGCTGCAGCGATCCGGGGATCTCTTTAGGATCTCAATATGATCTCTTTGGGATCAATTACTGGATCGAAGCAATGAATAACGTTAATCCCCAGCCAGATCTACCCCACCACATTCAGGGTTCTGCAAGGGTAATCTGAATGCCGCATGAGTAACTCTCCCTGATTTAACATTAAATATTGACTGCGATATGTAGAATCTTCTTTTGTTGTTGACTAGCCCTCGGCTTTTAGTTTCATACCATAGTCAATTTTTCACATATCACAGTCAACTTCATGAAGATAGACTAATCCGGAGAAGTATCCGGCATCGTAGCGTTCGTGCTTTGTGCAGTCTCTGTGCTTTTCCACTTCCTCACAGCGTGAGATCGCTTACTGCGGCGAGCGGCAGTGAGAAATATTGACTGCCGTATGTGATTGAGCCTCTCTTCTCCGGTTTACAGCTTTCATTACAGTCAGCTTTGCAATTTTCAGATGACTTTGCGATTTTATTGTTGCTTTGCAAATAATCCCAAGATTTAATAAAATGATGCAAAGCGATGATTAAAGGATGCTCAGAATGGGACTGATGGATATACTTAACCAGTGCATTACTGCTGGACATGAGATGACGAAGGCTATCGCCATTGCGCAGTTTAATGACGACAGTCCGGAAGCAAGGAAGATCACCCGCCGCTGGAGAATTGGTGAAGCGGCGGATTTGGTTGGCGTTTCTTCTCAGGCAATCAGGGATGCAGAGAAAGCCGGCCGATTACCTCACCCTGATATGGAAACCCGTGGCAGAGTTGAACAACGTGTTGGTTATACCATCGAACAAATCAATCATATGCGGGATGTGTTCGGTACCCGACTGCGGCGTGCAGAAGATGCTTTCCCTCCGGTGATCGGGGTTGCGGCTCATAAAGGGGGGGTTTACAAAACCTCCGTTTCTGTTCACCTAGCTCAGGACCTAGCCCTGAAAGGACTCCGTGTTCTTCTCGTTGAAGGCAATGACCCACAGGGAACGGCTTCTATGTATCACGGATGGGTGCCCGATCTTCATATTCATGCTGAGGACACTCTCCTGCCCTTTTATCTTGGGGAAAAGGATGATGCCAGCTACGCTATAAAGCCCACCTGCTGGCCTGGCCTTGATATCATCCCGTCCTGTCTGGCACTGCACCGCATTGAAACTGAGCTGATGGGGAAATTTGACGAAGGCAAATTACCTGCTGACCCGCACCTGATGCTCCGTCTGGCCATTGAAACGGTCGCTCATGATTATGACGTGATTGTTATCGACAGTGCACCCAACCTTGGTATCGGTACGATAAATGTTGTATGCGCTGCTGATGTATTGATTGTCCCTACTCCGGCAGAGCTATTCGACTACACCTCCGCACTGCAGTTTTTCGATATGCTTCGTGACCTGCTTAAGAACGTGGATCTTAAAGGCTTCGAGCCAGATGTCCGTATTCTGCTTACCAAATACAGTAATAATAACGGCTCGCAGTCCCCGTGGATGGAAGAACAAATTCGGGATGCCTGGGGAAGCATGGTCCTTAAAAATGTTGTGCGCGAAACGGATGAAGTCGGTAAAGGTCAGATCCGTATGAGAACCGTTTTTGAACAGGCTATTGATCAACGTTCTTCAACAGGTGCCTGGCGTAATGCCCTCTCTATCTGGGAGCCTGTTTGCGATGAGATTTTTGATCGTCTGATTAAACCACGCTGGGAGATTAGATAATGAAGCGTGCCCCTGTCATTCCAAGACATACCACACATACTCAATCGACTGAAGATACCTCATCACCGGCGCCGGCTGCGCCGATGGTGGATTCATTAATTGCGCGCGTGGGTGCTATGGCCCGCGGTAATGCCATCTCTCTTCCGGTATGTGGACGGGAAGTAAAATTTACCCTTGAAGTGCTCCGGGGAGACTCTGTTGAGAGCTCTTCACGCGTATGGTCAGGCAATGAGCGCGATCAGGAACTACTTACCGAAGATGCTCTGGATGATCTCATTCCTTCATTTTTACTGACTGGTCAGCAGACTCCAGCTTTCGGCCGCCGGGTTTCCGATGTCATTGAAATTGCAGACGGCAGCCGTCGCCGTAAAGCCGCAATCCTGACGGAAAGTGATTATCGCATTCTGGTTGGTGAACTGGACGATGAGCAGATGGCAGCATTGTCCCGACTGGGTAACGATTATCGGCCGACGAGTGCTTATGAACGTGGTCTGCGTTATACAAGCCGGCTGCAGAATGAGTTTGCTGGAAATATTTCTGCACTTGCCGATGCGGAAAACATCTCTCGTAAGATCATTACCCGCTGTATCAATACGGCCAAACTGCCTAAATCCGTTGTTGCCCTGTTTGCACATCCTGGAGAACTGTCTGCCCGGTCAGGTGAAGCCCTTCAGAAGGCTTTTGCAGATAAAGAAGAATTACTGAAGCAGCAGGCTGAGACTCTCCAAGATCAGAAGAAAGCGGGACTAATCTTCGAAGCTGAAGAGGTCATTAGTCTTTTAACATCCGTACTGAAACAATCTTCCGCATCAAGAGTTAATCTGAGCTCACGTCATCAGTTTGCTCCAGGGGCAACAGCATTGTACAAGGGCGATAAAATGGTGCTTAACCTGGATAGGTCCCGCATTCCTGCGGAGTGTATAGAGAAAATAGAAGCCATTCTTAAGGAGCTTGAGAAACTAGGAGTTTGATGCGGACACGCTTTAGTCTACGGTTATCTCCCTTTACTTCATTTCCTTTCTCACAGGCCAGAAAAAATAACTGGCCTGAATACTCTCTATGGGACCACGGTCCCACCTGTATTATCGATTAGGTTTCAGCCTGGGACCACGGTCCCACCTGTATCGTCGTTTAGGTTTTCAGCCTGGGACCACGGTCCCACCTGTATCGTCGTTTAGTTTTCAGCCTGGGACCACGGTCCCACCTGTATCGTCGTTTAGTTTTCAGCCTGGGACCACGGTCCCACCTGCATCGTCGTTTAGGTTTTCAGCCTGGGACCACGGTCCCACCTGCATCGTCGTTTAGGTTTCAGCCTGGGACCACGGTCCCACCTGTATCGTCGTTTAGGTTTCAGCCTGGGACCACGGCCCCACCTGCATCGTCGTTTAGGTTTCAGCCTGAGACCACGGTCCCACCTGCATCGTCGTTTAGGTTTCAGCCTGAGACCACGGTCCCACCTGCATCGTCGTTACATTATTAGTTTGGGACCGCAGTTCCATCAATGCCTGTCACGAACAGGTATTGGCATGGCGCCGGTGACCCGTTGAGCGGAGTAATCACGCAGCAGGACTGCTATTACAGGCGATGGTGAAAGTTCTGTTGGGAAATGAACGAAGCATGCATGTTGAGTGAAATCTGCAAAATTTCGCAGGGTATGCGGCTTAATTTTAAATTTCCGCCAGCATTTTTAAAGCCAGTTGCCGCCGCTGCGCGTAGGCCGGTCCTTCGTTCGGCCGGTAACCAGTTCCGGCCGTTTTTACGACCTTGGGATCACCTCGTCAGCAGTGTCTCCACTGTGATGTCGTTTGTCACGTTGTCCGATCACAAAATATACTGGTTTTGACGTTCTGTTATCAATTGCGCCAGGTCTTTTTCGTCCAGAAGATCGAGCATTTTTTCATACAGAACCGCGGGCACACAATAAAAAAACAGGCCGGTTGCTGTCAATAATAGCGACCGGGTAGCCGCAGCCGGCACCGGCGCTGGCCACCGGATCGTTTTTAAGTTCGCTGACGCTGGCAGTTACATCACACAGAATGATATTTATCATGGTTCCCCCCTGAGACAAGTCATCTGCATGATCGGTAAAGTATGATCTGGCGGCAAGTTCCGTCTGTCATTTCGCCGGTCAGAAACGGGCAACCGGCAGCTCCTTCCAGCGGGTGGTATATGCCGATGAAAGCATCTCACGTTTCATCGGCCATTCCGGGGCAATTCCTCTACCGGCAAACCATACTTTACCCAGCCCTGAGTTGTTGATCCCGTCCAGAACCATCATCAGCTCAGCACTGTGAGGCCGTGGCGGGCGTTCGTCGAACAGCTGCAGCTGCGAAACGCCAGACCCGGTGAAATCATTCAGCATAACTCCGGCTTTGGCATACCGGTGCCCATCCTTCCAGATACGCTCCAGAGCCGTTGTGGCGGCAGCAATGATGTCCCTGGTGTCCTGAGTGGGTGTAAGCAGTTTCTCCGTGGCCACGTTGCCGTAGTAAGGCTCTTTAACGGCGAACGGAGACGTTTTGATGGAAACGGAAATATGCCGGCAATACTGGTGCTCTTTACGCAGCTTTTCAGAGGCCCGCTCAGCGTGCTGACAGATAGCCTAGTGGAGCGACTCGTACTCCGTGATCTTCACACCAAAACTGCGACTGCAGACAATTTGCTGTTTCGTCGGAGGGGCTTCCTCAAGCGAAAGGCAGCTTTCCCGTTCAGTTCACGTACCGTTCGCTCTAGGACCACAGAAAAATTTTTGCGGATGAAGGTCGAGTTTGTCCTGCGCATCTTCCAGCGACAGAAACCAGTGAATGTTCAGGCATTCATCCCGCAGACTGCCGTTAAATGGGTGATGCTGCCAACTTACTGATTTAGTGTATGATGGTGTTTTTGAGGTGCTCCAGTGGCTTCTGTTTCTATCAGCTGTCCCTCCTGTTCAGCTACTGACGGGGTGGTGCGTAACGGCAAAAGCACTGCCGGACATCAGCGCTATCTCTGCTCTCACTGCCGTAAAACATGGCAACTGCAGTTCACTTACACCGCTTCTCAACCCGGTACGCACCAGAAAATCATTGATATGGCCATGAATGGTGTTGGATGCCGGGCAACCGCCCGCATTATGGGCGTTGGCCTCAACACGATTTTACGTCACTTAAAAAACTCAGGCCGCAGTCGGTAACCTCGCGCATACAGCCGGGCAGTGATGTGATTGTCTGCGCTGAAATGGACGAACAGTGGGGCTACGTCGGTGCTAAATCACGTCAGCGCTGGCTGTTTTACGCGTATGACAGGATACGGAGGACGGTTGTGGCGCACGTCTTCGGTGAACGCACTCTGGCCACACTGGAGCGTCTTCTGAGCCTGCTGTCGGCCTTTGAGGTCGTGGTATGGATGACGGATGGCTGGCCGCTGTATGAATCACGCCTGAAGGGAAAGCTGCACGTTATCAGCAAGCGTTACACTCAGCGCATTGAGCGATATAACCTGAATCTGAGACAACATCTGGCAAGGCTGGGACGGAAGTCACTGTCGTTCTCAAAATCGGTGGAGCTGCATGACAAGGTCATCGGGCATTATCTGAACATAAAACACTATCAGTAAGTTGGAGTCATTACCCGGGAGACGATATGAATACTGACTTTGCCCATTACAACGAAGAGCAACTACGCAAACTCGGTGAGCTGCACAGTTTACTCCGTCACAGCGATATCGGCTCATCTTACCTTGCATCGCTCCCGGAGCCCCGTAGTGTTGAGGAGTTGAATCCGCCACAGGAAATCAATGTGACTCATTCGGTACCCGACGTCGACACCCTGGTGGATATTTACCGGCAGCAGCGGGTTGATAAAGTCCATGTCAGGGATGAGCATTATTCAACCAAAATCACCCGAAAATACCCCGGGTTCGTTGTGGTCAGAAACAATCATGATCAGGTGATGTCGCTGGTGGGTGAAATCAACCGGCTTCGTGACAAATTTGCTGATGCTGTAAAAGCTATCACTCATTACCAGGACTCCCGGTCAGAAATTCTGCACCAGGTTTACCCGTGGCTGGTGACTTTACAGGTGTCCCGTAATATCCGGATCGTTACTGAGCAAATTCGCTCCCTGGGGTTCACCTGGCAAATCCCTGTCATTCATAAATTTACCCGGCTGGAAACGGTTATCGACCGCTTACGCAGGGAGATAACTGAGCTCCAGCCGGATATCAGTCTGACAAAACAGGATGTTGAACGGCTGAAACAGGAACGAACCGAAGAAATCATGATGCTGTCGTTGCTCAATGATGAAGTGAGTCATGACGATGAAAATTTGAGAAAATTTCGGCTTATCCGGGAAAGTAACTTTCCGGCTGTTAACGTCAATATCCGGTACACCAGTCCTGAAGATCCAGATGATGTTCATGGGCCGTACAAACTCAACTTTCGCGCGCCTTTACCATTAATTTTGTTCAGCGAACCGGGCCGGTTTAATCCGTTAAAAAATTACGTAAAAGGTGAAAGGCAGAAGCGCGGCGATTTTAATGAAAAATATCGTTCTGTCCTGCCCCGTATAGGGCTGGTGGAAGTCATCAGGGAGTCAAAATGAGCCGGATTTTAACCGGGATTTGTGAAGCTGATCCGGCCAGGAGGTTATACAAAGTGGCCGTCAGTAGGGGAAACACTTTTCTGTCTGCAAAAGAACGTTTTCGTGTACAGGTCTGTTTCAAAAATGCCATAACACATCCAGATGAAGATCGGCTGCTGGCCGAGCTGTTGACTGTTCATCACTTCCTGGCTGACACCTCTATTTTATGGCATATGGAGCAAAAAACTTATGCATGCACCACGACATGGGCCACCACGTCCACATGGCTGCCAGAGATATATCAGCGTCAGGCCAGCACGCCCAATGTGGTAAAGATTATCAAATTTATGCACGCCCGGTTTCCAGGCCTTAAAACGGTTGCAGAAACAAATGAGCAGGGTTACGAACAGGCGCTTACCAGTGTGGATTTTGAAATTCCTTACTGGCCGGTGCTGCCGAAATTCGAATCTGATATAGGAACGATACAGGTAACGATTGCCGGGATGATCCGTTACGCAGAAACGATGAGCAATAAAGATTGTAAAACCCCTCTCGACTTAATGATAAAAAGTTTTAAGTCAGGGTTGATCCCGATAGAGAAAATGCCGTTGAGTAAGACTGAAAGGCTTATGCCTCTGAATATCAACACCGCTGGTAAGATATTTACACACGCGACATGGCCGAGATGTCGTTACATTTTCGTACCGGATGAGGCGGGAGTAATGAAACTGGTTAACGTGGTCAAATTAAGATTAAAGCCTCTGGAGGAAAAATGACTTACGCTATTTTCTTGTTAGTAACTGCTGTTTGTGCATTCGGATTAAATTATCTGACAAACAAAATCTGTTCCGGTACGGGTATGATTAACCAGAGTGGAGGCTCTAATGTACACGCCTTACGGTGTATCACATCGTTCCTCCTTCTCCTTGTCTCACTCTGGCTTCCTGTCAAACCTGCCGTGATCAATCTGGCAGTAGAGTTTGCTGCACTGGTGAATTTCATTGCATCTGTCACTCTCTATACCGTTGCAAATTTCCGGGCAAAACGGAGATTAAAAAAACAAAGAAAAGAAGAAAAAGCTGCTCAAAAAGGATAATCCATGATATCGCCTCTCATTTTCATTCGTGAGACGCACCAGAACTGATTCAGGCACAGGGTAACATATTTTCAGGTTTCCTGGCTGCCTTCACAATTATTCCGAAGCAGGGAGCAATGTCAGCCGTTTTTAAATATCATCCAGAGTTTTCATGAATAATAAAAGAACGATTACCACTCGAGAGCAGATTAAAATTAATGGGGAAATTCGTGAGAGAACAGCAACCCATATTGTTACCGGTGCTCATGGGTACGAAACCCTTTGCATAAGTGGTTATATTGTCGAACATAACGAGATGGGTGAGGTTATCCATAACAGCGAAAAGTTAGCGGAAGATTTGTTACCTGTTACCTGCCCCACATGCAGGGTCATTTGGTATCACACCCATGAATTTACACTCGATGATTTTGACAGTCTTTCAGGAAAAGGGGATTTTGTTGTGACAGATTTGAAAGAACTGAATATCTGAAAAGTTCATAAGTGACCAGCGCTCAGAAACATGTTGCTGAGTGCTGGCGTTTCTCTCAGTAAAATCTATATGTCGTCCAGATGATTACGCATAAAGCTTACCATGGCTTTTTCACTGGCAAGATATCCACGGATATAACGGAAGACCATCTTTGGATCAGACCAGTTCCCCATCTCGGTAATCTTTTCCAGGGAGTACCCGGCCTTAAACAGCTCTATGGCTCCCCCCACACGCACACTGTGTCCTGTCCATGTCCGGTACCGCCCGGACTGTCGGTTACTGTCGCTGACCTTCCCGGCAATCCCCCAGAGGCGTGCAAATGCCTGGTTCAGTGAATTAGAGGACAGCATTCCAACATCTTCCCGTGATACCTTTGATTCATTCTGTAACTGCGTCAGTAACCCCTCACTGAATCCTGCTTTGACCAGCATCCTGTCTATGGATTTACCCCGGGATAGCTTACTGCTGGTGGACGGGAAATATCGGTTCGTATGGATGTTTACAGGCTGAAAAAGAAAACGGTGCCCGAAGGTTTCGGTATCGGTGTATTCCACCGTCTCAATCAACCGTCTGACATGCTGACTGCATTGTGGTGAGAGCTGAAATGTCAGGTTACTTGAAAGGCTTGTCTTGGTCCGCATGACATCCAGAAGGTAACAGGACGTGTCATTTTGCCATTTCAGGTCGCCGGTTTTAATCCTTCGAATTTCCACGTTACGCAGCAGGGTTTCAAACCCAACCCATATCATTGCAAGGTCCCGTATGTCTCTCAGGTCGTCGCTTTTATGCAGCGACCGGCGAAGAATATTGAGATCGGATATAAGAAATGGAAGGGCCTGACCGGTGACGATTTTTTTCTCATTCTCCCGCGCCCGCCATACCTGAACCAGTGCTTTTATCAGAACGTTGCGGAAGTCTGGAAAACCCAGGCTGCTGTTAACGCTTGAAAGGCATGCAATAAAATGAGAGATAGTCGCCATTTTAACGGATCCATTCAGCCCATTAATATAGCGCTCGACATCAACCGCTGTGACCGGGAAGGGGGTCAGACCGTGCCTGGCGCACCATGCAGACCAGACACTCGTGACCCTTAACTGACTTCTGGCCGTATTGTACCGGCGAAACCGCAACAGCTTGAGTGCATCCAGAGCACTTATGTCATCGGTTCGTGAGATAGCAACCAGTTTGGTTTTATCTGTCATGGGAAGATCTCATGTCTTTTCACTGATACTGTTTTTATAACCAGTATAGTAACATTGTTTTTTTTCAAATCCAGGCAGAACGTGAATTAATCAAATGGCTTCTCTTGCCTGTGCGTGGAACTTCGTTTACTGTTTTCGAAAATAGCCAGTGTTTTTGAACATGCCCCGGAGCGTCGTTGTTGAAAAGCCCAAATGCGCACAGTAGCCTGAGAGAAACCTATCTCCTGAAGTTCAGAAAGTGCAGTACGACTGAAACCCTTGACCGAGTGTTTGAGCGTATCCTGGATAAATTAAATGATGAAGGTGGGGATATGAATAAGATAACCAGCCTGAACGGAGCTTATGATCACCGCAGGGCTGAGATCTACATGAAAAAAAACTATGACAAAATACCTGCTTCCGTGTGGCATCTCATCCCCGATGAGATATGAATAATGTAATTAGACGCTGTTATTCCAGGTTTGATAAAAACGGATGATGTAGAATTCCTTTACTCATTTTTAACGAGGAATATACATGCGACGTAATGCACAAAAATGGATCCCGTTTGGATTTGATACGGATTCAAATAAAATTGTTGATATCGCCAGCGTTGAAAATGGGCTTTCGTGTAACTGTATCTGCCTCATCTGTGGGACCTCCCTGATTGCCAAACAGGGTCAAAATAAAAAATGGCATTTTAGCCACAGCACAGAAGTAAAAGGGGTTTGTAGTGAGCTCACACTACAACATATAAAAAAATACATAAAGGTGAAAATACAGGAAAAAAAATACCTTGCTCTCCCTCATCTTCTGCAGGGTAAGGAGAAAGGGATAGTTAACCTCAAAAATCTCGCTGGTGGTGGGATTGTTTGTGGCCTTAATGCTGACCTCACAGGGATATGTAACGATACGACAATCGGGATATTTATTAATGATACGTCGGAGGATATCCAGCCAAATCCAGACCTGTTAGCGCAAACAGACCAGCTGGCGCTGGTGGAGATCGATGCCGTTCGGATTGAAAGTATCATCGCTCCATATCGTGAGAATGGGGAAGGCATAAAGATGATGGATGCGATAGAAAAGTTACTTTTCACCTCAGATGAAGCCAAGCGGTGGATCTACCATCCCTTAATGCAGACAGCACCACCACATACTTTACATCAGTACAAACGCCACCTGAATGCCAGCGGCAACCAGCTGCTTTCTATGATTCCGGTAGATCTACCCATGAATATGAATTCGTTGCCTCTGGCACCTGCACAGCAATGGCAACATTTACGATGGACAATAGAAATACTCGCTAAACTTACCCGGCCGGATATACCTTCAGGGAGTACCGTTTTTGATGAACTGGTATCCTATGCACCGAGGATGCTGGATTCCTGGGAATCTATAAACGTACCCGCGTATGAACGTTGGTACGATTATCACATCAGTAAAAGGGGAGAGGGAGGACTGAATGAGGCGGAGCAGGAATACATTAGCTTCATAGTTAAAATCGCGAACTGGAACGTGTCTATACATAACTTACCAGAGTTTGATCGCGAGAGAGCTTTCCATGATTGGTTTCTCACTCATGATCCCAATAAGTGATCTTCTCAATCTGCGTCCGGTATCTTTTCCTAAGCCGAGGATGTAGATAGTAAAGCAGTTTCTCCGCAGTAGGTTTTCCACAGGATAGATCCAATAACTGATCCATAAAGGATCCAGAGAGTACCAAAAAGATCCCGGATCGCTGGAGGCCCTGTGCCGCTTGGCTTGGAAGGTGATCGGTGTCTATTGTATGCTACGAAATGTCTACTGTAATCTACAAACAGTCTACTGAATGCTATATATTGTCTATTGTGCGCTATAAAAGTGTCTACTGTATGCTATATTTTTGATGGTTATTCAAAACTTAGGGTTTAAGGGAAATGTCTAACAAAATCAATGAGTCATACCTAAATGTAGAAGAAATAAATCAGACTACTGGTGAAGTTATCACACTTTCTTCCACATCGGAGACCAGTGTACAGACAGTTCCTCTGATGCGTTTGGGGGTCTTTGTTCCAACATTAAAGTCGACGAATAAAGCGATCGCTAAGAAAAGCAATGTCGGATCAAACATCAACGCGTCAGACGATCTTAGGCATCTGGAGCTAGCCAAATCCGAAGGGTTTGAAAGGATTACCATTTCAGGTCCAAGGCTAGACATGGATACGGATTTCAAGGTTTGGACAGGAATCATATCGGTACTGACCGATAATGAACTCGAGTCTAACGAGGATGGGACTATCTCGATCCGATTTACTGAGTTTGCTATGCGATGTGGTTTTTCTCGTGGACGTCTGAAGGCTGAATTTCGGGAAAAAATCAAAGATTCGCTCAGGAAACTGATGTCTAATGTTGTTGAATTCTCCAAGGACAGAGGCACAAACATTGAAGTCACTAAATTTGTTCAGCTCATTGGTGAGTCAACCGTGGACATTGGTAATGACAAAGTTATCCTCACTCCGTCGAAAACGCTTAAGGATCTGTATGTTGGTGAATACAAGATCCTGCTTAAGCTGAGAGCCCTTAAAGCCCTTGCAAGGAAAGAGTCAGCCCAGGCCCTTTATACGTTCATTGAGGCTCTGCCACCTAATCCGATCCCTGTCAGCATTGAGAGGTTCAGGAAGCGTTTGTCCCTCACTTCCAGACCCGCTCTTCAGAATTCAACGGTAAGAAAAGCACTTAAGCAACTGGAGGACATTGGATACCTTGAATACCAGGAGCTTAAGGAAGGCAACAAGATAGCGTTTCAAATCATCAAGAGAAATCCCTCCCTGAAGTAGAAAGTCCTCCGACAATCGCTCTGAGGGGGCTTACGGGCCCTCTTCAGTCGAACCCGGGGATTGTTCTCTACAAAGTGCTATCGGATTGTACGTTAAACACACCAAAAGTAACGCTGACATGTCGTAACACCTTCCAACTTCAGTGAAAGTTTTTGAAAACGTAGTGGCTCAGCTGAAACTGCCGGTGAATTTCACATCAGGTTCCTAAGAAGGAAAGTAACTTTTCTTTTTTGCCATGATGCATGAGCTTGTCTTCTGTTGCCTGTTTTGTAAATTCGTCTGGTAGAAAGTCTACTGTACGCGACATGCGAACCGCGATTAGCCCTACGGAATACAAATGTCTACTGTATGCGATATTTGAATGCTGTTGGTAAAAGCAGGTGGCCGTTAAAGACAGATGTCTATTGTACGCTACAAGTATCTCAATCTGGGGTGTGCTGCCGGGTGACGATCTACTGTATGCGGCACCCGGTTGAATGTTCGATCAGGTCCGCATTTATCGGTGGTGTATTGTATATGTCTACTGTATGCGGCCATTCACGCTATAGGGTATGAGCTGGTGGATAATGGCCTATCGTATTTCAATACTGCCATGGCTACAGAACAGGGGCGTTTTAATGATTGCGATCGCATATTGTCTACAGTATGCGACATGCGTCACAACCGGACACCGGTATACGTTTGCTGTTCTACAAGGACGATGAGAGGAGTTCTGACGTAGACCCGGATTATAGCGGCATGCATAACTACACCACGTATGAAGTACATGTGCGCTATGTAGAACTACCGCAGCATGAGCATGAAAATCATCATCACGATAAGGAGGGCACGGCAAGTGATGTTCTGGAACCAAAAAAAGAAAGAGAAAGCAGCAACCGGCAATGAAAAAAAGCGCTTCGATCACCTGCTTTCGGTGGCCGAGAAATTACCTGTCATGACGCTGCCTGATCTCATTCGCGCTATCGTGCGACCAGTACAGAGTGATTTCTTGCTGGCGGTAGCCGAGGAAGGAACAGATGCCCGACCAAATATGACCCCTGAAAAGTTCTTCTTTGAAGGGCTTATCCATGTGAAATCGTATGAAAAGATGAAAGAACATGAGATGGACGGCGCTGATTACCCGTTGTCACTGGCAAGTGATATGGTGCTGCCGTGGCCTTGGAGCCTACAACGCTTTATCAATAACGTTTCACGTATTGGAAGCTATAAGGGGAAGCCGTGGAAGCAGGATAATAGCAATCATTATGTTGAGCTATGGTTGCCCTGGCGTATTGGCTTTGTGGGTGGCGGAAATCATTCAATAACGGCTGGCATTCTGGCCGGAGAAGGGACGCTAATCCCTGAGCACGTTTACGATATGTCCTGGCTGTTTGAGCTGGTCCGAACGGACGGTAATCACTGGTTTGTTGACGATCATAAAGTCGAAGCGGTTAAGTCGGGGCGTTCAGCTGCGGTGTTTGAGATAGGGCGGCTATTAGTGGAAGGAGCTTAAGAATTTTGCTCGAACTGCTTGCTGAAGACGTTTACGTCACGATGATCCCTGTTAAGCCTGTGGCTAAGAATCTATGTCTACTGTATGCGACAATCACCGCATATCGGTTATGCCCAAATAGGGGAAGGTCTATTGTATGCGATACCGGGCTATGGTTGATCAGTGCTGGAGGCTACCTATTCGTGTCTACTGTATGCGACGGCCAACTCAAGTGGATATGCGCTAGTGGGAGAACGGTCTACTGTATTCGACGTGCCGTTAAATGGCCGTTCCTCGCCGGTTATGCAGGTTATGAACAACTGGTGTCTACTGTATACGCCAAGCCACGCACCGGTAGGTGCTGACAGGCAATGGTCTACTGTATTCGACGCCCGGTTAAATGGCCGAGAATCACTGGTTCTGCCAGGTATGAACAACGGGTGTCTACTGGATGCGACAAGCGAGACACCGGACCGATGTTGAAGGCAATGGTCTACTGTATGCGACGTGCGCTGAAATAGCCGATCCTTGCCGGTTATGCAGGTTACGAACAACTCTGGTGTCTACTGCATACGCCAACCCACGCACCGGTACGTGCTGACAGGCAATAGTCTATTGTATTCGATGCCCGGTTAAATGGCCGGGCATCGCCGGTTCTGCCGGGCAGGAACAACGGGTGTCTACTGTAGGCGACAACCCACGTACCGGATAGGTTCTGAAAGGTAATGGTCTACTGTATGCGACGTGCGGTTGAATGGCCAGGCATAGCCGGTTATGCCTGGCAGGAACTACGGGTGTCTACTGGATGCGACAACCCACACACCGGGTAGGTGCTGAAGGCAATGGTCTACTGTATGCGATGTCCGGTTAAATGGCCGGGCATCGCCGGTTATGCCGGGCAGGAACAACGGGTGTCTACTGTACGCGACAACTCACGCTCCAGGTAGGTGCTGAAGGCAATGGTCTACTGTATGCGATGTCCGGTTAAAAGGCCGGGCATCGCCGGTTATGCCAGGCAGGAACAACGGGTGTCTACTGGATGCAACAACTCACGCACCAGGTAGGTGCTGAAGGCAATGGTCTACTGTATGCGATGTCCGGTTAAAAAGCCGGGCATCGCCGGTTCTGCCGGGCAGGAACAACGGGTGTCTACTGGATGCGACAACCCACACACCGGGTAGGTTCTGAAAGGCAATGGTCTACTATATGCGATGTCCGGTTAAAAGGCCGGGCATCGCCGGTTCTGCCGGGCAGGAACAACGGGTGTCTACTGGATGCGACAACCCACACACCGGGTAGGTGCTGAAGGCAATGGGTTACTGTATTTGATGCCCGATTAAATCGCGGATCAGTGCCGGTTTTCCGTGGTGGAAAGAATTTACTGTCTACTGTATGCGACAACCAGTGAGACCTGGCAGAGATGGTAACGGTCTACTGTATCCGACGCTCTGCCTGGTAGCCGGGAAGCGCCAGATATGTTGTAAACCCACGTTTAATGTCTACTGTGTGCGACCCCAACATATTTGGCGAAGGTCTACTGTATTCGAGTTTTTGTTCAGGGGCCGGATAATACCGGTCGTACTGGTGGCTGACATAATGTGTCTACTGTGTGCGACAACCAGGGAAGCCTCGAGGGTAAAGGTCTACTGCATGCTACAACTATCATACTGGCCATTGGCTGGTATGTGCGGCTGTGGTGAGGTTATCCGTAAATGTAAGCTTTTTAAGGAAAGCTGGTGGAGGAAATCACTATTTCTATTGGATGCTATGCCATGGCCCGGGACTGGTCAGTATTGGAAGCACCAGCGTCGAAACCAGGAATGTCTACTGTAGGCGACAACGATCTAAATTTTGCATCGAGCGTTATTCTGGCTGCGTTGTGTCTACTATATGCGATACCCTCTGCTTCGTGATTAAAACTCAAACAAAATTATCAGGACATACCGAGGTTCCTGTCTTTTGTGTCGACTACAGTAGACCAGCGGGAAAAGAGGGGGGAGGGGTAACCTGTATACCAGAACGCAAAAGCTATAATTCAAAAGAGACAGCCACCTGCACTGAATCAGATCGGTTTCCTGATTTTTGTTTAACCTGATACTTAATGCTAATGTATGCGTACATTAGCTTTGGCTGAGGACAAGATTCGTGAGAGCTGAAACGAAAGAAGCTATGCGGATGTTTTTGGGGGGACGTTGCTACACGGCTAAACAACTCGAGAAGGACTATCTCTCTGAAGTGGCAGGTTACAGCGACGACCGCTGGGAAGCGCCGCAAAGAGCTGCCCGGCTGGCGGCAGCGGTAAAACGCTACAAAACCTCTGAGATGCTGCGTTTTATTTTTGCCACCATCGCGTATGATCCCGACCCGGATCTGACCCCGCTTGCCGTGAGGCGGCTGTGTCAGGCCTTGTTCGGCAGAACCGGTAGCCAGTGGCTTATAGTGGAAATTTTCGGGGTGAAGGGACGGCAGCACCGCAGCGATGACAGCACTCCGGAGGCCGTTGAAAAAATGGCAACCAGATATCGTCACGCCGCAGGGCTGCACTGGGCGGCAACTCTGGCGGAAATTGAGCGGGTAAAGCGCAACTATCAGACCCAGGTTAAGGCATCCAGGAAGGGAGAAGGGTAAATAACATAAATTTAAAGCTAATGTACGCATACATTAGCATTACGCTAAAGTGGCTATACCACCAGTTTTTGTATCCAGATGGCTTACTGACATGTTTCCTTGCTCGGTAATTCAGGTCTGAATGCGACAGGGGCCTACAGCACAGAACGGGATTGAGAACTGGAATGCGCTGGTCTGTTTTGCACCAGCGCTACGGGGGGTCCGCTTGGAAAACGGAAATTATCCCACGCTAAGACTGTTTTTTGTACAAAGCGGTATCGACTGTACGTAATGAGCGGTATTTTCCGGATCCCAGCTTAAGATTATTACGCCAGACGTAATCTCCACTCAGATTGATATGTTCCCAGCCCAGGGGAGAAAGATGAGAGACCAGTTGCTCATTTATCGGGATACCCTTTCGTTTTAGTGACTCAATAGCTCTTTCTATATATACCGTATTCCAGAGTGTTATCGCCGCCGTATGTAGTGTCAGCGCCGGTGGCGTGGTAACGCTGATCCTCCCACCCCCAGATCCCTGATTTCATTCAGCCGGTGCATGAAGGAAGCTAGCCCAAGGGCCTCACCCTTATTCAGCCCCGCCTGTATGCATCGGCCTAAGCCTTTATCGCAAAATCAGTCCAGCATAAACAGCGTCCGATCTCTGCAGAAAATCGCCCTCTGCGCTACGAGTTTGAACGCATTTACTCTGTTTATAGGTAACATTCGCTCCACGATATAATGATATCGGCAACGTATTCAGGTATTGCGAGGGCAAAAGCGGCTGGAAAACGCTTCGGTCGCCCCCCCATCCTGAGCGAGGAACAAAAGCAAACAGTGACAGAGCGCCTAAATGCTGGCATCAGTATCAGTGCTATTGCCCGGGAATTTAATACCACCCGCCAGACTATCCTTCGGGTAAAGGCTGGATTGCTGCAAGAGTGAGCGGCTGGGAAGATTATAAAAAAATCAAATGGTTATTATGAAATAAAACAGCCTGCTGGGTTCTTTTCCCCCTATTTTTTATAAAAGAGTAGACAAAAGAGGTTCGCGACATTAATCTACCAACTAGATGGTTGGTATTGATTGCACCAGCTATACCTTTTATCAAGAAATTACAGGAGCCATTATGTCTACTACCGTTAAACCTTCTGCAGACGCAGCTGCGATCCACAATACCCGTGAAGCAGTTCGCAGCCAGCCTGGCCTGGGTAACCTGACTTTCCAGATGAAAGCCCGTTCCAGCGGCGGATTAACCGTTCGCACAGAGACCGGCGCCACAATCCAGAACGGCGTTATCGATACCAGCCGTGTGGGGAAATTTTCTAATATCGGTGATGAACCCGCAGGTTTACTCGGCACCGATACCGGCATGAGCCCGACTGAATACATCATGCAGGCGCTGGCTGGCTGTTATACCGCCACCCTTACCATGATGGCTGCTGAAAAAGGGATCGACCTGGACGGTATCGAGCTGGATCTTAATTTCGATATCAACCTCAACGGCTTCCTTGGGCTGGACAGCAACGTGCGTAAAGGTGCGAAATCTATTCGCGTCGATGTTCACCTTACGAGCAAGACCGCCAGTCGCGAGGAGTTAGAAGCGCTGGTCAGCGAAATGCAAAAGAATTCGCCAATCCACGATACTCTGGCTAATCCGGTTGAAATGATTACACGCCTGGCGTGATGTCAGAGATGTAATGCTGCCATTCAGAATGCAGGATGGCAGTGACGTTCAGCTCTGCACGATACTGAGTCAGTGATACAACTTGCTACGGAAAAATAGCAACAATATAATCTATCAACTAGTAGATTATATGGAGTAATTATGACAACCATGACACGGGAACGGCTGCTCAGCGAAGCAGAACACCTGATGCGCGAAAAAGGGTATTCAGCATTCAGCTATGCTGATTTATCAAAAATAGTGGGTATCACCAAGGCCAGTATTCATCACCATTTCCCGACCAAAGATATTCTGGGTGAGCAGGTGGTAATACAGGCGTTCTCTGATACACAACGCGTATTTGAGCAGATAGAGGCGACTGAGAAAAGCGCGGAGAGAAGAATTGCGGCTTACATCGATATCTTCGCGCAAAGCCATAAAGCTTCGCTACTGCCACTGTGTTGTGCGTTGTCAGCAGAGACCGCCAATCTGCCTCAGGCAATTACTGTACAGACATCACTTTATTTCGATATGCAAATCGAGTGGCTCACAAAAGTCGTCAGGGCGGGCATGGAGTCAGGTGAGTTTTCATCCCATGCCGAACCATCAGATATTGCTTTGATGATCATTAATGTCTGTGAAGGCTCAAGCGTAGTGGCGCATGCAACGGCCAGACCCGAAGTCTTCGCCAACAGCCTTAAGTATATAAAACTGCTTCTTAATACCCCTCATTCAGGAGAATGACACTATGCTGGACTGGAACAACTATCGCTCAGAGTTAATGCAACGTTTAGGCGAGTTGGGCAAACTGACCCCCGAGACCATGAAAGGCGTGGTTGCCCTGGGCAACGCAGGTAACAAAACTGACCTTTTGGGCGCAAAAGTGCGTGAACTCATTGCCCTGGCGTGCGCAGTCACAACCCGCTGCGACGGCTGTATTGCTTTTCACGCCGACGCCGCTGTGAAAGCCGGTGCAACCGACGCTGAAATTGCTGAAGCGCTGGGCGTGGCGATTAACCTCAACGCTGGCGCGGCGGTCATTTATTCAGCCCGCACTCTGGATGCCGTCGGTCAGGCACGCGGTTAAGCATTAATAAATTCCACGTTAAAAGGGCATTACTGCCCTTTTTTAATGTCCGCAATAGCCTGAGCATATACCGATGCAGGTTTCACACCCGGTATGCGTTTAACTAATTGCCCTTCATGAAATATCAGCACAGACGGCAGCCCCCAGATCTCGTATTTGGTTGTCAGCACCGGCGCCTGATCTACATTGACTTTCCCCACCTGAATATCTCTATCGAGCCGGTCTGCAAACTGACTGAACATTTCTTCGCTGGCCTGACAGGGCGGACACCAGGGTGCAGAGAAACGTACCACCGATATTCCTTTGTACTGCTCTATCTGGCGGAAATTATCTTCGTTATAAGCTGTTAATGTACGCATGGTGATGACCTCGCAAAATGAGTGACAATTCAGAAATGGCTGCGTTATGACAAAAAAATACGACACACCCATTGACCTACCTACTAGATGGTTGGTATATTGCCACCCATCAGATGTTTATGCAACTCCAGTGCGCGACGTCCAGTCGATGATACTGCCGGGCTGTGCAAATCCCTGCCGGGATACTCCTTTTTGTTTTTTGTGAGGTATACGATGAGTAAGCTTTTCACCCCCTATAATCTGTCTGGCCTGGCGTTAAAAAACCGTGTAGTCATGGCACCGATGACCCGCACCCGCACCATGAATGACGTGCCGGATGAGGTCGTGGCTTTGTACTATGCACAGCGTGCTTCTGCTGGCCTGCTCATCACCGAAGGGATGCCGGTTTCAGAAGAAGGCCGGGGTTACCTTTATACCCCTGGTATCTACAACGACGAACACGTCCAGGGCTGGCGTAAGGTGACACAAGCGGTTCACGCCAAAGGTGGCTGTATTTTCGCGCAGCTCTGGCACGTCGGCCGTATGTCTCACGTCTCTCTTCAGCCAGGCCACATAGCGCCGGTTTCAGCGGGCACCGTTCAGGCGGTCAATACCACCGTTTTTGCGCTGACCGAATCCGGAGAACCGGGCCCGGTTGTACCAAGCCAGCCACGCGCGCTGGAAACGCATGAAGTTAAACGCATCACTGCAGACTTCGTGCACTCCGCACGCCTGGCGATGGAAGCCGGCTTTGACGGCGTGGAAATCATGGCGGCAAACGGATTCATCTTTGACCAGTTCCTCAGTAGCGAACTGAACACCCGCACCGACGAATACGGCGGCTCGGTGGAAAATCGTCAGCGTTTCCTGCTGGAGACCATTGACGCCGTGGCGGAAGCCGTGGGTAACAGCCACGTTGCCGTGCGCCTGTCACCGTTCGGCCGCATTTATGACCTCGCGCCGTATGAAGGTGAAGAGCAAACCTGGTCAGCCATCACCGACGCGCTCGGTCAGCGGGAACTGGCCTACGTACACCTTTACTATCAGCCGGTGTACACCAAAGCGCCACTTCCGGAAGGCTTCCGCCGCCGTTTTCGCAACACGTTTAAAGGCACCATCATCGCTGCCGGCGGTTTTACCCGTGATATCGCAGAGCAGGCTCTGGAAGATGATGAGCTGGATCTGGTGGCATTTGGTGTGCCCTACATCGCTAACCCGGATCTGGTTGAAAGAATGCAAAACGGCTGGCCACTGGCAGAAAGTGACCGCGCCACCTACTACGGCGTCAGTGGTTCCCCGGAAAAAGGCTATACCGATTACCCGGTCTGGCAGGCGCAATAAATCCCATACGGTCGCGGTTCTCTGATAAGTGAGATCCGACCGCCCAACGTCTTTGAGGAATCATTATGCAAACGCTGAAACCCACCCTTACCATCGATATCTGGTCAGATTTGGTCTGCCCGTGGTGCTGGATTGCTAAAAAAAGATTTGAACAGGGTCTGAATCGCTTTGAATTTCGCGACCAGGTGGTGATCCGCCATCACAGCTACCGTCTGGCCGGTGGTACTCCCGCGATGCCTTTTAAGGATGCCATCGTTAAAAAGCTGGGCAGTCAGCATTCAGCGGAGCTGATGATGAATCAGGTGGGCACCGCCGGTAAATCTGAAGGTCTGATCTACAACTTCGACGGCATGATGTTTGGTGATACAGAAGATGCACACACCCTGCTGGTTGCCGCGCGTAAGGCCGGAATTGCGGACGCGGTGGAAGAACGTTTTTATCATGGCAGTATCACCGAAGGTCGCTCTCTCTTTGACCGTCAGCAGCTCGTTGCCATGGCCGTAGAAGCCGGTATGCCGAAAGCTGACGCTGAAGCCGCCCTGGAAAATGACGATTTTCGCGCCACCGTTTCCGACGATGAAGCCCACGCACAGTCTATTGGCCTCAGCGGCGTTCCGGTTTTTGTGATGAACGAAAAATATGCCATCAGCGGGGCTCAGGCAGCAGATAACTTTTTGAATGCCCTGCGTCAGGTCTGGGATGAACAGCAAACCGAATTTTCAGCCACTGCGGGTCAGACCTGCGGAACGGATGGCTGCAGTATTTAATCCGTCAACCGCCGGCAGTTTCACGCTGCCGGCAACGTCTTACCCACCAGTAATGGAGTCAGAAAATGAACACTTTTTTCAAAGGTAAAAAACTGCTCGTCGTCGGCGGTACCAGCGGCATGGGCCTGGCCATGGCACGCATGGTACTGGAAGCGGGCGGCAGTGTCGTGCTGACCGGGAATAAAAAAGACAAAGCCGAAGCGGTGCAAAAAGAACTGAGCCCTCTGGGACCGGTTGCGGTCATCGCGGCGAACCTGATGACCGAAGAAGGTATGGAAACTATCCGTCAGGAAATTAATGCTCACCATCGCGATATCAGCCTGATGGTGAATGCCGCCGGTATCTTCATGCCCAAAGGATTTACCGAGCACAGCTTTGCCGATTATGACATGTATCTTTCGCTGAACCGAGCCACGTTCTTTATTACACAGGATGTCGTGAAGAACATGCTCGCCGCGAAGCTCGAAGGGTCTATCGTCAACGTCGGTTCGATTGGTGCTCAGGCTGCACTGGGTGACTCGCCGGCCTCGGCCTATTCAATGGCAAAAGCGGGTCTGCATGCCCTGACGCGTAATCTGGCGATTGAGCTGGCCAGCGCGGGTATTCGTGTCAACGCGGTGTCTCCCGGGATTGTTCATACGCCGATATACGAAGGCTTCATGGACAAAGCGGATATCGCAGATGCTATGAAGTCGCTGAACGATTTCCACCCGCTGGGACGCGTCGGAACTGCCGAAGATGTGGCAAACACTATTCTCTTCCTGTTGTCTGACAAAACCTCATGGGTGACGGGCGCTATCTGGGATGTCGATGCGGGCATCATGGCGGTCAGACGATAACCCCGTGACGCTGGCATAAGCCGCCCCTTAAGGGCGGCATTTTTTTGTCGCCAGACATGTCATCAGCAGGCTTCACTAAGAATATTCACGACCTGTTCATCCGTGCCTTTTGTGTTCCCGGCACAGGGTGTTATGCCGGGTTCTGACGACATCCTGACAGGACAAAACGGCCAGAGAGAAAGGGGTTATACACGATGAGGAGCCGGTATCCGCAGTACCTATGAAATTCTTTTCATCCCTGCTGTCAGCATACTCCGTGGGCAGGCCAGATTTAACCGGATATATCCGTCCCCATTGTCGACAAACAGCAAGCCCCCTTCAAGAAGGACCCCTGACTCCCGGGCAAAATACAGCGATAAATCCTCACCTGCGGTGTCGGGCAGGTAGCGGCTAATATCTATCCAGGCCAGATATGTCCCTTCGGGGATCGAGAACCTGGTTTCGGGTAAATAGCTTTTGAGATAGTCGTGCAGGTACTGGAAATTGCCGTCAATATATTCCCTCAGATGGACAAGCCAGTCATCACATTCACTCCACGCCGCTTTGTTTGCTGCCAGGCTCAGTGGAGAGATGAACTCGTCGTGTCTGAGACGCCACTCGCTTCTGACACCGGGATCCGGAATAATAATATTTGCCAACAAATTCCCGGCCAGATTGAATGTTTTACTCGAGGACATGCAGGTAATAATGCGTGTAGAATCAGGGAAAAGAGAGGCGGCCGGTGTATGACCGATACCGCTTCGGGACAGGTCGCAGTGAATTTCGTCAGATATCACCCAGATGTCATTGGCCAGGCAAATTTCAATAATCCGCTTAAGTTCATCAGGCCGCCAGACTCGTCCGGTCGGGTTATGCGGATTACACAGGAAAAGGATTTTCACACGTAAATCGGCCTGACTGGCTTTGCGTGCAAAGTCTTCCCAGTCAGGTTCCCAGCCGCCTGCTGATTTTTTTAACGCCGAGTACACCACGCGACGCTGACTGTATTCACCCGCCTTTTTAAACGGGCCATATGAAGGCGTCATAATAAGAATACTGTCATCCATGTCGGTCAGAAGCGGGACGAGACGGTTCAGCGCGGGAATAATGCCCGGAGACAGCACAATGTCTTCCGTTTTGAAACGGTGACCATATTGTCGCTCACACCAGCTGCCAAAGATCTCATAGTATTCTTCGTCGTAGATTTTAGTGTAGCCGAGTATTTTTCTATCCAGACGGTCTCTGATGGCCTGAAGAATCGGCTCTGGTGTGGCAAAAGCCATGTCAGCAACCCAGAGGTTGATTAGCCCTTCTGCCGGATACCGCATTGCAAATTCGGACTGTCCCGAAAACAGGTATTCCCGCCAGCCGTCCACGGTGAGACTGTCTGTTTTCTCTCTGCTTACGTACTCATCAAAATCATATTTCATTTCATAAACCTGCCTTAGGTGTAGTCAGAAACGTCGACCTCAGTATTACTGTCAGTCTGATGCCGGAGCGGGAAAACTGGCTCGTGTGATTAACATAAGAGAATCATCACAACTGCATGAATTAATTGCGTTATTAAGGTTCTCTCGCCTTTGTCATCGACTGACGGGGGGATTTCTCGCGTGTCACCATCACAATGCCAGTCAGCACCGCCAGGGCAGAAAATATCGTTCTGACCGTCAGTGATTCATCCAGGAATACCACACCCCCTAGCATTGCCAGACAGGGAACGCTGAGCTGAAGGGTACTGGCGGTGATAGAGCCGAGAGAGGGTAAAAGGGTATACCACAATACATATGCACCGGCTGAGGCGGCGGCACCGGACAGCAATGACAAAGCAATGCCCGCAGCATCATAGTGACCCTGCTTCATAAACAGCAACGAAAGAGCGAGAGCCATCGGCGTGGCGAGTACAAAATTTGCCGCCGTTGAAGCCCCGGCCGCCTGGCCCGCCCTCCCCCTGACGGAATAGGCGGCCCAGGCTAATCCGGCAACGATCATCATAAGTGCACTGTAAAGCGGCGGTGCCTTCGCCCCGGGTAACAGCAGGGCAGCAATTCCTGCCAGAGCAATAACTAAACCGCAAGCCCGCATAACGGAGAGTGATTCCCCTTTAAATAATCCGTGGATCACCATCGCAAACTGTACGGCACCAAAAAGTAACAGCGCACCTGCCCCGGTATCGAGATGGATATAGGCGACAGAGAAGAGCACTGCGTACACCATGAGGTAAAATCCGCTCAGCGGACGCCACAGCGATAATGTAGTTTTTGCGTGATAAAACAAGAAAGGTGACAGGACGAGTGCACCACTGGCCAGCCTGAGGCTGCTGAATGAAAGGGGATCAATGTGGCCTCCCTGCAGGGCCAGACGGCACAGAATAGAGTTTGCAGCAAACGCCAGCATTGCCAGGGATATTTTAAGAATGAGCGCGCAATTGGCCATTCAGTGAGACCTCATAAAATTCTTGTAAACTACCATCTAGTTGGTAGCATAGCGTAAGTGATCACCGAACAGGAAGCAATAATCAGCTTTCAAACTGGAAGGTGAGGACAGGCATTCGGAATGAATTCTGTTTCACATCCCCAGTAGAGGAAGGAAAACGCGTAATGCCAGATGCAGAGCAGAAGATTATTTTTCCCTGCGATCAAACATATGAAATCAGTTTAAGACCTGGAATATCCTATGAAAAAACTAAAATTTACGTTCAAAAATGCGGCTGGTGAAGAACTGGCCGGATTGCTTGAACTTCCTGAAAATCCTAAAGCGTTTGCGCTGTTAGCTCATTGTTTTACGTGTGGCAAAGACCTCAAAGGCGCGGCGCGTATTGCGCGGAAACTGACAGAGAATGCTATCGCCGTTCTCCGGTTTGATTTTACTGGTCTGGGAAACAGCGAAGGGGATTTTTCCAACACCAACTTCTCATCCAATATTTCGGACCTGCTTTGCGCGGTAGATTATCTCCGCCGACAGCACGAAGCGCCTTCTTTGCTCATCGGCCATAGCCTGGGGGGATCGGCCATTCTGTCTATTGCCGGCGAAGTTCCTGAGGCAAAGGCCGTTGTCACCATAGGATCACCCGGAGAACTGACACATGTAAAACGTCTTTTTAAGGATGATGTTGAAAACATTAACCAGCATGGAGCCTATCCCGTTGAGCTGGCCGGGCGGGTATTTACCTTAAAGAAACAGATGCTGGACAATATTCAGGAACACAAAATCGCTCATAAGGTGTTCGCCATGAACAAGCCTCTGCTTATTTTTCATGCGACTGAAGATGATACTGTGTTAATTGAGCAGGCCGAAAAAATATTCAAAGCAGCAAAGCATCCCAAGAGTTTCATTTCGTTGGGTAAGGCGGATCACCTTCTGACTCATGCTCAGGATGCTGAATACGTTGCCGATATCATTATATCGTGGAGCGAATGTTACCTATAAACAGAGTAAATGCGTTCAAACTCGTAGCGCAGAGGGCGATTTTCTGCAGAGATCGGACGCTGTTTATGCTGGACTGATTTTGCGATAAAGGCTTAGGCCGATGCATACAGGCGGGGCTGAATAAGGGTGAGGCCCTTGGGCGAGCATCCTTCATGCACCGGCTGAATGAAATCAGGGATCTGGGGGTGGGAGGATCAGCGTTACCACGCCACCGGCGCTGACACTACATACGGCGGCGATAACACTCTGGAATACGGTTTATATAGAAAGAACCATTGAGCCGCTTAAGCAAAAAGGAGTCCCTGTTAATGAACTGCTGGTCTCTCATCCTTCTCCACTGCTGTACAAAATATAGTCTTAGCGTGGGATAATTTCCGTTTTCCAAGCGGACCCCTACGGGGTTTTTTATACCACACACAGGTTTCAGCTGGTGGGCATCACGGCAGCTACCTGAGCTTACTGTAGTGTTTTTGCCCAGCCCGATACTGTTTTATTGCAGCCTGTTGGCAGGCTACAGAGTCAGCCGGGGCGATGTCTGGATTTTCTTTCAGTGCGTCAATTGTGGCCTGCACCATGCCCTTGTCCAAACCCCATGTGGGGGAGGAGGGATTATTGGCTTCTAAAGGGACTTTCAGTTCCAGTACATCTCGTTTAGCACACGTTTTATTTGCCTGGTAAGTAAGGTCTGGGTCTGCAAGGATTTTAGCGGATACACCAAAACTCGCCAAAACCAGACACAGGGTGATACTTGTCGTTCGCATGTTTTATCCTTATTAATCGACACTGATAATCAGAGTGGTCTGGGATGCTTCTTTCTCCACGCCATCCACATTCTGTGTTCTGTCCTGATGTTTCCTTCAGAAGTTACTTTATTGTGCTTCGTGGTCGGTGGAGAGGCTAAAACGCTTTCAAGCGTTTCACCAGCATCGAATCGCGCGTACAGCTTGTAATCGGCGGCATTCCTGTTTGTCGGCTCACATTTGCCATGGCTCATTTTTATCATCCTTTGCGATAAGAACTTAACTCTGCAAGGTACCAGCTGCTGGCGCCATAAACGAATTTTTACTCCCGGTGGTAAATCACCTCAGGCATCGTCATCCCGGAGTTCCAGGTTTTAATACGTAGTGAAGGTCTTGCTCAATACTCGCCGGACGGAATTATTCATCATCACCGGCAGGGGCTGCAGTGCTGGTATGCACTTTATAGCAGTCCACCCGGCGGGACAATTCATGAAAGCTGGTGGGCTCGTAACCATCACACTCAAAACGTAAGACAACATGCCTTATAGTCCTGCAAAGCCTTTGCCCCGGAGCGCCACGCTCTGCGTGGGTCGCGACTGTGCACATTTTCGGCATATTCTTTTTTTCTTTTTTTTTATTTTTTCTCTTTTTTTCGTCCGCGCGGCGGGGGCCGGGTCGGGCACGTTGAAGGTCAGGACCCTCAAGGGTATGTTGTCTTACGTTCGCTCTTTTGCTACCTGACACGCTTGCCGGCGATCAGAATCAGAAGAATGGCCATCGCCAGTTTTTCCCAAATTTATCGCATACAGTAGACATCAATCCGGGGTAAGGAGCCGGTACTGGCCGGACTATTTCCACTGGCGCTGCTGGTCGTTACAGCTCTGACCTGATACCGTGGATATTAACGACATTCCAGGGAAGAGCAGGTATGGGTAAAATCCAGGGGATTTAATTGGTGACCGAAAGTTTGCTGTAGAAGCTGCTATGCCAGAAATTTTATGAATGGTCAGAAAAATGGATCACCGTCTACCAACTTAAGAACTCCCGTCTCTGGACAGACACCGCCATACGCCGCTGGCCTGGCGTGCCACTTCAGCAGGGCAAATATAAGGTATTATCTGTTGAAGCCGTCAGGATGGCGGAAACACGCCCGGATTTTCAGGCGAAGCTACAGACTCGTATCGATAAAGTTTGGTTTGATATGAACGCCGAGCTTCAGTACAACGTGAAACCCAGTGGGTGTCTGTCAAAGGTTATAGTAGTGAGCTGCGACTCCGGAGAGGTGCGGTTTGGGATTAAATGTCAGAGCTGTGAGTGGTCCGTACATGGTCATGATCATGTGATTGAAGAGTATGATGGGCTTATTCAGCTGGCCGCCGATAAAGCGGAAGGTGTTCATCTGGTCGCGAAAAAATAAGACACACCCCGCGAAAGTGGCTTTTTTGTGGGCGCTGGACAGAACCTCCTATTCTGTCTGGATATTCGTTTAACGGAGTGATTGTATTTTGGAAAAGATTCGGGCTACTGCAGTTAAATACATCAAGCTGGGAGAGGGAGGCGAATGGGAACGTGAGTGCCTGACATCTGGCATTATTAGGTTTGGTTACGACAAAACACCCCATCAGATGTGTCTTGAGGGAAAGTGGGAAGAAGTCAATAAAGTCTGGTTAGAAGAGAGGAAATATAACCAGTCCACTGCCACCAGTGATGTCAGGCAGATAAGGACATTTTACACAGCCACCCCCGATATGCTGTTCATAACTTTCAGCCAGGGATTATTGTATTGGTGTCAGCCTTCCGGGGAAGTCACAGAACTGGATGATGGCAGCAGGATCCGCCCCACTGTGAACGGATGGCACAACCATAGTCTGGCCGGAAACCTTCTCTCCCACAGCGTCCTTAGCGGTGCTTTGCTCGCTACACAGAGTTACCGGGGTACCATCTGCGATGTGCGTT
This sequence comes from Klebsiella sp. K5-204, assembly GCF_030128585.1. Lineage (NCBI taxonomy): Bacteria > Pseudomonadati > Pseudomonadota > Gammaproteobacteria > Enterobacterales > Enterobacteriaceae > Klebsiella > Klebsiella sp. K5-204. The sequence continues at coordinate 34,748 of NZ_JAKUZS010000015.1, forward strand.
TGGCCGATTACGCCCTGCGGAAAATTAACGACGAGCAATCGCCGGAAATCAAAGACGCGGATATTGCTGAAGCTCAGTACCTTAAGGCTATTACGAGGCTGTGTAGTTTACTTACCTGGCAGGACTTTGAATTGCTGGTAGATCTGATTTTTTCCGCCAGCGGATGGAGAAGAACCGGGTGCCTTGGGAGGACACAGAAGACCGTAGACATTGAGCTTGAACTGCCCACTACCGGCGAACGGGCATTTGTGCAAGTGAAGTCTGTTGCTGACCCGTCTGTATTCTCTGAGTATCTGTCACTGTTCCAGACCAGTGACAGCTATGCTCGAATGTTCTTTGTCTGGCATCGAGGGACATTGAGTGAGGACCTTCGTGCTGAAGGAGTCACTATGATTGGCCCCATCAGGCTTGCCGAACTCATACTGGACACCGGACTGGCTCGATGGCTTAGAAATAAGGTTTTGTAGATGCCCAGTACCTTACCACTTACGTGCATCTATGCCATAAGATTCCTTTACTTTCTCTGCGTGGTGGATTGCTAAATTGGGCCTCGTTCAGTTGTGGGATGTGAACAATGGTCTCGCTATATCTGGATGGAAATGGTTACGGCCTTCACACCCGTTTAAGCTTACTTTCGGTAGTTAATGCGTTGAGGTTGTTTTTCCCAATAAAAGATGATAAGGAATAGATAAACATTAGAGATCTGCTATTTTCGAGGAAATTTTTATATGTCAGATTTTTGGGCACGTATGCGTTTAGAAATACTCCGTAGCAACGGTGTAGAATATCAAAGACTATTTGAAACCGTAATGGAGTTATCTTACCCTGAAAAATTCAGGAAGGTCAAACCTTGGGGAAGAAAAGGTGATGGCGGTAACGATGGTTATATTCCAGAGCGAGGGGAATATTATCAAGTATACGCTCCGGAGGAATTAAATCGCGAAACAATAAAATTTGCAATAAAAAAAATGAAAGCAGATGTTGAAAAAATAAAAGAATCATGGAATGAGTCTTGCGAGTTTAAAGTTTTTTATGCGGTTATCAATGATAAAGAACAGGGGTTTCCAAAAGAGATATATACCACTCTTGCGAAAATTAAAGAAGATTATAAGTTAGAACACGCAGATGTTTTCAGCTCTTCGAGCCTTCACCGTTTAGCAATGAAATTACCAGCATCAAAGTTAAAAACATTTTTGAATGTCGAGACGCCCTCATATAAGAAAGAAATGGTTATACATAACTACCTAGTCAGGCATTTACCTTTAGATCAGCCAGGCCTCTTTGTCACTAATTTGTCTGCCAATTATATTGAAGCTGATACTTTAAGGGATTTGAGGAAAATTGTCGGCATTTGTAATCAACAAACGTATGATATTCCGGGTTTTAAAGAAGCAATTGAAGCAATGTACCCATGGATTCTTGCTCTTGAAAAACATTTCATGGAGTTTAGATATATGGAAATGGGGCGAAGAGGATATATGGTTTTAAAAAGCTGGAAAAAAAATGAACCCTATGAAATGCATGAAAACCTTCAGAAAGAGCACGACTTATGGGGAGAAAACTGTAGCATCATCTGTAATAACTTATGTTACACCATTAATCAGTATATTCAACTATACAGAGAATATATTAACTTAGAGTTTCTGGATGGGAACTTTATGCTACTAGAAGACGAGACATTACCTGGCGAACTTTTAAATTTATTACCAAACACAAATGATTAAAATGTCTTGTAGAGGATAGAATGTCATACAGTAATTTCAGATGGCTTATTGAGAGAATTACTCAGCTGAAAAGCCATGAAAGGGGGAACCGCAGAATTCGGAAAAAATCGTACGCTAAGCTAACGGTGTTCTCGTGACAGCTCTTTGACTAGGCTTTCTAAGGCCATTCTGATAGCCCTGACTTCCTGAAAAGCCATGGCTAAAATTTGTGCGGCTAAAAGGGATAACCGATGGTAAAGTAAGTTATCCCTGTCGAGATACTGAAAAGCGTTATCCTCGTTTTTCCCAAAACTGTTTTGCCAGTTCGCTCAGAGCGCTAGTTAACTGAGCGACAGATTTCGCACTTTGCAAATTATTCTGCCCGGTCTGTACATTGGTATCAGCAGCATCGCGTATATTGATAATACTGCGGTTTATGTCTTCACTTACTGCTCCCTGCTGCTCGACCGCAGTCGCTATTTGCGCGTTCATGTCGGTAATTTCGTTAACGCGTTGGCCAATTCCATCAAGAGCTGTAGCTGCTTCCTCTGCGTGAGCTACACTCGTGTGCGCTTGCCGACTACTTTGCTCCATGACTGTAACAGCGGATTGCGCTCGCTCTTGTAGAGCGCTGATCATGCTTTGAATATCCGTTGTCGATTGCTGTGTGCGAGCAGCAAGACTGCGAACCTCATCGGCGACAACAGCAAAACCACGCCCCTGCTCACCAGCACGCGCGGCCTCAATTGCTGCGTTGAGTGCCAACAAATTCGTTTGCTCGGCGATCCCTCGTATAACGTCAAGAACTTTTGATATCTCGTTACTTTGACCTTCAAGCTCATGAATAACCTGAGTGGCTTGCCTAATTTCACCTTCAAGGGCAGTGATTGACTGGCTTGTGTGGGCTACCAGACGCTGGCCAGATGCCGTCTCAGTGTCTGCTCTTCCGGCCGCATCTGCAGCATGCTGTGCATTGCTCGCAACCTCTTGAATGCTTGCCACCATTTGGTTTACTGCCGTTGCTATTTGATCTGTCTCTGCCTGCTGCTCAACTGTAAGTACATTGCTTGACTCAATATCCTTTAGTAGGCCTCGGGTGTGTTCGCTAAGCCGATTTGATGCATCACCTATGCGACCTACTATGGCGCCTGTTTCAGCTTGCATCATTCGTAAAGCAAACTCTATTTGGCCAAACTCATCGGTGCGCCCAGTGTAGAGGGATTGACTTAATGGGTTATTGGAAATATTCCTGGCTCTTTCAACCAGTCTTCCAAGAGGAGAGAGAATAGCCAAAACACTAACAGAGCTTAAGCTTCCTGACATTAAAGTGGCTAACAATAAGCTGCTTATTGATGTATCAGTAAGCATGCCGGCAGCCATTGCGCTTGATATAATACTACCCCATATGAGCAAGAGTATTTTCACGGAAAAGCTAGCAGCCAATTTCGGCCTCGCGGCCTTCCCGCTTCTCAATTGAGCATATAATTTTTCCGCAGCCAAAACCTGCTCAGGTTCAGGCTTGGTCCTTACAGACTGGTATTCAACAATCGAACCATTCTTAGCTATTGGCGTTACATAAGCACTTACCCAATAGTGGTCGCCATTTTTACAGCGATTTTTTACTAGCCCCATCCATGAGCGGCCAGATTTTAATGTACTCCACATATGCTCAAATGCAGCAGGCGGCATATCTGGGTGTCTTACGATGTTGTGAGGCTGGCCTAATAGTTCTTCCTCAGTGAAACCACTGATTTTAATGAAGTCAGGATTAACGTACGTGATATGGCTTTGAGGGGAGGTAGTCGAAAGGGCACTGTTGCAAATAGTCGGTGGTGATAAACTTATCATCCCCTTTTGCTGATGGAGCTGCACATGAACCCATTCAAAGGCCGGCATTTTCAGCGTGACATCATTCTGTGGGCCGTACGCTGGTACT
>NZ_JAKUZS010000016.1:0-34677 GCF_030128585.1 Klebsiella sp. K5-204
TGCTGCGTGGTATCAAACGTGAAGAAATCGAACGTGGTCAGGTACTGGCTAAGCCGGGCACCATCAACCCGCACACCAAGTTCGAATCTGAAGTGTACATTCTGTCCAAAGACGAAGGCGGCCGTCACACTCCGTTCTTCAAAGGCTACCGTCCGCAGTTCTACTTCCGTACTACTGACGTGACTGGCACCATCGAACTGCCGGAAGGCGTAGAGATGGTAATGCCGGGCGACAACATCAAAATGGTTGTTACCCTGATCCACCCGATCGCGATGGACGATGGTCTGCGTTTCGCAATCCGTGAAGGCGGTCGTACCGTTGGCGCGGGCGTGGTTGCTAAAGTTCTCGGCTAATCGCTGATAACATTTGACGCAATGCGCAATAAAAGGGCATCATTTGATGCCCTTTTTGCACGCTTTCACACCAGAACCTGGCTCATCAGTGATTTTATTTGTCATAATCATTGCTGAGACAGGCTCTGAAGAGGGCGTTTATACACCAAACCATTCGAGCGGTAGTGCGACGGCAAATCAGTATCCTTCTTTGCAACAGCAGGGCAGGGGCGACAGAACCGTCAGCGTTGAAGCAATTTGAATAGTTAAGTGTATAATCCGAAACTTAATTTCGGTTTGGATCGCCTCGCCCCCGCGGGGTGAAATTGTTTGTAGAATACTTCTGACAGGTTGGTTTATGAGTGCGAATACCGAAGCTCAAGGGAGCGGGCGCGGCCTGGAAGCGATGAAGTGGATTATCGTTGCCGTGCTGCTGATCGTGGCGATCGTGGGCAACTTCCTTTATCGCGACATTATGCTGGCGGTGCGTGCGCTGGCCGTGGTTATTCTTATTGCTGCTGCCGGTGGCGTCGCGCTGTTGACGACGAAAGGTAAGGCGACCGTTGCTTTTGCTCGCGAAGCGAGAACCGAAGTTCGTAAAGTGATTTGGCCGACTCGCCAGGAAACGCTGCATACTACGCTGATTGTTGCTGCCGTGACTGCAGTAATGTCACTGATCCTGTGGGGACTGGATGGTATTCTGGTTCGCCTGGTCTCCTTTATCACTGGCCTGAGGTTCTGAGATGTCTGAAGCTCCTAAAAAGCGCTGGTACGTCGTTCAGGCGTTTTCCGGTTTTGAAGGTCGCGTAGCCACGTCGCTGCGTGAACATATCAAATTACACAACATGGAAGAGTTATTTGGCGAAGTCATGGTCCCGACCGAAGAAGTGGTTGAGATCCGTGGCGGCCAGCGTCGCAAAAGCGAACGTAAATTCTTCCCGGGCTACGTTCTGGTCCAGATGGTCATGAACGACGCAAGCTGGCACCTGGTGCGCAGCGTACCGCGCGTGATGGGCTTCATCGGCGGTACCTCTGACCGTCCGGCGCCGATCAGCGACAAAGAAGTCGACGCCATCATGAATCGTCTGCAGCAGGTTGGCGATAAGCCGCGTCCGAAAACGTTGTTTGAACCGGGTGAAATGGTTCGCGTTAACGACGGTCCGTTCGCTGACTTTAACGGCGTGGTGGAAGAAGTGGACTATGAGAAGTCCCGCCTGAAAGTTTCCGTTTCTATCTTCGGTCGTGCGACCCCGGTAGAACTGGACTTCAGCCAGGTTGAGAAGGCGTAAGCCGGCGATCAAAAAAGCAGCGACTTAACCGTTGCATAGGGCGCGAAATTGGCATACAATTTCGCGCCTTTTGTTTTTATGGGCCCGGCCCGTAAAACGATGTTTAATCACGGGGAGCTTCTCTGAAGCGTTAATACCCAATTTGAGGATTTAAGAATGGCTAAGAAAGTCCAAGCCTACGTCAAGCTGCAGGTTGCAGCTGGTATGGCGAACCCGAGCCCGCCGGTCGGCCCAGCACTGGGTCAGCAGGGCGTGAACATCATGGAATTCTGCAAAGCGTTCAACGCCAAAACTGATTCCCTGGAGAAAGGTCTGCCGATCCCGGTTGTTATCACCGTTTACGCTGACCGTTCCTTTACCTTTGTTACCAAGACTCCGCCGGCTGCTGTTCTGCTGAAGAAAGCTGCAGGCATCAAGTCTGGTTCCGGTAAGCCGAACAAAGATAAAGTGGGTAAAATCTCCCGCGCTCAGCTGCAGGAAATCGCGCAGACCAAAGCTGCCGACATGACTGGTGCCGACATTGAAGCGATGACTCGCTCCATCGAAGGTACTGCACGTTCCATGGGCCTGGTAGTGGAGGACTAAGAAATGGCTAAACTGACCAAGCGCATGCGCGTGATCCGTGAGAAAGTTGATGCAACTAAACAGTACGACATCAACGAAGCCATCGCTCTGCTGAAAGAGCTGGCCACCGCTAAATTTACCGAAAGCGTAGACGTTGCCGTTAATCTCGGCATCGACGCGCGTAAATCTGACCAGAACGTCCGTGGCGCAACTGTACTGCCGCACGGTACTGGCCGTTCCGTTCGCGTAGCCGTATTTACCCAGGGCGCAAACGCTGAAGCTGCTAAAGCTGCAGGCGCTGAGCTGGTAGGTATGGAAGATCTGGCTGAGCAGATCAAAAAAGGCGAAATGAACTTTGACGTTGTTATTGCTTCCCCGGATGCAATGCGCGTTGTTGGCCAGCTGGGTCAGGTTCTGGGTCCGCGTGGCCTGATGCCGAACCCGAAAGTGGGTACCGTAACTCCGAACGTTGCTGAAGCGGTTAAAAACGCGAAAGCAGGTCAGGTTCGTTACCGTAACGACAAAAACGGCATCATCCACACCACCATCGGTAAAGTGGACTTTGACGCTGACAAACTGAAAGAAAACCTGGAAGCTCTGCTGGTTGCGCTGAAAAAAGCAAAACCGACTCAGGCGAAAGGCGTGTACATCAAGAAAGTTAGCATCTCCACCACCATGGGTGCAGGTGTTGCAGTAGATCAGGCTGGCCTGAACGCTTCTGCAAACTAATACCTTTACGTGGGCGGCGAATTTGTCTACAATCTTCGCCCACGTTTGCTAACGATGGTTAGCAGGTAACCGAATTGTTCGTTGGAGCCTGGCCTATCCAGGCCTCCGTCGAAGACCGCAGGTGTTTCGCAAGAAACTTAATCCCCTGCGTAGACGGTGACAGAACGCTAAGATTATTTTTGGATATTCTGGCTTGTTTCTGCTCACCGTATTTAGACGCTCTTTTCGTTGAATTGAGTGAAGTGAGTTCCAGGGCATAGGCTCTGGCAAACATCCAGGAGCAAAGCTAATGGCTTTAAATCTTCAAGACAAACAAGCGATTGTTGCTGAAGTCAGCGAAGTAGCCAAAGGCGCGCTGTCTGCAGTAGTTGCGGATTCCCGTGGCGTAACTGTAGATAAAATGACTGAACTGCGTAAAGCAGGTCGTGAAGCTGGCGTATACATGCGTGTTGTTCGTAACACCCTGCTGCGCCGCGTCGTTGAAGGTACTCAGTTCGAGTGCCTGAAAGACACGTTTGTTGGTCCGACCCTGATTGCATACTCTATGGAACACCCGGGCGCTGCTGCTCGTCTGTTCAAAGAGTTCGCGAAAGCGAATGCAAAATTTGAGGTCAAAGCCGCTGCCTTTGAAGGTGAGCTGATCCCGGCGTCGCAGATCGACCGCCTGGCAACTCTGCCGACCTACGAAGAAGCAATTGCACGCCTGATGGCAACCATGAAAGAAGCTTCGGCTGGCAAACTGGTTCGTACTCTGGCTGCTGTACGCGATGCGAAAGAAGCTGCTTAATCGCAGTTATCATTGTAAAGCATTCGCTTACGTATAAACTTATTCTGATATTCAGGAACAATTTAAATGTCTATCACTAAAGATCAAATCATTGAAGCAGTATCCGCTATGTCCGTAATGGACGTTGTTGAGCTGATCTCTGCAATGGAAGAAAAATTCGGTGTTTCCGCTGCTGCTGCTGTAGCTGTAGCTGCTGGCCCGGTTGAAGCTGCTGAAGAAAAAACTGAATTCGACGTAATTCTGAAAGCTGCTGGCGCTAACAAAGTTGCTGTTATCAAAGCAGTACGTGGCGCGACTGGCCTGGGTCTGAAAGAAGCTAAAGACCTGGTAGAATCTGCTCCGGCTGCACTGAAAGAAGGCATCAGCAAAGACGACGCTGAAGCTCTGAAAAAATCTCTGGAAGAAGCTGGCGCTGAAGTTGAAGTTAAATAAGCCAACCCTTCCGGTTGCAGCCTGAGAAATCAGGCTGAGGCTGGTGACTTTTTGGTCACCAGCCTTTTTGCGCTGTAAGGCGCCAGTAGCGTTTCACGCTGTTTGACTACTGGTTTGCCTCTCAATGCTTGTTTCTATCGACGACTTAATATACTGCGACAGGTTAGGGTTCCTGGGCTGTGTAAATCGCAATGAAATGGTTTAAGCGTGATAGCAACAGGCATTGCGGAAAGTGTTCCATTTTCCGGTCAACAAAATAGTGTTGCATAAAAAACTGCCCTCTGCGGGCAGATGGGTCGACTTGTCAGCGAGCTGAGGAACCCTATGGTTTACTCCTATACCGAGAAAAAACGTATTCGTAAGGATTTTGGTAAACGTCCACAAGTTCTGGATGTGCCATATCTCCTTTCTATCCAGCTTGACTCGTTCCAGAAGTTTATCGAGCAAGATCCTGAAGGGCAGTACGGTCTGGAAGCTGCTTTCCGTTCCGTGTTCCCGATTCAGAGCTACAGCGGTAATTCCGAGCTGCAATACGTCAGCTACCGTCTGGGCGAACCGGTTTTTGACGTTAAAGAATGTCAGATCCGTGGCGTGACTTACTCTGCACCGCTGCGCGTAAAACTGCGTCTGGTGATCTACGAGCGCGAAGCGCCGGAAGGCACCGTCAAAGACATTAAAGAACAAGAAGTCTACATGGGCGAAATCCCGCTCATGACCGACAACGGTACCTTCGTCATCAACGGTACCGAGCGTGTTATCGTTTCTCAGCTGCACCGTAGCCCGGGCGTCTTCTTTGACAGTGACAAAGGTAAGACTCACTCATCCGGTAAGGTTCTGTATAACGCACGTATCATCCCTTACCGCGGTTCCTGGCTGGACTTCGAATTCGACCCGAAAGACAACCTGTTCGTTCGTATCGACCGTCGTCGTAAGCTGCCGGCTACCATCATCCTGCGCGCGCTGAATTACACCACTGAGCAGATCCTTGACCTGTTCTTCGAAAAAGTGGTCTTTGAAATTCGCGACAACAAGCTGCAGATGGAGCTGATTCCGGAGCGTCTGCGCGGTGAAACCGCCTCCTTCGATATCGAAGCCAACGGCAAAGTGTACGTTGAGAAAGGCCGTCGCATCACGGCTCGCCATATCCGTCAGCTGGAAAAAGACGATATCAAGCATATCGAAGTGCCGGTTGAATATATCGCGGGCAAAGTGGCGGCTAAAGACTATATCGATGAAGCGACTGGCGAACTGATCTGCCCGGCGAACATGGAGCTGAGCCTGGATCTGCTGGCTAAGCTGAGCCAGTCTGGCCACAAGCGCATCGAAACGCTGTTTACCAACGATCTGGACCACGGTCCATACATCTCTGAAACGGTACGCGTCGACCCGACTAACGATCGTCTGAGCGCGCTGGTAGAAATCTACCGCATGATGCGCCCTGGCGAGCCGCCGACTCGTGAAGCCGCTGAAAGCCTGTTTGAGAACCTGTTCTTCTCCGAAGACCGCTACGATCTGTCCGCGGTTGGTCGTATGAAGTTCAACCGTTCTCTGCTGCGCGACGAAATCGAAGGTTCCGGTATCCTGAGCAAAGACGACATCATCGAAGTGATGAAGAAGCTCATCGATATCCGTAACGGTAAAGGCGAAGTGGACGATATCGACCACCTCGGCAACCGTCGTATCCGTTCCGTTGGCGAAATGGCGGAAAACCAGTTCCGCGTTGGCCTGGTACGTGTAGAACGTGCGGTGAAAGAGCGTCTGTCTCTGGGCGATCTGGATACCCTGATGCCTCAGGATATGATCAACGCCAAGCCGATTTCCGCAGCAGTGAAAGAGTTCTTTGGTTCCAGCCAGCTGTCTCAGTTTATGGACCAGAACAACCCGCTGTCTGAGATCACGCACAAACGTCGTATCTCCGCACTCGGCCCAGGCGGTCTGACCCGTGAGCGCGCAGGCTTCGAAGTTCGAGACGTACACCCGACTCACTACGGTCGCGTATGTCCAATCGAAACGCCTGAAGGTCCGAACATCGGTCTGATCAACTCCCTGTCCGTATACGCGCAGACCAACGAATATGGCTTCCTTGAGACGCCGTATCGTAAAGTGACCGACGGTGTGGTTACCGACGAAATTCACTACCTGTCTGCTATCGAAGAAGGCAACTACGTTATCGCTCAGGCGAACTCCAACCTGGATGAAAACGGCCACTTCGTAGAAGATCTGGTGACCTGCCGTAGCAAAGGCGAATCCAGCTTGTTCAGCCGCGACCAGGTTGACTACATGGACGTATCCACCCAGCAGGTGGTATCCGTCGGTGCGTCCCTGATCCCGTTCCTGGAACACGATGACGCCAACCGTGCATTGATGGGTGCGAACATGCAACGTCAGGCCGTTCCGACTCTGCGCGCTGATAAGCCGCTGGTTGGTACCGGTATGGAACGTGCTGTAGCCGTCGACTCCGGCGTTACTGCCGTTGCTAAGCGCGGCGGTACCGTTCAGTACGTGGATGCTTCCCGTATCGTTATCAAAGTTAACGAAGACGAGATGTACCCGGGCGAAGCGGGTATCGACATCTATAACCTGACCAAATACACCCGTTCTAACCAGAACACCTGCATCAACCAGATGCCTTGCGTGTCCCTGGGCGAACCTATCGAGCGCGGCGACGTGCTGGCCGACGGCCCGTCCACCGACCTCGGTGAGCTGGCGCTGGGTCAGAACATGCGCGTCGCGTTCATGCCGTGGAACGGCTACAACTTCGAAGACTCCATCCTCGTTTCCGAGCGTGTTGTCCAGGAAGACCGTTTCACCACTATCCACATTCAGGAACTGGCGTGCGTGTCCCGTGACACCAAGCTGGGGCCGGAAGAGATCACCGCTGACATCCCGAACGTGGGTGAAGCTGCGCTCTCCAAACTGGATGAGTCCGGTATCGTTTATATCGGTGCGGAAGTGACCGGCGGCGACATTCTGGTTGGTAAGGTTACGCCGAAAGGTGAAACCCAGCTGACGCCGGAAGAGAAACTGCTGCGTGCGATCTTCGGTGAGAAAGCGTCTGACGTTAAAGACTCTTCTCTGCGCGTACCGAACGGTGTCTCTGGTACCGTTATCGACGTTCAGGTCTTTACCCGTGACGGCGTAGAAAAAGATAAACGTGCGCTGGAAATCGAAGAGATGCAGCTGAAGCAGGCCAAAAAAGACCTGTCTGAAGAACTGCAGATCCTCGAAGCCGGTCTGTTCAGTCGTATCTACGCGGTGCTGGTCTCCGGTGGCGTTGAAGCTGAGAAGCTCGACAAACTGCCGCGCGATCGCTGGCTGGAACTGGGCCTGACTGACGAAGAGAAACAAAATCAGCTGGAACAACTGGCTGAGCAGTACGACGAACTGAAACACGAGTTCGAGAAAAAACTCGAAGCGAAACGCCGCAAAATCACCCAAGGCGACGATCTGGCACCGGGCGTGCTGAAGATTGTTAAGGTATACCTGGCCGTTAAACGCCGTATCCAGCCTGGTGACAAGATGGCAGGTCGTCACGGTAACAAGGGTGTTATCTCTAAGATCAACCCGATCGAAGATATGCCGCACGATGCTAACGGTACGCCGGTAGATATCGTCCTGAACCCGCTGGGCGTACCGTCTCGTATGAACATCGGTCAGATCCTGGAAACTCACCTGGGTATGGCTGCGAAAGGCATCGGCGATAAGATCAACGCCATGCTGAAACAGCAGCAGGAAGTCGCGAAACTGCGCGAGTTCATCCAGCGTGCCTACGATCTGGGCGCTGACGTTCGTCAGAAAGTTGACCTGAATACCTTCAGCGATGAAGAAGTTCTGCGTCTGGCTGAAAACCTGCGCAAAGGTATGCCGATCGCAACGCCGGTGTTCGACGGTGCGAAAGAAGCGGAAATTAAAGCGCTGCTGCAGCTGGGCGACCTGCCGACTTCCGGTCAGATCACCCTGTTCGACGGCCGCACCGGTGAGCAGTTCGAGCGTCCGGTAACCGTGGGTTACATGTACATGCTGAAACTGAACCACCTGGTCGACGACAAAATGCACGCGCGTTCCACCGGTTCTTACAGCCTGGTGACTCAGCAGCCGCTGGGTGGTAAGGCGCAGTTCGGTGGTCAGCGCTTCGGTGAGATGGAAGTGTGGGCGCTGGAAGCATACGGCGCAGCCTACACCCTGCAGGAAATGCTCACCGTTAAGTCTGATGACGTGAACGGTCGTACCAAGATGTATAAAAACATCGTGGACGGCAATCACCAGATGGAACCGGGCATGCCGGAATCCTTCAACGTACTGTTGAAAGAAATTCGCTCGCTGGGCATCAACATCGAACTGGAAGACGAGTAATTCTCGCTCAAACAGGTCACTGCTGCCGGGTTAACGCCCGGCAGCGGAATGTGCTAACTCCGACGGGAGCAAATCCGTGAAAGACTTATTAAAGTTTCTGAAAGCGCAAACTAAAACCGAAGAGTTTGATGCGATCAAAATTGCTCTGGCTTCGCCAGACATGATCCGTTCATGGTCTTTCGGTGAAGTTAAAAAGCCGGAAACCATTAACTACCGTACGTTCAAACCTGAGCGTGACGGCCTTTTCTGCGCCCGTATCTTTGGGCCGGTAAAAGACTATGAGTGCCTGTGCGGTAAGTACAAGCGCCTGAAACACCGCGGTGTGATCTGTGAGAAGTGCGGCGTTGAAGTGACCCAGACTAAAGTGCGTCGTGAGCGCATGGGCCACATTGAGCTGGCATGTCCGACTGCGCACATCTGGTTCCTGAAATCCCTGCCGTCCCGTATCGGCCTGCTGCTGGATATGCCGCTGCGCGATATCGAACGTGTACTGTACTTTGAATCCTATGTGGTTATCGAAGGTGGCATGACCAACCTCGAACGCAACCAGATTCTGACTGAAGAACAGTACCTGGACGCGCTGGAAGAGTTCGGTGACGAATTCGACGCGAAGATGGGTGCGGAAGCGATCCAGGCGCTGCTGCGCAATATGGATCTGGAGCAGGAATGCGAGCAGCTGCGTGAAGAGCTGAACGAAACCAACTCCGAAACCAAGCGTAAAAAGCTGACCAAGCGCATCAAGCTGCTGGAAGCCTTCGTACAGTCTGGCAACAAGCCGGAGTGGATGATCCTGACCGTTCTGCCGGTACTGCCGCCAGATCTGCGTCCGCTGGTTCCGCTGGATGGCGGTCGTTTCGCGACGTCTGACCTCAACGATCTGTATCGTCGCGTGATCAACCGTAACAACCGTCTGAAACGTCTGCTGGATCTGGCTGCGCCGGATATCATCGTACGCAACGAAAAACGTATGCTGCAGGAAGCGGTTGACGCCCTGCTGGACAACGGTCGTCGCGGTCGTGCGATCACCGGTTCTAACAAACGTCCTCTGAAATCTTTGGCCGATATGATCAAAGGTAAACAAGGTCGTTTCCGTCAGAACCTGCTCGGTAAGCGTGTTGACTACTCCGGTCGTTCTGTTATCACCGTAGGTCCATATCTGCGTCTGCATCAGTGCGGTCTGCCGAAGAAAATGGCGCTGGAGCTGTTCAAACCGTTCATCTACGGCAAGCTGGAACTGCGTGGCCTGGCCACCACCATCAAAGCCGCTAAGAAGATGGTTGAGCGCGAAGAAGCTGTCGTTTGGGATATCCTGGACGAAGTTATCCGTGAACACCCGGTCCTGCTGAACCGTGCGCCGACCCTGCACCGTCTGGGTATCCAGGCATTCGAACCGGTTCTGATCGAAGGTAAAGCCATCCAGCTGCACCCGCTGGTTTGTGCGGCATACAACGCCGACTTCGATGGTGACCAGATGGCTGTTCACGTACCGCTGACGCTGGAAGCCCAGCTGGAAGCGCGTGCGCTGATGATGTCTACCAACAACATCCTGTCCCCGGCGAACGGCGAACCAATCATCGTTCCGTCTCAGGACGTTGTACTGGGTCTGTACTACATGACCCGTGACAGTGTTAACGCCAAAGGCGAAGGCATGGTGCTGACTGGCCCGAAAGAAGCTGAGCGTATTTATCGCGCCGGCCTGGCCTCTCTGCATGCGCGCGTTAAAGTGCGTATCACTGAATACGAAAAAGACGACAATGGTGAGTTTGTCGCGAAAACCAGCCTGAAAGACACGACCGTTGGCCGTGCCATTCTGTGGATGATCGTACCGAAAGGTCTGCCGTTCTCTATCGTGAACCAGGCGCTTGGTAAGAAAGCGATCTCCAAGATGCTGAACACCTGTTACCGTATTCTGGGCCTGAAACCGACCGTTATTTTCGCGGACCAGACGATGTACACCGGCTTTGCTTACGCAGCGCGTTCCGGTGCATCCGTTGGTATCGATGACATGGTCATCCCGGAGAAAAAATACGAAATCATCAGCGAAGCGGAAGCGGAAGTTGCTGAGATTCAGGAACAGTTCCAGTCCGGTCTGGTGACCGCGGGCGAACGCTATAACAAAGTTATCGATATCTGGGCTGCGGCGAACGATCGTGTATCCAAAGCGATGATGGATAACCTGCAAACCGAAACCGTGATTAACCGTGACGGTCAGGAAGAGCAGCAGGTTTCCTTCAACAGCATCTACATGATGGCCGACTCCGGTGCGCGTGGTTCTGCTGCACAGATTCGTCAGCTGGCCGGTATGCGTGGTCTGATGGCGAAGCCGGATGGCTCCATCATCGAAACGCCGATCACCGCGAACTTCCGTGAAGGTCTGAACGTACTCCAGTACTTCATCTCCACGCACGGTGCGCGTAAAGGTCTGGCGGATACCGCACTGAAAACAGCGAACTCCGGTTACCTGACTCGTCGTCTGGTCGACGTTGCCCAGGACCTGGTCGTCACTGAAGACGACTGCGGCACCCTGGAAGGCATCACTATGACGCCGGTTATCGAAGGTGGCGACGTTAAAGAGCCGCTGCGCGATCGCGTACTGGGTCGTGTGACGGCGGAAGACGTGCTGAAGCCGGGTACTGCGGATATTCTGGTTCCACGCAACACGCTGCTGCACGAGCACTGGTGTGACCTGCTGGAAGCGAACTCCGTTGACTCCGTCAAAGTGCGTTCCGTTGTATCCTGTGACACCGACTTTGGTGTATGTGCGCACTGCTATGGTCGTGACCTGGCGCGTGGCCACATCATCAACAAAGGTGAGGCTATCGGCGTTATCGCGGCACAGTCCATCGGTGAGCCGGGTACACAGCTGACGATGCGTACGTTCCACATCGGTGGTGCGGCATCTCGTGCGGCTGCTGAATCCAGCATCCAGGTGAAAAACAAAGGTAGCATCAAGCTCAGCAACGCGAAGTCGGTTGTGAACTCCAGCGGTAAACTGGTTATCACTTCTCGTAACACCGAGCTGAAGCTGATCGACGAATTCGGTCGTACCAAAGAGAGCTATAAAGTGCCTTACGGTGCGGTTATGGCGAAAGGCGACGGTGAGCAGGTTGCCGGCGGTGAAACCGTCGCAAACTGGGATCCGCACACCATGCCGGTTATCACCGAAGTGAGTGGTTTTATCCGCTTCACTGACATGATCGACGGCCAGACCATTACTCGTCAGACCGACGAGCTGACCGGTCTGTCTTCGCTGGTGGTTCTGGACTCTGCAGAACGTACCGCAGGTGGTAAAGATCTGCGTCCGGCGCTGAAAATCGTTGATGCTCAGGGCAACGACGTTCTGATCCCAGGTACCGATATGCCTGCTCAGTACTTCCTGCCGGGTAAAGCGATTGTTCAGCTGGAAGATGGCGTACAGATCAGCTCTGGTGACACCCTGGCGCGTATTCCGCAGGAATCCGGCGGTACCAAGGACATCACCGGTGGTCTGCCGCGCGTTGCGGACCTGTTCGAAGCACGTCGTCCGAAAGAGCCGGCTATCCTGGCTGAAATCAGCGGTATCATTTCCTTCGGTAAAGAAACCAAAGGGAAACGTCGCCTGGTTATCACCCCGGTAGACGGTAGCGAGCCGTACGAAGAGATGATTCCGAAATGGCGTCAGCTCAACGTGTTCGAAGGTGAACGTGTAGAACGTGGTGACGTAGTTTCCGACGGCCCGGAAGCACCGCACGACATTCTGCGTCTGCGTGGCGTACATGCTGTGACCCGTTACATTGTTAACGAAGTCCAGGACGTATACCGTCTGCAGGGCGTTAAGATTAACGATAAACACATCGAAGTTATCGTTCGTCAGATGCTGCGTAAAGCCACCATCGAAAGCGCAGGCAGCTCCGACTTCCTCGAAGGCGAGCAGGTGGAATACTCCCGCGTCAAGATCGCGAACCGCGAACTGGAAGCGAACGGCAAAGTGGGCGCAACGTTCTCCCGCGATCTGCTGGGTATCACCAAAGCGTCTCTGGCCACCGAGTCCTTCATCTCCGCGGCATCGTTCCAGGAGACCACTCGCGTGCTGACCGAAGCAGCCGTTGCGGGCAAACGCGACGAACTGCGCGGTCTGAAAGAGAACGTCATCGTGGGTCGTCTGATCCCGGCCGGTACCGGTTATGCGTACCACCAGGATCGTATGCGCCGTCGCGCTGCTGGCGAACTGCCGGCGGCACCGCAGGTGAGCGTGGAAGAAGCATCTGCCAACCTTGCAGAGCTGCTCAACGCAGGTCTGGGCGGTTCTGACAACGATTAATCGTTGATGCACTGCTAAAAAGCCGGTCAGGTTTCCTGACCGGCTTTTTTATTGCCTGTTCTCCGCAGTCCCCGTCTTTAATTACATTTACGCCATATCCAGGATGCAATTTTTTAGCAATTAATTCATAAAAAATATCCTTTAGCCTTGCACCTCAAAAACCTTTCTTTATATATGGGTAAAACTTCTACTCATATCAAAAAATAAACAATTCAAAGAGGATATATTCAAAATACCTGATGAATCATGGGATTACTGCTGCTGCTTTATCTTCGGCGCGACGGCTCTGGAGAGGGATCGCTGCATCTCATGCTTCCCCCAACAAGGCGCAGAAATAATCCCGGAAGCAGGTAGGGATCATTACTTTAGGTCTGAGCGGACAGGCTCTGGGGGCTGCATGGAATTCGCGATACAACTCATTATTATCTTAATTTGTCTGTTTTATGGTGCCCGAAAAGGCGGTATTGCGCTGGGGCTGCTGGGCGGCATCGGTTTAGTGATCCTCGTCTTTGTTTTTCATCTCCAGCCGGGTAAACCGCCGGTTGATGTGATGCTGGTGATCATTGCGGTGGTGGCCGCCTCGGCGACGCTGCAGGCGTCCGGCGGCCTGGATGTCATGCTGCAGATTGCCGAGAAGCTGCTGCGGCGAAACCCAAAATATGTCTCTATTGTGGCGCCTTTCGTCACCTGCACGCTGACTATCCTCTGCGGTACCGGTCACGTGGTGTATACCATCCTGCCGATTATCTACGATGTGGCGATTAAGAATAACATTCGCCCGGAGCGTCCGATGGCCGCCAGCTCCATTGGCGCCCAGATGGGGATCATCGCCAGCCCGGTCTCGGTGGCGGTGGTCTCGCTGGTGGCGATGCTGGGGAATTTTACCTTTAACGGTAAACATCTCGAGTTTCTCGATCTGCTGGCGATAACCATTCCTTCCACGCTGCTGGGCATTTTAGCCATCGGCATCTTCAGCTGGTTCCGTGGCAAAGATCTGGATAAAGACGAAGCCTTCCAGGCGTTTATTGCGGTACCGGAGAACCGCCATTACGTCTATGGCGATACGGCGACGCTGCTGGATAGAAAGTTGCCCACCAGCAACTGGATAGCGATGTGGATTTTTCTGGCCTCCATCGCTGTGGTGGCGCTGCTCGGCGCCTTCTCTGAACTGCGTCCGACCTTTGACGGTAAACCGCTGTCGATGGTGCTGGTGATCCAGATGTTTATGCTGCTCTCCGGGGCGCTGATCATCATCATTACTAAAACCAACCCGGCATCGATTTCCAAAAATGAGGTCTTTCGTTCGGGAATGATCGCTATCGTCGCGGTGTACGGCATCGCCTGGATGGCGGAGACCATGTTTGGCGCTCACATGACCGAAATTAAAGGGGTGCTCGGGGAGATGGTCAAAGAGTATCCATGGGCCTATGCCATCGTGCTGCTGCTGGTTTCGAAGTTTGTAAACTCGCAGGCGGCAGCGCTGGCGGCGATTGTTCCGGTGGCCCTGGCCATCGGCGTCGACCCGGCCTATATCGTGGCTTCTGCGCCGGCCTGCTATGGCTACTATATTCTGCCGACCTACCCCAGCGATCTGGCGGCGATCCAGTTTGACCGCTCAGGGACCACCCATATTGGCCGCTTTGTGATTAACCACAGCTTTATCCTGCCCGGGCTCATCGGCGTTGGCGTCTCCTGCGTTTTTGGCTGGGTATTCGCTGCGATGTACGGCTTTCTGTAAGCGGGGACGGGCGCCGGCAGCGACGCCCGTTCAGTTCGAGAGATTATTGCGCGAGGGGCAGGCGACGGTATAGTTCAATCATATCGGTCGCCAGATCCTGAATGACCATGGCGTTCATCAGATGGTCCTGAGAATGCACGGTGATCAGGTTGACCGGTAGCTTACCGCTGCCTTCATCCAGGCCGATAAGCTGGGTCTGAATTTTATGCGCATGTTTGACGAACTCATGGGACTCGGCCATGGCCTGCTCCGCTGCGGCAAAATCGCCTTTCCGCGCCAGCTGTAGCGCCGTCAGCGCCGCGCTGCGCGCAGAACCCGCGTTAACCAGCAGCTCCATGATGATCGTTTCTAAATCTTCCATCGATTACTCCAGCATCTTAAGGGCTTTATCCAGAACGGCATCACCTTTCATCATGCCGTAGTCCATCATATCGATCACGGCGACCTTTTTGCCGAACGGGTCGGCCAGCGCCTGCAGCTTCGCCTGCTCATATTTCACCTGCGGGCCGAGCAGAATAATGTCGGCGGCGGCCAGATTATCTTTAAACTCGGCGACCGGTACGGCCTTGATTGAGACCTCAACACCTTTCTTCTGCGCGGCATCTTGCATACGCTGAACCAGCATGCTGGTAGACATACCGGCGGCACAGCACAAAACGATATTCTTCATAGTCAGTGGCCCTTGTGTTCCGTGATGTCTTATGTTTATCGCGGCCCTGGCGATGCGACAACCGCTTTACCGTGATTGTGTGTAAGTCATCACACAAAAATTGAAACCGGTTTCATTTTTGCCGGAAAAAATAAAAAAGCCCACCGAAGTGGGCGGTTGCGGCGCTAAAGCCCTAGGCGCGCAGGATACGGTTTTTACCCTGCTGTTTGGCTTTGTACAGCGCTTCATCGACGCTCACCACCAGTTTATCCAGCGGCTCCATGTTCCATTCCCCCAGCCCGGCGCTGAAGGTGACCGTCAGGCCATCTTCGCGCCAGGTGCGCCGTTCGACGTTTACCCGCCATGTTTCCAGCAGCGTGCGGGCGTTATCAATATGTTCGGCAGGAAAGACCACCGCGAACTCTTCACCACCATAGCGATAGAGGGATATCTCCAGCGGCTGGAGGACCTGCAGCCCTTCGCGGGCGACGTTACGCAGAACGATATCGCCGTTGAGGTGACCCCAGGTGTCGTTGATCGATTTAAAGTTATCGATATCGACCAGCGCGAGGGCGAACGGCTGATGATCGTTCATCAGCGCGGCAATATCGCTGTCGAAGGCGCGGCGGTTCTTGCAGCCGGTGAGCGCGTCAATGGTCGCCTGGCGGACGTAGGTCAGTTCGCGCTGCTTGTTAGTTTCAATGGCTTTACTCAGCATCGCCTCGAGGCGTGGGGCGCGTTTGACGTCGCCGGTTTTAATCGCATTGATGATATTCATCAGCACGGTGCGGGAGGCATGACGCAGATAAAGGCCGAACAGGATGATGATGATCGCCGCGAGGGCGAAACCGCCGATCACTAAATTGGTTTCATGGCGCGTCAGATTAACCAGGGTGGTGTTATCGACACGGAAAATCACAAACCAGTCGGGATTGGTAAAGGAGTAATAGTAATACCAGGTGTCGCTCCCGGGATCGTAAAGCTGCCCCTCGCCGCTGGTCATTTTATCCATCAGCTCATTACTGACGAAGGGTTTAAACAGTGCGCCAGGGTCGGAGTGCAGGACCACTTTGCCATCACGCTGCACCACAAAAAACTCGCCCTGTACGGGGGCCACCATCTGGCGCAGCGCGAACCCCATGGAGGTGAGATCGAGATGAAAGGCCAGGCTGCCCTTGAGTTTCCCCTCCGGGGTGATGATGGGTTTGAAAATGGTAATCGTCGGATGGTGGGTAAAAAAATCCATATATGGGCTGGTGTAGTGGCTGAAGGTGCTGGCTTCCGCCTGTTTGATAAACCAGGGCCGCGTTCTGGGATCGAAAGCCTGACTGTCTTCATTTTCCAGCACCTCCGGGGCGCGCAGATAGTGGCCCTCGGTATCCGCCAGCGAGATGGATGAGACGCTCGGCATCATGTTCTGTAACTGCATCAGCGTCGTTAACCCTTTCTCCGGTTCCACATTGACTGCGCGATTCAGTTCGTCATTGCGGGCAAAGAAGGCGACCGCGCGCCCAAGGATAAAATCATTTTCCCGCAGCAGGGTTTCCGTGTAGTTGATCGCCAGGTTGTGGGTAAAGTTGCGGTTAATGTCGTGATAATCTTCAAGAAAATCTTTTCGCTGCGCCAGGGTGACAAAAATAGCGATCAGCATAAAACTGAGCAAGATGCCGGCAAACCCCACGACGATCGGCGTCGTGAAAGAGAGCTTTCTGTTGTGTAGAGCCATGAATCGTTAATCGTCCCGGATGTATAAACCATGGGTCCGAACGCAGGTTGCGACTGCGACGCCTGCCGATCGAATCAGTTAACTATTGCTCAATTATAACTCTGAGGCCTTCATGTATCGTGATTTATATTCGGCGACAATGTACAGGCCCTCGATCAGCGCGGAGAGGCAGGGCGAAAATGAGGAAGAAAAGGTTCGCCCTGGTCAGCGTCCGCTGCTGACCCGGGCAGAATAGAAAAAGGGCGCCTGGCGGGCCAGCCTCCGTTTTTCATCTCTCGTGCAGGCGCGCAAAAATATCAGGCGCTTACACTGTACATCATGAGGTTTGCGAGGCGCGTCCCAGCCAGCTGTCCCAGTCTTTCCACACCGGCTGCAGGCCGCGGGCAGCCAGCGCGCTGGCGACTTCTTCAGGCCGACGGTCATCGTGCGGCGCGAACTGCTCAAGCTCCGGATGGTCGTCGGCGTAACCCCCGGGCTGGGTTTTGGAGAAGGCGCTGACGTTATTGATCGCCAGCGGGATCACCCGGTCGCGGAACCAGGGAGATTCGCGGGTGGATAGCGACAGCTCAACCTCCGGCGCCAGCAGGCGGAAGGCGCAGATGGTCTGCACCAGCTGACGCTCATCCATTAGCGAGGCCGGTTCAATGCCGCCGGCGCAGGGACGCAGACGCGGGAAGGAGACCGAATAGCGGCTGCGCCAGTAGCGTTGCTGCAGCCATAACAGGTGCTCAGCGACCATAAAGCAATCCACCCGCCAGCTGTCGGAAAGGCCGATCAGCGCGCCAAGGCCGATCTTATCGATCCCCGCCTCGCCCAGGCGATCCGGCGTATCCAGCCGCCAGAAGAAATCCTGCTTTTTCCCTTTCAGGTGGTGCTGAGCGTACATGCTTTCGTGATAGGTCTCCTGATAGACCATCACCCCGTCGAGCCCCAGGGTTTTCAGCTCGGCATACTCGTCGGTCGCCAGCGGCTGCACCTCCATATGCAGCGAGGCAAACTGGCTGCGGATTGCCGGCAGGTGCTGGCGGAAATAATCCATTCCCACCTTGCCCTGATGCTCACCGGTCACCAGCAGCAGATGCTCAAAGCCCAGGTCGCGGATCGCGGCGCACTCGCGGGCAATCTCGGCAGCATCCAGCGTCTTGCGCTTAATGCGGTTGCTCATCGAGAAGCCGCAGTAGGTGCAGTCGTTGGCGCACAGGTTGGAGAGATACAGCGGCACATAGAAGCTGACGGTATTGCCGAAGCGCTGACGGGTAAGCCGCTGCGCGCGCTGGGCCAGAGGTTCAAGATACCCGGCCGCCGCCGGCGAAAGCAGGGCCATCATGTCGTCGCGGGTCAGCTGTTTGGCTGCCAGCGCCCGTTCGACATCGGCGGCGGTTTTACCGTTGATGCGCAGGCGGATGTCGTCCCACTCCAGCTGCCGCCAGCGATCGCTGAAGGTTTTCATGCCAGCGCCTCCAGGAATCCGGTGAGCGGGCTGGTGGCCTGCGCCTGCGCGCTGCGCGCCCCCGGTCCGGCCTGACGGGCCAGCAAGCCGGCCTCGACCGCCATACGGAAAGCGTGGGCCATGGCCACGGGATCGTCGGCGACGGCAATAGCGGTATTGACCAGCACCGCGTCCGCGCCCATTTCCAGCGCCTGCGCCGCATGGCTTGGAACGCCGATGCCGGCGTCGACCACCACCGGCACCGTCGCCTGCTCGATAATAATCTCCAGCATGGCTTTGGTTTCCAGCCCCTGATTGGAGCCGATCGGCGCGCCCAGGGGCATCACCGCCGCGCAGCCAGCCTCTTCCAGCCGTTTACACAGCACCGGGTCGGCGCCGCAGTAGGGCAGCACCACGAACCCTTCGCGGACCAGCAGCTCCGCCGCTTTCAGGGTTTCAATCGGGTCGGGCAGCAGCCAGCGGGCGTCCGGGTGGATCTCCAGTTTCAGCCAGTGGGTGCCCAAGGCTTCCCGTGCCAGGCGGGCGGCAAACACCGCCTCTTCCGCTGTCTTGGCGCCCGAGGTATTCGGCAGCAGGCTGACTCCCGCCGCCAACAGCGGGGCGAGGATGGCGTCATTGTGCTGACGTAAATCGACGCGCTTCATCGCCAGGGTGACCAGCTGGCTGCCCGAGGCGCGAATCGCCTCAACCATCACCTCCGGGGCGGCGAATTTGCCGGTACCGGTGAAAAGATGGGATTCAAATGTTTTGTCTGCAATACGTAACATGTCAGCCTCCAGCGATAACCTGAAAAAGCAGGACTCGATCGCCTTCCTGCAAGAGATGATCTTCCCACCGGTCGCGCGGCAGAATGTGTTGATTGAGCGCCAGCGCGACGCCCGGCTGCAGCTGTTCGAGCTGGGTCAGCAGGGCGCTGACGCTGAGATGGTCGGCGCACGCCAGCGGCTCGTCGTTAAACCAGATCTGCATGCCGCCCTCCGCAAATCGGGCAGCCCCGGGAGCGCTGTAGCGCCAGGTTACGCCAGTTGCTGGTGCGGGCGTCGAACAGCCGCAGAGTGTTGCGCGGCGTCGTCATGCCGCTGAGCAGCTTAATGGCCTCCAGCGCCTGCAGCGTGCCCATCATGCCGACCACCGGGCCGACGATCCCCGCGGTGCGGCAGTTGCGCTGCGGTTCGTCGCTATCCGGCCACAGGCAGCGATAGCAGCCCTGCGTCCAGGGGGGGGTGAGCACCATCAGCTGACCGCCGAAGCCGACGGCGCTGGCGGTCACTAACGGGATGTCGAGGGCCACGCAGGCGGCATTGATCGCCTGGCGGGTGACCATGTTATCGGTACAGTCCAGCACCACGTCCGCTTTCGCCACCTCGGCGCGCAGCGCCTCGCCGCTTAACCGCTGCTGGAGCGCAACCAGTTTGATCTGCGGATTTAGCTGGCTGAGCCGCGTCTTTGCCGCCGCGGCTTTTGGCCGATCGATATCCGCGCTGGTGAACAGGATCTGCCGCTGCAGATTGCTGAGATGCACGGCGTCGTCATCGGCCAGGGTCAGCGTCCCGACGCCAGCCCCAGCCAGATAGAGCGCCGCCGGGGAGCCCAGCCCGCCAAGGCCGATAATCAGCACCCGGCTGGCTAACAGCTTCTGCTGCCCCTCGATGGCGATATCCTCCAGCAGCAGCTGACGGCTATAGCGCATAAAGTCGTGATCATTCATCGCCCGCTCCCGCCAGCGCCAGCAGCTGGTCGGTCGCTGCCCGCCAGTCCGCCGCCTGGGTGATGGCGCTGACCACTGCGATGCTGCCGACGCCGGTCGCCAGCACCGCCGGGGCCTTTTCAAGGCTAATTCCGCCGATCGCCACGGTGGGGTAATCCGCCAGGCGTTGGATATGTCTGGCAAGCTGATCGAGCCCCTGCGGCGCGGAGGGCATCTGTTTGGTTTGCGTCGGGAAGACGTGACCCAGGGCGATGTAAGAGGGGCGCGCCGCCAGGGCGACATCAATCTCCATATCGTCATGGGTGGAGACGCCCAGACGTAGCCCGGCTTGGCGGATGGCGCTCAGATCGGTGGTTTCCAGATCTTCTTGTCCGAGATGCACGCCGTAGGCCTGGTGCTTGATCGCCAGTCGCCAGTAATCGTTAATGAACAGCCGGGCGTGATAGCGGCGGCCAAGGGCGATGGCGGCGATGACGTCATCCTCCACCTCGCTGTCGCGTCGGTCTTTGATGCGCAGCTGAATAGTACGCACGCCGGCTTCGAGCAGGCGCTCAATCCACGCCACGCTGTCCACTACCGGGTAGAGTCCGAGACGAAACGGGACGGGTGGAAAATCAGGCTGATACATCAGACTTCCTCCTGTTTCAGGTAGATTTCGCCGCCGCGGGCGCGGAAGTGATGCGACATATCGGCCATGCCGGCGTCGATGGCCTGTCTGGCGGCGTAGTCGCGGACTTCCTGAGTGATCTTCATTGAGCAGAATTTCGGACCGCACATGGAGCAGAAGTGGGCAACTTTGCCGGATTCCTGCGGCAGGGTTTCATCGTGATAGGCCCGGGCGGTAAATGGATCCAGCGCGAGGTTAAACTGGTCTTCCCAGCGGAATTCAAAGCGCGCCTTCGACATGGCGTTATCGCGGATCTGCGCCCCGGGGTGACCTTTCGCCAGGTCGGCGGCGTGGGCGGCGATTTTGTAGGTAATCAACCCCTGCTTCACATCCTCTTTGTTGGGCAGGCCGAGATGCTCTTTTGGCGTGACATAGCACAGCATGGCGCAGCCGAACCAGCCGATCATCGCCGCGCCGATGCCGGAGGTGAAATGGTCGTAGCCCGGCGCAATGTCGGTGGTGAGCGGCCCGAGGGTGTAGAACGGCGCTTCGTGGCAGTGCTCCAGCTCCTCGGTCATATTGCGGCGGATCATCTGCATCGGCACGTGGCCGGGGCCCTCGATCATCACCTGCACGTCATACTCCCAGGCGATTTTCGTCAGCTCGCCGAGGGTGCGCAGCTCGGAGAACTGCGCTTCGTCGTTAGCATCCTGGATGGAGCCGGGGCGCAGGCCATCGCCCAGCGACAGCGACACGTCATAGGCGGCGCAGATTTCGCAGATTTCGCGGAAATGCTGGTAGAGAAAGTTTTCCTGATGGTGCGACAGGCACCATTTGGCCATGATTGAGCCGCCGCGCGAAACGATGCCGGTCAGACGCTTCGCGGTCATCGGGACGTAGCGCAGCAGTACGCCGGCGTGAATGGTGAAGTAGTCGACCCCCTGTTCGGCCTGTTCCAGCAGGGTATCGCGGAAGGCTTCCCAGGTGAGGTTCTCGGCGATGCCGTTGACTTTCTCCAGCGCCTGGTAAATCGGTACGGTGCCGATCGGTACCGGGCTGTTACGCAGGATCCACTCGCGGGTTTCGTGGATATAGCGGCCGGTGGAGAGATCCATCACCGTATCGGCGCCCCAGCGGGTGGACCAGACCAGCTTCTCGACCTCTTCTTCGATGGAGGAGGTCACCGCCGAGTTGCCGATATTAGCATTCACTTTTACCAGGAAGTTGCGGCCGATAATCATCGGCTCAGACTCCGGGTGGTTGATATTGGCCGGGATGATGGCGCGCCCGGCGGCCACTTCATCACGGACGAACTCAGGGGTAATGTTTTCCGGCAGGCGGGCGCCGAAGCCTTCGCCGGCATGCTGCTGGCGCAGAACTTCGCTGCGAATACGTTCGCGGCCCATGTTTTCGCGAATGGCGATGAACTCCATCTCCGGGGTGACGATCCCCTGGCGGGCGTAGTGCAGTTGGGTAACACATTTGCCGGCAACGGCGCGTTTTGGCTTCAGCTGGCTATTGAAGCGCAGCTCATCAAGGCCGTCATCGGCCAGCCGCGCTTTGGTATAGGCCGAGCTGCGTTCGCTGAGCGGGGCGCAGTCATTGCGCGCGTCGATCCACGGCTGGCGCAGCCTGGCCAGCCCCTGGCGGACATTAATGCCAATATCCGGGTCGCCATAAGGTCCGGAGGTGTCATACACCGGGATCGGTTCGTTGGCTTCGTACTGTGGGTTATTGTTATCGCCGCCGACGAGGGTTGGGCTGAGCTGGATTTCACGCATTGGGACGCGGATATCCGCTTGTGAACCTTGAATGTAGATACGGCGCGAATTAGGGAAAGCAGCGCCTTCCAGCGTATCGATAAATCGCTGCGCGTGCTCGCGTAGCTCACGACGGGTCAGTTTGGTAGTAGACATAGCGCATTCCAGATGAAAAGGACATGGCTTGTCAGACGACGGATGGAGTAACAGATGCGATCGGCCCTGACGGACTGACGCGAACAGCAGTTTACTCTTGTTCCCTTCGCAGGTATTAGCCTGATCAGGTTCCGCGGATCCCGAATTAACGGTCTCAGCCTTTTCCACGTTAGCCTTCACATGGAAAATAAGCACTCCGACAAGATGACATCCCCTCCGGAGAGGGGGAATGAAGGTAAACTACTCGTTAATTGCGCACAACTCAAGCGGTCGGGGCAATATTATCGCGCACCTCATCGTTCAGATGATGGGCGACGGCGAGGGCGATCAGTTTATCTTCCAGGGCGAAACGCGCTTCCAGCGACTCGCCGATATCCGACAGCGCCTGCTGAAATTCAAGGTAGTTATCATGATCAATGGCGTTTTCGAGGCAGGTATCGTAGTAGTCCATCATCTGCTGGGTATTGGCTTCCAGCTGCGGGTAAAGCCGGGTGGCGGCTAAAAGTGGGGTATCGCCTTCCATTTCGCCAATAATGCGTTCATAAATACTAAAATGACCGGACGAGAGGTAATCCACCAGACTTTGGCAAAAGTCATCCAGCGCCTTTTCGTTTAGCCGCATAAACGACTCTTTGCCCGGTTTCAGGCCAACCAGATTGTAGTAAGCCACGAGCAGATGCTTACGCACTTGTAGCCAGCGATCGACCAGTTCATTACTACCGCCAACGCGCTCCGTCAGATTTTCCAGCTGGTTTAGCATGATTGACTCCGCTAGTTTTGATTTAAATCTGCTCACCAAAAATGTAAATATAATGTTAACAACATGCCAGTGAAGCAAAGGTAGTGCAATAGATATGGATCGTATTATTGAAAAATTAGATCGCGGCTGGTGGGTTGTCAGTCACGAACAAAAATTATGGTTGCCTGGTGGAGAATTACCACATGGCGAAGCGGTTAATTTCGATCTTGTCGGCCAGCATGCGCTGCATATCGGCGAATGGCAGGGCGATCCGGTGTGGATGGTGCGCCAGGATCGCCGCCATGACATGGGATCGTTACGCCAGGTGCTGGATCAGGATCCGGGACTCTTTCAGCTGGCGGGACGGGGGATCCAGCTCGCCGAATTTTATCGATCGCATAAATTTTGCGGCTACTGCGGTCACCCGATGCATGCCAGTAAAAGCGAATGGGCGATGCTGTGCAGCCACTGCCGTGAACGTTACTACCCGCAAATTGCCCCGTGCATTATCGTCGCTATCCGTCGCGACGATGCGATCCTGCTGGCGCAACATACCCGACATCGCAATGGGATACACACCGTGCTGGCCGGGTTCGTCGAGGTCGGCGAAACCCTCGAGCAGGCCGTTGCCCGTGAGGTGATGGAGGAGAGCGGTATCCGGGTGAAAAATCTGCGCTACGTGACTTCTCAACCGTGGCCGTTCCCGCAGTCGCTGATGACTGCCTTTATGGCGGATTACGCGGAGGGCGATATCGTGGTGGATAAAAAAGAGTTACTCAGCGCGGACTGGTACCGCTATGACGATCTGCCGCTTCTGCCGCCGCCGGGGACGGTGGCGCGCCGGCTTATCGAAGATACCGTCGCGATGTGTCGGGCAGAGTTCGAGTGACATGTTACACTGGGCGTATCAACGCTAAAGGAATGTAAAAATGACCGAACTGAAGAACGATCGTTACCTGCGCGCGCTGCTGCGTCAGCCGGTTGATGTCACCCCGGTGTGGATGATGCGCCAGGCGGGCCGCTATTTACCGGAGTACAAAGCCACCCGTGCGCAAGCGGGCGACTTTATGTCGCTGTGTAAAAATGCCGAGCTGGCCTGCGAAGTGACGCTCCAGCCGCTGCGTCGTTACCCGCTGGACGCGGCGATCCTCTTTTCGGACATCCTGACCATCCCGGACGCCATGGGGCTGGGGCTGTACTTTGAGGCAGGCGAAGGCCCGCGCTTCACCTCGCCGGTGAAAAGCAAAGCCGACGTCGACAAGCTGCCAGTCCCGGATCCCGAGCAGGAACTGGGCTACGTGATGAATGCCGTGCGCACCATTCGCCGCGAACTGAAAGGCGAAGTGCCGCTGATCGGTTTTTCCGGTAGCCCATGGACGCTGGCGACCTACATGGTGGAAGGCGGCAGCAGCAAGGCTTTCACTGTCATCAAAAAGATGATGTACGCCGACCCGCAGGCGCTGCACGCGCTGCTGGATAAGCTGGCGAAGAGCGTCACCCTGTATCTCAACGCGCAGATCAAAGCCGGCGCGCAGTCGGTAATGATTTTTGACACTTGGGGCGGGGTGCTGACCGGCCGCGACTACCAGCAGTTCTCCCTCTACTACATGCATAAAATCGTCGATGGCCTGCTGCGGGAAAACGAAGGCCGCCGCGTGCCGGTGACGCTGTTCACCAAAGGCGGCGGTCAGTGGCTGGAAGCGATGGCGGAGACCGGCTGTGACGCGCTGGGTCTCGACTGGACCACCGATATTGCCGATGCCCGTCGTCGCGTGGGCAACAAAGTCGCGCTGCAGGGCAACATGGATCCGTCCATGCTCTATGCGCCCGCCGCGCGTATTGAAGAAGAAGTCGCGACCATCCTCGCCGGCTTTGGTCAGGGGGAAGGCCACGTCTTTAACCTCGGCCACGGCATCCATCAGGACGTTGACCCTGAGCATGCGGGCGTCTTTGTTGAAGCGGTGCATCGTCTTTCCGCACCCTATCACCAGTAGGAGATCAGCCATATGGATTTAGCCGCACTCCGTATCCAACAGCAACAGTTAGCCGCGTCGGTAGAGCGGGCGGATCGACTGGATCGCGACCCGCCAGTATTGATCGGCGGTGCGGATGTCGGGTTTGAGCAGGAAGGGGAAGTCACCCGAGCTGCGATGGTGCTGCTGACCTGGCCTGAACTGGAGCTGGTGGAGTATCAGGTGGCGCGCGTCGCCACCTCCATGCCCTATATTCCCGGCTTTCTCTCGTTTCGCGAAACGCCTGCGCTGCTGGCGGCGTGGGAGCAGCTTTCGCAAAAACCGGACCTGTTGTTTGTTGACGGGCACGGTATTTCCCATCCCCGGCGGCTGGGCGTCGCCAGCCATTTTGGCCTGATGATCGACGTGCCGACCATCGGGGTGGCGAAAAAACGGCTGTGTGGAAAAATCGGCGAACTGGGTGATGCCCCCGGCGCGCTGGCCCCGCTGATGGATAAAAATGAACAACTGGCCTGGGTCTGGCGCAGTAAAGTCCGCTGCAACCCGCTGTTTATTAGCACCGGCCACCGGGTGGGCATGGACAGCGCCTTAATGTGGGTCGAACGCTGCATGCGAGGCTATCGTCTGCCCGAGCCGACGCGCTGGGCTGATGCGGTGGCGTCCCGTCGTCCGTCATTTGTGCGTTGGCAAGCAAATCACAGCTGATTCAGGTACACTGCGCCTAATTTCTGACTTCGAGAATTCATCATGTTACAAAACCCGATTCACCTGCGCCTGGAGAAGCTGGAAAGCTGGCAGCATGTCACTTTTATGGCCTGCCTGTGCGAGCGTATGTACCCCAACTACGCGATGTTCTGCAAGCAAACCGAGTTTGGCGACGGCCAGCTGTACCGTCGTATCCTGGATCTGATCTGGGAAACGCTGACGGTTAAAGATGCGAAGGTGAATTTCGACAGTCAGCTGGAGAAACTGGAAGAGGCAATCCCGGCGGCAGATGATTTCGACCTGTACGGTGTTTATCCGGCCATAGACGCCTGCGTGGCGTTGAGCGAACTGATCCATTCCCGTCTGAGCGGCGAAACGCTCGAACACGCGATCGAGGTGAGCAAAACCTCCATCACCACCGTGGCGATGCTGGAAATGACCCAGGAAGGCCGCGAAATGACCGACGAAGAGCTGAAAGCGAACCCGGCGGTAGAGCAGGAATGGGACATTCAGTGGGAAATTTTCCGCCTGCTGGCCGACTGCGAAGAGCGTGACCTTGAGCTGATAAAAGGCCTGCGCGCGGACCTGCGTGAGGCCGGCGAGAGCAATATTGGTATAAATTTTCAGCAGTGAGACCAGAAAACGTGATTTACCGCCTGAATTGTAGCGTCTGAAGGCTTCCATTCCGCCCCCCGTCTGGTCTACATTTGGAGGGCGAAAAAAAGTGGCTATCGGTGCGTGTATGCAGGAGGGTGCTTTTTTGGCATTTCCGTCGCACTCGATGCTTAGCAAGCGATAAACACATTGTAAGGATAACTTATGAACAAGACTCAACTGATTGATGTAATTGCGGACAAAGCTGACCTGTCCAAAGCACAGGCTAAAGCTGCCCTGGAATCTACCCTGGCTGCAATTACTGAGTCTCTGAAAGAAGGTGATGCTGTTCAACTGGTTGGTTTCGGTACCTTCAAAGTGAACCACCGCGCTGAGCGTACTGGCCGCAACCCGCAGACCGGTAAAGAGATCAAAATCGCTGCAGCTAACGTGCCGGCATTTGTTTCTGGCAAAGCACTGAAAGACGCAGTTAAGTAAGACCGCGTGGCAGTGAACAGTTTTATCGAAGGGGCTATTAAGCCCCTTTTGTCTGTCTGGCGCCGGCCTCTGGCGCTGGCGGGCATCCTGTTGCTAACTGCCTGCAGCCATAACGCGTCGCTACCACCGTTTACCGCCAGCGGTTATGCGGACAACCAGGGGGCGATGCGTATCTGGCGTAAAGATTCTGGCGATGAAGTCCATCTTCTCGCCGCCTTCAGCCCGTGGCGTCATGGGGACACCTCGACCAGCGAATATCGCTGGCAGGGCGATCAGCTGACGCTTATTGAACTCAATGTCTACGGCAAGCCGCCGGAACATATTCGCGCCCGCTTTGACGCGCAGGGCGATCTGAGCTTTATGCAGCGGGAAGTTGACGGGCAGAAGCAGCAACTCTCCAGCGACCAGGTCGCGCTGTACCGTTATCGCGCCGAGCAGATCCGCCAGACCAGCGACGCCCTCCGTCAGGGTCGGGTCGTCCTGCGTCAGGGGCGCTGGAACGCCGCCGCGCATACCGTGCTGACCTGCGAAGGGCAGACGGTGACGCCCGACCTCGATAGTCGGGCTCTGGCGCACATTGAACGCCGCCAGAGCCACGCTTCCGCCGCGGTGAGCATTGCCTGGCTTGAGGCGCCGGAAGGCTCTCAACTGCTGCTGGTGGCCAATGAAAACTTCTGCACCTGGCAGCCGACGGAAAAAAGCTTCTAACCTTTACCAGTGATTCATGCCCCTATGACCGCCGCCGCTACCGCGACAGCCGCCATATCCCATGCCTGCGCCGCGGGGAACGCCTGCCTCAGCCAGCGCGAGATCAAATTTCACCCGCTGCTGATCCAGCTTCTGGCGTAAGCCTTCCATCTCCTGAGCGACGGCTTCAATCTTGCCGCTGTCCGGCTTTTGCGCCGTGAGCAGCGCATTGTACTCATAGCGTTTGGACTGCAGCTGCTGGCGAAGGGCGCTGGTTTGCGCATAGTAGTCATTATGCAGCTTTTGCGCGGTAGCCTGCTGCTCCTGGGTCAGCTGGCTGTAGCCCTGGTTGCCCATCCCGTTATTGTTGCCCCAGTGGTGGTTGGCCCAGGCCGCGTTGCTGCCGAAGGACAGCGCGGCAAGGGTGACGAGGGCGAGAGATAAGTTACGGTTCCGTTTCATGGCATTTTCTCCTGTGTGGTTTCTCCCGGTATTGCATCTTCCATGCCAGCCTGAAAAAGCCCGTCCGAACAGGTCTGCCGAGGCCATGGCAGAGAAAGCGAGTAAAAATGACCCGTTCCGCCCGGGACCGGCGAGTCATTTTTACTCGCTAAAGCGCAGGCGATATGTTTGAGAGCAGGTTTGGCCGTGCGGAAACATGGCATGATTTCTGCTGAAAGATCCTGCTGATAGCGAAAAGGAGATGACAAGGACTCGCCGATGAAGATCAAACCTTTTTCACGGGACGCTGCCGCTGGCGCGCTGAGCTGGCTGCTGACCGGTACGGTGGTGCTGCTGGTGGTGTTGTTCTCCGCGATGATCGTCCGCGATTACGGTCGTGAGACGACCGCCGCCCGACACACTATTGAGGAGAAGGGGAGCGTACTGATCCGCGCGCTGGAGTCCGGCACGCGCGTCGGCATGGGAATGCGGATGCATCACGCGCAGCTGCAGGCCCTGCTGGAAGAGATGGCCTGGCAGCCGGGCGTCCTGTGGTTCGCGGTGACTGATGACAATGGCAGCATCATCGCTCACAGCGATCCGCAGCAGGTGGGCCAAACGCTCTACAGCCCCGCGCAGATGCGTGCGCTGGCGGTTGGCGAACAGGCGCGCTGGCGGCGGCTTAGCGAGCCGCAGCCGGCCATGGAGGTCTATCGCCAGTTTCGCCCCCTCAATCCGGCCCGCGGCCACCATAGGGGCATGATGAATCGCGGCGACAGCGCCCTGGCTCAAGCCACCGTCCCGCAGGTGATTTTTATCGCCTTTGATAGCCGTGAGCTGGATGCCGCGCTGGCCCGCGGGCAGCGGAATATGGTCATCATGCTGGGCGCCGCCGCGCTGGTGACAGCGGCAACGATCCTCGCCCAGTTCTGGTTCCGCCGCTATCGCCGCTCGCGAAAACAACTGCTGGAGGCGATGGCCCGCAAAGAGAAACTGGTGGCGCTTGGCCATCTGGCGGCGGGCGTGGCGCACGAGATCCGCAATCCACTCTCGTCGATTAAAGGGCTGGCGAAATATTTTGCCGAGCGCACGCCGCCGGGCGGCGAGTCGCATCAGTTAGCGCGGGTGATGGCCAAAGAGGCCGACCGCCTGAACCGGGTGGTCAGCGAACTGCTGGAGCTGGTCCGGCCCGCGCATTTAAATTATCAGCCGGTGGATATCAACGCGCTTATCCACCACTCATTACAGCTGGTCAGCCAGGATGCGCAGAGTCGCGGGATCGCGCTGCAATTCACTCCGCGCCCGGAGCTCTCCACGATCAACGCCGATGCCGACCGCCTGAACCAGGTGCTGTTGAACCTGTACCTGAACGCGATGCAGGCGATTGGCCGTGACGGCGTCATTCGCGTATCGGCAAGCGAAGCTGACCGTCAGCGGATGAAAATCGTCATCGCAGATAGCGGTAAAGGGATGACTGCCGAAGAGCTGCAGGCCATCTTCACCCCCTATTTCACCACCAAAGCGGACGGCACCGGGCTGGGGCTGGCGGTGGTGCAGAATATTATCGAACAACATGGCGGGACGATCCGCGCCGAAAGTCAGCCGGGGGCTGGAGCGATATTTACGCTTTGGCTACCGATTGATGCTCAACGGAGGGAAGATGAGCAGCGATAAGGTACAGATTCTGGTTGTCGATGATGACATCAGCCACTGCACGATCCTGCAGGCGCTGCTGCGCGGCTGGGGCTATCAGGTGGCATTAGCCCACAACGGCCTGCAGGCGCTGGAGCTGATCCATCAGCAGGTCTTCGACCTGGTGCTGTGCGATATTCGCATGGCGGAGATGGACGGTATCGCGACGTTAAAAGAGATTAAGGCCTATAACCCGGCGATCCCGGTGCTGATCATGACGGCGTTCTCCAGCGTCGATACGGCGGTGGAGGCCATCAAGTCCGGGGCGCTGGATTATCTGATTAAACCGCTGGATTTTGACACGTTACAGCAGACGTTAGTCCAGGCGCTGGCACACACCCGGCATAGCGAGGGCGAACACCCCGCCGCAGCGAGTTCGCGTTGGGGCATGATAGGCGACAGCCCGGCGATGCAGGCGCTTCTTAATAATATTACGCTGGTAGCCCCTTCGGATGCGACGGTGCTGATCTATGGAGAGTCGGGAACCGGTAAGGAACTGGTGGCGCGCGCCATCCACGCCTGCAGCGGGCGCGGTGATAAGCCGCTGGTGACGCTCAACTGCGCGGCGCTGAATGAGTCGCTACTGGAGTCGGAACTCTTCGGCCATGAAAAAGGGGCGTTTACCGGCGCGGATAGGCGACGTGAAGGGCGCTTTGTCGAAGCGGATGGCGGCACGCTGTTCCTCGATGAAATTGGCGATATCTCGCCATTGATGCAGGTCCGGCTGCTGCGGGCGATTCAGGAGCGGGAGGTGCAGCGGGTCGGCAGCAACCAGACGCTTGCCGTTGATGTGCGGCTGATCGCCGCCACCCACCGCAACCTCGCGGAAGAGGTAAGCGCCGGGCGTTTTCGCCAGGATCTCTATTACCGCTTGAACGTCGTGACTATTGAGATGCCGCCTCTGCGCCGGCGCCGGGAAGATATTCCGCCGCTGGCGCAGCACTTTCTCAAACGCTATGCCGAACGCAATCGTAAGGCGGTAAAGGGGTTCACGCCACAGGCGATGGACCTGCTGATCCACTACTCCTGGCCGGGCAACATTCGCGAGCTGGAAAACGCGGTGGAGCGGGCGGTGGTGCTACTGACCGGGGACTATATCTCCGGGCGGGAATTGCCGCTGGCGATCGCGGGTACGCCGCTGCCGTCAGGCGGGAGCGAGGAGGGGCTGATTCAGCCGCTAGTGGAAGTCGAAAAAGAGGTGATTCTGGCGGCGCTGGAAAAAACGGGCGGCAACAAAACCGAAGCCGCCCGTCAGTTAGGCATTACGCGGAAAACGCTGTTGGCGAAACT
The DNA here is from genome assembly GCF_030128585.1 of Klebsiella sp. K5-204. Taxonomy (NCBI): domain Bacteria; kingdom Pseudomonadati; phylum Pseudomonadota; class Gammaproteobacteria; order Enterobacterales; family Enterobacteriaceae; genus Klebsiella; species Klebsiella sp. K5-204. Next base: position 31,200 of record NZ_JAKUZS010000016.1, read on the forward strand.
TAGCCGTTAGCCTTTTCGCGCTCAATGGCGCGCCAGCCGATATCGTTTCGGCTAAAGCTGCCATCCCAGCGAATATCGGTCAGCAGCTGATAGGCGCGCTGCTGCGCCTGCGCTACGGTATCGCCCAGGGCGGTGACGCACAGTACGCGCCCGCCGTTGGTGACCACGCGCTGGTCGTCAGACAGTTTCGTGCCGGCGTGGAAGACTTTACCGTCTGCCGCTTCCTGCTGCGGCAGGCCATGGATCTCATCGCCCGTGTTGTAGTTGCCCGGATAGCCGCCGGCGGCAACCACTACCCCCAGCGATGCGCGGTCATCCCACTCGGAGGTTTTCTCATCCAGCTTGCCGGCGCAGGCGGCGAGGCACAGCTCTACCAGGTCAGATTTCATGCGCAGCATGATCGGCTGGGTTTCCGGATCGCCAAAGCGGCAGTTGAACTCAATGACCTTTGGGTTGCCCTGCTTGTCGATCATCAGACCGGCATACAGGAAACCGGTATAGGTGTTGCCTTCCGCGGCCATGCCCTTCACGGTTGGCCAGATAATACGCTCCATAGTGCGCTGATGGACTTCATCAGTCACGACCGGTGCCGGAGAATAAGCGCCCATCCCACCGGTGTTCGGGCCGGTATCGCCGTTGCCGACGCGTTTGTGATCCTGGCTGGTGGCCATCGGCAGGACGTGCTCGCCGTCGACCATCACAATGAAGCTGGCCTCTTCGCCATCGAGGAACTCTTCAATGACGATGCGGTGTCCGGCGTCGCCAAAGGCGTTACCGGCCAGCATGTCTTTGACTGCCGCTTCGGCTTCCTCAAGGGTCATCGCCACGATAACGCCTTTACCCGCCGCCAGACCGTCGGCTTTGATGACGATCGGCGCGCCTTTCTCGCGCAGGTAAGCCAGCGCTGGCTCAACTTCGGTGAAGTTCTGGTATTCCGCCGTCGGGATATGATGACGCGCGAGGAAATCTTTGGTGAAGGCTTTCGAGCCTTCCAGCTGCGCCGCGCCTTCGGTTGGCCCAAAGATGGCGAGCCCGGCGGCACGGAACGCGTCGACCACGCCAATCACCAACGGCGCTTCCGGACCAACGATGGTCAGGTCGATATTTTCATCCTGAGCGAAGCGCAGCAGCGCCGGAATATCGGTGACGCCGATGGCGACGTTTTGCAGCGACGGCTCCAGCGCGGTACCTGCGTTGCCCGGCGCAACGTAGACGGTATCAACCAGCGGCGATTGGGCCGCTTTCCAGGCCAGGGCGTGTTCACGCCCGCCGTTGCCGATTACTAATACTTTCATCTGCAGCTCCATGAATTAATGGCGGAAGTGGCGCATATCGGTGAAGATCATGGCGATGCCGTGTTCGTCAGCGGCGGCAATCACTTCGTCGTCGCGGATAGAGCCGCCCGGCTGGATAACGCAGGTGATGCCGACCGCAGCCGCGGCGTCAATCCCGTCGCGGAACGGGAAGAAGGCATCGGAGGCCATGGCGGAGCCTTTCACTTCCAGACCTTCGTCACCGGCTTTAATCCCGGCAATTTTCGCCGAGTAGACGCGGCTCATCTGGCCGGCGCCTATGCCGATGGTCATATTGTCTTTGGCATACACGATGGCGTTGGATTTGACGAATTTCGCCACTTTCCAGCAGAACAGCGCATCGCGCAGCTCTTGCTCGCTCGGCTGACGTTTACTGACCACGCGCAGTTCGCCTGCGGTGACCATACCGAGATCGCGGTCCTGAACCAGCAGGCCGCCGTTGACACGTTTGAAATCGAGACCGGCAACGCGCGCTTCCCACTGACCGCAGGTCAGTACGCGGACGTTCTGCTTCGCGGCAGTGATTTTCAGCGCTTCTTCGCTGGCGGACGGGGCGATGATCACCTCGACAAACTGGCGAGAGATGATCGCCTGCGCGGTGTCGGCATCCAGCTCGCGGTTGAAGGCGATGATGCCGCCGAACGCGGAGGTCGGGTCGGTTTTGTATGCGCGATCGTAGGCGTCAAGGATCGAGTCGCTGACGGCAACGCCGCACGGGTTAGCGTGCTTAACGATCACGCAGGCCGGTTCGTTGAACTCTTTCACGCACTCCAGCGCCGCATCGGTATCGGCAATATTGTTATAGGAGAGCGCTTTACCCTGCAGCTGGGTAGCGGTTGCCACGGAAGCTTCTTTGACATTCTCTTCTATATAGAAGGCAGCCTGCTGGTGGCTGTTTTCGCCGTAGCGCATATCCTGCTTCTTAATGAAGTTCAGATTCAGGGTGCGTGGGAAGCGGCCAGCGGCTTCTTTGCTTTCGCCGTGATAGGCCGGAACCATGCTGCCGAAGTAGTTGGCGATCATGCTGTCGTACGCGGCGGTGTGTTCGAAGGCTTTAATGGCGAGGTCGAAGCGGGTGTCCAGCGTCAGGGAGCCTTCGTTGGCGTCCATTTCATTAATGATGGCCGTATAGTCGCTGCTCTTCACCACGATGGCGACATCTTTGTGGTTCTTCGCCGCGGAGCGGACCATGGTTGGGCCGCCGATATCGATGTTTTCCACCGCGTCTTCCAGCGAGCAGCCTTCACGAGCGACGGTTTGGGCAAACGGATAGAGGTTAACGACCACCATATCGATAGGCGCGATACCGTGCTGCTGCATGATGCCATCATCCTGACCGCGACGACCGAGGATGCCGCCGTGTACTTTCGGATGCAGGGTCTTCACGCGTCCATCCATCATTTCCGGGAAACCGGTGTAGTCAGAGACTTCGGTTACCGGCAGGCCTTTATCTGCCAGCAGGCGGGCGGTGCCGCCGGTGGACAGCAGCTCGACACCACGAGCGGAAAGCGCCTGCGCGAATTCGACGATACCGGCCTTGTCAGAAACACTGAGCAGAGCGCGGCGGACTGGACGACGTTGTTGCATGGTATTAAATCCCCAGGATTTGAACATTACAGAGAGCGTTAGGTGAGTTTTTGCCTAAAAACTCACCTAACGCACCCAACCGGGCATCCGTGTCATAGCGCGGCATTGTAACGAAAACGTTTGCGCAACGCTCGCGAATTTTTATCTTTCTCTTTAGGCCGATGGTTCTTCTTCTATATAGCTGCCGATCCGCGGGGCGTTCGGTCATGTTTTGACGCTCTCCTGTGGATAATTCTGTGTGTAAAGAGGTATAAAGCGGGGTTTTGCTGGGGAATGCAGCAGTCAGTCATTTTTCTGCCATTTTTCTATTGCAGGCGCTCGAGAACTCCCTATAATGCGCCTCCATCGACACGGCGGATGTGAATCACTTCACACAAACAGCCGGTTCGGTTGAAGAGAAAAATCCTGAAAAACGGGTTGACTCTGAAAGAGAAAAGCGTAATATACGCCGCCTCGCGACAGAGCGCTAAAGCGCGTCGCAACTGCTCTTTAACAATTTATCAGACAATCTGTGTGGGCACTCAAAGTGACATGGATTCTTAACGTCCTCGGACGAAAAATGAATACCAAGTCTCAAG
>NZ_JAKUZS010000017.1:0-33323 GCF_030128585.1 Klebsiella sp. K5-204
TATGGCCCTGGTACGAGCGCTGAACAAAATGACGAAAGCAGGTATGCCTGAAAGCGTGCGTATTGCCTGAAAACACAACCCGCTACGGGGGAGACTTACCCGAAATCTGATTTATTCAACAAAGCCGTAATCTCCTGGTATGTACAAAGTATATATGCAGATGAAAAGGTGTTTGGATCTGACTGAGTGTAATTATAGTTCACGACTTATCTGCCAGCGGCTGAACTTCAGGTACAGGAATTCACGTTTATCACTCGTACCAGACTCTCCGGAGGACCAGGGGAATGACCGGGTCTGTTACGGTGAGGGAATCTGTAAACCTCAGGATTTTTGCCGGGAAAGTACGTATAACTGCTATCTTGATTAGTAAATGTTAAAATTTGTAGGTATCCACCCGTTAAACAAAATGATTAATATTTAAAAATACTCGTTGAGCACCCGTGCCGTAATAATGAAGTACATTAAAAACGTTATCCGGTCATGTGAAGCTGAGACCGTCTCTTCGTCATGTAAAATGCCGTACTTTCTTTGTCGTGAAGAATGACCGGGTTAAGTCCATAAGGTTGAGAGGAAGTCTGCTGATGTGATACGCTCAAGGCGAGATTTATCTCAGTGAGAACTCACGGCAACAAAAAGTTTTTGGACAACAAAACACAAAGTTGTTTTGGACTGTAGGAGTCCAAGAGACAATGACTTTACATACAACGCCGTGTAACGGATTTTACATTATTACAAATCCTGTGTTACAAGAGAGTTATGGACATGATTGAAAAAATATGTGAAGTAATTGATGGTGAATACGTCTGTGATATAGATATTAGCGTTGAAGAATGGAAGATTTTATTAAGGGATAAAAAAGTTTTTGATGACAAAAGTATTGCAGCGTTAAAAAAATGGTTCATTGAGCCAGACCATTCCTGTACATGTTTCGATATCGGCAAGAAGTACGACCTGCACAGTATGAGTGCTAATGGTGTAATCAATGGGTTGGGTGGAAGAGTTCAGAAGCAGCTTGGCCGATTCGAGGTTAAAGGAGTCGGAAAGATTGCTTCCGGGACAAAATTCATTACAGTCATGAAAAGTAGAGAAATTAAAGGAAACCCAAAGCGAAATTTATGGACTATTCGTGAAGAACTTGTTCAGGCAATAAAAGAACTAGATTTTTTTAGTACGAACGAAAGCTCAAGCATTGATTTTTACTCAGATAATGATTTGATCACTGCTCTAGAAGAAAGTAATCACTTTGACGTTACTCAGACATTTGAGTATAGCGAAAAAGCGAAACCTAAGAAAGCTGCAATAGAAGTCAAAAATGGACTCTCATACCCAAGAAGTAAATCTGTTTCAAAAAATGCGCTTAACAAAGCTGATTATAAATGTGAAATTAATTGCGACCATCCAACGTTCAGAAGGCGAAACTCTCCTCTAAATTACACAGAACCTCATCACATTGTCCCGATGTCAAAGCAAGACTATTTTGAGAATTCACTGGATGTGGAAGAGAATATCATATCACTATGTTGCAACTGCCATAAACAAATTCATCTTGGCAAGGGGTTTGAAGATATGTTGAGGAAAATATATGCCGAGCGGAAAGATGTATTAAAAAAAGCGGGAATCGAGATATTATTAGAGGATTTGATTCTTTTTTACAAGATGGAAGGTAATTAATCTTCGAGAAGATGCATGCTTATTTTTATTTTTTTAGCAATGAATGTGAAATACTGCCTGACTATCAATCCTGTCATGTGGTTCAGATTTATGGGGGAGGGTTTTAATATTTTACCAGCATGGCATGTCGATCAATCGGTTAAGTATAGCGCCAGGTAACCAGACGGATTTTCCCTCTCAGGCGGGAGTCGTTATCCATCGTCCAGTACCTGATTAAAAGTAGGGGTAATTACAAGAAAATTAAATTGTATGACTATTATTTCCGTTCAGAAAAGAAAGTTACATTAAAAACCCGAAATTGTTCGGGTTTTTAATTAGTTAAGTGCTATATATTTTCGTGTCCGGGGGTACCCTAAGAGGGTGCGCAAGACAACACTCCAATGTTCATTATTTATGACTGTCAAGCCATTTATTCATCTGCTCAATTTCACCTTTTTGAGCTTTAATGATGTCCTGCGCAAGCTTTCTCATTTCGGGATCTTTTCCGTATTTGAGCTCGGTCTCAGCCATTGCGATTGCCCCTTCATGGTGTGCGATCATACCTTTTGCAAAGGCCTTATCGGGATTGGATTCATTAACGGCGGCCATCATTTTTTCATGCATATTTTTCATGCCAGCCATATATTCCTGTGATGATGCCGATGAGTGCATATCTGACATTTTCATTTCCGAATGTTCAGCAGAAATGGCTGGCAGGGATAACATTAATATTACAAAAAGGGTGTTTTTGATTTTCATATAATAATTCCTTTCAGACAGGTACCGGTTAAGTGTAGCTGAGTCAGACAAAAAAGCCCCCTGACGGGGGGCAAAAATGTAGCAACGTTGTTTCAGGAAAATCTATCAGGGAAAAGGTAACAGCACGGATACTACCGTCGCATTCAGCCTGCATTGATCATGCGGCGGTGCGCTTCGGCCATGGCCTGATGTGGGCCGGATTGCCCGTTATTCATGAATTCATGGGCAACCGCTGCTCTTTCATGCTCATTCATCGCCGCGTAAGACGTTGACGGGACGGTCGTGGATACCGTGTTATTTCCCATCATCTTCTGATGACTTTCCACCATTTTCTGGTGCGCATCCGCCGAGCCGTTCGTCATGGTCTCATGAGCAATAATGGCCTGTTCATGCTGGTCCATACCGGTCATACGAGGAGCAGTCCCCTGGATCCCGACAGGAGCCGCAGCAGACTGCATCTGGTGAGCAGGAGCCTGTGCATTGTTGACGCGATCATGGATATTCACGGTTTCAGTGGCCCAGGCCGATGAAATTAAACCAAAGCCCAGCAAAGATGCTAATACGATATTTTTCATGATAACTCTCCATTTCTGAATTAGTGATGTCCGGGGAAGTACAACCGGTGTTTTCAGTTCCATAACTGAAACAAGTTCGGCAGCGTTTATTTCTCCGGAAGAGGGCTGGATATTCATTTCCTGGCGTACTCTGACGCCGGGTATTGATGAAGCAATCCAGCCTTCCTGATAAGTTGCACTAATTATATTGAATGGCTTCTGTTTGCTGCATGACAGGCTAATGACATCTTTGTCATTTACATCTTTATTTTCAGCATTGGGTTTCCGGGATCATTTTCTCCAGTCTGGGCACGGATAAGATAAAACGCGTGGAGCGTACGTCTGATTCCACCTGCACTCTTCCGTGATGTGCTTCCACGATTGACTTCACAATCGCAAGGCCGATGCCGCTGCCTTCTCCTTTTCGTTGTCTGGATGGATCCACCCGATAAAAACGGTCAAACAGCCTTGATAAATGTTCTTCAGGGATCGGTTTCCCCGGATTTTCAATCACAAGGTCAAAAAAGCTCTCCTGCTCTCTTATTGAGACGGTGATTGCCTGTCCCTCCGGGGTATAACGCAGGGCATTGGATAACAGATTATTGATCGCCCTTCTGAACATTTGTGGATCTCCCTCAACCAGGCAGGGCATCCCGTTAAATTTGAGCGTGATATTGCGTTCTTCGGCCCAGGCTTCGAAAAACTCGAAGACTTTCATGACTTCCGCTCTGAGGTCAAACATGACCCTGTCAGGTATCAGCTGATTATTATCTGCCTGTGCCAGGAACAGCATATCGCTGACCATTTTGGTCATCCGGTTATACTCTTCAAGACTGGAATAGAGGACATCCTCAAGTTCCCTCTGTGTTCGATCCTGACTCAGTGCGATTTCAGTCTGCGTCACCAGATTGGTGATGGGCGTTCTGATCTCATGCGCGATATCGGCAGAGAAATTGGCCTGGCGGGTAAAGACATCCTCAATTTTTCCAATCATATGATTGAACGAGATAACCAGTTGCTCCAGCTCAATGGGAACGCGTGTCGGTTCCAGTCGCGCATCAAGATTCTCGGAGGTGATGTTTTTAATGGCATTGCTGACATTACGAAGGGGCAGGTGCCCCTGACGGACAGCGATTCGAATGATCAGAACAATCAACAGGCTTATCACGACGGCAATCGCAATCAGGTTCTTTTTCAGCGCATCGAGGTAATGGAGATGGAAATTAATGGATAGGCCAGTCAGCATGACATAGTTCTGCTGTTTGCCCTGAAATATCGCCTGACCAGAGGAGGCGATAATCCTGTATGTTTCCATCTTCATTTCGGACCCGGTATCCATCGGTCCCGCAGGATCCTCCACCGTCCAGAGAAAGACATCCCGTGCGCGGCTGTGCTCGCTAAAATCTGCTGAATTCACTGCCGGGCGTAGTGCCGCCCCCTGAGCTGAGCTAAAGAGCACTTCACCCCTGGGATTGAGGAGCAAAAGGGCAACGTTGCGGTAGCTGGCAATTGATTCCTTTATTTTGCTTATTTTTTTATCATCCGGATCCACCGGGGACTGCAGTATACGGTTCAGTGTGGTGCTGATTTGTTGAAGATCGCTGACATCCTGCTCGGCAAAATGATTTTCAACAGAATGCAGCATAAACCAGGTGAAGGCGATAAAAGCCAGTATCGTGGACAGGCTGATAAAAAAGGTCAGCCGCAGAGCGAGTGAGAAAGGGCGTCTGGAAGGTTTGCTATGCATCCGGGACCTCCAGCATGTAGCCCACGCCCCGGACTGTCTGGATCAGCTTTGTCCCGTAATCGTTGTCTATTTTAGCGCGGAGTCGCTTTACTGCGACATCGATCGCATTAGTGTCGCTGTCAAAATTCATGTCCCAGACCTGAGAGGCAATCAGGGAGCGGGGAAGAACCTCTCCCTGATGGCGAATGAAGAATTCCAGCAGGCTGAACTCTTTACTGGTGAGCACAATGCGGTTTCCGGCGCGACTGACTTTTCTGGATACGAGATCAATCGAGAGGTCAGCCACCTTAAACTGGCTTTCCGTGATCATCGTGTTTCCCCGCCTCAGAAGGGTTCTCACCCGGGCGAGCAGTTCGGCAAACGCAAAGGGTTTAACCAGATAATCGTCCGCACCCAGTTCCAGTCCTTTGACCCTATGTTCGATCGTGCCGAGGGCTGTCAGCAGTAAGACCGGCATACCCTTTCCGGCAGTGCGCAGCATGCGGATGATATCCCAGCCGTTCACATCAGGTAGCATGATATCCAGAATGACTAAATCATACTCGGCTGTCATGGCGAGATGATATCCGGTAAGACCATTATCAGCGTGATCCACTACGAACCCTGCCTCTGTAAGCCCTTTGCTGAGATATTCACCTGTTTTAATTTCGTCTTCGACGATCAATATTTTCATCTTGCTCCCCGGCTGGCTGCTAATGTCATTCTATTGCGCCCACGATCGTTATCAACGGATTACAGCAAAAATGACAACATTGTCATTATCCTGTCACCCGGCAAACAGAGAGCGTTAGGTAAAGTACCCCTATCAATACTCTGGACTTCATTTGAACCATTTACCAGGTCTGCCTGGACGAGAAGCGTTATGTTCAAATTAAAATTACTCAGCATTAGCACGATATTCATCCTGGCAGGCTGCGTGTCGCTTGCGCCTGAATATCAGCGGCCCGCAGCACCGGTACCCCAGCAGTTTTCACTGTCCCATAACAGCCTGACGCCAGCGGTAAATGGCTATCAGGATACGGGCTGGCGTAACTTTTTTGTCGATCCCCAGGTTACCCGGTTGATCGGTGAAGCTCTGACTAATAACCGTGATTTGAGAATGGCTGCCCTGAAGGTTGAAGAGGCCCGAGCCCAGTTCAACGTCACGGATGCAGATCGTTATCCCCAGCTGAATGCCTCATCCGGGATAACATACAGCGGTGGTCTGAAAGGTGACAAGCCGACCACACAGGAGTACGACGCGAGACTGGAGCTCAGCTATGAGCTCGATTTTTTCGGCAAACTTAAGAACATGAGTGATGCTGACCGCCAGAACTACTTTGCCAGCGAAGAAGCCCGTCGGGCCGTACACATCCTGCTGGTCTCCAACGTTTCACAGAGCTATTTCAGCCAGCAACTGGCGTACGAACAACTCCGTATTGCGCGGGAAACGCTGAAAAATTATGAACAGTCCTATGCTTTCGTTGAGCAACAGCTCGTGACCGGGAGTACGAACGTTCTGGCACTTGAACAGGCGAGAGGACAAATCGAAAGTACCCGCGCCGAAATAGCCAAACGAGAAGGCGATCTGGCTCAGGCAAACAATGCCCTGCAACTGGTGCTGGGAACGTACCGCGCACTTCCGTCAGAAAAAGGGATGAAAGGCGGGGAGATCGCACCAGTAAAATTGCCACCAAATCTATCTTCACAAATTTTGCTGCAGCGACCGGATATTATGGAAGCGGAATATCAGCTGAAAGCGGCTGATGCCAATATTGGCGCAGCGCGAGCGGCCTTTTTCCCCTCCATTACCCTGACCAGTGGTCTTTCCGCAAGCAGTACGGAGCTGTCAAGCCTGTTTACGTCAGGAAGTGGAATGTGGAATTTTATCCCTAAAATTGAAATTCCTATTTTTAATGCTGGCAGGAATAAAGCCAATCTGAAGCTGGCTGAAATTCGCCAGCAACAATCGGTGGTTAATTACGAACAAAAAATTCAGTCAGCCTTTAAGGATGTTTCCGACACGCTTGCGCTGCGCGACAGCCTTAGCCAGCAACTTGAGTCACAGCAGCGTTATCTTGATTCACTTCAGATAACTCTCCAGCGTGCCAGAGGATTATATGCAAGTGGTGCTGTCAGTTACATCGAAGTGCTGGATGCAGAACGTTCCCTCTTCGCTACGCAGCAAACCATTCTCGATCTTACCTATTCCCGACAGGTTAACGAAATTAATCTGTTTACCGCGCTGGGTGGCGGTTGGGTAGAGTAAATTTATTTAATTAATCAGGAAATTAAAAATGCGTAATTCACTTAAAGCCGTTTTATTTGGTGCCTTCTCTGTCATGTTTTCTGCCGGTCTTCATGCTGAAACACATCAGCATGGCGATATGAATGCTGCCAGTGATGCTTCGGTACAGCAGGTTATCAAGGGCACCGGTGTCGTTAAAGACATTGATATGAATAGTAAAAAGATTACCATTTCGCACGAAGCAATCCCTGCGGTGGGCTGGCCTGCAATGACCATGCGCTTCACTTTTGTTAATGCAGACGACGCTATCAATGCCCTGAAAACCGGCAACCATGTCGATTTCTCGTTTATTCAGCAGGGCAATATCTCCTTACTCAAAAGCATTAACGTTACGCAATCCTGATTATCAGTCCGGAGCGAATACATCCAGTGCGCCTGAACATTCATTAAGGGATTACTGTGAATGAATGATCGGGCGCATATGCCAGGTGTTTTGATTTTTCAGCGAGAAATTGTATGGCTTCTTTAAAGATAAAATATGCTGCAATAATTATCAGCAGCCTCATAGCAGGGGGGCTGATATCGGTTACTGCCTGGCAGTATGTAAACTCATCACAAAAAACAGTACAAACCGAACAAAAGGCACCGGAGCGAAAGGTACTTTTCTGGTATGACCCGATGAAACCGGATACCAAATTTGATAAACCCGGAAAATCTCCCTTTATGGATATGGACCTGGTGCCAAAATATGCTGATGAAAGCGGCGATAAAAGCAGTGGCGGGATCCGTATCGATCCAACGCAGGTTCAGAATCTGGGATTAAAAACGCAAAAAGTCACGCGAGGAATGCTGAATTATTCTCAGACAATCCCGGCTAATGTCAGTTACAACGAGTATCAGTTTGTCATTGTGCAGGCGCGCTCTGACGGTTTCGTCGAAAAAGTGTATCCCCTGACGATTGGCGATCATGTGAAGAAAGGCACTCCGCTTATCGATATCACCATTCCTGAATGGGTTGAGGCACAAAGTGAGTTCCTGCTGTTATCCGGTACAGGCGGTACGTCAACCCAGATAAAAGGGGTTCTGGAGCGACTTCGTCTGGCTGGTATGCCGGAAGAGGATATTCAAAGGCTGCGTTCAACCCGCACAATCCAGACCCGTTTTACCATTAAAGCACCTATTGATGGTGTCATTACTGCGTTTGACCTGCGCACCGGAATGAATATTTCGAAAGATAAAGTAGTGGCTCAGATTCAGGGGATGGACCCGGTCTGGATCAGCGCTGCAGTGCCAGAATCTATCGCATATCTGCTGAAAGATACGTCGCAGTTTGAAATTTCGGTACCGGCTTATCCGGATAAAACATTCCATGTCGAAAAATGGAACATTCTTCCCAGCGTGGATCAGACAACCCGTACGCTTCAGGTCCGTCTCCAGGTTTCTAATAAGGATGAGTTTCTCAAGCCGGGCATGAATGCCTATCTGAAACTGAATACCAAGAGCCAGGAGATGCTGCTGATACCAAGCCAGGCCGTTATCGATACCGGCAAAGAACAGCGCGTGATTACTGTTGATGATGAAGGCAAGTTTGTGCCGAAACAGATCCACGTTCTGCATGAATCACAGCAACAGTCCGGCATCGGTTCCGGCCTGAATGAAGGCGATACCGTGGTGGTCAGTGGCCTGTTCCTCATTGACTCCGAAGCCAATATTACGGGCGCGCTGGAACGTATGCGCCACCCTGAAAAAACAGAAAGCAGTATGCCAGCAATGTCTGACCAGCCTGTAAATATGCATTCAGGGCACTGAGGAGACGACGATGATTGAATGGATTATCCGGCGCTCTGTCGCCAACCGTTTCCTGGTCATGATGGGCGCACTGTTTCTCAGCATCTGGGGTACATGGACGATTATTAACACGCCGGTCGATGCCTTGCCTGACCTGTCAGATGTGCAGGTCATTATCAAAACCAGCTATCCCGGCCAGGCCCCGCAGATTGTAGAAAACCAGGTCACCTATCCACTTACCACCACCATGCTGTCCGTACCTGGCGCAAAAACCGTGCGTGGTTTTTCACAGTTCGGGGATTCGTATGTGTATGTCATTTTTGAAGACGGCACCGATCTGTACTGGGCCCGTTCCCGCGTGCTGGAATATCTGAATCAGGTTCAGGGAAAACTGCCTGCCGGTGTGAGCTCTGAAATCGGTCCTGATGCCACGGGTGTGGGCTGGATTTTTGAATATGCCCTTGTCGATCGCAACGGAAAACACGACCTTTCAGAACTGCGCTCTCTGCAGGACTGGTTCCTGAAATTTGAGCTGAAAACCATCCCGAACGTGGCTGAGGTCGCTTCGGTTGGCGGCGTGGTGAAACAGTACCAGATTCAGGTCAATCCGGTAAAACTGTCCCAGTACGGTATCAGCCTGCCCGAAGTGAAACAGGCACTTGAATCGTCTAACCAGGAGGCCGGTGGCTCATCCGTTGAAATGGCCGAAGCGGAGTATATGGTCCGTGCCAGCGGTTATCTTCAGAGCATTGATGATTTTAATAACATCGTCCTGAAAACAGGTGAGAACGGCGTGCCGGTTTATCTGCGGGATGTTGCCCGCGTGCAGACCGGGCCCGAAATGAGGCGTGGTATTGCCGAGCTGAACGGCCAGGGAGAAGTCGCTGGCGGCGTGGTGATCCTGCGGTCGGGTAAAAATGCGCGCGACGTTATCACGGCAGTGAGGGATAAACTGGAGACGCTGAAGGCCAGCCTGCCGGAAGGCGTTGAAATCGTGACCACCTACGATCGCAGCCAGTTAATCGACCGGGCGATTGATAACCTCAGTTACAAGCTTCTTGAAGAGTTTATCGTTGTTGCTGTCGTTTGCGCACTGTTCCTCTGGCATGTCCGTTCTGCCCTGGTGGCGATTATTTCTCTGCCACTTGGCCTGTGTATCGCCTTTATCGTCATGCACTTCCAGGGACTGAACGCCAATATCATGTCGCTGGGAGGGATAGCGATTGCCGTCGGTGCGATGGTGGATGCCGCCATTGTGATGATTGAAAATGCGCACAAACGGCTTGAGGAGTGGGATCATCAGCATCCGGGTGAGCAGATTGACAACGCCACCCGCTGGAAGGTGATTACCGACGCCTCCGTGGAAGTGGGACCCGCGTTGTTCATTAGCCTGCTGATCATCACCCTGTCCTTTATTCCTATCTTTACCCTGGAAGGGCAGGAAGGTCGTCTGTTTGGCCCGCTGGCATTCACGAAAACGTACTCCATGGCGGGAGCGGCCGCACTGGCCATCATCGTCATTCCTATTCTGATGGGATTCTGGATCCGGGGGAAAATTCCTGCCGAGACAAGTAACCCCCTGAACCGGGTGCTGATCAAAGCGTATCATCCTTTGCTGCTGCGGGTCCTCCACTGGCCAAAAACAACCCTGCTGGTTGCGGCCTTGTCCATTTTCACGGTTATCTGGCCACTGAGTCAGGTGGGCGGTGAATTTCTGCCGAAGATTAACGAGGGCGATCTGCTGTATATGCCGTCGACCTTGCCTGGCGTCTCTCCGGCAGAAGCTGCAGCGCTCCTGCAGACAACAGACAAGTTAATCAAAAGCGTTCCTGAAGTGGCTTCTGTATTTGGCAAGACCGGTAAAGCAGAGACCGCAACGGATTCCGCGCCGCTCGAAATGGTGGAAACCACGATCCAGCTCAAACCTGAGGATCAGTGGCGTCCCGGCATGACAATTGACAAGATTATTGATGAACTCGACAGGACAGTCCGTTTACCGGGTCTGGCAAACCTCTGGGTGCCGCCTATCCGTAACCGTATTGATATGCTCTCAACCGGGATCAAAAGCCCGATAGGTATCAAAGTGTCCGGGACTGTTCTGTCCGATATCGACGCGACGGCGCAGAGTATCGAGGCGGTAGCCAAAACCGTGCCTGGCGTGGTGTCTGTCCTGGCTGAGCGACTTGAGGGCGGGCGCTACATCGATATCGATATCAACCGGGAGAAAGCTTCCCGGTACGGGATGACTGTGGGCGACGTCCAGCTGTTCGTCTCTTCAGCAATCGGTGGGGCTATGGTGGGTGAGACGGTTGAAGGCGTGGCCCGGTACCCTATTAACATTCGCTATCCGCAGGATTACCGTAACAGTCCGCAGGCGTTGAGAGAGATGCCAATCCTGACCCCAATGAAGCAGCAAATTACGCTGGGCGATGTTGCCGATATTAAGGTCGTTTCCGGACCAACCATGCTGAAAACCGAAAATGCCCGGCCAGCCAGCTGGATTTATGTTGATGCCCGCGGCAGGGACATGGTGTCGGTGGTGAACGATATTAAGACGGCCATCAGTGAGAAAGTGAAACTGAGACCGGGGACCAGTGTGGCATTCTCAGGACAGTTTGAATTACTCGAGCACGCCAATAAGAAATTAAAACTGATGGTACCGATGACGGTGATGATCATCTTCATCCTGTTATATCTGGCATTCCGCCGGGCTGATGAGGCCTTACTTATTCTGATGAGCCTGCCGTTTGCCCTGGTTGGCGGGATATGGTTCCTGTACTGGCAGGGCTTCCATATGTCAGTGGCGACCGGAACCGGGTTTATCGCCCTGGCCGGGGTGGCAGCAGAGTTTGGCGTGGTCATGCTGATGTATCTGCGTCATGCCATTGAAGCGCACCCGGAATTGTCCCGTAAAGAGACGTTCACACCGGAAGGCCTTGATGAAGCCCTCTATCATGGTGCCGTACTGCGTGTCCGGCCGAAAGCCATGACCGTGGCGGTGATCATTGCGGGTCTGCTGCCAATACTCTGGGGAACCGGTGCAGGTTCAGAAGTCATGAGCCGTATCGCGGCACCCATGATTGGTGGGATGATCACGGCTCCGCTGCTGTCCCTGTTCATTATTCCTGCCGCCTACAAATTAATCTGGCTGCGCAGACATAAAAAAAGCGTGTCCTGAACCTGAAAGGGCACCCCCTGTGGGTGTCCTTCTTTACTGATTCACCCTGACGTCAGGGTTTATATCGATAATATACAGAGGTGAGTATGAAAAAAGTGGTTCTAATGGCGCTGGCTCTCGGCCTTTCACTACCCGCGATGGCGAGTGAAAAAATCATTGATATGTACAAATCTGAAAACTGTGGCTGTTGTTCCCTGTGGGGCAAAGCGATGGAAAAAGACGGGTTTGAAGTACGAACTCACGTCATGAATGATCAGGCGCTGTCAGCCCTGAAAGAAAAGCATGCTATTCCTGCAGGACTACGAAGTTGTCATACCGCGGTTGCCGGTAATTTGATCATTGAAGGCCATGTGCCTGCGACAACGATACATAAGGCAATGCAGTCTGGTTCGGTTATATACGGTCTCGCCACCCCCGGTATGCCAGCAGGAAGTCCTGGAATGGAGATGGGAGCCCGAAAAGAGGCTTACGATGTTATCGCATTCTCACCGGATGGAAGTAAAAAAGTCTTCCAGCGAATCGAATAGTCAGCGGAACGGCTGATAACGGGACGCCGGTAGCAGGCACTCCTGTGCCGGCGATATTCGTGGTAATCGCATCCATGACATACCCTGAAGACAGAAGATGCTTCGGTATGCATAAGGAGAGTTACTGTGAAAAATGACAATGCAGTGCAACACAACAACCAGACTGCTTCTGAGCAGACATTATCCCCGGACGAGGGCCACGTATTGCATAAGGTGAGAGATCCCGTGTGCGGGATGGCCATCCTGCCCGACAGGGCGCACAGCAGCATTCGATACCAGGACCACCAACTTTATTTCTGCTCCGCCAGCTGTGAGAGTAAATTTAAAGCCCATCCCGATCGTTATCTTACCGAAGATGCCAGTGAACATTCCCATCACCATCACCACGATCATCACGAAGTCAGCCCTGATCAGATAAAACAGCCTCACAACCAGGCGGAAAAAGAGAATTCTGAAGGTGTGTGGACATGTCCGATGCACCCGGAGATACGCCGCAGTGGTCCCGGAAGCTGTCCTGTCTGTGGAATGGCACTGGAGCCGCTCGTAGCTACGGCATCCACGGGGCCGAGTGATGAACTTCACGACATGACAAGACGCTTCTGGCTGGGGTTGTTGCTGGCGTTTCCGGTTCTGGTACTCGAAATGGGATCTCATCTGTTTCCCGACTTGAGGAATACAGTACCGCCACAGTACAACACATGGCTGCAGTTGCTTCTGGCCTCCCCTGTCGTGTTGTGGTGTGGCTGGCCATTCTTCGCCCGGGCCGGAATGTCGTTACGTAACCGCTCCCTGAATATGTTTACCCTTGTTGCAATGGGGACCGGCGTAGCCTGGGTTTACAGCGTCATTGCAACCGTCTTCCCCTCCTGGTTTCCTGCATCGTTCAGAAACATGGATGGCCTGGTGGCCGTTTATTTTGAAGCCGCAGCAGTTATTACGGTGCTTGTTCTGCTGGGACAGGTTCTTGAGCTGCGGGCACGGGAACAAACCTCAGGCGCCATTACTGCGCTTCTGAACCTTGCCCCCAAAACCGCCAGACGGCTGGATCATGACGGTCATGAAACGGATATTAATGCGGAAGATGTCCTGCCTGGCGATAAGCTCCGCATCAGACCTGGAGAGAGTATTCCGGTCGACGGTATCGTGATCGAAGGCAAAACAACCGTTGATGAATCGATGGTGACCGGGGAGTCTATGCCGGTTACCAAAACGAAGGGTGACCCTGTCATTGGGGGGACGATTAATCAGACAGGTAGTCTTATCATCCGTGCAGAGAAAGTCGGTGATGAAACGATGCTCTCACGAATTGTTCAGATGGTCGCTGAT
The DNA here is from genome assembly GCF_030128585.1 of Klebsiella sp. K5-204. NCBI lineage: Bacteria > Pseudomonadati > Pseudomonadota > Gammaproteobacteria > Enterobacterales > Enterobacteriaceae > Klebsiella > Klebsiella sp. K5-204. Next base: position 13,757 of record NZ_JAKUZS010000017.1, read on the forward strand.
GCACAGCGTTCGCGTGCCCCCATCCAGAGAATGGCAGACAGCGTTTCAGGCTGGTTTGTTCCTCTGGTGATACTTATCGCGGTTGTTGCTTTCTTGATCTGGTCTGTCTGGGGGCCCGAGCCCAGGATGGCGCACGGTCTCATTGCGGCTGTGTCGGTCCTGATTATTGCCTGTCCCTGCGCGCTGGGACTGGCCACGCCGATGTCGATAATGGTGGGGGTGGGCAAAGGCGCCCAGGCCGGGGTGTTAATCAAGAATGCCGAAGCCCTTGAGCGTCTTGAAAAAGTGGACACGCTGGTTGTCGACAAAACAGGCACGCTCACGGAAGGTTCGCCTACGGTGACAGGGATTATCAGTCTCAGTCCGGGTGGGGAAATATCTCTTTTACGTGTAACAGCTGCAGTGGAAAAAGGTTCGCAGCATCCGTTGGGTATGGCTGTTGTCAGAGCCGCGCATGAAAAGGGGATCGTGATACCTGCCGTCAGTAATTTCAATGCCCCGTCGGGGAAAGGTGTCTCAGGCGATGTCGAAGGTCAACGGGTTGTTATTGGTAATGAACTGGCTATGCAGGAAAACAGTATCGTTATTGATAATCAAAAGGCCGTTGCGGATACGTTGCGGATGGAAGGCGCTACCGTTATCTATGTGGCCACAGACGGGAACCTTGCAGGCCTGATAGCTATCTCGGATCCCGTGAAAGCAACCACGCCGGATGCGCTTAAAGCTTTGCGTCAGGCGGGGATCCGCATTGTTATGCTCACCGGGGATAACCAGCTTACTGCTGAAGCAGTCGCACGGAAACTGGGAATAGATGAGGTTGAAGCCGGGATTCTGCCGGATGGCAAAAAAGCAGTGATAACCCGACTGAAAGCGTCTGGCCATGTGGTTGCGATGGCCGGAGACGGTGTGAATGATGCCCCGGCGCTGGCAGCGGCTGACGTGGGAATAGCCATGGGAACGGGTACAGATGTGGCAATTGAAAGTGCCGGAGTCACCCTTCTCAAAGGCGACTTGATGATACTGAACAGGGCCCGTCATCTGTCAGAAATCACCATGAAAAATATCCGACAGAATCTGTTTTTTGCATTTATCTACAACGCACTTGGCGTGCCTGTGGCTGCAGGCCTGCTTTATCCTGTGTATGGAATACTGCTGTCGCCAGTTATTGCGGCGGCGGCCATGGCTCTTTCCTCCGTCAGCGTCATTGTGAATGCGTTGCGTCTGAAAAGTGTCAGGCTCGGGAAATAACACTGAGTGAAGGGGCTGTTACGAACAGAAGGAGTCCAGTATGAAAAGTACCACCTATGCGCTTATTGCTGTCGCCGCGATCGCGGCATTTGCCCTCCTGCGCGAACACTGGTCACATGTGGCAGGTTACTGGCCATATCTGTTATTGCTGGTCTGCCCGCTAATGCATCTTTTCCACGGCCACGGAGGGCATGGAGATCATCAACATCAAGGAAGTGAAAACGATAAAAAAAATTAATCCGGCAGACGGGGCCGCGTCGCGGCCCCGTTATCAGTCCAGGTATCGTTCGTAGTCTCTGGCATGCGCAAAGGCATGCTGTTCAAGTTTGTTATCAGCGGGTGCCGCTGCCCGGAACGCCAGTGAGTTAACAGGATTGTTATTGATGACCAGCTCGTAATGCAGATGAGGACCGGATGAACGTCCGCTGTTACCGGATAACGCAATAGCGCCTCCCCGGGTAACCCTGGCCCCTTTAGTAACGAGTATTTTATTGAGGTGGAGATAGCGAGTTTTAACACCGGCTTTTCCTGTTACTTCAACAAAATATCCCATGGTGCTGTTGTATTCGGCCCGGGTGATTTTTCCGTCGATGACGCTGACTATTTTCGTGTTCATGGGCATGGAATAATCAATGCCATTATGGGGACTCACTTTTCCCGATACCGGGTTAAGTCTTGCAGGATTGAAAGGCGAACTGAGTCTTGCTGTGGCCGGTAACGGATAATCGAGACTGCCTTTCCCGGAAGTATCGGAAAGGTTATAGAACTTTTTATCTGATATACGATACGCCGTGTAATTAAATGAACCGGACGTAAATTTATAGGCCACGACACGTGATTTTCCCGCTTTCTTTTGCAGTACGAGTTTTAATGATTCATTTTTTTTCAAATGCCGCAGATTAAACCGGGAAGGCAAGGAGCGCTGAAGAGTAGCGATCTCGTTCGATTCCAGCCCCGAGCGGGTGGCTGAAAGGTAGGCATTTTCTTTTACGACATCGGTAGAATACATTTACTGGAATTCGCCGTTAGCATGAACACTGCGGCGTATGCTAGGGGTTTTCAGGAGGCGTGTCATCTGTCAGTTAATCGGGAGCACCGTTGATGGTCGTCATTTTTGTAACATATCTTGTTTCCCGTTTGCTCCTGAAGCTCTGGGAACTGTATGACCAGCCCGACGGTGATGATTAACGGGACTGAAACAGGTTACGGCAGAGCAATATGGGGCTCATGTCCTGCTACGTAACCCGTCAGTAAAGCCCTGCTGCGCACCTGACGCTAAGCACTAACCCGCCTGCAGTTACCTGGTCGAATACAGCCCGCGAAGCTTTCTTGCCTGCGTCTGATGTGCTTCCGCACCGGCATTATTGACCTGCTCATGCACGAGAGCGGCTTTTTCTCCGGCATTCAGTTCGTTAAAAGAAGAAGACGAGGTCTTTGAATTTGCATCACTGCCGGACAGCATTTTTTTATGTTCCTCAATCATTTTCTGATGCGCATAGGACGCGCTGTTGTTCATAAATGAATGAGCAACAATGGCCCTTTCATGTTCATTCATTTCAGAGAATGAGGGCGTGTTGTTTTTATTAACCCTGTCCGGTAAGTTTTCATGCGTCGAGGAGTTCACATGACTGACGGCTGAGGCATTATTAACAAATCGATGTGCTTCATGGGCAATATCACTGGACTGAGCAAAAGCTGCCCCACAAAATAAAGCTGTAAACGCAGTGGTCGTGATTAATATATTCATGTGTAATTACCTTCTGAGGTACATAAAAGATGTCCTTATGATCATATATAAAAAAATCAACCTGTGGGGAAGATGACGTAAATGTAATACAGCCACGTACATTACACGATTGTAATGAATTTGTTTCTTAAGGTGTGCTAGATTCATTTCATTGTAAGTGGATGAACCAGTAATTTAATTTAAATCGGTTCTCGAATTCTGTCAGTAACCATACTTTAAATAAGGGAATGCGCATGCTGTTGAAAACGTCTCGACGAACTTTCCTGAAGGGGTTAACCCTCTCTGGCGTAGCCGGAAGTCTTGGCGTATGGAGTTTCAATGCGCGTTCCAGTCTGAGCCTGCCAGTTGCCGCGTCCCTGCAGGGTACTCAGTTTGACCTGACCATTGGTGAAACGGCCGTCAATATCACGGGCAGTGAGCGTCAGGCCAAAACAATCAATGGAGGCCTGCCGGGGCCCGTTCTTCGCTGGAAAGAAGGTGACACCATTACCCTGAAGGTCAAAAACCGTCTTAATGAACAGACGTCCATTCACTGGCACGGCATTATTCTTCCGGCCAATATGGATGGTGTTCCGGGGCTGAGTTTTATGGGCATAGAGCCTGATGATACCTACGTTTACACCTTTAAGGTTAAGCAGAACGGGACTTACTGGTACCACAGCCATTCCGGTCTGCAGGAACAGGAGGGGGTATACGGTGCCATTATCATCGATGCCAGGGAGCCAGAACCGTTTGCTTACGATCGTGAGCATGTGGTCATGTTGTCTGACTGGACCGATGAAAATCCTCACAGCCTGCTGAAAAAATTAAAAAAACAGTCGGATTACTACAATTTCAATAAACCAACCGTTGGCTCTTTTTTCCGCGACGTGAATACCAGGGGGCTGTCAGCCACCATTGCCGATCGGAAAATGTGGGCTGAAATGAAAATGAATCCGACTGACCTCGCGGATGTCAGTGGCTACACCTACACCTATCTCATGAACGGGCAGGCCCCGCTGAAAAACTGGACCGGACTGTTCCGTCCCGGTGAAAAGATACGCTTACGGTTTATCAACGGCTCGGCAATGACCTATTTCGATATCCGTATCCCCGGGCTGAAAATGACGGTCGTGGCTGCAGATGGCCAGTATGTAAACCCGGTTACCGTTGACGAATTCAGGATTGCCGTTGCCGAAACCTATGATGTCATTGTGGAGCCTCAGGGTGAGGCCTATACCATCTTCGCACAATCCATGGACAGGACCGGTTACGCTCGAGGGACACTGGCCACGAGAGAGGGGTTAAGTGCTGCCGTTCCCCCCCTCGATCCCCGTCCTCTGTTGACCATGGAAGATATGGGTATGGGGGGAATGGGACATGATATGGCAGGAATGGACCACAGCCAGATGGGAGGCATGGATAACAGCGGAGAGATGATGTCTATGGACGGTGCTGACCTTCCGGATAGCGGGACATCCTCCGCGCCCATGGATCACAGCAGCATGGCCGGTATGGATCATTCCCGGATGGCCGGAATGCCGGGTATGCAAAGTCATCCTGCGTCAGAAACGGATAACCCACTGGTTGATATGCAGGCGATGAGCGTCTCTCCGAAATTAAATGATCCGGGTATTGGTCTTCGAAATAACGGAAGAAAGGTTCTCACGTACGCGGATTTGAAAAGCCGCTTTGAGGATCCTGACGGACGTGAACCTGGCCGTACCATAGAACTGCATTTAACCGGCCACATGGAAAAGTTTGCCTGGTCATTTAACGGAATCAAGTTTTCAGATGCCGCACCGGTGCTGCTGAAATACGGTGAGCGGCTCAGGATCACGCTGATCAACGATACCATGATGACTCACCCCATTCACCTGCATGGTATGTGGAGCGATCTGGAAGATGAAAACGGTAATTTCATGGTTCGTAAACACACAATAGATGTTCCCCCTGGTACAAAACGCAGTTACAGAGTGACAGCAGATGCGCTTGGCCGCTGGGCGTATCACTGCCATTTGCTCTATCACATGGAAATGGGAATGTTTCGTGAAGTCCGGGTGGAGGAATGATGCGAATGAAGAGAAATTTGAAGGCCATACCTGTTCTGGTCGCCGGTTTGTTTACCTCACAGCTTTCTATTGCGGCGGGCTCCGTCTCTGCAGATCCCCACGCCGGGCACGACATGTCTGCCATGCAGATGCCAGCAGATGAGAATTTCACTGAGATGACGTCAATGGAGCCCATTGTAACTGAGAGCAGAACGCCAATTCCGCCTGTTACCGATGCCGACCGGAAGGCTGCATTCGGCAATTTACAGGGGCATGCGATTCACGACAGTGCGATTAATTATCTGGTTCTGCTGGATCAACTGGAATGGCTACGGTCGGATAACACCAACAATTTCAGCTGGAGTGTTAACAGCTGGATTGGAGGCGACACAGATCGGATTTGGCTAAAGAGTGAAGGTGAACGAAGCAATGGGGAAACGGAGGCGGCTGAAGCGCAGTTACTCTGGGGACATGCGGTTGGCCCATGGTGGGATTTGGTTGCGGGTGTCAGGCAGGATTTCAGACCTGCTTCTGCCCGGACCTGGGCTGCTGTCGGTTTTCAGGGGCTGGCACTCTATAATTTTGAGTCTGAAATTACGGGTTTTGTCAGTAATGGCGGAAAAGCAGCCCTTCGTCTGGGAGGAGAATACGACGTTTTACTGACTAACCGGCTCATACTCCAGCCATCCTATGAGGTGAATTTCTACAGTCAGGATGATGAATCGCGGGGTCGCGGCAGGGGACTGACTGACACAGAGCTGGGGCTCCGGCTGCGCTATGAAATACGCCGTGAGTTTGCACCCTATATAGGCGTTTCCTGGAATCAACTTTACGGGAAAACATCCGATATGGCGAAAAGAGAAGGTGAGAAAGACCATCAGGTAGTATTCCTGGCGGGAGCCAGAATCTGGTTTTAACGCACTGATATAAAACACTCAACTAAACAGGTAAATAAAATGTCGATTTTAAATAAAGCCATTCTTACAGGTGGCCTCGTTATGGGCGTTGCTTTCTCTGCTATGGCCCATCCGGAATTAAAAAGCTCTGTGCCACAGGCTGATTCAGCCGTAGCGGCCCCGGAAAAGATTCAGCTTAATTTCTCGGAAAATCTGACCGTGAAATTCTCAGGTGCAAAATTAACGATGACGGGTATGAAAGGCATGTCATCACATTCTCCGATGCCGGTCGCGGCAAAAGTGGCGCCAGGCGCTGACCCTAAATCGATGGTCATTATTCCGCGAGAGCCTTTACCCGCTGGCACTTATCGTGTTGACTGGCGCGCGGTTTCTTCAGATACGCACCCTATTACCGGTAATTACACCTTTACAGTGAAGTAATATTATGAACGACCTGATTATGATTGTTATTCGTTTTCTTCTTTATCTGGATTTGATGGTAATATTTGGATTGCCATTTTTTCAGATATATGGAATAAGCGGTGTCAGACATGAAACCTATAACCTGACTAATTTCAGGTCGTTTATAACCTTTGCTGTTGTTACAGGCATCATTCTTACTGGCATTAATATGCTCCTGGTATCTAATGCCATGAGTGGAGTAACTGACCTCAGAGAATTATCCATCCATGTTATCGAGATGGTGATAGAAGAAACTGATGTGGGTATTAGCTGGATTGTCAGGCTCTGTGCCCTGTTTACCACACTCGGTGCTTTGTTCCTTTACACTAATAAGAGAGTATTGTCCTGCCTGCTGATGACGATGAGTGGGGGCGTGGCGCTGGCTACACTTGCCTGGGGAGGACACGCCGTTATGCATGACGGTCTGCATTACTATCTCCATTTACTGAGCGATCTGACCCATCTCGGCGCTGCAGGTGCCTGGACAGGTGCTCTGGTTGCATTTGCTATCCTGCTGATGCGCAGAAACGAGCATAATGCACAGAGCGTCATTGTGATATCTGACTCCCTGGCAAAATTTGCCACGGCAGGAACGGTGATTGTTGTAGCCCTGATCCTGAGTGCGCTGGTCAACTATCTGTATATTGCTGAGGGTAACTTAACTCCCTTATTCAACAGTTCCTGGGGGAGGATATTGCTTGCCAAGACGGCTCTGTTTGTTCTGATGCTTCTTCTGGCTGCAGCAAACCGGTTTCACCTGGGTCCCCGGCTTGAAGTTATGGTCAGGGAAGGGAATTATGATCGCAGCGTTGCCCTGATGCGAAACAGCATCCTGACAGAATTCGTTGTTGCGATTATCATTCTGGGCGCCGTAGCGTGGCTTGGAATGCTTGCTCCGTCTCAGATCAGCTAGGGGACAGCCAAAGCTCATGCGTGAGATTTTTACTTTCATATCAGCGAGTTGACCATGCAGCGTATTTTAATCGTTGAAGACGAACAAAAAACAGGTCGTTACCTGCAGCAGGGACTGGTTGAGGAAGGCTATCAGGCCGATCTCTTTAATAATGGCCGCGATGGTCTCGGGGCCGCGTCGAAGGGACAGTATGATTTGATAATACTGGACGTGATGCTGCCTTTCCTCGACGGGTGGCAAATCATCAGCGCACTGAGGGAGTCCGGGCACGAAGAACCGGTCCTGTTTTTAACCGCAAAGGACAACGTGCGGGACAAAGTGAAAGGACTGGAGCTTGGCGCAGATGACTACCTGATTAAGCCCTTTGATTTTACGGAGCTGGTTGCACGTGTAAGAACCCTACTGCGCCGGGCACGCTCGCAGGCCGCAACAGTCTGCACCATCGCCGATATGACCGTTGATATGGTGCGCCGGACCGTGATCCGTTCGGGGAAGAAGATCCATCTCACCGGTAAAGAATACGTTCTGCTTGAGTTGCTGCTGCAACGCACCGGAGAAGTGTTACCCAGGAGTCTTATCTCGTCCCTGGTCTGGAACATGAATTTTGACAGTGATACGAATGTGATTGATGTCGCCGTGAGACGTCTGAGAAGTAAAATTGATGATGACTTTGAGCCAAAACTGATCCATACCGTTCGCGGTGCCGGATATGTCCTGGAGATCAGAGAAGAGTGAGGTTCAAAATTTCCCTGACCACACGCCTGAGCCTGATTTTTTCTGCGGTGATGCTTACGGTATGGTGGTTATCAAGTTTTATCCTGATTAGCACCCTGAATGGCTATTTCGATAATCAGGACCGCGATTTTCTGACAGGTAAACTTCAGCTCACCGAAGAGTTTCTTAAAACAGAGACGTTCCGGAACAAAACGGATATTAAGTCATTATCAGAAAAAATAAACGATGCGATGGTAGGGCACAATGGTTTATTCATTTCTATAAAAAACATGGAAAATGAAAAAATTGTTGAACTCTATGCCAAAAATTCTGTTGTTCCAGCGGTCCTGCTTAATAAGTCGGGTGATATTCTCGACTATATGATCCAGACGGAAGAAAATAACACCGTGTACCGCAGTATCTCGCGGCGGGTTGCCGTGACGCCGGAACAGGGTAAAAGCAAACATGTCATCATTACGGTTGCCACGGATACTGGGTATCACACCCTGTTTATGGACAAACTCAGTACCTGGCTGTTCTGGTTCAATATCGGTCTGGTCTTTATTTCTGTTTTTCTGGGCTGGCTGACCACACGTATTGGTCTGAAACCGTTACGGGAAATGACCAGTCTGGCTTCCTCCATGACTGTACACAGCCTGGATCAGCGTCTAAATCCCGATCTGGCTCCGCCGGAAATCTCTGAGACCATGCAGGAGTTCAATAATATGTTTGATCGCCTGGAGGGGGCATTCCGGAAACTGTCAGATTTCTCGTCTGACATCGCGCATGAGCTGCGCACACCAGTCAGTAATCTGATGATGCAGACGCAGTTTGCACTGGCTAAGGAAAGGGATGTTTCGCATTACCGCGAAATTTTATTCGCTAACCTGGAAGAACTGAAAAGGTTGTCACGAATGACCAGTGACATGCTTTTTCTGGCACGTTCAGAGCATGGTCTGCTGCGGCTGGATAAACATGATGTGGATCTGGCAGCCGAACTGAATGAATTACGTGAGTTGTTCGAGCCCCTGGCAGACGAAACAGGAAAGACAATCACGGTTGAAGGAGAGGGCGTTGTTGCCGGAGACAGCGATATGCTCCGACGTGCTTTCAGTAACCTGCTTTCCAATGCAATCAAGTATTCTCCCGATAACACCTGTACAGCGATACACATTGAGCGTGACAGTGACTGTGTGAACGTGATGATTACGAATACGATGTCCGGCCAGGTTCCCGCTAATCTGGAACGTTTGTTTGACCGGTTCTATCGCGCAGACTCATCAAGGTTCTACAACACGGAAGGCGCGGGGCTGGGATTATCAATTACAAGATCGATCATTCATGCTCACGGCGGCGAGCTGTCAGCAGAACAGCAGGGGCGGGAAATTGTGTTCAGTGTGCGTCTGTTAATGGATTAATACCGTTATTCAGGAGAAACCCGGAAGGTGACAAAAATGTCATCGTTCAGTCACGCGATAAACAGAGGCGGTTTTTTATAATCAGCCATAAATCAGGACAGCGTGATAATTCAATCGCCCGGTTCCTGGCGTGATGATCAACCAGCCCTGAGATCAAATGCTTTCTCTGTTATAAGCATTGATTGTTCGGGTATGAAAACACCGGAGACCCAACCATGAAAAAGATCCTTGTATCCTTTATTGCCATGATGGCTGTCGCTTCATCTGCCTGGGCTGCAGAGACAATGAACATGCATGACCAGGTAAATAATGCCCAGGCGCCTGCCCATCAGATGCAATCATCCGCTGAAAAAAGTGCAGTTCAGGGGGAGAGCATGAAAATGATGGATATGAGCGGTCACGATCAGGCCGCAATGTCCCATGAAATGATGCAAAACGGCAATTCTGCTGCCCATCAGGACATGGCTGAAATGCATAAAAAAATGATGAAATCCAAACCTGAGAACACCCAAGAAACTGCTAAGCCATTTTCCGAAATGAACGAGCATGAGAAAGCCGCTGTTGTGCATGAGAAGGCGAATAATGGTCTATCTTCCGTTATTCATCAGCAGCAGGCTGAAAAGCATCGCAGCCAGATCACCCAGAATTAACCCGCAGCTCCACTTGTCAGACCCTCATTTGACGCCGAAGTCACTGGCTTACGCTCCCGTCCGGGAGCGTTTTTTTCCCATATATCAAACTTTAACTCTGAAGAGGTGGAAGTATCTGACCAACACTGTCACGTAACGCCAGATAACTGTAAGCGTCGTCTCAGCACCGTCTGGCAGATCCTGATATTCCTGAGAGGATAGTGGACACCAAATATGGTGGACGCTATCCATGAAATCATTAACCGCAGTGCGTAAAAAAAGCCCTAATTATCCCGTTGAGTTCAAAATCAAAATGGTTGAACTCTCGCATCGACCAGAGATCTCCGTAGCGCAACTCGCTCGTGAGCATGGGGTCAACGATAATTTGCTGTTCAAGTGGCGTCAGTACTGGCGCGAAGGAAAACTACGTCCTCCTTCAACAACAGTAAGCGTCGTCTCAGCACCGTCTGGCAGATCCTGATATTCCTGAGAGGATAGTGGACACCAAATATGGTGGACGCTATCCATGAAATCATTAACCGCAGTGCGTAAAAAAAGCCCTAATTATCCCGTTGAGTTCAAAATCAAAATGGTTGAACTCTCGCATCGACCAGAGATCTCCGTAGCGCAACTCGCTCGTGAGCATGGGGTCAACGATAATTTGCTGTTCAAGTGGCGCCAGTACTGGCGCGAAGGAAAACTACGTCCTCCTTCAACAACAGAAAACAACGTGCCTGAGCTGCTCCCGATAACACTTGATACCGAAGATGTTGTTCCTGCAACCTCCCCCCGGTCACAACCTGTAGCTGCTGCGGCACCTGAATCACTCAATATCAGCTGTGAAGTGACGTTCCGGCACGGATCACTCCGTCTGAATGGTGCCATCAGCGAAAATATCCTGAACCTGCTGATACGGGAGCTCAAACGTTGATCCCATTACCATCAGGGACAAAGATCTGGCTGGTCGCTGGCATCACCGATATGAGAAACGGCTTCAACGGCCTGGCGGCAAAGGTGCAGACGACGCTGAAAGACGATCCGATGTCAGGTCACGTTTTTATCTTCCGTGGGCGTAATGGCAGTCAGGTAAAGCTCCTCTGGTCTACCGGCGATGGACTGTGTCTGCTGACCAAACGGCTGGAGCGCGGCCGCTTCGCCTGGCCGTCAGCCCGGGATGGCAAAGTGTTCCTCACACCGGCACAGCTGGCGATGCTCCTTGAAGGTATCGACTGGCGGCAGCCTAAAAGACTGCTTACGTCACTGACTATGTTGTAGGCCTCTTTGTCCTGGTCGACGCTGAATGAGCCTGGTAATATACCCGGTATGAACAGCTTACTTCCTGACGATATCGATGAACTGAAACGTCTCCTTGCCGAACAGGAGGCGCTGAACCGTGCCCTTCTGGAAAAGCTGAACGAGCGTGAACGCGAAATAGATCACCTGCAGGCGCAACTGGATAAGCTGCGCCGGATGAACTTCGGCAGCCGCTCCGAAAAAGTCTCCCGCCGTATCGCGCAGATGGAAGCCGACCTTAAGCAGTTGCAGAAAGAAAGCGATACCCTTACCGGCCGGGTGGATGACCCGGCCGTGCAGCGCCCGCTGCGGCAGACCCGTACCCGCAAACCGTTCCCTGAATCATTTCCCCGTGACGAAAAACGGCTGCTGCCGGCAGCGTCATGCTGCCCGGAATGTGGTGGTGCGCTGAGTTACCTGGGTGAAGATGCCGCCGAACAGCTGGAGCTGATGCGCAGCGCCTTCCGGGTTATCCGGACAGTACGTGAAAAGCATGCCTGTACTCAGTGCGATGCCATCGTGCAGGCCCCCGCGCCTTCACGGCCCATCGAGCGGGGTATCGCAGGACCGGGGCTGCTGGCCCGCGTGCTGAGTTCAAAGTATGCAGAGCACACCCCGCTGTACCGCCAGTCTGAAATATACGGCCGCCAGGGTGTGGAGCTGAGCCGCTCACTGCTGTCGGGCTGGGTGGATGCGTGTTGCCGGCTACTGTCACCGCTGGAAGGGGCGCTTCAGGACTATGTGCTGACTGACGGTAAGCTCCATGCTGATGACACGCCTGTCCCGGTGCTGTTGCCAGGTAATAAGAAAACGAAGACCGGGCGGTTGTGGACGTACGTTCGTGACGACCGTAACGCCGGGTCAGAGCTGGCGCCGGCAGTGTGGTTCGCTTACAGCCCGGACAGAAAAGGTATCCACCCGCAGAGCCATCTCGCTGGCTTCAGCGGTGTTCTGCAGGCGGATGCGTACGCCGGGTTCAACGAACTGTACCGCAATGGACAGATAACGGAAGCTGCCTGCTGGGCTCATGCCCGCCGCAGGATCCACGATGTGCACGTTCGCACCCCGTCAGCGCTGACGGAGGAAGCCCTGAAACGGATCGGTGAGTTATATGCCATCGAGGCGGAAATAAGGGGGATGCCGGCGAAGCGACGCCTTGCAGAACGTCAGCAAAAAGCTAAACCGCGGCTGAAATCCCTGGAAAGCTGGCTGCGTGAAAAGGTGAAAACGCTGTCGCGACACTCAGAACTGGCGAAAGCGTTCACGTACGTACTGAACCAGTGGCCGGCGCTGGCTTACTATACTGACGACGGCTGGGCCGAGGCAGATAACAACATAGCTGAGAATGCGCTACGGATGGTCAGCCTGGGCCGCAAAAACTACCTGTTCTTCGGTTCGGATCATGGAGGAGAGCGGGGAGCGCTGCTGTACAGCCTGATCGGGACATGCAAACTGAACGGAGTGGAGCCAGAAAGCTACCTCCGTTATGTCCTTGACGTCATTGCTGACTGGCCGATAAACCGGGTCAGCGAACTACTCCCCTGGCGCGTAGCACTGCCAACTGAATAACACATCCCCGTCAATACGGTTCTCGCTGCACGCTTACAGTAATTCGGGGAGCTAAAATCGCTCAGAAAAGTACCGGGTAAGATAAGTAATGCACGTTTTAATTCTCCCGCTGGTAGACGGACGCTGAGGATACACAGCCCAGATATCCGCTTCCTGATACCATTGAGGGAGGATATGAATGAGCTTGCCATTTTCGATATACTTCTCCACATCCCAGGTAGAACGTAATACAATTCCGTGGTTCAGTAATGCCCAGGTCAGCACAACACTGCCGCTGTTTGACGTATGAAACGTATTCAGACGGCAGGTAAATTCCTGTTGTCCATCCGTCAACACCCAGTTTCCAAGAACAGCATTACGCTCCTGGAGCATCAGACAATGATGATCAACAAGCTCATCAATTGATGATGGCATACCAGCCTGATGAAGGTAATCCGGGGAGGCACACAAAATACGACGGTTTGTGGCGAGTTTTTTCGCTATATAAATTTCTTTAAAATCATTCCCGACGTGTATCTCAATATCTATCCCTTCTTCAACCAGATCAACATCGCGATCGCTGAGCAGTAATTTTACTTTAAGCCCTGGATACGACCGTATCAGCCCTGACAGCGCCCCGGCAACATACTCGTTTCCAAAACCGAAAGAGCAACTGATGGTGATATTGCCGCTGAGCATATCATCCGGCTCTGTAATGCTGCTGACGTAATCACCCATCTGCTCAACCAGCTGTATCGCTCCGGAGAGGGCATTTTCACCGTCAACGGTCAGACGTACCATCCGGTTATTGCGAAAAAATAAGCGGGTATTCAGGTTTTTTTCAAGCAGTGCGATCCGTTTACTGATATAGGAAGCCGATTGCCCAAGCTCAAGCGCTGCCCGGGAGAAACTACCGTTTCGGGCAACGGTGATAAACACTTGTAAATCTTCAACAGAAGGCCAGCCTTCATGAGGCTGGCGGTAATATTTACCAACAATATTTTTTTTCATAATCAGTCAGAAAATTCAGGAGTACAGGAGCGTTATAGCACTGTTCCGAGAAAAGACTGAACACGGTGAAGAAAAATTTCCGGGATCTCTTCATGAGGAGAATGCCCGCAGGGAAGCGCTTCTCCCCTGATATCTTTTGCCTTTCCGGACCAGGTCTCAACAACATCATATAACTGACCTACTGTGCCTTTTGCCCCCCACAGTAAAAGCAGCGGACACTCGATACGCTTGTGTCGATCCTGTTGATCATCATCCAGATCTATGGAAGCCGAAGCCCGATAATCCTCACAGACTGAGTGAATCATATCCGGATTCTGGTAGCACCTCAGATAGTCATTAAATGCCTTATCTTCAGTAGCCCCTGGGGTCTTGAGCTGACCTCCGATATGTTTTCGCAAGAAAAACTCCGGGTCATGCGCAATCATTTTTTCCGGCAATGGCTCCGGCTGGATCAAAAAAAACCACCAGAAATAACGAGTGGCAAAAGCTTTATCGGTCCGTGCATACATGGTGGCAGTGGGGGCGATATCAATGAAAGTACAGCTTGTAACCCGGTGGGGATAATCAAGAGCAAGCCTGTGCCCCACCCGCCCCCCCCCGATCATGACCAATAAAGGAAAAAGTCTGGATCTGGAGTGCATTCATTAGCATGACAATGTCATTTGCCATGACACGTTTTGAATACGGGCGGTGTGTCTCATCGCTGGCGGGTTTTGAACTGTCACCATATCCGCGCAGGTCGGGAAGGATAACCGTATAATATTTTGCCAGTTCCGGCGCAACCTTACGCCAGGTAACATGGTTTTGCGGGTGCCCATGCAGCATCACCAGAGGAGCTCCGCTGCCCCCTATCGCAACCCGGAGCATGATACCATTTTCCAGGACAACATCCCTGAGTTCAAAGCCAGGAATGAAAGGGGATGCACCACGTTCATAGATTGTATTCATGACCTTGTCCTTATACCAGCATAGCCGCAGCATCTGTATATCCTGCATCCCGAACGACATTGTGCAGTACCCCGATATGCTCAATTTCCACTTCCACAACATCACCATCATGCAGAAAAAGTGGCGGCGTACGTTTCTTCCCGACCCCACCGGGAGATCCGGTAAGAATGACATCACCGGCAGAAAGAACGGTAAATGTGCTGATATAAGCAATGAGAAATGCGATGCTGTGTATCATATTCGCCGTGGAGTCCCGCTGAACTTCGCGACCATTTAATCGGGTAACAAGCTGTATATTTTGTGGTTCCGGGATTTCATCTGCCGTAACAAGCCAAGGACCAAAAGCCCCCGTTGATGGCCAGTTTTTCCCTGCTGTATACCAGGTGTGCTGCCAGTCTCTTACAGAACCATCCATATAGCAGCTGTATCCGGCCACGAAGCTTAAAGCCTGTTCTTCAGAAACATGTGAACAACGCCGACCTATCACAACAGCAAGTTCGCCTTCATAATCAAACTCACAAGTGTTATTGGGTTTGAGCAATACCGAATTATGACCGACCTGAGTATCCGGAAAACGAATAAATAAGGTGGGTGCCGGATTTATTTCATTAAATTCCTTTCGCTTTTCCGCGTAGTTCATACCTGCGCAAATAATTTTCCCAGGCTCATCAATGACGGGAAGAAACGGTATAGCCTGAATATCGTGATCCGGATTGTCATACCGAAATGTTGCGGCTTCCGGCAGGGCATTATTTTCCAGCAAGGATTTGAGGGTCGGATATCTGTCCCCCAGTCTCAGAAAGAGATCAATAATACCGGTATTCTCCTTGATGATGCCGTAACGTCTGCGGTTATGAATACTGTACTGAACGAGTTTCATTATTTATCTCCTGTTATCAGTCCGTTACCGGTTGTGGTTTCAGCCAGGGGGAGCGGGAAAAATACTGTTTTTCAAACCGCGTTATGTCCTGCTGATATTTTAACGTCCAGCCAATAGCATCCCCTCCAGCAGATAACATCTCACGAACCATCTGACTGACATGGAAAGGAAATACACCATTTTGTGTGATGATCTCCCCGTCCGTGAGAGAAACGGTGATACGGTTCATTTCAGGATCGTTTGCAATCCGGCTTAACTGTTTTACTGAAGCATCGTCCAGGGAGAGGGTCAGTATGCCGTTACGCTGGCAGTTATCATTAAAAATACCGGCAAAAGTAGAGCCGATCAGCGCCCGGATACCGAGCTGTTTCAGACCCCATACAGCATGCTCCCGGCTGGAACCGCATCCAAAATTTGGACCTGTCAGCAAAAAAGAAGCATTCTGCCAGCCAGGCCTGTTTAAGATGAAGTCCTCATTCAGTTGCCCGTCCGGGGTAAAACGGAGATCAAAAAACACGCCTTTATCCAGACCGGCACGATCAATTCCCTTAAGGAATTGCTTTGGCATAATGACATCGGTATCAATATTCGCGTCAGGCATGGGAGCAATGACACCTGTAATCTGATTAAACTCGTCCATTTTCTTCTCCGGAATCAAGCAAAAGGCGTACATCTTCAAGGTGTCCGGCAACGGCAGCTGCTGCGACCATGGCGGGGCTCATCAGATGTGTTCTGGCACCTGCCCCTTGTCTGCCGGGAAAATTGCGGTTAGTACTGGATGCACAGCGCTCCCCCGGTAGAAGTACATCCTCATTCATGGCCAGACACATTGAACAGCCGGACTGCCGCCATTCAAATCCTGCATCAATGAATATTCTCGCCAGCCCTTCGTTTTCTGCCTGCTTCCGGACCTGCGTGGAACCGGGAACAATAATGCCTCTTACGTGGGGCGCAATTTTTCTGCCTGCCAGCACACGGGCTGCGGCTCTGAGATCTTCAATCCTTCCATTCGTACAGGAGCCAATAAATGCATGGGAGATCCGGATATCGCGAAATGGTGTACCGGGTGCAAGCTCCATATACTGCAGAGCCTTCTTTATAGCCTGCTGCTTTAAGGGGTCCGGTTCTTTTCCGGGAAAAGGAACTGAACCGCCAATTGAACCGGTCTGGTCGGGGCTTATTCCCCAGGTCACTTTGGGTTCAATTTCCCGGCAGTCAATTTCCACTGTTTTGTCAAATACCGCATCAGGATCGCTGTACAGGGTTGACCACCGGGCTAATGCCTGGTCCCATAACTCGCCATTCGGTATCTGAGGTTTCCCCTGAATGTAATCAAACACTTTCCGATCCGGGGCAATAATTGCGCCACGGGCGCCTGCTTCCACAGCCATATTACATAGGGTCATGCGTCCTTCCATACTGAGGGAACGGATTGCTTCACCCTGAAATTCTATGGCATACCCTGTAGCACCAGATGCACCGGTTTTTTCAAGCAGCTGTAGAATGATATCTTTGGCTGAGCAGGCCCAGGGTAATGTATTGCTAACCATGACCTTCATATTCTTTAGTCGACGATATATGAGCGTCTGCGTCGCCAGAAGATGTTCTATTTCCGATGTACCAATGCCAAATCCAAGCGCGCCAAACGCACCATATGTCGTGGTATGACTGTCACCTGCGGCAATAACCATACCAGGCATAATCAATCCCTGTTCATGCGCTACGACGTGTTCAATTCCCTGACGCGGATCCATCACATCGAATAGCTCAATTCCAAAGTCCCGGGCATTCCTGCGAAAATAATCCACCTGCAGTTGTCCGCCGGGATCGGTCATGGACGCATCCCTGTCTGGTCTGGTGGGATTAACGTGATCGATATTAAGCAGAAAAGCCTCCGGATGGCGTACCGTACGATGATGCTCCCGTATGCCACTGAAAGCCTGCGGGCTTGTATATTCATTAAGGATAGAACGGTCTATATAAAGAAGGACATGCCCTTCTTTATCAAGTTCCCGCACTGTATGTGTTTCAATCAGTTTTTCGTAAAGTGTTTTGGCTAACATTGACTTATCCAGAGTAACTAATGCTACAGGCTCAGGGGTGATAAATACGTCGCTTTTGTATCATGCCATAAATCTGGCAATACATTATTTCTATAAAGAAAAGTACTGCATTACAGAGTGTGTATTGAACTAAATAATTTCGGAAAGACTGTTTTTCTCGGCTGCTTTTTGATACTCGTATTTCGCTGATATCACCCGTGTGATCATAAGCCCAATGCCCAGCATAACAAGACAGGATATCGCCAGACCGCCCCACCCTTGTATGGCGAACAACCAGCCATTGACATACCCCATTACCGCACCACCGGAATAATAAGAGAGTAAATAAAAAGAGGTGGCCTGTCCTTTTGCACTGGATGTTCTGGCACTGACCCAGGCAAGAATGATTGAATGTGATGAGAAGAATGCAGCTGAAAGGAGCACCACGCCAGATATAAATAACCAGACAGACTCAGCAATAAATGTAATAAACACCCCAACCATCATAAAACTAATTAAAAAACTTAAAACATTCATTGATCCATATCGGATTGCCTGACGAGCAGCATAAGGTGCAATGAAAAAAGTAAGGGAAAAACTCAGTGGTATTAGCCCAATCCATGTATAGTCGAGGTTGTACGGAGCATTGTGTAAATTAAAAGCTAAAAAATTAAAGATGGACGTAAATGAACCGAACAGAATAAAACCTGTTATGAAACATAACGAAACTTTAATGTTTCTGATATGGTTCAGTCCCCCCCGGAAGACAACCGATAACTGTAGTGATGAGGATGCTTTAAAATTTCTCGATGCCGGTAACAGGAATTTCACCGCAAGAGCAATAATAATCAGGACACAACCAAAAAGAGAAAATATAACTTCAACAGAAAAATGCTCCATCATCTGGGTCGCAATAACCCTCCCTGACATACTTCCCAGAGAATTGCCAAAGATAAAATAACTGGTGATGATCCCGGCCATACCCGGAGAGACCTCTTCACTGATATATACCGTAATTGCTGCAGTAACACCGCTGACCGCAATACCCAGCAGTGCCCGGAAGATAACTAAAACCTGCCATGATGGTGCCAGCGCGCACAGTAACGTCAAAACACCTCCGGCAAAAAGGGATGCAAATATTACAGGTTTGCGACCAAAGCGATCCGATAACGAACCGCTGAACAACATGGCAAATGCCAGGAACCCTACTTCGGCAGATAATATCATGCCAACCTGATTCAGCGGAATATGATAAACCTCACTCAGTTTTGGTAGCAGCGCCTGAATAGAGTACAGTGATGCAAGTTCAGCCAGTCCGGCAAGTGGCAGAATAAACAACATTGGAAAATAACTGCCACTTCCGTCTTTTATTATATTCCCCATTACTATCTCCAGTATTTATTTCCTGACACAACCTCAGGTCAGGATTCAGCATCTAAGGTAGTGAATAAAAAAATTATGTAGGGTGATAGCCATCACGCTTTAGCCTTAGCAATATTTCACAAATGTGTTTTACTAATTTCCAATAAGACATCTTGATGCACTAAAAAAATTTACCCAGCCCAATTTAAACTATCCTAGAAGGGATTATCAGAGTGTCTCAACTGATAATTTCTGAAGGTAAAAATATGACAGACAGCAGATGGCGGATAGACTGGCCCCGGCTTTGTTGAATAAATCAGATTTCGGGTAAGTCTCCCCCGTAGCGGGTTGTGTTTTCAGGCAATACGCACGCTTTCAGGCATACCTGCTTTCGTCATTTTGTTCAGCGCTCGTACCAGGGCCATA
>NZ_JAKUZS010000018.1:0-26340 GCF_030128585.1 Klebsiella sp. K5-204
CGCTTTAGCGCTCTGTCGCGAGGTGGCGTATATTACGCTTTCCTCTTTCAGAGTCAACCCGTTTTTCAGGATTTTTCTCTTCAACCGAACCGGCTGTTTGTGTGAAGTGATTCACATCCGCCGTGTCAGTGGGAGCGCATTATAGGGATCCCATTTTTTTGCACAAGCCTTTTTTCGATCTTTTTTTCTGAATGGTGATTTTTCACCCTTTTCGCCGTGTAATTGCGCGATTTGCTCAATTTTCACCGTTTTCAGGGGTTGCAGAGCGAGATAAAAGCCACCAAAGTCTTCTTACGCTCCCGTATTTTTGAGGTCAACATGTCTGCTCACCTGCGTCCCTATAAAACATTTTTCCCGCAAATCGGTCTTCGCGTCATGATTGACGCATCCAGCGTCGTCATCGGTGATGTCAGAATTGCCGATGACGTCAGCGTCTGGCCTCTGGTCGCCATTCGCGGCGACGTCAATTTCGTGTCGATAGGTCAACGTAGCAATATTCAGGACGGCAGCGTTCTACACGTGACCCATAGATCCTCTTACAAGCCTGAGGGAAATCCACTGATCATTGGAGAGGATGTGACGGTTGGTCACAAAGTGATGCTGCACGGCTGCACTATCGGCAACCGCGTGCTGGTTGGTATGGGTTCGATCTTGTTAGATGGTGTCGTGGTTGGTGATGACGTCATGATTGGCGCGGGAAGTCTGGTGCCGCAGAATAAACAGCTTGAAAGCGGCTTCCTTTACTTTGGCAATCCGGTCAAACAGATCCGCCCCCTGACAGAGGCGGAGCGGGAAGGCCTAAAATATTCAGCAAATAACTATGTGAAATGGAAAGATGAATATCTGGATCAGGAGAGCCAGACCCAACCCTGAGCATCTTCCTGATTATCGCGGATCAATGCCTCAGCCTCTTCCTCAAGATCCCAACGATGTTCCCGGAATGCGGCCAGCCACTGCGCTGGCCCCTCTGCGCCAAAACGCTGCTGCAGGATCTGCCCTGAAATTACGCAGGTTAATTGCATCCCATTCACCAGCGCGGGAAAAACCACGCCCTGCCGTTCGGCATCCCATGATTCCCGATCGGGAAACTGAATCGCCTGATTCATGCATTCAGTTCCTGTTGCAGCTTTTCTATAACCGGGGTGATAGCCGGCAGGACGCCGTGCCATAGCAGAACAGCATGGGCGGCTTGCGCCACCAGCATTCCCAGCCCGTCAGCGCAGTGGGTTGCGCCATGCTGCTGGCACCACTGAAGAAATGGCGTCGCCCCTTTCTGGTAAAACATGTCATAGCAATACACGTCGGGGTTAACAACAGACGCCGGGATAGCCGGCACATCACCCTCTATCCCACTGGATGTTGCATTGACGATCAGATCGAAAGTTTCCCCGGCTAAGGTATCCATTTCCCGGGCGCTGACGCTGCCGGTATGGGCGAAGAGCGTGGCTAACTCATGGGCGCGAGCATAGGTGCGATTGACGATCGTCACAGCGCACCCCAGCGACAGCAGCGGCAGCAGTACCCCACGCGATGCGCCACCGGCACCGATAAGCAGGATCCGCTGGCGTGGCTTAATGAATCCCAGACGCTCCAGATCGCTCAGAAGACCAATACCATCCGTGTTGTCGCCCAGCAAACGCCCATCTTCCAGACGTTTCAGGGTATTCACCGCTCCCGCCAGCGCAGCGCGTTCTGTCAGTTCATCCGCGCGCGCAAAGGCTTCTTCTTTGAAAGGAACGGTAACGTTGGCGCCCTTTCCTCCTTCCGCAAAAAACTGATTCAGAGAAGAGACAAAATCGTCCAGCGGCGCCAGCACACGTCCATAAGGATGGGTAATCCCTAACTGGCGGGCAAAAAGGTGGTGAATAGAAGGCGACTTGCTGTGCGCAATCGGATTACCAAAAACAGCGTAGGTTTCCATGATTCACCCCTGGCGGAACAGTTCACCCGTCAGGGCATCACGTATTTCAGATGGATTTTGACGTCCGCCCGTAGCGCCATCCACGACCGGGAAGCTGTCACCAAACTGAGCACGGACCTCTGCGGTAGTGCGGCAAGGCGGTTGACCGGTGAGATTGGCGCTCGTCGAGACCAGCGGTTTTCCGTAGGCTTCGCACAATTCAATCACCAGCGGATGGTTGGTTACGCGTACGGCCAACGAATCAAAACGACCCGTCAGCCAGCGTGGCGTTTCAGGACGAGCCGGGAATACAAACGTCACCGGTCCTGGCCAGCAGGAAAAGATTGCTGCCCGCTGCGAGTCACTTAACCGAGAATCATCAATATAGGGCTTCAGCTGCTCAAAGCTAGCGGCGATAAGGATCAATCCCTTCTCAACAGGACGCTGCTTCAGCTCCAGCAGACGCATAACGGCCGTTTCGCTGTCAGGGTCGCAGCCGACACCAAAAACAGCTTCCGTGGGATAGGCGATGACATGTTCATTATTCAGGACCGCCACGGCATGGGCGACGGCTTCTGAGGGCAGGTTATTGTTCACTGATTTATTCCGCCGGGATCGGCTTTCCACATTGTTTACTGGCACAGAAGCGTCTGAGCCCCTGCGCCGTCTTCTTTTCTATTAACAGCGGGTAATGGCATTCAGGGCATTCGCCCGCCACCGGTTTAAAATTGATAACGAACTGGCAATCAGGATAGCGATCGCAGGAATGAAAGGTTTTACCGAAACGGGAACGACGCTGGACCAGATGGCCTTGTCCGCACTGCGGGCAAGCAATAGCCGTCTCATCTGGTTTATCAATTAGCTCGGTATGTTCGCATTCCGGATAGCGGCTACAGCCAATGAACATCCCAAAACGCCCCTGGCGTAGCACCATAACCGCGCCGCACGATGGGCATGCTTGCCCCTCCAGCACCTTAACGACATGCCCGTCCGCCTGACTTTTCAGGGGACGGATATAGTCACAGTCCGGATAATGCGAACAGCCGAGAAACGGGCCATGTTTCCCGGAACGGATCACCAGTTCAGCCCCGCACTGCGGGCAGGGCTCATTTTTACGCACCGAAAACAGTGCTGATTTGGTCATAACAACTCGATGTTGCTGCAAAAAGATTAATGCAGCATACCTTCATTTACTTCGAAGAGTAATTCTTCCATTTGCTGATAGGCGTTTTCACAGCCCGGAATATTGAACAGTACCATCAGGATGACCCATTTCAGGTCCTCCAGCTCAAATTCTGCCGTATCCAGCGCCAGTACGCGCTCTATCACCATTTCTCGCGTTTCGAGGTTCAACACCTGAATCTGCTCGAGGAAGAGTAAAAATCCCCGGCAACTGGCATCCAGACGCTGGCACTCCTCTTCGGTATATACCCGAAGCGACAGTGGGTCGGAAGCGAGCTGCATGGGTTCAACGAGACCTTCCTGATAATCAGCCAGTTTCTCGAGCCACATTAACGCGTTATAGATATCTTCCCGCTCAAAACCTGCGTCGGTAAGATCCCGCGTCAGTTTGTCCTGATCCACGCGCATTTCTGCTTCGCTATGGATGTAAGTTTCAAACAAATACATGAGTACGTCGAACATGGCTTGCCCTCCTTAATCGGACATAGCCGCCGGGTACAGCTGCGATCCAGCCTGCTAACTCCAGTTCAAGTAGCTGAGCTACGGTTACTGGCACAGATTGGCCGGCACGTTCAGCGACAACGTCAACAGGTGTTACCTCATCTCCTACGTTAGCCAGGAGCTCCGGAAATGGCAATGCTACAGACGGCTGATCAGCGCAATTATTTATCGAATCAGACGTATCAGTTAGCCAGGTCAGCTCGTTGTGCCAGTATTCCACAATATCCTCTGGCGAGGTCACCGGCACCGCGCCTTGCTTAATTAACCAGTGTGGGCCTTCCGATCCCGGATTGCCTATCGGCCCAGGCAGGGCAAACACATCCCTTCCCTGCTCCAGAGCACAGCGGACGGTAACCAGCGAGCCGCTTCGCAATGCCGCCTCAACCACCAACACGCCCAGGCTCAGGCCGCTGATAATCCGGTTGCGCCTGGGGAAATGCGCGGGAAGCGGCGGCGTTATTAGTGGAAATTCAGACACCAGCGCACCGCCATTATCGATGATCTGCTGGGCGAGGCTTGCATGGCGCCGCGGATAAACCTTACCCAGTCCGTTGCCCAGTACCGCGATGGTTTTGCCCTCGGCCGCGAGCGCGCCGCGATGCGCTACGCCATCAATGCCTAACGCCAGCCCACTGGTGATAGTCATTCCTTTACGCGCCAACGTTTCGCTGAACAGCTTCCCCCAGCGAGCGCCATACCAGGAATGCAGGCGACTACCAATAACGGCAAGCTGCGCGCTGTGAAGCAGAGCGGGATCGCCGCTGACCAACAACGCACCGGGGTAATCAGCGATGGCCCTTAGCCGAAACGGAAAGCGCGGATCGTCGGCCCGTAACAGATGATGTTCCGGGTTCTCCAGCCAGCGCCGCGTCTCATCAAGCTCACGCCCGTCAAGCCGAAAAAATAACGTTGCTTGCGCCGCGGACATCCCGACAGCATGCAGCGCTTCACGATCAACGCTGGCGGCTGCGCATAAGCGCTGTGCGATCTTCAGCATTCTGTCGCCATACAAGTTACTGACCTTCATCAGCCGCAGCCAAATCTCGTCGGGCGTCATCCTTACCCCCTGCCATAAGCGGTATTGACAATCTTTGCGATTGGACAGTGAGACTGTCAATTGCAGGGTGTTTTGTCTAGAATAGAGCTAATAATCTTATCAACTCCTGAATACGACTCTGGAACTTTATGGCAGTTTTGCAAGTGTTACATATTCCGGACGAGCGCCTTCGCAACGTCGCCGAGCCGGTCAAAGAAGTGAATGCGGAAATTCAGCGTATCGTCGATGATATGTTCGACACCATGTACGCTGAGGAGGGCATTGGTCTGGCCGCGACCCAGGTCGATATCCATCAGCGCATTATCGTTATTGATGTGTCGGAAAATCGTGAAGAGCAGCTGGTGTTAATCAACCCGGAGCTGCTGGAAAAAGATGGCGAAACGGGCATCGAAGAAGGCTGCCTGTCGATTCCGGAACAGCGCGCCCTGGTGCCGCGTGCGGAAAAAGTGAAGATCCGAGCGCTGGATCGCGACGGTAAGCCATTTGAACTGGAGGCCGATGGCCTGCTGGCTATCTGTATTCAGCATGAGATGGATCATCTGGTCGGCAAACTGTTTATTGATTATCTGTCACCGCTCAAACAACAGCGCATTCGTCAGAAGGTTGAGAAACTGGATCGTTTACGTTCCCGTGCCTGATAACAAGGAATACCGTGTCACAATCACTACGTATCATTTTCGCCGGCACCCCCGATTTTGCAGCGCGTCATCTTGACGCGCTGTTGTCGTCTGAACATCAGGTTGTTGGCGTATTCACTCAGCCAGACCGTCCTGCTGGCCGCGGCAAAAAATTGATGCCGAGCCCGGTAAAGGTGCTGGCTGAAGCCCATAACTTACCTGTATTCCAGCCATCTTCCCTGCGTCCGCAGGACAACCAACAATTAGTCGCCGATCTCGGCGCCGATATCATGGTGGTGGTGGCGTACGGTTTGATTCTCCCGAAAGCGGTGCTGGAGATGCCCCGTCTGGGCTGCATCAACGTTCACGGCTCCCTGCTACCGCGTTGGCGTGGCGCAGCGCCGATCCAGCGTTCGCTGTGGGCCGGGGATAGCGAAACAGGCGTAACCATCATGCAGATGGACGTCGGCCTTGATACGGGTGATATGCTGTATAAGCTTTCCTGCCCCATTACCGCAGAGGATACCAGCAGCAGCCTGTACGATAAGCTGGCCGAGCTCGGCCCTCAAGGTCTGCTGGCAACCTTAGCCCAGCTGGCCAACGGCACCGCACAGCCTGAAGTACAGGATGAATCGCTGGTGTGCCACGCCGAGAAGCTGAGTAAAGAAGAAGCTCGCATCGACTGGTCGCTTTCTGCCGCACAGCTGGAGCGCTGCATCCGCGCCTTTAATCCGTGGCCAATGAGTTGGCTGGAAATTGACGGGCAGCCGCTAAAAGTGTGGCGGGCATCGGTCATTGCCGAAGCCGCGCATGCCGAACCGGGTACTATCGTGGCAGCAACCAAACAGGGTATCCAGGTCGCCACGGGCGATGGGATCCTCAGTCTGGAGTCGCTACAGCCTGCGGGTAAAAAAGCGATGAGCGCCCAGGATTTACTCAATTCCCGCCGGGAGTGGTTTACTCCTGGCACCCGTCTCGCCTGACGGTCGTCTCTTCTGAAGCCCGGGTTCGCCGGGCATTTTTATTTTTGCGCTTATGAAAAAGAATATAAATTTACGCAGCCTGGCCGCCCAGGCTATCGAGCAAGTCGTTGAAAAAGGTCAGTCTTTAAGCAACGTCCTGCCCCCTCTACAGCAAAAAGTCAGCGATAAAGACAAAGCGCTGCTGCAGGAGCTGTGTTTTGGCGTACTGCGTACGCTCAGCCAGCTGGAGTGGCTTATCAGCAAGCTGATGACGCGCCCGATGACCGGCAAACAGCGCACCGTGCACTTTCTGATTATGGTTGGGCTCTATCAGTTACTCTACACCCGCATCCCTCCGCACGCCGCGCTGGCTGAAACGGTAGAAGGCGCGGTGGCGATTAAGCGCCCGCAGCTTAAAGGGCTGATCAATGGGGTGTTACGCCAGTTTCAGCGCCAGCAGGAAGAGCTACTGGCAGAATTCGCCGGGCAGGAAAACCGCTACCTTCATCCCAAATGGCTGCTGAAGCGTCTGCAGCAGGCCTGGCCGCAACAATGGCAGGAGATCGTCGATGCAAACAACCAGCGCCCGCCGATGTGGCTGCGCGTTAACCGCAACCATCATTCCCGAGACGAATGGCTTGATCTGCTTAAAGAGGCCGGCTTAGAGGGCTTCACCCACCCTGACTATCCCGACGCCGTGCGTCTGGCCACCCCTGCCCCGGTCCATGCGTTGCCGGGTTTTGCCGAAGGATGGGTAACCGTTCAGGATGCCTCGGCCCAGGGCTGCATGCGCTATCTGCAGCCGGAAAACGGCGAGCGCATTCTCGATCTCTGCGCCGCGCCGGGCGGCAAGACGACGCATATTCTGGAAGTCGCTCCCCAGGCTGAGGTCATGGCGGTGGACATTGATGAACAGCGTCTTTCCCGCGTCTATGACAACCTGAAACGGCTGGGCATGAAAGCCGAAGTCAAACAGGGCGATGGTCGCTTCCCTGAGCAGTGGTGTGGCAGCGAGCAGTTCGATCGTATTCTGCTGGATGCCCCCTGTTCCGCCACCGGCGTTATTCGCCGCCACCCGGATATCAAATGGCTGCGCCGGGATCGGGATATCGGCGATTTAGCCCAGCTGCAGGCCGAGATCCTCAATGCCATCTGGGGGCATCTGAAGCCAGGCGGCACGTTGGTTTACGCTACCTGTTCTATTCTGCCGGAAGAGAATAGTCAGCAAATTGCCGCGTTCCTCGCGCGGACCCCGGATGCAGAGCTTCACGCAACCGGTACGCCGGCAAGCCCGGGACAGCAAAATCTGCCGGGTGCGGAAGAAGGCGATGGCTTCTTTTACGCTAAGCTAATCAAACGTCGGAACTAATGGATCACTGCAGATGAAGATTATTATTCTGGGCGCCGGCCAGGTCGGCGGCACGCTGGCGGAGAACCTCGTCGGCGAGAACAATGATATTACGCTGGTTGATACCAATGGCGACCGTCTGCGCAGCCTGCAGGATAAGTTCGACCTGCGTGTCGTCCAGGGGCACGGTTCTCACCCCCGCGTACTGCGCGAGGCAGGAGCCGATGATGCCGATATGCTGGTGGCGGTCACCAGTTCGGATGAAACCAACATGGTGGCCTGTCAGGTCGCCTATTCATTATTCAATACGCCAAACCGTATAGCCCGTATTCGTGCGCCTGATTACGTCCGCGATGCGGAAAAGCTCTTCAATTCTGAAGCTGTGCCCATCGATCACTTAATCGCTCCGGAACAGCTGGTCATCGACAATATTCATCGCCTGATAGAATATCCCGGCGCGCTGCAGGTCGTGAACTTCGCCGAAGGTAAAGTCAGCCTCGCCGTGGTGAAAGCCTATTACGGTGGTCCGCTGGTGGGGAATGCGTTGTCCACCATGCGCGAGCATATGCCGCATATCGATACGCGCGTGGCCGCCATTTTCCGCCACGATCGCCCCATCCGCCCACAGGGTTCGACGATTGTCGAGGCCGGCGATGAAGTCTTCTTTATTGCCGCCTCGCAGCATATTCGCGCGGTCATGAGCGAACTCCAGCGTCTGGAGAAACCTTACAAACGCATCATGTTGGTCGGCGGCGGCAATATTGGCGCGGGCCTGGCCCATAAGCTGGAAAAAGACTACAGCGTTAAGCTTATCGAGCGCAATCAGCAGCGAGCCGCTGAGCTGGCTGAAAAACTGCAGCATACTATCGTCTTCTACGGTGATGCATCGGATCAGGAGCTGCTGGCCGAAGAGCATATTGACCAGGTGGACCTGTTTATTGCCGTCACTAACGATGACGAAGCAAACATCATGTCTGCGATGCTGGCCAAGCGAATGGGGGCCAAAAAAGTCATGGTGCTGATCCAGCGCAGAGCCTATGTGGATCTGGTTCAGGGTAGCGTCATTGATATCGCGATATCGCCTCAGCAGGCCACGATTTCCGCCCTCCTCAGCCATGTCCGTAAAGCCGATATTGTCGGCGTCTCCTCCCTGCGCCGCGGCGTTGCGGAAGCGATCGAAGCAGTGGCACACGGCGATGAGAGCACCTCGCGGGTAGTCGGGCGGTCGATCGATGAGATCAAACTTCCGCCGGGCACGATCATCGGCGCCGTCGTGCGCGGGAATGACGTGATGATCGCCAATAATAATCTGCGGATCGAACAGGGCGATCATGTGATCATGTTTTTGACTGATAAAAAGTTTATTTCCGATGTAGAAAGGCTGTTCCAGCCAAGCCCCTTCTTCCTGTAATTCCCAGGGCGTCGAACAGGCGCCTTTTATTATCCCTTATTTTTCAAAGGTTAATATTTTCCTGTAACGCTCTACGGGGAATGGCAAATGAAAATACATTTGTTAAACTTACAACGTCAGCTGGCTCAAGGAGAATAAAATGAGTTTTTTAAAAGAGTTTCGCGAATTCGCGATGCGCGGGAACGTTGTCGATTTGGCAGTGGGTGTGATCATCGGTGCAGCATTTGGTAAAATTGTTTCGTCACTGGTCGCGGATATTATTATGCCGCCGCTCGGCCTGTTGATTGGCGGGATCGATTTTAAACAGTTTGCCGTCACGCTGCGCGATGCCCAGGGTGATGTACCGGCAGTGGTGATGCACTACGGGGTGTTTATTCAGAACGTTTTCGATTTCATCATCGTCGCATTTGCCATTTTCATGGCGATTAAACTGATGAATAAGTTAAATCGTAAGAAAGAAGAGGCTCCGGCGGCACCGCCAGCGCCCTCTAAAGAAGAAGTCCTGCTGAGCGAAATTCGCGATCTGCTGAAAGAACAAAACAACCGTTCTTAATCAGCAGTGAAAGCAGAAGGCCAGTGGTAAAAAAGCGATTCGCTTGCTTGCCACTGGCCTCCCGGTCATTCCTTGCTGCATGTTTATCTTTACGTTGATAGCTTCCTTTCCCTTTCTTATTCTTCTCTACGCGCTGCCTGAATAATGGATCGTGGAGAAGTGCCTCAATGGCGTTATCTTTAATTTGTCCTTTGGTATGCTGATAGCGACTCATAGTAACTCCAGTGGATGTGTGAATTCCGCGCGAGTGTAGATCCGCGCGCACAAAAAATCAACGCCCGGTATTGCCGTTGCTGGCGCCTTGCTCAAGGGCCTCGAGGATCGAACAGTAAACGCTGCTGTGAGCTGTGCCGCAGCAGGCATCATTGAGCCGTTGCAGAGAGCGACGCATCGTTTGTAGCTCGTTGATCCGCGCCTCAACTTCGCTTAATCGCGCCTGAACGATCCCTTTCGACTCCTGACAGGTGTGATGCTCCGGATCGATACGGATCGACAATAATTCGCGGATCGCTTCCAGAGTAAAGCCCAGCTGACGGGCATAGCGAATAAAGCGCAAACGCTGAAGATCGTTATCCGAGTAAAGACGAAATCCCCCCTCAGTGCGCACGTCATGATCCATCATTTGCTGTTTTTCATAATAACGGATGGTATCTGGCGTCACATCAGCCAGTTTTGCCAGCTCACCAATACGATACATATTCACTCCTGATTAATTTTGTGCAGCAACGCATCGGCGTACTCACCGCGTAAAAAGTCGGTGTTCAGTCCTGCCTGACGCAGCTTAAGCTCGAGCAGAGCGAGGCGCTTGCTGAGTTCGGCATGCCGCGGGTCGTCCTGACGGACCCCCTTAAGCAAGTCTGCCAGAGCCACCGCTTCTTTGCGCTGCTCCAGCTCCGGGGGAAGACACCCTGCATTCTTCAGAAGGCGATAGCCTGCCCGCAGCTCGGCCGGTACATGCGAATCGTCATCGAGCGTTAGCGGCACGCCGCTACCGGGTAAATTATCGAACTCGCCTTTGGTTTGGGCATCGAGGATATGGCGTTCTGCCCACTGATCCAGTAACCACATTCTACGGCTCCGGGGATGAACAAAAAGAGTACAGATATTGTAGTGAAGTGGGGATGGGGTAGATATAAAAAAACCCGCCGGGGCGGGTTTTTTTACGTTACTACAGATTACTCTGCAGCAGCTTCTGCTTTCGGCTCAGCACGATCAACCAGCTCGATGTATGCCATCGGCGCGTTGTCGCCTGCACGGAAGCCACACTTCAGAATGCGAGTGTAACCACCGGCGCGGCTCGCGAAACGCGGGCCCAGCTCGTTAAACAGTTTTGCCACGATCTCGTTATCACGAGTACGGGCGAATGCCAGACGACGATTAGCAACGCTATCAGTCTTGGCAAGAGTAATCAGCGGCTCAACTACGCGACGCAGTTCTTTCGCTTTCGGCAGGGTCGTCTTGATGATTTCATGACGAACCAGCGAACCTGCCATGTTACGGAACATAGCCTGGCGATGGCTGCTGTTGCGGTTCAGTTGACGACCACTCTTACGATGGCGCATGACCTTATCCTTCTCAGTAAAACCTTAACCTGTGATCCGGTTACTCGTCAGCAATGCTTGCTGGTGGCCAGTTTTCCAGGCGCATGCCCAGAGACAGTCCACGGGAAGCCAGCACGTCTTTAATCTCAGTAAGAGATTTTTTACCCAGGTTCGGCGTTTTCAGCAACTCAACCTCGGTACGCTGTACCAGATCACCGATATAGTGGATAGCTTCTGCCTTGAGGCAGTTAGCAGAGCGGACAGTCAATTCCAGATCGTCAACAGGGCGCAGCAGGATCGGATCGAATTCTGGTTTCTCTTCTTTCACTTCTGGCTGACGTACATCACGTAAGTCAACAAAAGCTTCCAGTTGTTCAGCCAGGATGGTTGCCGCACGACGAATCGCCTCTTCAGGATCGATTGTGCCGTTGGTTTCCATTTCGATGACCAGCTTGTCCAGGTCGGTACGCTGTTCTACACGCGCAGCTTCAACATTGTAGGCAATACGCTCTACAGGGCTGTAGCAGGCGTCGACCAGCAGACGGCCGATTGGGCGCTCATCTTCTTCCGAATGAATTCGGGCAGAAGCCGGCACATAACCGCGACCGCGCTGAACTTTGATACGCATGCTGATAGCAGCGTTCTCATCAGTCAGGTGGCAAATCACGTGCTGCGGCTTGACGATTTCGACATCACCGTCGTGGGTAATGTCGGCTGCGGTCACAGGGCCAATGCCAGATTTATTCAAAGTAAGGATGACTTCATCTTTACCCTGAACTCTCACCGCCAGCCCTTTCAGGTTGAGCAGGATTTCAAGGATGTCTTCCTGAACGCCTTCTTTGGTGCTGTACTCGTGCAGTACACCATCAATCTCAACCTCGGTCACCGCGCAACCCGGCATCGATGAGAGCAGAATACGGCGCAGTGCGTTACCCAGAGTATGGCCGAAGCCACGCTCTAAAGGCTCAAGGGTCACCTTGGCGTGCGTCGAACTCACTTGCTCGATATCGACCAGGCGCGGTTTTAGAAACTCTGTCACAGAACCCTGCATTGTGTCCTCTCTTTGGTACTAAGCTTTACTTGGAGTAAAGCTCGACGATCAGGTGTTCGTTAATGTCCGCAGACAGATCAGAACGCTCCGGCTGACGCTTGAACGTACCTTCCATCTTGCCAGCATCAACTTCCAGCCAGGTTGGCTTTTCACGCTGCTCAGCCAGCTCCAGAGCGGCTTTCACGCGAGATTGCTTTTTCGCTTTCTCACGAATGCTGACAACGTCATTCGCTTTAACCTGATAAGAAGCGATGTTAACAACACGACCGTTTACCATAATCGCTTTGTGGCTAACCAGCTGGCGTGCTTCAGCACGAGTGGCGCCGAAGCCCATACGGTATACAACGTTGTCCAGACGACCTTCCAGCAGAGCCAACAGGTTTTCACCGGTGTTGCCTTTCAGACGTGCTGCTTCTTTATAGTAGTTACGGAACTGACGCTCCAGCACACCGTACATACGGCGAACTTTTTGCTTTTCACGCAACTGCACACCATAGTCAGACAGACGCGGCTTACGCGCACCGTGCTGGCCAGGAGCTTGTTCAATTTTACACTTGGTATCGATCGCGCGAACGCCAGACTTAAGGAATAAGTCGGTGCCCTCACGACGGCTCAGCTTGAGCTTAGGACCCAAATATCTTGCCATTTTCTTTCTCCAACTAACCTGGAAAACGCAGCGTTATACGCGACGTTTTTTCGGCGGACGACAACCGTTATGAGGGATCGGAGTCACATCAGTAATATTAGTGATGCGGAAACCAGCGGCGTTCAGTGCACGAATGGTAGATTCGCGACCCGGACCCGGACCTTTGACCATAACTTCCAGATTCTTGATGCCGTATTCTTTTACGGCTTCTGCGCAACGCTCTGCTGCAACCTGAGCTGCGAACGGAGTGGATTTGCGAGAACCACGGAAACCGGAACCACCGGCTGTTGCCCAACCCAGTGCGTTACCCTGACGATCAGTAATGGTAACGATGGTGTTGTTAAAAGAAGCATGGATATGAGCCACGCCGTCAGAGACTTGTTTTCTTACACGCTTACGTGCACGAATTGGTGCCTTTGCCATTATTCAATCACCCCGATTATTTCTTGATCGGTTTACGCGGACCCTTACGGGTACGTGCGTTGGTCTTGGTACGCTGACCGCGAACCGGGAGACCACGACGATGACGCAAACCACGGTAGCAACCAAGGTCCATCAGACGCTTGATGCTCAGGGTGATTTCACGGCGCAGATCACCTTCAACGACAAATTTACCTACTGCTTCACGCAGAATATCAATTTGTTCTTCAGACAGCTCACTGATCTTAACATTTTCAGCGATGCCCGTTTCAGCGCAGATGGCTTTAGAACGGGTTTTGCCGATACCGAAAATAGCGGTTAAAGCGATTACGGTATGTTTGTGATCAGGAATGTTAATGCCTGCTATACGGGCCACTATGCACTCCTACTATTTAATATGTACGCACCATGCTGAAAAGCCCGTTTTCAGGATACTCAAATGGAAACGTACAGACATACAAAAGATTGGCTGGCTAATCTAGCCAGCTCAATCCAACTTTGCAAGAAAAATATGCGAAAAAATCAGCCTTGGCGCTGTTTATGCTTCGGCTCGGCACTGCAAATCACACGGATGACGCCATCACGCTTAACGATTTTGCAGTTACGGCATAATTTCTTGACGGAAGCACGAACTTTCATTTTTACTCTCCGTAACTTCTCGGGCGACCAGTTTTAGCGGCCGTAGCCTTTCAGGTTCGCCTTCTTCAATGCAGACTCATACTGACTGGACATCATCAGAGTTTGCACTTGAGCCATAAAGTCCATAATCACGACAACAACGATAAGCAGCGAGGTCCCACCGAAGTAGAACGGCACTTTCATCGCGTCACGCATGAACTCCGGGATCAGGCAGATAAAAGTAATGTACAACGCACCAACCAGAGTCAGGCGAGTCATCACTTTATCGATATACTTCGCCGTTTGCTCTCCCGGACGAATTCCTGGTACAAATGCACCGGACTTCTTCAGGTTATCTGCTGTTTCACGCGGGTTGAAAACCAACGCCGTGTAGAAGAAACAGAAGAAGATGATTGCAGACGCATAGAGTAACACATAAAGCGGTTGCCCAGGCTGCAAATACAGCGAAATTGTTGTCAGCCAGTTCCAACCAGTACCACCCCCGAACCATGACGTGATGGTTGCCGGGAACAGTATAATACTGGAAGCGAAGATTGCCGGGATTACCCCCGCCATATTCACTTTCAGCGGTAAATGTGTGCTCTGTGCAGCATAGACACGACGACCCTGTTGACGTTTCGCGTAGTTTACCACAATGCGGCGTTGCCCACGTTCAACGAATACAACAAAGAAGGTCACTGCAAATACTAATACTGCAACCAACAGCAACAGGAGGAAGTGCAGGTCGCCTTGACGCGCTTGCTCGATAGTATGGGCGATGGCCGGCGGGAGTCCCGCAACGATACCGGCGAAGATAATGATCGAGATACCGTTACCGATACCGCGTTCAGTGATCTGTTCGCCGAGCCACATCAGGAACATAGTCCCTGTGACCAGACTAACAACAGCGGTGAAATAGAATGCAAAGCCTGGATTAATCACCAGGCCCTGCATACCAGGCATATTCGGCAGACCGGTAGCAATACCGATCGACTGGAATATCGCCAGCACCAGAGTACCGTAGCGGGTGTACTGGCTGATCTTACGACGACCAGACTCCCCTTCTTTCTTCAGTTCCGCCAGCGGTTGATAAACCACCGTCAGCAGCTGCACGATGATTGATGCCGAGATATACGGCATAATCCCCAATGCAAAGATAGAAGCACGGCTGAGAGCACCACCAGAGAACATGTTGAACATTTCAATGATGGTGCCTCGCTGTTGCTCAAGCAGTTTGGCAAGTACAGCGGCATCAATACCAGGGATCGGAATAAAAGAGCCAATACGGAACACTATCAGCGCACCGACCACAAACAGAAGTCTGCGTTTCAGTTCGCCAAGGCCACCTTTGGCACTTTGAAAATCTAATCCCGGTTGTTTAGCCATCTGCTACTTATTCCTCAATTTTACCGCCAGCAGCTTCGATAGCAGCACGAGCACCTTTAGTCACACGCAGGCCACGAACAGTTACCGGACGAGTTACCTCACCAGACAGGATCACTTTCGCGAACTCGATCTGGACACCGATAATGTTAGCCGCTTTCAGCGCGTTCAGGTCTACTACATCGCCTTCTACGTGAGCCAGATCGGAGAGACGGATCTCTGCGGTGATCATCGCTTTACGAGAAGTGAAGCCGAATTTCGGCAGACGACGGTACAGAGGCATCTGACCACCCTCGAAACCGCGACGTACGCCACCGCCAGAACGAGATTTCTGACCTTTGTGACCACGACCACCGGTTTTACCGAGGCCAGAACCGATACCACGACCCAGGCGTTTACCCGCCTTTTTGGAGCCTTCGGCCGGAGACAGAGTATTTAAACGCATCTCTTACTCCTCAACTTTAACCATGAAGGAAACCGCGTTGACCATACCACGAACAGCAGGAGTATCCTCGCGCTCTACGGTGTGACCAATACGACGCAGACCCAGGCCAAGCAGCGTTGCCTTGTGTTTCGGCAGACGACCGATTGCACTGCGGGTTTGAGTAATTTTAATAGTCTTTGCCATGGTTTATTTCCCCAGAATTTCTTCAACGGATTTACCACGCTTGGCAGCGACCATATCCGGGGACTTCATGTTTTCCAGACCGTCGATAGTTGCACGAACCACGTTAATCGGGTTAGTGGAACCATACGCTTTAGCCAGAACGTTACGAACCCCAGCGACTTCCAGAACGGCGCGCATTGCACCACCGGCGATGATACCGGTACCTTCGGAAGCCGGCTGCATGAATACACGAGAACCCGTGTGAGTACCCTTAACCGGGTGCTGCAGGGTGCCGTGGTTCAGCGCGACGTTAATCATATTGCGACGGGCTTTTTCCATCGCTTTCTGGATCGCTGCTGGAACTTCACGCGCTTTACCGTAACCAAAACCAACGCGACCATTACCATCGCCAACTACAGTCAGAGCTGTGAAGGAGAAAATACGACCACCTTTAACGGTTTTAGATACGCGGTTTACCGCGATCAGCTTTTCCTGCAGTTCGCCAGCTTGTTTTTCGATGTGAGCCATCTTACACCTCTACCTTAGAACTGAAGGCCAGCTTCACGGGCAGCATCTGCCAGTGCCTGGACACGACCATGATATTGGAACCCGGAACGGTCAAAGGAAACATCTTTGATGCCTTTTTCCAGAGCGCGTTCAGCGACAGCTTTACCCACAGCTGCAGCAGCGTCTTTGTTACCGGTGTACTTCAGTTGTTCAGCGATAGCTTTTTCTACAGTAGAAGCAGCTACCAGAACTTCAGAACCATTCGGTGCAATTACCTGTGCGTAAATGTGACGCGGGGTACGATGTACCACCAGGCGAGTTGCGCCCAGCTCCTGGAGCTTGCGGCGTGCGCGGGTCGCACGACGGATACGAGCAGATTTCTTATCCATAGTGTTACCTTACTTCTTCTTAGCCTCTTTGGTACGCACGACTTCGTCGGCGTAACGAACACCCTTGCCTTTGTAAGGCTCAGGACGACGGTAGGCGCGCAGATCTGCTGCAACCTGGCCGATCACCTGCTTATCAGCGCCTTTCAGCACGATTTCAGTCTGAGTCGGACATTCTGCAGTGATACCCGCAGGCAGCTGATGATCAACCGGGTGAGAGAAACCTAAAGCCAGGTTTACTACATTCCCTTTGACCGCTGCACGATAACCTACACCAACCAGCTGCAGCTTCTTAGTGAAGCCTTCGGTAACACCGATAACCATTGAGTTCAGCAGGGCACGCGCGGTACCAGCCTGAGCCCAACCGTCTGCGTAACCATCACGCGGACCGAAGGTCAGTGCATTATCTGCATGTTTAACTTCAACAGCATCGTTGAGAGTACGAGTCAGCTCGCCGTTTTTACCTTTGATCGTAATAACCTGACCGTTGATTTTTACATCAACGCCGGCAGGAACAACGACCGGTGCTTTAGCAACACGAGACATTTTTTCCTCCGATTAGGCTACGTAGCAGATAATTTCGCCACCAAGACCAGCCTGGCGCGCTGCACGATCAGTCATAACACCTTTAGAGGTAGAAACAACTGCGATACCCAGACCGGCCATAACTTTCGGCAGCTCATCTTTTTTCTTATAGATGCGCAGACCTGGGCGGCTGACACGCTGAATGCTTTCTACAACAGCTTTACCCTGGAAATACTTAAGAGTCAGTTCCAGTTCCGGCTTGGTGTCGCCTTCAACTTTAAAATCTTCGATAAAACCTTCTTCCTTCAGCACGTTGGCGATTGCCACTTTCAGCTTGGAGGAAGGCATGGTGACCGCAGCTTTGTTCGCGGCCTGACCGTTACGGATACGGGTCAGCATATCCGCGATCGGATCTTGCATGCTCATCTGTCTTTACTCCCGTGATTCAATTGGTGACAATTACCAGCTAGCCTTTTTCAGACCCGGGATTTCACCGCGCATAGCGGCTTCACGGACCTTAATACGGCTCAACCCGAACTTCCGCAGGAAACCATGCGGACGACCTGTTTGACGGCAGCGGTTACGCTGACGAGACGGGCTGGAATCACGCGGCAGAGTCTGCAGCTTGAGAACGGCATTCCAACGATCTTCGTCGGTTGCGTTCACATCAGAGATGATAGCTTTCAGTTCAGCGCGTTTAGCGAAGAATTTATCAGCTAAAGCCACGCGCTTTACTTCGCGTGCTTTCATTGATTGCTTAGCCATTAAGTAACCCTACCTTACTTGCGGAACGGGAAGTCAAAGGCAGCCAGCAGAGCACGGCCTTCTTCGTCAGATTTCGCAGTAGTGGTAATGGTAATATCCAAACCACGAACGCGGTCGACTTTATCGTAGTCGATTTCTGGGAAGATGATCTGCTCACGGACACCCATGCTGTAGTTGCCACGACCGTCGAAAGACTTAGCGGACAGGCCGCGGAAGTCACGAATACGCGGTACAGCAATAGTGATCAGGCGCTCAAAGAACTCCCACATGCGTTCGCCACGCAGAGTTACTTTACAGCCGATCGGATAGCCCTGACGGATTTTGAAGCCTGCAACTGATTTGCGTGCTTTGGTGATCAGCGGTTTTTGACCGGAGATTGCTGCCAGGTCAGCTGCTGCGTTATCCAGCAGTTTCTTGTCAGCGATCGCTTCACCAACACCCATGTTCAGGGTGATCTTCTCGACCCGAGGGACTTGCATGACAGAATTGTAGTTAAACTCAGTCATGAGTTTCTTAACTACTTCGTCTTTGTAGTAATCATGCAGTTTCGCCATCGTACTACTCCAAATTACTTGATAGTTTCGCTGTTAGACTTGAAGAAACGGACTTTTTTGCCGTCTTCGAATCTAAAGCCTACACGGTCAGCCTTGCCGGTTGCCGCATTGAAGATTGCAACGTTAGAAACCTGAATTGCAGCTTCTTTTTCAACGATGCCGCCTGGTTGGTTCAGAGCCGGAACCGGCTTCTGGTGTTTCTTAACCAGGTTGATACCTTCAACAATGACCTTGCCGGAAGACAGGACATTCTTAACTTTACCGCGCTTACCTTTATCTTTACCGGTTAACACGATAACTTCGTCATCACGACGGATTTTCGCTGCCATGATTCGCTCCTTAGAGTACTTCTGGTGCCAGAGAGATAATTTTCATGAACTTCTCGGTACGAAGTTCACGAGTTACCGGCCCAAAAATACGCGTACCGATAGGCTGCTCGCTGTTATTGTTCAGAATAACGCATGCATTACCATCGAAGCGAATGACAGAACCGTCCGGGCGACGAACACCCTTCTTGGTGCGCACCACTACCGCCTTCAGCACATCACCTTTTTTGACCTTACCACGCGGAATTGCTTCTTTGATGGTGATCTTGATGATGTCGCCTACGCCTGCGTAGCGACGGTGCGAGCCACCCAGAACCTTGATACACATTACGCGACGTGCACCGGAGTTGTCGGCGACGTTCAGCATAGTCTGTTCTTGGATCATTTTAGTGCTCCGCTAATGTCAACTACTACTGAGACCCGAAAATTAGGGTCGTTAAAAAGCCCCATATCGAGGGCGCGGCATTATAACACCACAAACCAGATATGGGTAGAAAAAATAAACGGCTCATCGCTGAGCCGTTTATCCGTATCGAGAATGCGTACTCTATTACAGAACCGCTTTCTCTACAACGCGAACCAGCGTCCAGGACTTAGTCTTGGACAGCGGACGGCATTCGCGGATTTCAACCTTGTCGCCGATACCGCATTCGTTGTTCTCGTCATGTACGTGCAGTTTGGTCGTACGTTTGATGAATTTGCCGTAAACCGGGTGTTTCACCATACGTTCGATAGCAACAACAATGGATTTCTCCATTTTGTCGCTAACTACGCGACCTTGCAGAGTACGGATTTTATCGGTCATTACGCACCCGCCTTCTGAGTCAGTAAAGTCTTAACGCGTGCAACATCACGACGCACTTGCTTCAGCAGATGAGTCTGTTGCAGCTGGCCACTTGCAGCCTGCATGCGCAGGTTGAACTGCTCACGCAGCAGGTTCAGCAGCTCAGCGTTCAGCTCTTCAACGCTTTTTTCACGCAGCTCTTTTGCTTTCATTACATCACCGTCTTAGTTACAAAGGTGGTTTTGATCGGCAGTTTCGCTGCTGCCAGGCCGAATGCTTCACGGGCCAGCTCTTCCGGTACACCGTCCATTTCATACAGGACTTTACCCGGCTGAATCAAGGCAACCCAGTACTCCACGTTACCTTTACCTTTACCCATACGAACTTCCAGCGGCTTCTCGGTGATCGGTTTGTCCGGGAATACACGGATCCAGATCTTACCTTGACGCTTAACTGCACGGGTCATAGCACGACGTGCTGCTTCGATCTGACGTGCAGTCAGACGACCACGGCCAACAGCTTTCAGACCGAAAGTGCCGAAGCTAACATCCGTACCCTGCGCCAGACCACGGTTGCGGCCTTTGTGCACTTTACGGAATTTTGTACGCTTTGGTTGTAACATCAGCGACGCTCCTTATTTACGGCCTTTACGCTGCTGCTTTTTAGGTTGAGCAGCCGGTTCCGGTTGTTCAACAGCAGCCATACCACCCAGGATCTCACCTTTGAAGATCCATACCTTAACGCCGATTACACCGTAAGTGGTGTGCGCTTCAGAGGTGTTGTAGTCGATGTCAGCACGCAGAGTGTGCAGCGGTACGCGACCTTCACGGTACCATTCGGTACGTGCGATTTCCGCGCCGCCCAGACGGCCGCTAACTTCAACTTTGATACCTTTAGCGCCCAGACGCATTGCGTTCTGTACAGCACGCTTCATCGCACGACGGAACATAACGCGACGTTCCAGCTGAGAAGTGATGCTGTCAGCAACCAGTTTTGCGTCCAGTTCAGGTTTACGAACTTCGGCGATATTGATCTGTGCAGGTACGCCAGCGATATCCGCTACGACCTTGCGCAGTTTTTCTACGTCTTCGCCTTTCTTACCGATAACGATACCCGGGCGAGCGGTGTGAATGGTCACACGGATGCTCTTAGCCGGACGCTCGATAACGATGCGAGATACAGACGCTTTAGCCAGTTCTTTAGTCAGGAACTGACGTACTTTAAAATCGCTGTCCAGGTTGTCAGCGAATTCTTTGGTGTTCGCGAACCAGGTAGAGTTCCATGGTTTGACAATACCCAGGCGAATACCATTAGGATGTACTTTCTGACCCATTGCTAGTCTCCAGAGTCTCAGCGATCGGACACAACCACAGTGATGTGGCTGGTGCGCTTCAGGATGCGATCTGCACGACCTTTAGCACGCGGCATAATGCGCTTCATGCTCGGGCCTTCGTCTACGAAAATTTTCGCAACTTTCAGATCATCAATGTCAGCGCCATCGTTGTGTTCAGCGTTAGCAATGGCAGATTCCAGTACCTTCTTGACCAGTACAGCAGCTTTTTTGTTGGTGTAGGTCAGAATATCCAGGGCCTGCGACACTTTCTTACCGCGAATCAGGTCAGCTACAAGGCGAACCTTCTGAGCAGAAGAACGAGCATGGCGATGTTGAGCTAAAGTTTCCATCTCTTCCTCCTACCTTATTTCTTCTTCGCTTTTTTATCAGCAGCGTGGCCGCGATAAGTACGAGTCGGTGCGAATTCACCCAGTTTGTGACCGACCATTTCGTCGGAAACAAATACTGGAACGTGCTGACGACCATTATGGACAGCGATGGTCAAACCGATCATGTTAGGAAAGATCGTTGAACGACGGGACCAAGTGCGCAGGGGCTTCTTGTCTCCGCTTTCCACCGCTTTCTCTACCTTCTTCAGCAAGTGCAGGTCAATAAAAGGACCTTTCTTGAGAGAACGTGGCATGGCTTATCCTCTAAAATTATTTGCTACGGCGACGTACGATGAATTTATCAGTACGCTTGTTGCTGCGGGTCTTCTTACCTTTGGTCTGCAGGCCCCACGGGGATACCGGGTGCTTACCAAAGTTACGACCTTCACCACCACCATGTGGGTGGTCTACTGGGTTCATCGCAGTACCGCGAACGGTAGGACGAACACCACGCCAGCGTGCAGCACCTGCTTTACCCAGAACGCGCAGCATATGCTCAGCATTGCCAACTTCGCCCAGAGTAGCGCGGCAGTCTGCTTCGACTTTACGCATTTC
Organism: Klebsiella sp. K5-204; assembly: GCF_030128585.1. Classification (NCBI taxonomy): domain Bacteria; kingdom Pseudomonadati; phylum Pseudomonadota; class Gammaproteobacteria; order Enterobacterales; family Enterobacteriaceae; genus Klebsiella; species Klebsiella sp. K5-204. The sequence goes on from NZ_JAKUZS010000018.1 coordinate 21,922, forward strand.
ACCAGAACGCAGACGCAGGGTGACATAAGCACCGTCGCGAGCAACGATCTGAACGTAAGTACCAGCGGAACGAGCCAGCTGACCGCCTTTACCTGGTTTCATTTCTACGTTATGAACGGTAGAACCAACCGGGATATTGCGCATCGGCAGGGTGTTGCCTGCTTTGATTGCAGCATCAACGCCAGACTGAATCTGGTCGCCAGCTTTCAGGCCTTTCGGGGCCAGGATGTAACGGCGCTCGCCGTCTTTGTACAGAACCAGCGCGATGTTCGCGGAGCGGTTCGGATCGTACTCAAGACGTTCAACAACTGCCGGGATACCATCTTTGTTGCGTTTGAAGTCAACAATACGGTAAGCCTGCTTGTGGCCACCACCGATATGACGGGTGGTGATACGGCCATTGTTGTTACGACCACCGGATTTGCTGTTTTTTTCCAGCAACGGAGCAAAAGGTTTGCCCTTGTGCAGCTCTGGGTTAACCACTTTAACGACGTGGCGACGACCCGGAGATGTCGGTTTACATTTAACAACTGCCATTGTATTACTCCTCCGACTTACTCAGCGCCGCCAACGAAGTCCAGATTCTGGCCTTCTTTCAGGGTGACGTAAGCTTTTTTCCAGTCGCTACGACGACCGATACGCTGTCCGTGACGTTTAACTTTCCCTTTAACAACCAGGGTGTTAACGACTTCGACTTCGACTTCAAACAGTTTCTGCACAGCAGCTTTGATTTCTGCTTTGGTCGCGTCTTTAGCAACTTTGAGAACGATGGTGTTTGTTTTTTCCATCGCAGTAGACGCTTTTTCAGAAACGTGCGGTGCGCGCAGCACCTTCAGCAGACGTTCTTCACGAATCATGCCAGCATCTCCTCAACTTGCTTAACAGCATCAGCAGTCATTACGACTTTGTCGAAGGCGATCAGGCTAACCGGGTCGATACCGTTCGCATCACGTACGTCAACCTTGTGCAGGTTACGTGCGGCCAGGAACAGGTTCTCGTCCAGCTCACCGGTGATGATCAGCACATCTTCCAGAGCCATGTCTTTCAGTTTCTGTGCCAGCAGCTTAGTTTTCGGCGCTTCAACAGAGAACTTCTCGACAACGATCAGACGATCCTGACGTACCAGTTCGGACAGGATGCTTTTCAGCGCGCCGCGGTACATCTTCTTGTTAACTTTTTGACTGTGGTCCTGCGGACGAGCAGCAAAGGTCACGCCACCGGAACGCCAGATCGGGCTCTTGATAGAACCAGAACGCGCACGGCCGGTACCTTTCTGGCGCCACGGTTTTTTACCGGAGCCAGTGATTTCAGCACGAGTCTTCTGAGCACGAGTGCCCTGACGCGCACCAGCTGCATAAGCAACAACAACCTGGTGAACCAGCGCTTCGTTGAAATCACGACCGAAGGTAGTTTCGGAAACAGTCAGCGCGCTCTGCGCGTCTTTCAATACTAATTCCATTGCTATCTCCTCACGCCTTCACAGCTGGTTTAACGATCAGGTCGCTACCGGTCGCACCCGGGACAGCACCTTTAACCAGCAGCAGGTTGCGCTCAGCGTCAACACGTACTACGTCCAGGCTCTGAACGGTTACACGCTCATTACCCAGCTGACCTGCCATTTTCTTGCCTTTGAACACTTTGCCCGGAGTCTGGTTCTGACCGATAGAACCCGGAACGCGGTGGGACAAGGAGTTACCGTGAGTAGCGTCCTGGGTACGGAAGTTCCAGCGCTTAACGGTACCAGCAAAACCTTTACCTTTAGAGGTACCGGTTACGTCAACTTTTTTAACGTCAGCAAACAGTTCAACGCTAATGTTCTGACCTACGGTGAATTCTTCGCCGTCAGCCAGACGGAATTCCCACAGACCACGGCCAGCTTCAACGCCAGCTTTAGCGAAGTGACCCGCTTCCGGCTTGGTTACACGGTTAGCTTTTTTAGCACCGGTGGTAACCTGGATTGCGCGGTAGCCATCGTTAGCCAGGTCTTTAACCTGAGTAACACGGTTTGCTTCAACTTCGATTACGGTTACTGGGATAGAAACGCCATCTTCAGTGAAGATGCGGGTCATGCCCACTTTTTTACCGACTAAACCAATCATTGTTTCAACCTCTCAATCGCTCGATGACCTGATTAACCCAGGCTGATCTGCACGTCTACACCGGCAGCCAGATCCAGACGCATCAGAGCATCAACGGTTTTTTCAGTTGGCTCAACGATGTCAACCAGACGCTTGTGAGTGCGAATTTCGTACTGGTCACGCGCGTCTTTGTTGACGTGCGGGGAGATCAGAACGGTAAAGCGCTCTTTGCGGGTCGGCAGCGGGATCGGACCACGGACTTGCGCACCAGTGCGCTTAGCAGTCTCGACGATTTCCGCGGTTGATTGATCGATCAGACGATGATCAAACGCTTTCAGGCGGATACGGATTCTTTGGTTCTGCATGAGACCAGAGCTCCAATTATTTTATAGACGAAATGATTACTCCTCATACCCATTACGATTGATGGGAGAGTGTAACCGTTCTTACATAGCCCCCCGATTGGGGACATTGTTTGATAACCCAACTGCGATTACCAGGGTTCATATTGAACCGGCCGTCAACTTTGACAGGCCCGCGCATTATACGCAAATTCTGGCGCTACGCAAGTGCTGTTTAGAAAATCATCACCAGGATTTGCGCACCTTCGCGCTAGCGAACGGTACCGGGTGAAAACGCGGCAATTTAACGCGGATGGCGCCATCCATTCCAGGAAAGTCCCTTTTGCACTGAACGGGGACAATAAGCATAGTGAGACGATGTTCTTTGACGATTGCGGGGTTAACCATGCTCGCCGCCCTCCCCTTCTTGCTGTGCTATAGCGGATTGACCTTAGCCTTATGCCACCAGGACCTGCGTCACGGCCTGCTGCCCGACCGTTACACCTGTCCCCTGCTGTGGAGTGGTTTGCTTTTTTATCTCTGTCTGGCGCCGCACCAGCTTCATGATGCCGTCTGGGGGGCGATAGCCGGCTATCTCTATTTGGCTGCGCTTTACTGGCTATATCGCGGGATCCGCGGCTATGAGGGATTGGGGTATGGGGATATCAAATATCTCGCCGCCCTCGGCGCCTGGCATGGCTGGCGATTGCTGCCGCAGCTTCTACTGGTGGCATCGCTGCTCGCCTGCGCGGTGTGGGCAGTATCAGGTTTGTACGCCAGGTACGGCGGGAGCAGTAAATGGAGGGGGAACAACCCGCTGCCGTTTGGGCCATTTCTGGCGGCCGCGGGTTTCTGGTGCGGGTGTCAGACGCTGGCTAGTCTGACACTTTGATCTGCGACTGCAGGTAATTTTGCAGACCGATTTTGCCGATCAGATCGAGTTCGGTTTCCAGCCAGTCGATATGGCCTTCTTCATCCGCCAGGATCTCAATCATCATATCGCGGCTGACGTAGTCATGGACGCTGTCGGCATAGGCGATCGCCTCGCGCAGGTTTTGCGCCCCCTCCAGCTCCAGTCTTAAATCGGACTGCAGCATCTCTTCCACATCTTCACCGATGCCAAGTTTGCCGAGATCCTGCAGATTCGGGATACCTTCGAGAAAAAGAATACGCTCGATGTATTTATCGGCGTGCTTCATTTCGTCGATGGATTCGTGGTACTCAATATCGTTGAGGCGCATCAGGCCCCAGTTTTTGAACATTCTCGCATGGAGAAAGTACTGATTAATTGCGACCAGCTCATTTCCCAATAATTTATTGAGATAACTTATGATTTTGACATCACCTTTCATTATATAGTCCCTCCGCTTCCACTCATTGAAGCGTAGTCCGGCCTATAGGGATGTCAAAAGAGAAGCGTGGACTTCAGGCGATTTCTTTGAATTCCGGCATGGTGGTTAATTCATCTTCCATAACTTCCCGCGCCGCGCGAACACACTTACCGCATTGATTTCCAACGGGAACAAACTTACGTAATTGCTGAAAAGATTGCGGTTGAAACTGGCGAACAACCTGGCGAATTTTTTTATCGCTGACGCCATTGCACAAACAAACGTACATATAAACTCCCGTTCAATTTATGCACAAATATTAAATGAGAATAGTTATGATTACAATAGACCATTTACTCATTATCCGCCGCAGCGCACGTTATGAATCGCCAGTAGCACCGCCCTTTTCGCTGAACGACGGACAACAAAAAGGGCGCCGAAGCGCCCTTTTTTATTCAAAGCTAACGAATTAGCCCAGAACTTTAGCTACAACGCCCGCGCCAACGGTACGGCCGCCTTCACGGATTGCGAAACGCAGACCGTCGTCCATCGCGATCGGGTGGATCAGGGTAACAACCATTTTGATGTTGTCGCCCGGCATTACCATCTCTACGCCTTCCGGCAGTTCGATGGTGCCAGTCACGTCAGTAGTACGGAAGTAGAACTGCG